>NZ_CAXAOW010000001.1:0-849937 GCF_963970805.1 Pseudomonas sp. EA_35y_Pfl2_R5 | reverse complement strand
TCAGAGAAGCAGATTGTGACACGCAATACGCAATGCATAGGTCAGGCACTATTCGCAACTCCATATATTTAAGCTGCAAGAAAGAACGTGCGGAGCAAAGAATAAAAGAGCTAAACAATTATGCACCATATTAACCCTAACAACTGGTTCAAACCGTTCGCTTCGCTCACTGGGACGGGCTAAAGCCCGCCCCTTAACCAAACGTTAGGAGCCAACAATGGCCCACGACAAAAATATTTCTCCTGTCGATTGGTACGTGGCTTCATATTTAATTCGCTTCACGGAGATAAACGATCCGAATAATGAAAACCAAGAGGAAAGATTTATATCTTGGGAAAATACAATTATTGTCAGAGCCACTGACCTAGACGACGCTTATGACAAGGCCGTAAAGATCGCTCACGAAACAACTGAGCCGTATCTTGGTGGCCCTGATGCAGTACCTGTTCAGTGGGTTTTCGAAGGTATAACTGAGTTACTTCCAATCTATGAAGAACTCGAAGATGGTGCTGAAATCATGTGGGCAGAACACCGGCCTAGAAAGCTTAAGAATTTGCAGAAACTTGTACGTAGCCGCAATGAGTTTCGGCAGTAAGCTCCTAACTAGTGGTTCAAACCGTTCGCTTCGCTCACTGGGACGGGCTAAAGCCCGCCCCTTAACCAAACGTTAGGTGAAACTCATGAACAACACTCATGATCACCCCGCATACCAAGAAGGAAGGAAAAGTTACTTTTCAAACAAAGGAAAGTATGAGAACCCCTATCCTCCCGGCACTCTAGAACATGATATTTTTGAGCGCGGCTGGTCTCAAGCTTTAAAGAGAACCCCGGAGATAACAGTTCGAGAAGCCAAGAAAACTCAAATACAAAAAACACAAGAAGAAGCAGCAAAAGAACTAAAGCGAAATAAGGCAAAAGAAGCTTATTTAAAGAGCAAGGGCGATTGACCAGCTCACCTAACAAATGGTTCAAGTCGTTCGCTTCGCTCACTCGGGACCGGCTAAAGCCGGCCCCTTAACCAAACGTTATGCACAATCAAGTTTAAATACCGTAGCCTTTCAGGCAGGTCATCGCTAACAAATTAAGGTACTACCGAATGAGCTTTTCAGATTTTCTAAGTGAGTACCTGCTAGCTCTCTCTACTCAGCTAAGCTCATCAAATACTTATCTCACTCTGTTCGCAGCAGTTCTTGGAGCTATAGTTGGTGTATGTTTATCTGTAGTTGCTGGTTGGATTTCAGGTTGCTTAAAAACCATTTCATACAATGAAATAGTCAGAATGCAAGTAAGGGATTTGGCTTTCGATAATATTACAAGGTGCGATTCAAATGTCGGAATCTTAAATAATGAACTTTCAAATTTAAGCCCAGGCACTGGCCGCATGACTCTCACTGGCATCTCTAACTTAATCGACTACCAACCTTTACTTTTACAAATACCAGCAAAATTCAAAAGCCCAGAGTTATTTTTACTAAGAATGCAAATCTCGGCCTTAAATACTCACCACTCTCAATTAGTCAATGTAGTCAAACTCCGCGACAGCCTATCAATAGAAATAAGAAAAGCACCTCAGGGCCAACAAGAGTGGGAGCTAGTAGGGCTTCGCTTAGAATACGACCGTTATCTATTGAGCAAGTACAACGAAATCAAGATCTACACACAAACCTTATCTGACTTTACTAAAATGTCATTTTGGAAGCGCACCCGAATTAATTTATCAAGAATCAATAAGCTTGAAAGCACGCTGAAAAATTTGCAGTCACAAAAAGGTGGGTAGTTGTGCATAACAACTGGTTCAAACCGTTCGCTTCGCTCACTGGGACGGGCTAAAGCCCGCCCCTTAACCAAACGTTAGGCATCCAATCGAGCTTCCACCGCTTTCTCCTATCTACTGAGGAGTTACGTCTATTCTGATTCGAATGAATCACACCCTTCCCATAACTTGATCTTCTTGAGACTTGATAGCACTGCTGAGTCAGCATCTGAAATTTTGATGTCATCAATAAGTCTATCAGGCAATCGTTGCCCAGGAGTTTCGATCATTCGCCCTCTATCAAAAATATAAATCATCTGAGGGACAACACCGGCTTCCGCAGCTCCTTGACATATAGATTTGCTACCTCCATTTATAGCAAATAAATAGTAGTCATTTTTAAATCCTGAGTAAGGTACGAATATGCCACCAACGCTATGAGGATTTGCTGCAAAACTTCCTATTCCGCCCGTATAGTAAACCCCTCTCTCATTTTCCCAGGTCGATCTGTATACGCCGCTGTTTAGCCCCCATTTTTTCGTAGTGCCGAACTCAAATGGATAAACGTAATCGCGAACAAGGTTGAACTCCTTCAATTCTCGAGCAGGAGGTAGGTTGCTTGGATTTATCGAGCACGACGATGTGAAAATTACCGCGAGAAGCAACAGAATAGTAAGTCGCACCCTTATGTTTAAGATTTTTCGTTCAATAGGGAATGCCAGCTGCATGAAAAATCTCCTTGTTACGTATTGTATTCTTCATCGGAAGTCTGCATCTTACCATCTAATCACGCCTAACAACTGGTTCAAACCGTTCGCTGCGCTCACTGGGACGGGCTAAAGCCCGCCCCTTAACCAAACGTTAGGCATTCTTCGAATGATTACTTCAGCTCACATCTGCTATGAATCAAACAAGACTAGTTTAGAACTTAAATCGCTTGGCACACTCATTGAGCAAAATACACGCTGGAAAACTATGCCTACCGAGTGGAGCGACTGCGGCATAGTCATTCCCCAGCTAATAGTCCTAACCCCAACACCGTTTATAATTCAAGTTGAAAACGATCCAGAATGGGTTCCAGAAGAAAACAAAGAGTTCGCAGAATGGGCCGGCTTGAGCGACGATGACGAACTATCCCTTAAACTGTCGCGCTGTGATGCAAGGCTTGCTATTCAATCTACAGCCCCAGATCAAATAACACTTACAGGCAAAGAAATTATCGCATTTGCTTTTGGCGGCGCCGTTGACCCAAGAAACAGTGACATATCAAATGTATTAGCAATTATCGGTAAGGAAATTTCAGGAGTTTTGAACGACTGTGTTAATGAAGACCTTTTTCAGTATTGAGTTATCATGCCTAACAAGTGGTTCAAACCGTTCGCTGCGCTCACTGGGACGGGCTAAAGCCCGCCCCTTAACCAAACGTTAGAGAAGCAAGATGGCCCTATGTATCTGCCAAAAGCTTGGCGTCGTGTCTAAGGTTGTCGACTACCAATCATTCTTCGAAGCACTCATCGAAGTAGAAATAGGTAACTGGATACGCCTAAAGAGATGCATTACCTGTAGCCAATTATGGGCAGTAGCAGAATTCGACAAATATCAAATACAACTAGCCACTAAAATAGCTATTACCAATCAAAGCACCTGGCAAGAAGCCAACATAGAGGCCGAGAAGGAATATCTAATAAAGAGTCGTGGCGGCCTAACTTCAAAAACATGTTCTCATTCACGCTGTATCAAATCATGCGTTGCTGGCGTGGCTTACTGTGTTGACCATTTATATGAAACAGGGGCAAGGGTGTAGCTCCCCTAACAAGTGGTTCAAATCGTTCGCTTCGCTCACTGGGACGGGCTAAAGCCCGCCCCTTAACCAAACGTTATGCACTAAAGGAAAAATATGCGTTCAGCTAATCTTGTCATTACTGGCGGTATTGCTGCATTTACCACGTTTCTTGCTATTTACACCTCCCCAGTAGGCACTAGAGAACTCCATCACTGGGCAATGAGCCTGGGAATGTTCACAAGTGCCGCGTGTATCTCCTGGCTATTTTTTGCCGCAATTTTTTTATCCAAAAGCAATAACCTAAAAGGGCAGTTATTCATCTTACTTGGCTATGTATCAGCCCTTGCGCTGTGCGCTATATCAGGCGGTAGCTTTGGCGCTTTGTATTTTATAATGCATGCAGAAAAAGTCGACTTCATAACCGCTTTCAAATCTACTGCCATAGTCTTACTTGGCGGCTACACAATAGCCGCTGCAATATTTGGCGGGGCACTTTTTTATCTTAAAAGACAAAGACCACTACCGCAAAGCGCATAACAACTGGTTCAAACCGTTCGCTCCGCTCACTGGGACGGGCTAAAGCCCGCCCCTTAACCAAACGTTATGTTCCTCTTCAAGGAATCTCCATAATGGAAGCTGAAGATTTCTCCAAAGAAATATCAATTAGAATAACCCTCGGCCACCTGCTGCTTGCCTGGGAAATCATGTCTGAAAAATTCTCAGACTTGCAGTCACACGAAAGTCTTTCAGAAGAAGAAAGAAGAGCCATTTGGGGTTTAGCGGACTTGCTTGAAAACGCACTTATTGAATACGACGCCACTGAAAAGCCCCAAGCAGAATGGGCGGCGCTTATCAGCAAAGCAAAGGAGTATATAAAAACGGTTCCTGTCGATTTCCTTGAATAGCCTCGTGCAGTGAGGAACATAACAATTGGTTCAAACCGTTCGCTTCGCTCTCTGGGACGGGCTAAAGCCCGCCCCTTAACCAAACGTTAGGCATCAATCAGATATGCGTGAACTTCAGGCACTTATCCAAGATCTAGAATCCCCTGACTCATCTATTCGAGATAAGGCAGCTTTAGATTTGATGGACATTCAGGATGCCAGCGCAGTAGAACCACTACTTAGAGCAATCGCTAAGCCTGAGAACGTTAATCATCGGGGGACGCTTGTTTATGCTCTAAGTGAATTCAACTGTGAAGCCATTTTACCGGAGCTTGTAGAGCTGGCACTGACCGGAAATTATGAAGTTTGTGCCGGTGCTTGTAGCATCATTGAGGAATCAATAACATCAGCAGAGACCGCTAATCTGGTGCAGGCACAGTTAAAGAATTTCGTCTCAAGTAAACAGCTAGCAGAGCATAACCAAATAGCACTACAAGACCTTCTTGAACTAACTTCGTCAAATGGCTGGCCTGCGACATGACGCCTAACAACTGGTATATGGACTCTCCCCACAAGTAGTGAGCAAAGCTTTGCTTTTGCACTTGTCGTCAGCGCGGTTGCACTCGTATATCCGGCCTATTTTGGGCTTTCCGCCCTGGCCATTCTGTAGTTCGCGCAGCGGGGGCCAAGCGTTCAATCGATCCCAGGGATCATCGTTGTTATCGGCCTTAATCCGCTGCAGGACTCGCCTGTTCCGACAGTGCTGCTGCTCACCACAACCACAAGAAAACCATCACTCCTTCCTGATTACCCCCGCCGCTAGGCGGGCTTTACGCTTTGCCAGTTACCACTGAAACGGCGCTCATGGCACCACACCGCCCAGCAAATCCTGACTAGCTTGTTGGCCAGCGCCACAGCCGCTTTGTTGTGCCCAATACGGGCTGCCGTCTCGACGGCCCAGCGCTGTAACTGGGTCAGCTTTTCTGGCGTACGTGCCTGGCATCGCTGAGCCGCCAGCAAGGCCGCACGCGAACCATGGATAAGTAGCGTGCGCACATAGATGTTGCCCTTGCAGCTGATCCGCCCAAGCCGTCGCCGTTCGCCGCTGCTGTATTCACTCGGGGTCATGCCCAGCCAGGCGCTCAGCTGACGACCATTAGCAAAGCGCTCAGGCTTGCCGACCGCCGCTGTCAGCGCACTGGCTGTCAGCAGGCCAATACCACTGACTTCATCGAGCTTACGCACCACCTCGTCGTCAGCGTGCCAACGTTTGAGCTGCTGCTCGCACTCGGCCATGCACTGTTCGTGCAGGTTGATTTCCGCCAGGACGATATGCAGCTGATGGCTCAAGGGAGCCAGTTCTTCCCGATCAACCAGCTCATGGGCCGCGCGAATAAACGCGGCGGTGGACGCCGGAGCTTCGATACCCGCCTCGCGCAGGATGCCGCGCAACAGGTTGATGCGCTGGGTCCGGGTTTTCTTCCAGGTTTCGCGCAGCCGATGCAGTTGCTGCTGCTCGTGGGGCTTCACCGGCACCGGATAAATATCCTTGCAGCGCGCCGCTTCCAGCATCGCATCACAATCACTGCGGTCGGTCTTGTTGCGACGGCGATAGGGCCGGACATAACACGCGTGGATCAGCTTCACCCGATGCCCCAAGGACTGTGCTACACGACCCCAGTAGTGGGCCGTACCACAGGCCTCCATCACCCACTCGACCGGCCCGGCCTGCTCCTGTATATATCGCCTAAACGCCTCTCGGTTCAGCCGCCTACGCTGCACCACCTGGCCGGAACGGACACTCTCGGCAACTTGGTAAACGGACTTGGCCAGATCAACCGCTATTCGCTTCATCACCACACTCCCAATTTCAGTCACCACCGTTCTCGGTATAGAACTGTGGCGCGGGGAGAGTCCATTACAGCACTCAAAGCGCTCACTTCGTTCGCTGGGACGGCGTTCCGCCGCCCCTTAGCTTAATCGTTAGGTCACTCAATGAATTTCGAGCATCTATGCAAAAACGCCCAGCAAGCCTTTGAAGATGCGCAAAAATGTGCCGAATCAAAACCTGATGTATCGAATCAGCATCTGGCAGATGGTCACCTTTTAATGGCGGCCTACCATCTTGCCAATGAAGATCACGCGTATGTGTCTGAGGTAGAAAAGCTTCTAGACGTAGAGTTTCACCACTTTTCTAAATATCCTGACCAGGCATTTACCTATCTGCAGAACCAATATGCGTTGCTAAGCCTATCCGCCGAAGACGCAACGAGAGCAAAAAATATTCTATCGTTTCCGGCCCAGTACAAAGATTCCTCCGCCTTCGATGTTCAGTTAAATGTAAGGCTCCGGAGTTTCGTGGGGGTTCAGAATGCCTCTGAGCAGAAGACTGCAAAACTCACAAAATCAGAGTCAGACCTCATTGAGGCTTTCGACGCAGTTATGAATCGGGGCGAAGTTAACTGGTTGGCCGTAGCAACAGCATGGAAATCCATGAAGTCAAAGCGCTTCAAACTTACCGTGCTAGAGCATCGTAATCTGTTTACGGACACTTTGAAGCATGTGCGGGAGTGACCTAACAATTCGCTGCAGGCGCGACGGCCCTGACGGGCCGCGGCCTGAGCTCAAACGTTAGATGCCTTATGAAAATCAGCGCCAGACAACGAATTGATCGCAAAGAATTAACGCCTGAGTTAGTTCATAAAGCGCTGCGCGCAGCTTTCCCAAAGAAGAATGACTTCTCCCCAAGCGAAACCCGATATGAGGAAGAACTTTCTGAGTTAATACACTTCGGCGTTTTGTGCGTAAGAGACTTACGAGGTTTACTCAACAAGCATCGCAAGAGAATTCTAGAAATCGACAGATCACCAATGGATCAAGTGCACCAAAGAATGTATGCAAAGGAAATGGGCATAGAAAAATTCAACGATTTCCTTCGCAGGCAATACTGGTTTGCTTACCCAGGGTTACTGCGTCTAGCCTTGGAGCTTGAATTCGGCGACGCATATGAGGCCTTTGCCAATGCGCGAGACGGCATCTAACAATTGGTTCAAATCACTCGCTCCGCTCGCTGGGACCGGCGAAGCCGGCCCCTTAACCAAACGTTAGGCAGAATGACAGCATGAAAAAATTGCTTATATCCATAACACTGCTTACAGCAATCTTCACGCAAGCGTCTGCTGAACCAACGCCAGAAGAGTGGGCAGAAAAATATGACGAAATTGAACATGACGTCTGCAAGAATATTAAAAATGAATGCCTTGTAAACTACAGCGTCTACGATGTAGACGAACGCGGATTGCCTATAAATAATTTAAATGACATCGCAATAGAAGGAAAAATAATTGTCCTAGCCAACCATAGCCCCTTCTGGGGCAACGGTAGCAACTACAAGAGCCAAGTCCTTGAAAATCCGTCATGGAGAGACCTGGCAGTAATTGCGAATGAAGTCATCATTACAACTGGCGATCTCCACCACGCCTACCTTGAAGGTTTCGAGATAACACGAAAAGCAAATGAGACCACATTTATTGAGTTGGTGTTTGGGTCGTAAATGCCTAACAAGTGGTTCAAATCGCTCGCTTCGCTCACTGGGACGGGCTAAAGCCCGCCCCTTAGCTGAATAGTTATGTTTACCAGCCCTTATCTTGCCCTCCCCCCAGCTTCTGGCGTACGCTAAGCAGTACAAGTAAACGTACGCAGGTGCCCGCCATGTCACGAGTCCATGTAGATGAAGATATACGCCCCCTCTCTGAGTTCAGAGCGGGCGTAGCCACATTTGTAAAACAGATTCATGAAACCCGCCGCCCCATGGTGCTAACGCAGAGGGGGCGCGGTGTTGCCGTTCTGGTCGATGTCCAGGAGTACGAGAGGATGCAAGAGCGCCTGGAGGTACTGGAAGAGGTCTATAGAGCTGAAGAGCAAATTGCCAGCGGGGCCGGTATTTCCCATCAAGACGCAAAAGCCCGGGTCCTTAGCAGGCTTTCCCGATGAAAATCGTCTGGTCTCCGCTTGCGTTGGAGCGAGTAGAAGATATCGCTCAATACATTGCCGAAGACAAGCCTGCTGCTGCAGCTAAATGGGTCAATAAACTATTTGCCACAATAGAACGCTTGGCTGATTTTCCTGAAAGTGGGCGTATTGTTCCTGAGATCGGCGCACAACGCATCAGAGAAGTAATGTTTGGGGCGTATCGGGTTATTTATAGCGTCAAAGATCAGGTTGATATTCTGACAGTACGCCGTAGCAATCAGCTATTGCGAGAATCCGAGCTTGGCAGCGACGAAACATAACAATAGGTTCAAACCGCTCGCTACGTTCACTGGGACGGGCTAAAGCCCGCCCCTTAACCAAACGTTAGGCATAGAGAAACTTAACTTAATGCGCCAGGATTTAAGAAAGAAAATTATTGATGTATGTACGAAGAAAATATCCGCTAAGGGTGAGTCAGTTGGCGTTTCCTTTTACGCGTTCTTCGCAAATAAAAATGATGATCCAGAGCTTCTTATGGAGGCTGCAACATGGTGGATAAAAACCCACAAGCTGGATCATTTCGAGAAAGCGACAAAAATAAAGCTAATGGTTGAATCTGAACTCTAATACATACTGCTATGACCAGACCATCAAGCTGGCTCTGAGACGCTCAATACACCTAGAGCAAAGCGAAGAAACCGCATGAAACAACACTTAAAATTAAAAGCAATGTTGGCTATCGCGCTGTTTTCGCTCGTTGGGACGGGCTAAAGCGAACCCCTTAACCAAACGTCAGGCCACCCAATGCACGAGTTAGAAGTTTGCCCGAGATGTTCAGCAGCGTTTTCAGCCCGCAGCGCGCTGGTTTCTGGCGGAGTTCCTATAGGATTCAACGTTTTTACTTTCTCGGATGTGTCAGTCATGGTGCGGTGCCCCGACTGCAAGCACGTTTTCTCTGCCCGTAATCTCAAGCTTTTCGGATTTGTTTCGCCGAACGGCATTCGCTTGGTGCTTCTGGCGGTGATCGTAATGTGTATCGCGCTACTGGTACTTTGATCTTTT
Source organism: Pseudomonas sp. EA_35y_Pfl2_R5 (assembly GCF_963970805.1). NCBI lineage: Bacteria > Pseudomonadati > Pseudomonadota > Gammaproteobacteria > Pseudomonadales > Pseudomonadaceae > Pseudomonas > Pseudomonas sp. EA_35y_Pfl2_R5. The sequence goes on along the minus strand of NZ_CAXAOW010000001.1, from coordinate 840,483 downwards.
TTTGGCAACTGTGGCCTAACAGCTTATCCAAGCCGACAGCGCTCTTCGGTGCGGTTGAACCCAAGCGTTAGGCGTATTCGCTGGAGGGATGGCAATGACAACAGTCGACGTGAAATCTCGATTCGCAGCAAAGCTTCTTCGTCCGGCTAAGCCTGGGAATGATGCCTCGTGGGCATTCGTGGTACTGCCAAGAGAAGCCAGTGAACTTCTTCCGCGGCGGGGAAGGACGACAGTTGACGGCACAATCAATGGGCAGCCTTTCCGGGCAACTCTTGAGCCGGATGGTCAGCTGAGCCATTGGTTGCAGGTAAGTGGCGCGTTATACGAGGCCGCAGGCGCGTCCGTCGGGGATATCGTTACGCTAGAGCTAAGCCCCGTAAAGAAGGAGCCCGAGCCTGAGATTCCAGCAGATTTTCAGGAGGCATTGGCAGCCGCTCCTGAGGCTCGTGACGTTTGGAACAATACGACGACCCTAGCGCGAGTCGACTGGGTACATTGGATCACGTCAGCCAAGCAACTTAAGACGCGCACAAAACGCATTGGTGATGCCTGCGAGATGCTGGCATCCGGCAAGAAGCACGTTTGCTGCTTCGACCAGTCTGGCTACTACAGCAAGGCCTTTCGCGCACCCGAGGCAGAAGAGTCCTAAACACAACAGACCACTGCAGAGCTTACAGCGCGCTCGTCAGAGCTAAGCCGCGCCGCGCAAGACTTCCCGCTGAAAACCCGGATAATGGCCGCCATTCGTTTAGCCCGTATTCTGGTAACCCCGCATGGAAATCAAGGTCAAGTTTCTCGACAACCTCCGACTTGAAGCCAAGTTCGATGACTTCACGGTGGTGGCTGACCAGCCCATCCGCTACAAGGGCGATGGCTCGGCGCCGGGCCCGTTCGATTATTTTCTGGCCTCATCGGCGCTGTGCGCGGCGTACTTTGTGAAGCTGTATTGCGACACGCGCAATATCCCCACCGATAACATCCGCCTGTCGCAGAACAACATTGTTGACCCGGAAAACCGCTACCAGCAGATCTTCAAGATTCAGGTCGAGCTGCCGGCGGATATCTCCGAGAAGGATCGCCTGGGCATTCTGCGTTCCATCGACCGCTGCACGGTGAAGAAGGTGGTGCAAGCCGGGCCGGAGTTTGTGATCGAGGAGGTGGAAAACCTCGATGCCGATGCCCAGGCGCTGCTGATCCCGGCGCTGACCTCGGGTGAGGGTACGCGCATCCTCGGTAAGGACCTGCCGCTGGAAGAAACCATCGCCAATATGTCGGGGATCATGGCCAAGCTCGGCATGAAGATTGAGATCGCCTCGTGGCGCAATATCGTGCCCAATGTGTGGTCGCTGCATATCCGCGATGCGCACTCGCCGATGTGCTTTACCAACGGCAAGGGCGCGACCAAGGAGGGCGCCTTGGCGTCGGCGTTGGGCGAGTTTATCGAGCGGCTGAACTGCAACTTCTTCTACAACGACCAGTTCTGGGGCGAGGAGATCGCGAGTGCGGCGTTCGTGCATTACCCGGACGAGCGCTGGTTCAAACCGGGGCCCAAGGATGCGTTGCCGGCGGAGATTCTCGACGAATACTGCCTGGCGATTTACAACCCGGACGACGAGCTGCGCGGCTCGCACCTGTACGACACCAACTCCGGCAACACCCTGCGCGGCATCTGCTCGCTGCCCTTTGTGCGTCAGTCCGATGGGGAAGTGGTGTACTTCCCCTCCAACCTGATCGAAAACCTCTACCTCAGCAATGGCATGAGCGCCGGCAACACCCTGGTCGAGGCGCAGGTACAGTGCCTGTCGGAAATATTCGAGCGCGCGGTAAAACGCGAAATCCTCGAAGGCGAGCTGTGCCTGCCGGACGTGCCGCCGGAGGTGTTGGCCAAGTACCCGGCCATCCTCGCCGGCATTCAAGGCCTGGAAGCCCAGGGTTTCCCGGTATTGGTGAAGGACGCCTCGCTGGGCGGGGAATTCCCGGTGATGTGCGTGACCCTGATGAACCCGCGCACCGGCGGCGTGTTCGCCTCGTTCGGCGCGCACCCAAGCTTTGAAGTGGCGCTGGAGCGCAGCCTGACCGAATTGCTGCAAGGCCGCAGCTTCGAGGGTTTGAATGATCTGCCTCCGCCGACCTTTGAAAGCCAGGCGCTGATGGAGCCGAACAACTTCGTCGAGCACTTTATCGATTCCAGTGGTGTGGTGTCGTGGCGCTTCTTCAGCGCCAAGGCCGACTACGAGTTCGTCGAGTGGGACTTCTCCGGTCAGGGCGCTGACTCAAACGAGCAGGAAGCCGCAACGCTGTTCGGCATTCTCGAAGAGCTGGGCAAAGAAGCCTATATGGCGGTGTACGAACACCTGGGCGCCACGGCCTGCCGCATCTTGGTGCCGGGCTATTCGGAGATTTATCCGGTTGAAGATCTGATCTGGGATAACACCAACAAGGCGCTGCTGTTCCGCGCAGACATCCTCAACCTGCACAGCCTGAATGATCGTGGCCTCAAGTCCCTGCTGCGCAATCTGGAGAACAGCGATGTCGACGATTACACCGACATCACCACGCTGATCGGCGTCGAATTCGACGACAACACGGTGTGGGGCCAGCTGACCATTCTTGAACTGAAGCTGCTGATCTATCTGGCGCTGAAGAAATTCGACGACGCCAAGGAACTGACCGAGGCCTTCCTGCAGTACAACGACAACACCGTCGAACGCAGCCTGTTCTATCAAGCGTTGAACGCGGCGCTGGAAGTACAGCTGGACGAAGAGCTGGAGATGGCCGACTTCGAGCCGAACTTGCGCCGCATGTTTGGCAATGAACGAATGGATGCGGTACTGGGCTCGCTGGACGGCAGCGTACGCTTCCACGGTCTGACGCCGACCAATATGCAGCTGGAGGGGCTGGACCGCCATCTGCGCTTGATCGACAGCTACAAGAAGCTGCACGCGGCGCGGGCCAGAGTGGGCGCTGTTTCAGGTTGAACGCATCAGATGCATCTCCAATCTTGTAGGGTGGGCTTGTCCGCAGGCCGAAAGCACTCGCGGACAAGGCCGCACCTACACGTCTCACTGAAACATCCAGCACGGCTGCAACACTTAATGGATACAGCTTCGCTAACAGCTGAACATCACACAGACGAGGGAACGTATGAACTTTGTACTAGGCAACTTCAAATGGCTGATGCTGGTGTCCGGCGTGCTGACCGCCAGCATGTTCTACGGCCTGTTCGCGCCGCAGGCTGCGCTTGAGTCGATGTTTGGTGCGTCGTTTACCGGTCAGCTGGAATCCATGGTTGTTCGCAGCTGGTCGGCGCTGGTTGGCCTGATGGGCGTGATATTGATTTACGGTGCGCTGAATGAAAAACACCGCGCCTTCTGCGCCGCCATCGCGGCATCGAGCAAGGCGATTTTCGTCACCCTGGTGCTGGTGTATGGCCAGGCGTTTCTCAGCAAGGCTGCTGCAGCGATCATCATGGATATCCTGGTGATAAGCGCCACGCTGATCTTCCTGCTGGCGCTGCGCATCAAGCGCTAAGCCGCATAGCCTCATCACGACGTATCGGGGAGCTGTAGGGTGGATGACGCTCTGTTCATCCACCACGTTTGCAGGGCGGTGGATGGGTAAAGCGTCATCCACCCTACGCTCTGGCTTATGGCGCGGTGGCCAACACCGCGCAATTGCGACCCTGGTGTTTGGCTTGGTAGAGCAGGCGATCCACGGTTTCGAGAAAGGCCTGGGGCTGGTCGAGCGGGCCGGGGGTCAGGGTGCCAACACCGAGGCTTAAAGTCAGCAAGGGAGCGACTTGGGAGTGGGCGTGCTGGATCTGCTGTTCATGTATCAGCTGGCGGCAACGCTCGGCGATCTGGGCGGCGGCCTGGGCAGTAGTTTCGGGCAGCAGCAGGACAAACTCTTCGCCACCATAGCGAGCCATCAGGTCGCGCGGGCGCACGGCGGCGCCGCTCAAGGCCTGGCCCACGCTCTTCAGGCAGTCGTCGCCCTGGATATGGCCGTAGTGGTCGTTGTATTCCTTGAAATAGTCGATATCCAGCAGGATCAGTGACAGCGGCTGACCGGTGCGTTGGGCGTTACTCCATTCCACCTGCAGGCGGCTGTCAAACATACGCCGATTGGCCACGCCGGTGAGGCCGTCGAGGTAGGACAGCTCTTCGAGCTGTTGCTGCAATTGCAGCAGTTGTTGCTCGGTCTGTTTGCGCTCGCTGATGTCGAACATAAAGCCGATCAGCGACTCGACCTCGCCGGCGTCATTACGCAGCACATGCACCACATCGCGAATCCACACGTAGCTGCCATCGCGCGTCAGGGCGCGGTAGTCGGCTTCATGGTCGGTGCCGGCCTGGGACTGCGACACGCAGAAGGCCACCACGCTGTCGCGGTCTTCGGGGTGCATGCGCTCAGCCCAGTCGTTGGCGCTGACCCAGCTGGCCTGTGGCCAACCGAGCAGGGTTTCGATCTGTGGGCCGATATAGGCGAAGGTCATGCTGGCCCAATCGATTTTCCAGGGAATGGCTTTGGTCGACTCCAGCAGGGTCTTGTACACCGCGCTGTCGGCGCTGTTCGAGTCGGTCATGGCAGGCAATCCGGACGGCTGGTAGCTGAGGTTGTAACCAAGATCAGCGGGCAGCGCAACACTGGCCGGGCTGACTGGTCAGTACCGCAGCAGAATGCACAAGGGCCGCATTAGCGGCCCTTGTGGGTTACGTCGGGATGCGATCAGGCATGCACCTGGGACGGGTCACGACGGCTATCTGGCCCGTTCATCGATGCGGCACCAGTGGTTTCATCCATGGCCTGCTGCAGGGCCTTCTTGCGCTTCTCTTCGGCGCGGTGGGCGAAGAACCACACCAGGAAAGTAGCGAACGACACCGCCAGCAGAATCAGGCTGGCCACCGCGTTGATTTCCGGCTTCACGCCCAGACGCACAGCGGAGAAGACTTCCATCGGCAGAGTGGTCGAGCCTGGGCCGGAGACGAAGCTGGCGAGAACCAGGTCGTCCAGCGACAGGGCGAAGGACATCATGCCGCCGGCCGCCAGTGACGGCGCAATCATCGGGATGGTGATCAGGAAGAACACCTTCCACGGCTTGGCGCCCAGGTCCATGGCCGCTTCTTCGATGGACAGGTCCAGCTCACGCAGACGCGACGACACCACCACGGCCACGTAGGCCGAACAGAAGGTGGTGTGGGCGATCCAGATGGTCAGCACGCCGCGCTCGGCTGGCCAGCCGATCAGCTGGGCCATGGCCACGAACAGCAGCAGCAATGACAGACCGGTGATTACCTCGGGCATCACCAGCGGCGCGGTGACCAGGCCACCGAACAGCGTGCGACCCTTGAAACGGGTCACGCGGGTCAGTACAAAGGCGGCCATGGTGCCCAGCGCTACGGCAGCAATCGCGGTGTAGCAGGCGATCTCCAGCGAGCGCATCACCGCGTTCATCAGCTGGGTGTTGTCGAGCAGGCCGACATACCATTTCACCGACCAGCCGCCCCACACCGTAACCAGGCGCGAGCCGTTAAACGAGTAGATCACCAGGATCAGCATCGGCAGGTAGATAAAGGTCAGACCGGCCCACAACATAAAGTTGGAGAAACTGAAACGCTTCATGGCCGGCCCTCCATTTCTTTCGCTTGGTTACGGTTGAACAGGATGATTGGAATGATCAGGATCGCCAGCATCACCACGGCCAGGGCGGAGGCTACCGGCCAGTCGCGGTTGTTGAAGAACTCCTGCCACAGCACCTTGCCGATCATCAGGGTCTCCGGGCCACCGAGCAGTTCGGGAATCACGAACTCACCCACCACCGGGATAAACACCAGCATGCAGCCGGCAATAATGCCGTTCTTGGCCAGCGGCACGGTGATTTTCCAGAAGCTGTTGTAGGTGCTCGAACCCAGGTCCGCGGCCGCTTCCAGCAAGCTCTGGTCGTGTTTAACCAGGTTGGCGAACAGCGGCAGGATCATAAATGGCAGGTACGAATAGACGATACCGATGTACACCGCCAGGTTGGTGTTGAGGATCTGCAGAGGCTCGTTGATCACTCCCAGCCACATCAGGAAGCCATTGAGTAAGCCGTTGTTGCTGAGAATGCCCATCCAGGCATACACGCGGATCAGGATCGCCGTCCAGGTCGGCATCATGATCAGCAGCAACAGAACCATCTGCTTGTCCTTGTCGGCGCGGGCAATCGCATACGCCATGGGGAAGCCGATGATCAGGCAGAGCAAGGTGCTGACCGTGGCCATTTTCAAGGAGCCAAGGTAAGCCGCCAGGTACAGCGCATCCTCGCTAAGGAAAATGTAGTTGCCCAGGTTAAGCACCAGGGTGAACTTGTTTTCCACCCAGGTGTACACGTCGGTGTACGGCGGAATGGCCACGTCGGCTTCGGCAAAGCTGATCTTCAGAACGATGAAGAACGGCAACATAAAGAACAGGAACAGCCAGAGGAACGGCACCCCGATAACCAGGTGCCGGCCCTTGGGCATACGGCGGCTGATGCTTCGGATAATGTTCATGAGCGTAAGGTCACCCCGCTGTCGTCCTCCCACCAGACGAACACTTCATCGTCCCAGGTAGGCCGTGCGCCGCGCCGCTCGGCGTTGGCAACGAAGGACTGCACCACTTTGCCGCTCGGCAGCAGCACGTGGAACACCGAATGGCCGCCGAGGTAAGCGATGTCGTGCACGGTACCGCGCGACCAGTTGTATTCGCAGGTCGGTTGCTCGGTGGTGACCAGCAGTTTTTCTGGGCGGATGGCGTAGGTGATGCTCTTATCCTGCACCGACGTGCTGACGCCGTGGCCAACGTAGATATTGCGCTCCAGATCCGGACTGTCGATCAGCGCATGGTCTTCCATGTCATCGACCACTTTGCCGTCGAATAGATTGACGTTACCGATGAACTCGCAGACCAGACGGCTGGTCGGGGTTTCGTAGATGTCCACCGGGCTGCCGATCTGGGCGATCCAGCCGAGGTGCATGATGGCAATGCGCTGGGCCATGGTCATGGCCTCTTCCTGGTCGTGGGTCACCATCACGCAGGTCACGCCGACGCGTTCGATGATCTCGACAAGCTCAAGCTGCATTTGCGAGCGCAGCTTCTTGTCCAGAGCACCCATAGGCTCGTCGAGCAGCAGCAGTTTCGGCCGTTTGGCCAGCGAGCGAGCCAGGGCCACACGCTGACGCTGACCACCGGATAGCTGATGCGGTTTGCGCCTGGCGTACTGGGTCATGTGCACCAGTTTGAGCATCTCTTCGACGCGGGCGTCGATTTCTGCCTTGGACATTTTGTCCTGTTTGAGGCCGAAGGCGATGTTGTCAGCCACGCTCATGTGCGGGAACAGCGCATAGGACTGGAACATCATGTTGATCGGCCGCTCGTAAGGCGGCAGGTCGGTAATGTCTTCGCCGTCGAGCAGGATGCGCCCTTCAGTGGGACGTTCGAAGCCGGCGAGCATGCGCAGCAGGGTCGACTTACCCGAGCCGGAACCACCGAGCAGGGCGAAGATTTCACCCTTGTTGATGGTCAGCGAAACGTCATCCACCGCGATGGTTTCGTCGAACTTCTTGGTCACACGCTCGATCTTGACCAGCACCTCTTTCGGTTGCTGATCACCCTCGAGAACCTTTTTATAGGCACTGGAAGCAACTGCCATTACCAAAACTCCCACAAGAAATTGGGTCACTGACCCGAATAAAATCTGCCGCGCTGACGCAGCGGGCCGTACGCTCAGGCCAAGCCTGGCGTACGCTGTCTTTCAGTTTCCGCTTACTGGCCCGACTTGATCTTCGACCAGGAGCGAGTCATGGCACGCTGGATCTTCGGCGGCAGCTCAGTGGAGATGTAGAGTTTGTCCAGCACGGCCTGCGATGGATAAACCGAAGGGTCGTTACGCACTTCCTGGTCCATCAACTCGCCGGCCTTGGGGTTTGGGTTGGCGTAGCCGACATAATCACTGACCGTGGCGATAACCGCGGGCTCAAGCAGATAGTTGATAAAGGCGTGCGCTTCCTTGACGTTCTTCGCATCGGCCGGGATGGCCATCATGTCGAACCACAGGTTGGCGCCTTCCTTGGGAATGCTGTAGGCAATCTCGATGCCCTTGCCCGCTTCCTCAGCGCGTGCAGCCGCCTGGAATACGTCGCCCGAGTAGCCGAACGCCACGCAGATGTTGCCATTGGCCAGGTCGCCGATGTACTTGGAGCTGTGGAAGTAGGTGACGTAAGGACGCACGGCCATCAGCTTGGCTTCGGCCTTCTTGTAGTCCTCTGGATCGGTGCTGCGCGGGTCGAGGCCCATGTAGTTGAGAACGGAAGGGAACATCTCGTCTGGAGAGTCCATAAAGGCAACGCCGCAAGCGCTGAGCTTCTTCAGATTCTCTGGTTCGAAGAGCATGGCCCAGGAGTCGATCTCGTCGACACCGAGCACTTCCTTGATTTTGGCCACGTTGTAGCCAATCCCATTGGTGCCCCACAAGTACGGTACTGAATACAGATTACCGGGGTCGTTGACTTCCAGTTGCTTGAGCAGGACCGGATCAAGATGCTCCCAGTTAGGCAGCAGACTGCGGTCGAGCTTCTGAAACGCGCCCGCCTTGATCTGCTTGCCGAGGAAATGGTTGGACGGCACCACGATGTCGTAGCCGGAACGGCCCGCCAGCAGTTTGCCTTCCAGGGTTTCGTTGGAGTCAAACACGTCGTACATGGCTTTGATGCCAGTAGCCTCCTGGAAATCGGCCAAAGTGGTTTCGCCGATATAGTCAGACCAGTTGTAGACATTGACCACAGGCTCAGCGGCTTGCACGGCGCTGATGCTGACGGCGGCGGCCAGTAGGCCAGCCAGAAGTGGAGTACGACGCATAGGAGCTTCCTTATTGTTGTGGGTGAATGCGGCGGAGCAACCCGCCGCACACCGTTAGGGCCATCGCCCTTGCCGTTATGGCATTACTGACCCGATTTGATTTTGGTCCAGCTACGGTTCATCGCGCGTTGCGCGTTAGCTGGCAGATCCGGGAAGGTGTAGATCTTGGCCATGGTGGCCGCGTCCGGGTAGATGCCCGGGTCGTTACGCAGTGCTTCGTCAACCAGCGGGGTGGCCGCGGCGTTGCCGTTAGGGAACTGCACGAAGTTGGTGATGTTGGCCATAACCTCTGGCTTCATCAGGTAGTTGAGGAACACGTGAGCGGCTTCGACGTTTTTCGCATCAGCCGGGATGGCCATCATGTCGAAGAAGCTACCAGCACCTTCTTTCGGGATGCTGTAGGAAATGTTCACGCCGTTCTTGGCTTCTTCAGCACGGGACTTGGACTGGTACAGGTCGCCCGAGTAGCCGATGGCCACGCAGATGTTGCCGTTGGCCAGGTCGCCGATGTACTTGGAGCTATGGAAGTAGGAAGTCGAGGGGCGGATCGAGAGGAACAGTTCTTCGGCTTTCTTCAGCTCGCCGGCATCGGTGCTGTCGGGCTTGAAGCCCAGGTAGTTGAGCGCGGCCGGGATGATTTCGGTCGGCGAATCAAGGAAGGACACACCGCAGTCTTTCAGCTTGGCGATGTTTTCCGGCTTGAATACTAGGTCCCAGGAATTGACCGGAGCGTCTTCGCCCAGTGCGGCCTTGACCTTGTCGACGTTGTAACCGATACCGATGGTGCCCCACATATAAGGGATCGAGTACTGGTTACCCGGATCGCTTGGGTCGAGTGCCTTGAGCAGGCTTTTATCGAGATTGTCCCAGTTCGGCAGCTTGGACTTGTCCAGCTTCTGGAACACACCGGCCTTGATCTGCTTGGCCAGGAACGGGTTGGATGGCACCACGATGTCGTAACCGGAGCTGCCGGCCAGCAGTTTGGCTTCCAGGGTTTCGTTGCTGTCAAAGACGTCGTAGACGACCTTGATGCCGGTTTCCTTCTGGAAGTTGTCGAGGGTGTCTTCTGCGATGTAGTCGGACCAGTTGTAAACGTGCAGGACCTTGTCATCCGCGTGTGCGGCACTCACTACGGCCCCAGCAAGGGACAACGCGAGAAGGGTTTTGCCGAATGTGTTCATGCGTACAGCTCCTGTTGTTGTAGTCGTTTCCGGAAGATGCGCAGCCATCTGCAACACCTTCCGGCGAGCCTGACCTACGCATTGGCGCAGTCTGGCAAGGTCATACCCCGGTTGACAACATTCAGACGTAAGCATCTGAAACCAAAGGTTATTAAACCTTAACTCAGCACCTCTGCAGCGGTCAGGTCGAGGCATTTACGGGCCTTTTCCAGCAGTTCGTCGATCTCAGCAAAGCTGATAACCAGCGGCGGCGAAATGATCATGGTGTCGCCTACGGCGCGCATGATCAGACCATTAGTAAAGCAGTGCTTGCGGCACACCATGCCAACGCTCACGTCCGCGCTGAAGCGCTGGCGACTGGCCTTGTCCTGCACCAGCTCAATGGCGCCTAACATGCCGACGCCGCGCACTTCCCCGACTAAAGGGTGATCGGCCAACTCACGCAGACGCTTTTGCAAATACGGTGCCGTTTCTGTCTGGACCCGCTCAACGATCCGCTCCTCACGCAGAATGCGCAGGTTTTCCAGGGCCACAGCAGCGGCGACCGGGTGGCCGGAGTAGGTGAAGCCGTGGTTGAAATCGCCACCCTGGTTGAGCACCTCGACGATATCGTCTCGCACGATCAGCCCACCCATGGGGATGTAGCCACTGGTCAGGCCCTTGGCGATGGTCATCATGTGCGGGGTGTTGCCGAAGTAATCGCTGCCGAACCATTCGCCGGTACGGCCAAAGCCGCAGATCACTTCATCGGCGATAAACAGAATGTCGTACTTGGCGAGGATTTCGCGGATGCGCGGCCAGTAGCTGTCCGGCGGGATGATCACCCCACCCGCACCCTGGATAGGCTCAGCAATAAAAGCGGCGACGTTTTCTTCGCCGACTTCAAGGATCTTCTGTTCCAGCTGGTCGGCGGCCCAGATACCGAATTCCTCGGGGCTCATATCGCCGCCCTCACCGAACCAGTACGGTTGCGGAATATGCACGATGCCCGGAATCGGCAGGTCGCCCTGCTCGTGCATGTACTGCATGCCGCCCAGGCTGGCGCCGGCTACGGTGGAGCCGTGGTAGCCGTTAACCCGGCTGATGATCACCTTCTTGTTTGGCTGACCCTTGATCGCCCAGTAATGGCGCACCATGCGCAGCATGGTGTCGTTGCCTTCCGAGCCGGAACCGGTGAAGAACACATGATTCATGCCTTGCGGGGCCAGCCCAGAAATCGCCTTGGCCAGTTCCAGCGCGGGCGGCGTGGCGGTCTGAAAGAACATGTTGTAGTAGGGCAGCTCTTGCATCTGTTTCGCGGCGGCGTCTGCCAGTTCCTTGCGACCATAACCAATCGCCACACACCAGAGCCCGGCCATGGCATCGAGGATCTTGTTGCCCTCGCTGTCCCACAAGTACACGCCGTCGGCCTTAGTGATGATGCGCGGCCCAGTTTCCGCCAGCTGTTTAAAATCGCTGAACGGCGCGAGATGGTGTTCGCGGCTCATGGCCTGCCACTCGCGGGTTTTCGGGTTGGTCGCTTGACTGTTCATAACAACACCTTGATTACGCAGGCTGCGCATTGCAGCCCGATAAAAATTCTTGGCGACTGGCGCAGGGATCACCCACGCCAACCACCGGACTGTTACACCGACAACAGCAGGAACTCACGTTCCCAGGAGCTGATGACCCGCTTGTAGTTTTCGTGCTCGGCGCGCTTTACCGCAACGTAGCCACGCATAAACTTCTCACCCAGGTACTTCTCCGCATCCTTACAGGCTTCCATGCGCTCTAGTGCGTGCTCGATGGTGATTGGCAGGCGCAGGTTACGGCGTTCGTAGGCGCGGCCTTTGACCGGCGCACTCGGTTTGAAGTCGCCGACCATGCCCATGTAACCGCACAGCAGCGAAGCGGCCAGCACCAGGTACGGGTTGGCATCGGCACCGGCCAGGCGGTTTTCCACACGGCGGTTCTGCGGCGTGGCTTCCGGTACGCGCAGGCCCACGGTGCGGTTCTCTTCGCCCCACTCGACGTTCACCGGTGCCGAGGTATCCGGCAGGAAGCGGCGGAACGAGTTGACGTTCGGCGCAAACAGCGGCAACAGCTCGGGGATGTATTTCTGCAGACCACCGATGTGCTGCATAAACAGTTCGCTCATGCTGCCATCCGGGTTGGAGAACAGGTTCTTGCCGGTTTTGATGTCAACCACACTCTGGTGGATATGCATCGCGCTGCCCGGCTGATCGGTGATCGGCTTGGCCATAAAGGTGGCAGCCACATCGTGCTTGAGCGCCGCTTCACGCATGGTGCGCTTGAACACGGTGATCTGGTCGGCCAGGTGCAGGGCCTCGCCGTGACGGAAGTTGATTTCCATCTGCGCCGGGCCGTCTTCGTGGATCAACGTATCGAGGTCCAGGCCCTGGATTTCGCACCAGTCATACACGTCTTCGAACAGCGGGTCGAATTCGTTGGCAGCGTCGATGGAAAACGACTGGCGGCCCACTTCAGGACGACCGGAGCGGCCCATCGGCGCTTCCAGTGGGAAGTCCGGGTCGCTGTTGCGCTTGGTCAGGTAGAACTCCATTTCCGGCGCGACGATTGGCTTCCAGCCTTTCTCAGCGTAGAGCTTGAGCACATTCTTAAGAATGTTGCGCGGCGACAACTCGATCGGGTTGCCCTGCTTGTCGAAGGTGTCGTGGATCACCATCGCAGTGGGCTCAATGGCCCAGGGCACAAGAAATACCGCGTTCTCGTCCGGGCGGCAGAACATATCGATGTCCGCCTCGTCGAGCAGGTCGTAATAGATGTCGTCCTCGACGTAGTCGCCGGTCACGGTCTGCAGCAGCACACTCTCGGGGAGGCGCATGCCTTTCTCGTCGAGGAACTTGTTGGTCGGCGAAATCTTGCCACGGGCAATGCCAGTGAGATCGCTGATCAGGCATTCAACTTCGGTGATTTTGCGTTCTTTCAGCCAGCTCGAGAGCTGGTCTAATTTGGTGCTCATAGAGACCTCAGGGTTGGTTAGAGCCGACCTATATATAGTCGGCTCAGCGTTGCCCCGCCGTCTTCCTGCAAGCCTCACCAAAGGCCTGGAAGATGGCGAGATAATTCGGGTTGGATCGTACCTGCCATTCGGGGTGCCATTGCACCCCCAATGCGAAGCTTTTGGCTCCGATGACGGAGAAGGCTTCGATCAACCCGTCAGGCGCCAGTGCTTCTATGCGAAGGCCCGGCGCCAGACGCTGAACGCCCTGGCCATGAATGGAATTGACTTGAATCTCGTCCGGCATGCCGATGCCGGCGAGCAGCCCGCCCGGCTGTACATGCAGCGCGTGACGCAGGCCATATTGCTGTTCTGCGGGCAGGTCACCGGGTTCACGGTGATCCATCAGCCCATCAACCTCGTGCACCTTCTGGTGAAGCGCGCCACCGAAGGCCACGTTCATCTCCTGAAAGCCACGGCAAATGCCGAGCACCGGGATACCGGCGGCAATTGCTGCTTTAATCAAGGGAAGGGTTGTACTGTCACGCGCCGGGTCATGCTCGGTGCCGGGCTCGCTGGCGTCGCCAGCATAGTGGTGCGGTTCCACATTGGATGGCGAGCCGGTAAACACCAGGCCATCAAGGTGCTGCAACAGGTAAGCCTGATCCAGTTGCTCACCCAGCGCGGGAATGATCACTGGCATACCGCCAGCCACCTGAACGATGGCCTGTAAGTATTTATCGCCTGCGGTGTGGTAGATGTTGTGCCCGATCTGCTTGGTACAGGCACTAACGCCGATAATCGGCTGGCGTGACATGAGACACCCGTTTTATTGCTGTTATGGGTTTCGACCGAGCTTAGCGTTGTTCATTTTTTTTCACAACAGTCATGTAAAAAATTGAACACACCCCACTGAGCACCGCGAGAGACAAGGGCTCCAATAAGGTCGCCCAGCTCTGCAATGCCCTAAAACTGGCCACAAAGCCCCTTTTTAGGGCAAAATGCACCTCTCTTGACAGCATCCAGTGTTTAAGATTGACTCACACCCGTGCAATTGCATGATTGATATTTTTAACAAAAAAGGTGTTGCATCATGTCGGTACCCCCGCGTGCCGTTCAGCTTAATGAAGCGAACGCGTTCCTTAAGAAACATCCTGAGGTCCTGTTCGTCGACCTTCTGATCGCAGATATGAATGGCGTGGTACGCGGCAAGCGTATCGAGCGTGCGAGCCTGCATAAGGTTTACGAGCGCGGCATTAATCTCCCGGCTTCTCTATTCGCCCTGGACATCAATGGCTCGACGGTCGAAAGCACCGGCCTGGGTCTGGACATCGGTGACGCCGACCGTATCTGCTACCCCATCCCCAACACCCTGTGCTACGAACCTTGGCAGAAGCGCCCAACCGCGCAACTGCTGATGACCATGCACGAGCTGGAAGGTGAACCCTTCTTCGCCGACCCACGGGAAGTGTTGCGTCAGGTGGTAGAGAAGTTCGACGATCTGGGCCTTACCATTTGCGCCGCCTTTGAACTTGAGTTTTACCTGATCGACCAGGCCAACGTGAATGGCCGACCGCAGCCACCGCTGTCGCCACTCTCAGGCAAGCGTCCGCACTCGACTCAGGTATACCTGATCGACGATCTCGACGAATACGCCGAGTGCCTGCAGGACATCCTTGAAGGCGCCAAGGAACAGGGCATCCCTGCCGACGCCATCGTCAAGGAAAGCGCGCCGGCGCAGTTCGAGGTGAACCTGCACCACGTCGCTGATCCGATCAAAGCCTGCGACTACGCGCTGCTGCTCAAGCGTCTGGTGAAAAACATCGCCTACGACCATGAAATGGACACCACCTTCATGGCCAAGCCTTACCCTAATCAAGCGGGTAATGGGCTGCATGTGCATATCTCGATTCTCGACAAAGACGGCAACAATATCTTTGCCTGCGAAGACCCCGAGCAGAACGATGCGCTACGTCATGCCATCGGCGGCGTACTGGAAACCATGCCTGCTTCGATGGCCTTCCTTTGCCCGAACGTCAATTCCTACCGTCGTTTCGGCGCGCAGTACTATGTGCCGAACTCGCCGAGCTGGGGCATCGACAACCGTACCGTCGCCCTGCGCGTACCGAATGACACCGCCGACGCCGTGCGTATTGAGCACCGTGTAGCCGGTGCCGATGCCAACCCTTACCTGCTGCTGTCGGCTGTACTGGCGGGCGTGCATCACGGCCTGACCAACAAGATCGAGCCGAGCGCGCCGATAGAAGGCAACTCCTACGAGCAGAACGAGCAGAGCCTGCCGAACAACCTGCGTGATGCTCTGCGCGAGCTGGACGACAGTGAAGTGCTGGCACGTTATATCGACCCGAAATACATCGATATCTTCGTCGCCTGTAAGGAAAGCGAGCTGGCCGAGTTTGAAAACTCGATCTCTGACCTCGAATACAACTGGTACTTGCACACGGTTTGATGCAACACCCAACGCCGGCTTCGAGCCGGCGTTTTTTATTCAGCTTTTACGCAACCGCCCCCTGCAATCGCACTTTGCGCGATTACGGGCAGCGTTTGCCTGGAATTTCGCTAACGCGCCATTCACTTCCACAGGAGAACCCCATGCCTCGCCTGTTTGCCTCACTGTTGTTTGCCCTGGCGCCACTGTTGGCCAACGCCGAGGAGGTGATCCGCGTTTACAACTGGAACGACTACATCGCCCCACAAGTGCTGAAAGACTTCGAGGCTGAAACCGGCATCCGCGTCGAATACCACACCTACAGCACCGCCGAAGAGCTGGACGCTGTACTGGCCAGCGGCGAAGCGATCGATGTTGCGGTGCCCTCGCACGATGCGCTGCCGGCGATGATCAAGAGTGGCACCCTGCAACCACTCGATTTCAACCTGCTGCCCAACCGCAAACATCTCGACAAACAGCTACTCAGCACCCTGGTTGCCCTCGACCCGGCCAACCGCCACGCCTTGCCCTACCTGTGGGGTGCCGTAGGCCTGGCGATCAACACGCCGCAGGCCGAAGCAGCCTTTGGCGGCTCGCTGCCCAATAGTTGGAGCCTGCTGTTCGATGCCGAGCAAAGCTCACGCCTGGCCGCTTGCGGCATAAGCGTACTGGACGCTCCTGACGAGACCCTGACCCTGCTGCTCAATTACCAGGGTCGCAGTCTGGCGCGCAGCGCACCGAGCCGCATCGAGCGCTCCAGCCGCGTGCTGGACGGCTTGCGACCGAATTTGCGCTATGTCGACAGCGAGCGTTATATCGATGACCTCAACCAGGGCAAGCTGTGCGTGGCCATGGCCTGGGTCGGCGATGCTCTGGCCGCTGCCGATGCGGGTCAGCCGGTGCGCTTCCTGGTACCGGATGAAGGTTCGATCCTGTTTATCGACAACCTGGTGATTCCCAGCAGCGCCAAGCGCGCCGACCTGGCGCACCGTTTTATCGATTACCTGATGCAGCCTAAGGTTGCCGCACTGATCACCGCCGAAACCCTGTACCCCAGCGGCAACGCTGACTCCCGCGAGTTTCTCGACGACGCCCTGCGCAACCAGCCGGATCTCTATCCAGACCGTGACACCAAACGCCGCCTGCACCCGCTGGAAACCCTGCCAGAAAAGCACAGCGCTACCCGCGATGCCGTATGGACGCGATTTCGCGATGGCAGTTGAGGAATGAGGTGAGTTGCCGAGCGTGGGAGGGGCTTTCGGCTCGGGCATCCTGCTTCGCACTAACGCCTGCATCCATGCAGTCGTAGCCGCGACAGAGCAGAATAGTTCGCCACTAAAGCGGATGCCGCCCAGCCCCTCCTACAGAACGGTCTTACTTGACCAGCTGACGCCAGGCTTTTAGCGAACCGATGGTCAGCAGCTGCGCCTTGCGCGCAGCCAGCACGTCTGGATCGATGGACTGGTTGGCCAGTTCCGCCAGCTTGTTCAGCTCACCGTACAGACGGTCAACTTCCGCCACCTCCAGCACCTCACGGGCCAGGTGCAGCCAGACCAGCAAACGCTCGATGCGCGGCAGCTGCTCGGCGAGGTCTTCCGGCTGCTGCTGATAACGGCGCAGCTGCAGAGCAGCGCCTTCCTCGGCAATCAGAGTCGGCAGCCAGTTGCCCAGCGGTGCTGCACCCTGACGGGTGCCGCGGTTGTTACGCTCCACGGTCCAGCTGCGCGCCAATAGCCAGCGCGACAGGCTCAGCGAGAACAACCCCCAACGATTGCCCTGCAGCTCCGCCGCGAACAACGCCGGGGCGTTCTTGCGCAAGCTGTCATCGTCCTGGCCGGCCAGCACGCGCGGGCGCCATTCCAGCAGTAAGGCATCCAATAGCTCACGCAAGGCATGGCTGCTGGCACGTGGCGCGGCTTGGCCCAGGCTGCTGAGCAGCGCACGCAGGCCGATCAGTTGCTCCAGCCAGTCGACCAGCAAACGCCAGTGGCCATTGAAGCGGTACTGCTCGGCCAGGCGCTGACTGCTGCCCAGCAGATGCCAGCCCAGTGCCGCGACACTGTCATCCAGGCTGGTTTCCGCGTTCAGGCTAGGCGCTGGTAGGTTCAGGCTGTAGCTGCCGGCATCGAACAAGCGATAACCGCGCTCAGCCTTGCTGATATCGCAGGGCATCAGCGCCAGGTCGGCCGCCAACTCGGCGGCCAGTTCCAACAGCGCCTCAGGCTCACCCTGACGCAGCTCCAGTTCCAGCTCGCAAATTTCTTCTTCGCCTTCACCGGCAATCACCTTACCGAGGTCCAACGCGGCCTCGATGACCACCTTGGCCTTGCCACGGCCCCAGGCGATTTCCGCCTTCTCGCGGATAAAGTCGGTGGTAAAGATCGGCACCAGCTGCTTCTTGTCCAGCTCAGCCAGGGCTGCCGGCCAGCAGCTGTCATCGAGTTTTTTCAGGTCCAGCTTGGCCTTGGCCAGGTTCCAGTCCCACTCATTGCGCTCGGATAAACCGGCCACGCTCTGCCCGCGGGTTTTCAGGGTCTGGATAAACTGCTCACCGTCACGGCGCACGCGCAGAGCCACCTTGGCCGCAGCCAAATCACGCTCGGGCGTATCAAAGTACTGATTGAACAGTTCGCGCTGCTCCCAACCACTCTTGTTGCGCTTCTTCAGCAACGGGTGATCACGCAGGGCAGCCAGGGTTTCACGGCTAACCCGCAGTTTGATTTCGGTTTCTTTGTTCATGATGATGGGGATCAACGCCTACTATGAAATGTGACAGTCCGATTACCTGCGCTGGCGAGCCTGCGGACTGATCCGTATACTTGCCGCCTTCTTAACGCCGGGGTTCACCCTATGCCAGTCAATCCATTTGCCAGCCTGTTTGGCCGTTCACCGATTGGACCAATGCAAAAACACTTTGCCAAAGCCCACGAGTGCGCAGCCAATCTGGTGCCCTTCTTCGAAGCCGTGATGGTGGAAGATTGGGCCAAGGTGGAACAGGTACAACAGGAAATGGCCAGCCTCGAAAATGAGGCCGACAAGCTCAAGAAAAGCGTGCGTCTGCACCTGCCAAAGAGCCTGTTCCTGCCCGTGCCGCGCTCGGATCTGCTTGAGCTGCTGAGTGTACAGGACAAAGTCGCCAACCGCGCCAAGGACATCGCCGGCCTGATGCTCGGCCGCGAAATGGCTATTCCGCAGGCTTTGCAGCCACTGATGCGCACCTTTGTGCAACGCACCGTGGATGCCAGCGCCCAGGCGCTGAAAGCCATGAACGAACTCGACGAACTGCTGGAGACCGGCTTTGGTGGCCGTGAGGCAGCACTGGTTGAATCCATGGTCATGGAACTGGAGCAAATCGAACGCGACACCGACAAGATGCAAATCGAAGTCCGCCGTGCGCTGTTCAAACTGGAGAAGGACCTTCCCCCTGTCGATGTGATGTTCCTCTACCAGATCATCGAGTGGATCGGCGACGTAGCCGACCGTGCCGAACGTGTCGGCAACCGACTGGAACAACTGCTGGCGCGCTAAGCGCCAGTGTCCTTTCTGGAATCTACGGATTAATTATTTATGTCTCTGATTGCGGACTACGGCCTCGTATTGCTGCTGCTTGCCTGCCTCTTTGGTTTTTTCATGGCCTGGGGTGTGGGCGCCAATGACGTGGCCAACGCCATGGGCACATCGGTGGGCTCACGCGCACTGACCATCAAACAGGCGATCCTGATCGCCATGGTCTTCGAGTTTGCTGGCGCCTATCTGGCCGGTGGCGAGGTGACCGACACCATTAAGAACGGCATTGTCGATGCGACGATGATCACCCCGGACCTGATGGTGCTGGGCATGATGTCGGCGCTACTGGCTGCTGGCACTTGGCTGCTGGTGGCGTCCACCCGCGGCTGGCCGGTGTCTACTACCCATTCCATCGTCGGCGCGGTGATCGGCTTTGCCGCCGTGGGCGTATCCATGGATGCAGTCAACTGGGGCGGCGTTGGTCCTATCGTGGCCAGTTGGGTGGTGTCTCCGATGTTGTCCGGCATCATCGCTTTTGGTCTGTTTGTCAGCGTACAGAAGCTGATCATCGATACCGACAACCCCTTCTTGAATGCCAAGCGCTTTGTGCCGCTGTATATGTTCGCCACCGGCTTTATGGTCAGCATCATGACCTTGACCAAAGGCCTAAAACATATCGGCCTGAACCTCTCCAGCACAGACGGCTTTCTTCTTTCTCTGGGTGTAGGCGCGGTCGTGATGTTGCTGGGCGTTGCCCTGCTGAGCCGGATCAAGGTCGACGTCGAAGCGGACAAGGACTTCCACTACGCCAGCGTAGAAAAAGTCTTTGCCGTACTGATGATCTTCACCGCGTGCTCCATGGCCTTCGCCCACGGCTCCAACGACGTGGCCAATGCCGTCGGTCCGCTGGCCGCGATTGTCGGGGTGATTCAGTCCGGTGGTGAAATGGCCATCGGCGCCAAATCTGCAGTGCCCAGCTGGGTGCTGCTGCTCGGTGCCGTGGGTATCGTCATCGGTCTGGCGACATACGGCTACAAGGTAATCGCCACCATCGGCAAGGAAATTACCGAGCTGACCCCAAGCCGCGGCTTTGCCGCCGAACTGGCCACCGCCACCACCGTGGTCGGTGCCTCGGCCATCGGCCTGCCGGTTTCCACCACCCACACCCTGGTCGGTGCGGTACTCGGCGTAGGCCTGGCGCGCGGTATCGGCGCATTGAACCTGGGCGTGATCGGCAAGATCTTTATGTCCTGGCTGATCACCCTGCCGGTGGGCGCCGCGCTGTCGATTTTCTTCTTCTATATCCTACGCGGCGTTTTCCTCTAAGAACCTATCTACGATCTGCTACGCGTCGGCCCTGCGGCGTTAAAAACAGGCTGGTGCTCCAGCCCGGCCGGAAGCCACTTGTGGCTAACGCGCTTTAGCGCGGCCCGCAGGGCGAGTGAAACGAGTAATGCTCTTAATCACTCGCACCGCGGTTTTATCTCTGCAGCCGATGGCCCTATGATGGGTCACGCCTGCGGAGATTGCCGATGCCACTGCCTTCCTTCAAAGACCAATTCGCTGCCCTGATCGCCACCCCCTCGGTGAGCTGCACCCAGGCGCATTGGGATCAGTCCAACCGCCCGGTCATTGAACTGCTCTCGAGCTGGCTCAGCGACCTCGGTTTCGCCTGCGACGTGCAGCAAGTCTCCCCCGGCAAATTCAATCTGCTCGCCAGCTATGGCAGCGGCCCTGGCGGTCTGGTGCTGGCCGGGCACAGCGACACCGTGCCATTCGATGCCGCACTGTGGCAGACCGACCCGCTCAAACTCACTGAGGTGGATGGCCGCTGGGTAGGCCTGGGCAGTTGCGACATGAAGGGTTTCTTCGCCCTGATCATCGAAGCCGTACAACCCTTGTTGGCGCAACGTTTTCAGCAACCGCTGCTGATCCTCGCCACCTGCGATGAAGAAAGCTCGATGTCCGGTGCCCGCGCCCTGGCAGAGGCCGGTCGCCCCCTAGGCCGTGCCGCAGTGATCGGCGAGCCGACCGGCCTCAAGCCGATCCGCCTGCACAAGGGCATCATGATGGAGCGCATCGACATCCTCGGGCAAAGCGGCCATTCCTCTGACCCGAGTCTCGGACATAGTGCCCTGGAAGCCATGCAAGACGTGATGCTGGAGTTGCGTGGCCTGCGCGCGCAATGGCAGCGCGAATTCAACAACCCACAGTTCAGCGTGCCACAACCGACCCTGAACTTCGGCTGCATTCACGGCGGCGACAACCCCAACCGCATCTGCGGACAGTGCTCGCTGGAATTCGACTTGCGCCCGCTACCGGGCATGCAACCGGAAGCCCTGCGCGCGGCAATTCGGCAGAAACTGCAACCGCTGGCCGAGCAGCACCAAGTGAAAATCGACTTCGCGCCGTTGTTCCCCAGCGTGCAACCATTCGAGCAAAACGCCGACAGCGAGCTCGTGCAAATTGCCGAACGCCTGACCGGACATACGGCCGCCGCGGTGGCATTTGCCACCGAAGCGCCTTATCTTCAGCAACTTGGCTGCGAAACATTGGTGCTTGGCCCCGGCGATATCGACTGCGCTCACCAGCCAGGTGAATACCTGGAAATGTCACGTTTGCAGCCTACTGTGCGTCTGCTGCAACAACTCATCGAACATTACTGCCTGAAAACTGCATGATCCGGAGGAGAGAACGCGTGAAGCTGCCCCAACTGCGACGATAAAGACGCTCCTGGCTGCCTCGTCTGGCGCGTACGCGCCAATCCATGCGTTCCGTATACGACACAGGTTCTTCAAGCAATGCACGACCACGTCAACTGGCTCCGCCACGCTTCGCCTTATATCAATGCCCACCGCGACTGCACCTTTGTGGTGATGTTGCCCGGCGAAGGCGTTGCCCATCCGAATTTCGGCAATATCGTTCACGACCTGGTGCTGCTGCACAGCCTCGGCGTGCGCCTGGTGCTGGTGCACGGCTCGCGTCCGCAGATCGAGGCGCGCCTGGCCAACAACGGCCTGACTCCGCGTTATCACCGCGACCTGCGGATCACCGACAGCCCGACCCTGGAATGCGTGATCGACGCCGTCGGCCAGCTGCGCATCGCCATCGAAGCACGCCTGTCGATGGACATGGCACGCTCGCCGATGCAGGGCTCGCGCCTACGCATCACCAGCGGCAACTTCGTTACCGCACGGCCGATTGGCGTGGTCGATGGCGTCGACTACCACCACACCGGCGAAGTGCGGCGCGTCGACCGCAAGGGCATCAACCGGCAACTGGACGAGCGCAGCATCGTGCTGCTGTCGCCGCTGGGTTACTCACCGACCGGGGAAATCTTCAACCTGGCCTGCGAAGACGTCGCCACTCGCGCCGCCATCGACCTGGACGCTGACAAGCTGCTGCTATTCGGCGCAGAATGCGGACTGCTCGACGAGGCCGGCAAGCTGGTGCGCGAACTGCGTCCACAGCAGGTACCAGCGCATCTGCTGCGCCTGGGCAGTAGCTACCAGGGCGAACTGCTCGACGCTGCCGCCGAAGCCTGCAAGGCCGGAGTACGCCGCAGCCATATCGTCAGTTATGCCGAAGATGGAGCGCTGCTTAGCGAGCTGTTCACCCGCACCGGCAACGGCACCCTGGTGGCGCAAGAGCAGTTCGAATCGCTGCGCGAGGCCACCATCGAAGATGTCGGCGGGCTGATGGAGCTGATCACCCCGCTGGAAGATCAGGGCATTCTGGTACGCCGCTCACGGGAAGTGCTGGAGCGCGAGATCGAGCAGTTCAGCATTGTCGAGCGCGAAGGCCTGATCATTGCCTGCGCTGCGCTGTACCAAATTGCCGACTCGGATTTCGGCGAGCTGGCCTGCCTGGCGGTTAATCCGTCTTACCGGCATGGCGGCCGCGGTGACGAGCTGCTTGAACGCATCGAGGAACGCGCCCGCGCCCAGGGCCTGAAAACCCTGTTCGTGCTTACCACGCGCACCGCTCACTGGTTCCGCGAACGCGGCTTCGAGCCCAGCAGCGTCGACCGCCTGCCAGCCGCGCGCGCCTCGCTGTACAACTACCAGCGCAACTCGCAGGTGTTTGAAAAGGCGCTCTAAACAGCAGCCGCGACAGCTTTGGTAGGGTGGGTTAGCGGGACATCGCACGATTCAAGGAAGGCTGCGCCGAGCGGATGCCGTGTAACCCACCAAGCGGTGTCAGTCCATTTGGTGGGTTACGGCGCAGCCAAAATCGGGGCTTGGTTAGCTCCTACCAAGTGCCTAACCCACCCTACGAGTCTGCGACAGAAATTAAAAAGGGCCGCTTATAGCGCCCTTTTTGGCAGATGGGTTGGCAAATACAAGCCCAGATAAGCGTCAAATACCCGCATGCCTTCCTCAGCCATGCGTGGGGTGATTTCGCCGTATAGCTGCACAGAGCGCGCATAGACGCGGTCGCCCAGCTCCATGGCCAAGGCGAACACATCAACATCATCCGGCAATTGCGGCAACGGGAAGTGCCGGTCGAACAACTGCTGCATCAGCTGGCCCAGTTCGATGTCGTGCTGACGATCCGCCTGGGTCACTTCCGCCAGGCCGTGCTGCGCAAGAATCAACTGACGCGCAGCGGCATCGGCGGCATAGATCGCCAGCATGCGCTGCTCAACCAGCCGTGACAGATCACGCCAATCACGCAGCTGCTCGTGCTCAATCGGCTCTTGCAGGCAGGCACGAAACGCCCCGTGAATATCCGCCGTCAGCCCTTCCAGCAAAGCCGGCACGCTGGCAAAGAAGTGATAGACCGACGACGGCGGAATCTGCGCCCGTTCGGCCACGCTGTAGATCGACAGGCTGGCCACGCCCTGCTCAGCCAGCAACTCACGGGCGGCGGCAAGAATGCCGGCAATGCGGCTCTGGCTACTGGCGCGGGGTTTACGGGCGATAGGCGGGCGGGACATGGCGAGACTCAAGAGCAAGGGGTGCGCTATTGGACGCCAGGCAGCGGCCCGCTCGCAAGTTTCTCAGCCATGTAAGGTGGATCGGGGCGTAACGCGTAGGGTGGATGACGCTTTTTTCATCCACCGATGCAATGATGGATGGGTGAAGCGTCAGCTAGCGCCCGATCCACCCTACGACTCAGATCCGCGTCAAACGCGCGCGCCGCGCACACCTTCAGCCAGCGCCGCACACAGGCTCAGCACGCCATCCACCGCCTGCTCGTTGCTGCTGGCATTGGCGATCTGGTCGATCAGTGCAGAGCCGACCACCACACCCTCGGCCAGACGCGCGATGGTCGCTGCATGCTCCGGGGTGCGGATACCGAAGCCGATACATAGCGGCAGGTCCGTGTGACGACGCAAGCGAGTAACAGCCTGTTCGACGTGATCCAAGGTGGCTGAGCCGGCGCCGGTCACGCCGGCTACCGAGACGTAGTAAACGAAGCCAGAGCTGCCGTTAAGCACCTTCGGCAGGCGCTTATCATCGGTGGTCGGCGTGGTCAGGCGGATAAAGTCGATGCCCGCGGCCTGGGCGGGGTCGCAGAGGTCAACGTTATGCTCTGGCGGCAGGTCGACGACGATCAGACCATCGACGCCAGAAGCCTTGGCCTCAGCAATAAAACGCTCAACGCCGTATTTGTGGATCGGGTTGAAGTAGCCCATCAGCACCAGCGGCGTGGCCTGCTCGCCCTCACGGAACTCGCGGACCATCTGCAGGGTTTTCGCCAGGTCCTGACCGCCTTCCAAGGCGCGGATATTGGCCAGCTGAATCGCCGGACCGTCAGCCATCGGGTCGGTAAAGGGCATGCCCAGTTCGATCACATCGGCGCCGGCAGCCGGCAGGCCCTTGAGGATGGCCAGGGAGGCGTCGTAGTTCGGGTCGCCGGCGGTGACGAAGGTCACCAAGGCGGCGCGGTTCTGCTGTTTCAGCTCGGCAAAGCGGGTTTGCAGGCGGCTCATCAGTGTTTCTCCTGCGAAGTGTTTTCCATGTGGTGCATAACGGTCTGCATATCCTTGTCGCCACGGCCGGACAGGTTGATCACCATCAGGTGCTCTTTGGGCAGCTTCGGCGCACGTTTGAAGGCTTCGGCCAGGGCGTGGGCGCTTTCCAGGGCTGGAATGATGCCTTCCTGACGGCAGCAGGTGTGGAAGGCGGCCAGGGCTTCATCGTCGGTCACCGAGGTGTATTCAACCCGACCAACGTCATGCAACCAGGCGTGTTCCGGACCGATACCGGGGTAATCCAGGCCGGCGGAAATCGAGTGGGCGTCTATGATCTGGCCATCGTCATTCTGCAGCAGGAAGGTGCGGTTACCGTGCAACACACCCGGTACGCCACCGTTGAGGCTGGCGGCGTGTTTGCCGGTCTCGATGCCATAGCCGGCCGCTTCAACGCCGACGATCTGTACATCCTGGTCATCGAGGAAGGGGTGGAACAGGCCGATGGCGTTCGAGCCGCCACCGATGCAGGCCACCAGGCTGTCGGGCAGACGCCCTTCCTGGGCGAGAATCTGCTCGCGGGTTTCCTTGCCGATCACCGCCTGGAAGTCGCGGACCATGGCTGGGTACGGGTGCGGGCCGGCCACGGTGCCAATCATGTAGAAGGTGTTGTGCACGTTGGTCACCCAGTCGCGCAACGCTTCGTTCATCGCATCCTTGAGTGTGCCGGTGCCGGCGACCACAGGAATCACGGTGGCGCCCAGCAGCTTCATGCGGAACACGTTGGCCTGCTGGCGATCGATGTCGGTGGTGCCCATAAAAATCACGCACTCCATGCCGAAACGCGCGGCAACGGTGGCGGTGGCCACGCCGTGCATGCCGGCACCGGTCTCGGCGATGATGCGCTTCTTGCCCATGCGCTTGGCCAACAGGGCCTGGCCGATGCAGTTGTTGATCTTGTGCGCGCCGGTGTGATTGAGCTCTTCACGCTTGAAGTAGATCTTCGCGCCGCCGAACATTTCGGTCAGACGCTCAGCGAAGTACAGCGGGCTCGGACGACCGACGAAATCGCGCTGAAAGTAGGCCAGCTCCTTGGCGAACTCGGGATCGAGTTTGGCTTTCTCGTATTCCTCGGCCAGGTCGTGGATCAGCGGCATCAGGGTTTCGGCAACATATTGGCCGCCGAACGAGCCGAACAGGCCGTTGGCATCTGGGCCAGCGCGAAAAGAAGTCATGGCGTTCTCCTGCAGATGAATGGTGTAGGAGCGCCCCATGGGCGCGATTCGCGGGCATGGCCCGCTCCTACAGTCTGTGTTCAGGATACGGCTGTGGCTATTGACAGAAAAGCGATAAGATCGCCGCAACCTGTCAGAAAAACTCACATATGAGCCAGGACCTACCACCGCTAAACGCCCTGCGCGCCTTCGAAGCGGCCGCGCGGCTAAATAGCATCAGCCAAGCAGCCGATGAGCTGCATGTCACGCATGGTGCTGTCAGCCGGCAGATTCGCATCCTCGAAGAACACTTGGGTGTGGCCTTGTTCAACAAGGAAGGTCGCGGCCTTAAACTCACAGATTCTGGCACTCGTCTGCGCGATGTCAGCGCCGAACTGTTCAGCCGCCTGCGCAGCACCTGCGCCGAACTGCAGCAGGGCCAGGCCGATGCGCCGTTTGTCCTGGCCTGCCCGGGTAGCCTGCTGGCGCGCTGGTTTATCCCGCGCCTGGATCGCCTCAACCGCGAACTGCCGGAACTGCGCCTGCAACTGTCCGCCAGCGAAGGCGATCTGGACCCGCGCCGTACTGGCGTGGATGCCACTTTGTGGTTCGCCGAGCCGCCCTGGCCGGCGGATATGCAGGTATTCGAGCTGGCCGCCGAACGCATCGGCCCGGTACTCAGTCCGCGTTATGCGCGCTTCGCCGAATTGCATCAGGCTCCGCCCGCCGCCTTGCTAAACGAACCCTTGCTGCACACCAGTTCCCGTCCGCAGGCCTGGCCAAGCTGGGCCGCCAGCAATGCTCTGGATGCCGCCGTGTTGAAACTTGGCCAGGGCTTCGAACATCTCTATTACCTGCTGGAAGCCGCTGCCGCCGGCCTGGGCGTCGCCATCGCGCCGCAACAACTGGTGGCCGACGACCTCGCCGCCGGTCGCCTGGTTGCGCCCTGGGGCTTTGTCGAAACCTCGGCGCGCCTGGCGCTTTGGGTGCCCATACGCAGCCGTGATGGTCGTGCCGAACGTCTCGCGCAGTGGCTGCGCAAGGAGCAG
Source organism: Pseudomonas sp. EA_35y_Pfl2_R5 (assembly GCF_963970805.1). NCBI lineage: Bacteria > Pseudomonadati > Pseudomonadota > Gammaproteobacteria > Pseudomonadales > Pseudomonadaceae > Pseudomonas > Pseudomonas sp. EA_35y_Pfl2_R5. The sequence continues at coordinate 813,330 of NZ_CAXAOW010000001.1, read as the reverse complement.
CAGCGTTAGCGGCCATTACCGGCTACCGGGCAGGCCAAGTGCGACTAATCTGAACTTTAGCGTTCATGGGTGGGACTCAACTACAAGACCTACCTGTTCAGCCACCTGGGAGAGCCGCAATGACCGATCATCACACCTACAAGAAAATCGAAATCGTCGGTTCCTCGAAGACCAGTATCGAGGAGGCGATCAACAACGCCCTGGCCGAAGCGGCGAAATCCATACGCAACCTGGAATGGTTCGAGGTAACGGAAACCCGCGGGCATATCGTCGATGGCAAGGTCGGCCACTACCAAGTCACCCTGAAAATCGGCTTCCGCCTGAGCAATAGCTAACCTGCGCCCGGCAATCGCGCCTGCGCCTCGATTGCCGGGCATCAGCATTGATGGACCGCATAGTCCCCTTGGAATCCGTAGAACAAACCCCACTATCTAACTCAGGTATTGGCGCTTTGTTGCGCCCAAGCAAACGGATAACCAAAGGCAGGCCCGATGAGCGCACTCGCACAGAGCAAATTTTCCACCCTTGATCTCGCCCCGGTGCGTGACGACGGCAACGCCGCCCAGGCCCTGCATAACTCCCTGGCCCTGGCGCAGCACGTCGAGCGCCTGGGCTTCGAGCGTTTCTGGGTGGCCGAACACCACAATATGGACGGCATCGCCAGCTCGGCTACGTCCGTGCTGCTGGGTTATCTGGCCGCGGGCACTGCAAAGATTCGCCTGGGTTCCGGCGGCGTGATGCTACCCAACCACGCGCCGCTGGTGATTGCCGAGCAGTTCGGCACCCTGGCTACGCTCTACCCCGGCCGCATCGAACTGGGCCTAGGCCGCGCGCCTGGGGCGGATCACTTCACCGCCCAGGCGCTACGCCGCGACCGGATCGGCAACGCCGACGACTTCCCCGCAGACGTCGAAGAACTGCAGCGCTACCTTGGCCCGCGCACACCGGACCAACGGGTAATCGCCATGCCCGGCACTGATACCAACGTGCCGATCTGGCTGCTCGGCTCCAGCCTGTTCAGCGCTCAGCTGGCCGGCGAGAAGGGCCTGCCCTACGCCTTCGCCTCGCACTTCGCGCCGCGCTATATGCATGAGGCGATTCGCGTCTACCGCAACCACTTCAAGCCCTCGGCAGTGCTCGACAAGCCCTATGTGATGCTCGGCGTGCCACTGATTGCCGCCGACACGGACGAGCAAGCCGAATACCTGGCTACCTCAGCCTATCAGCGCATCCTCGCGCTGATTCGCGGCCAGAGCCTGGTGCAGAAACCACCGGTGGCGAGCATGCAAGGCCTGTGGCTGCCGCATGAAAAAGAGGCGGTGAGCAGCTTCCTCGGCATGGCCATGATCGGCGGCCCGGACAAGGTCCGCGCACGTCTGGAAGTGTTGCTGGAACAGACCGGCGCCGATGAGCTGATCTTCACCTGCGATCTGTATGACTTTGCCGACCGTCTGCATGCGTTCGAGCTGGTCGCGCGATTGCGCTAGAAGTTTTTCGAACTTGTGCCGCCCGAGCCTGCTCTCAACCCTATCACCCACGCACTGGAGTATCCGGATGAAGAAGACAGCCTCAGCACATTGGCAAGGTGGCATCAAGGACGGCAAGGGCAGCATCTCGACCCAGAGCGGCGCCCTGAAAAGCGCGCCCTATGGCTTCAATACCCGCTTCGAAGGGCAACCAGGCACCAACCCGGAAGAGCTGATCGGCGCTGCTCACGCCGGCTGTTTCTCCATGGCCCTGTCCAAGGAACTTGGCGAAGCCGGGATGACCGCCGAAAGCATCGACACTCAAGCAGAAGTGACCCTCGACAAGCAGGATGGCGGCTTTGCTATCACCGCCGTGCACTTGACGCTCAAGGCACGCATTCCCGGCGCCGACCGGGCAGCCTTCGAAAAAGCCGTGGCAACCGCCAAGAGCGGCTGCCCGGTGTCCAAGGTGTTGAACGCCGAAATCACCCTGGAAGCGGTACTCGATAGCAGCCTTTAATTCAGGACCTGCTCACGATCTAGCGAGCTAGAGCACTGCAAGGCAAAAACAGGCGAGGAAGCGGAGTGTACTGTTGTACATGAGCATTACTCGTTTCACTCGCCCTTCGGGTCGCGCTTAAGCGCATTAGCCGCAAGCGGCTTCCGACCGGGCTGGCGCACCAGCCTGTTTTTAACGCCGTAGGGCCGACGCGCAGCAGATCGTGGGCAGGTTCTCAGAACGTACCGCAGCGCAGTATCTTGCCCCGCGCAAGCACATTACGCTGTTCATCGTAGAGCCAGGCCTGGGCTTTCATCTGCATGGGTCTGGCTTCCAACCGGTAGCGCTGGCCAGCGACGAAGTTGTCATGCCGCACGCGGATTTCGCAGGTCACCGGCTGTGGCTCACTGACACCATCCAGGCCACCACCGCTGCTCACTTCGAACTGAAAGCGCGCTTGCAACTCATGGGCGCCGGCCGTTACTTGGAAATAACGGCCATCGCTGAGGCGCTGGCCATCCAGTCGGTCCGCCATCAGCAGCGTGCCGGCATGGCTGTGCAGCTCAACCCAGGCCTGCCCCGGGTCAGCGGGTGGCACAGGTGAAGCGCAGGCACTGAGCACCAGCACACCGCCAAGCAAAGTCAAATAACGCATGGACACCTCCATAAATCGCAACCGCCTTCAGCTTACGCCGATGCTGTGCTGGAGGCTGCAACGCCAATGCGCTAGCGTGGCAGCCTGTTTACTCACCGGTACAGATCAATGTTCGACGCCACGCTCTGGCGCTGGGTTCCGCTGGCTGCAACGCTGCTGCTCAGCGGCTGCAGCACCCTGGATTACTACAGCCATCTGACTGGCGGGCATCTGCACCTACTGCAGACGCGCGAACCGATTGCTGAGCTACTGGAGAACCCGGCGACCGACCCCGAACTCAAGCAACGCCTGGCCCTCGCGCAGCAAGCGCGGGATTTCGCCAGCGCCCAGCTGAGCTTGCCAAACAACGGCAGCTACCGCGTGTATGCGGATATCCAGCGGCCCTTTGTGGTGTGGAATGTGTTCGCCACCCCAGAGTTTTCCCTATCGCCTGAGCTGCACTGTTTCCCTATAGCCGGCTGTGTGGCCTATCGCGGTTTCTATAGCCTGGGTCGAGCGCGCGGCTCGGCAGCACTGCTGAAACAGCAGGGCCTGGACACCTACCTGGGCGGCGTTGAGGCCTACTCAACCCTGGGCTGGTTCGATGACCCGATTCTCAACACCATGCTGCGCTGGAGCGATGAGCGCCTGGTGGCGGTGATCTTCCACGAGCTGGCGCATCAGCAGCTGTATGTGGCGGACGACACTGCGTTCAACGAGTCCTTCGCCAGCTTTGTCGAGCGAGAAGGCCTGCGCCAATGGCGCGCCGAACAGGGCCTGCAACCCAACGATCCGCAAGGCGAACAGCAACGCGAGCAATTTATCGGCCTGGTGCTGGCCAGCCGGGCGCGTCTGCAGCAGCTGTATGCCAGCGACTTACCGCCTGCGCAGATGCGCAGCGGTAAACACGCCGAGCTCGCCCGCCTGCGCGCCGAATACCATGCACTCAGCAAGCGCGAGTGGGCCGGTAGCGGACGTTACGACGACTGGATCAACGCGCCGATCAACAACGCCAAGCTGTTGCCGTTTGGCCTCTATGATCAATGGGTACCGGCTTTTGCCGCACTGTTCGAGCAGGTTGAGCGTGACTGGTCGCGCTTCTATGAGCGCGTGGCCGCACTGGGCGAACTGCCCGTGGTGGAACGGCAGCAGGCACTGACCGACTTATCGCCAGGCTCTTAGAACTTACGTACCTGATTCCCACTCCAACATGGGTAGTTTCTGCTCACGCAAAAGGAGCGATGCAATGAACAAATTCACCCTGGCCGTGCTGCTTGGTCTACTCAGCACCAGCGTATTGGCCGCACCCAAGCCCTGCGAAGAGCTGCGTGCGGAGATTGAAGTGAAAATCCAGGCCGCCGGTGTTGCCAGCTACACCCTGGAAATCGTGCCCAACGAAGACGCACAGGACCCCAATATGGTGGTCGGCAGCTGCGACGGCGGTACTAAGAAGATCGTCTATCAGAAAAATGGCTAAACGTCGCTCGTAGGATGGGGCGGGCCGCGTAGGTTGAGCGCAGCGACAGCCATCGCAGCCATACGACGGGTTACGCCGCTACGGGTTTAACCCATCCTACGCTTCAGCCCGCAAACGCCTGATGCAACTCGGCCAGGCTGTGGAAGTGATAGGTCGGCGCCTCGGCCTGCAGCTCGGCCAAACTGCCAAAGCCATACCCCACCGCGGCTGCATCCAGGCCATTGCGTCTGGCGCCGATCAGGTCGTGCTTACGATCACCAATCATCAGCGTGTTCTCCACCGGCAACTGTTCTCTTTCCAACAGATGGGCGATCAGCTCGACCTTGTCAGTGCGCGTGCCGTCCAGCTCGCTGCCGTAGATCACCTTGAAGTGCCGGGCAAAGCCAAAGTGCTTAGCGATCTGCTCGGCAAACACTGTCGGCTTACTGGTAGCGATATACAGCGTGCGCTGCTGGCTCTGCAGCAGCTGCAACAGCTCGCCCACGCCGTCGAACAGCTGATTCTCATACAGGCCCACTTCACGGAATCGCTCGCGGTAATGGTTCACCGCCTGCCAGGCCGTCGCCTCATCGAACTGGTAGGTCTGCATAAAACACTGCAACAGCGGCGGGCCGATAAAGTGCTCAAGCGCCTGCAGATCAGGCTCATCGATGCCCAGCTTGGCCAACGCATGCTGCACCGAGCGGGTAATCCCCTCACGCGGGTCGGTCAGGGTGCCATCAAGGTCAAACAGGATGTTCGAGTAATGCAAAGCCGGTTGAGTCATCAACTGCCGTAACCTTCCATCAGGTGCTGATCCTTCAAGCGTACGTAGTTGTCGGCGCTGTAGCGGAAGTAGCTGCGCTCCTTCTCACTCAGTTCGCGGGCTTGCTTGACCGGACTGCCGACGTACAGATAGCCGCTTTGCAGATGGCTGCCCGGCGGCACCAGGCTACCGGCGCCGAGCATCACTTCGTCATCGATTACCACGCCATCCATGATGATGCTGCCCATGCCGATCAGCACCCGATTGCCGATATCGCAGCCGTGCAGGGTGACGTTATGGCCGATGGTCACATCGTCGCCGATATTCAGCGGGTAGCCGCGCGGATTGAACGGCCCGGCATGGGTGATATGCAGCACGCTGCCGTCCTGGATGCTGCTGCGCTCGCCAATGCGGATGCTGTGCATGTCGCCACGGATCACCACCAGCGGCCAGATCGAGCTGTCCGCGCCGATTTCCACATCGCCGAGCACCACGGCGGAGGCATCGACAAAGGCCCGCTCTCCGAGCAGCGGGGTGAACTGTTGGTAAGTACGAATCGCCACGATAGAAACCTCTTAAGCTGCGCCTGACCTTGATTGTAATTAAGATGGCACCCATGTTCAGGACATGCGCGCTGTTTTGTAGCGCCTTGTGTCCACTCAAGCCTGCCCCTGGGAGCCTTTTGCGCCCGCCAGGGTCACAGCTGCAAACCCATTCCGTTACAGGTGACCTGTCGTGACTGCCAACAACCCACTGCTGCAAGCCTTCGATCTGCCGTCCTATGCTGCCATCCATCCGGAGCATGTCGAGCCGGCGGTAGACAGCATTCTTGCCGACAACCGTGCGGCCATGAGCCGTCTGCTTGAACAACAGTCTGGCACACCGAGCTGGGATGGCCTGGTGCTGGCGCTGGATGAGCTGGGCGCACGCCTGGGCCAGGCATGGAGCCCGGTCAGCCACCTCAACGCGGTCTGCAATAGCCCCGAGCTGCGCGCCGCCTACGAGGCCTGCCTGCCCAAGCTGTCTGAATACTGGACCGAAATCGGCCAGAACCAGCCGCTGTTCCAGGCTTATCAGGCGCTGGCCGAAAGCCCTGCAGCCGCCGGTTTCGACGTGGCGCAGAAGACCATTCTCGAGCACGCCCTGCGCGATTTCCGCCTGTCCGGTATCGACCTGCCGGCCGAGCAGCAGAAGCGCTACGGCGAGATCCAGATGAAGCTCTCCGAGCTGGCCAGCAAGTTCTCCAACCAGTTGCTGGATGCCACTCAGGCCTGGACCAAGCACGTCACCGACGAAGCCGCGCTGGATGGCCTGACCGATTCGGCCAAGGCACAGATGAAGCAAGCCGCCGAGGCCAAGGGCCTGGACGGCTGGCTGATCAGCCTGGAATTCCCCAGCTACTTCGCGGTAATGACCTACGCCAACGACCGCGCCCTGCGCGAAGAGCTGTATGCCGCCTACTGCACCCGCGCCTCCGATCAGGGGCCGAATGCCGGCAAGAACGACAACGGCCCAGTGATGCTGGAAATCCTCGCCTTGCGTCAGGAACTGGCCAAGCTGCTGGGTTTCGCCAATTACGCTGAGCTGAGCCTGGCCAGCAAAATGGCGGAAACCACCGAGCAGGTACTGCACTTCCTGCGCGACCTCGGTACACGCGGCAAGCCGTTTGCCGAGCAGGACCTGCGCGAGCTGCAGGCCTTTGCCGCCGAACAAGGCTGCAACGATCTGCAAAGCTGGGATGTCGGCTACTACAGCGAGAAGCTGCGCGAGCAGCGCTACAGCATTTCCCAGGAAATCCTGCGTGCCTACTTCCCCGTCGACAAAGTGCTCAGCGGCCTGTTCGCCATCGTCGAAAAGCTTTACGGCATCCAGATTGAGGAATTGAGCGGCTTCGACACCTGGCACCCGGATGTACGCCTGTTCGAAATCAAGGAGAACGGCGCACACGTCGGGCGCTTCTTCTTCGACCTCTACGCCCGCGCCAACAAGCGCGGCGGCGCCTGGATGGACGGTGCCCGCGATAAACGCCGCGATGCGACAGGTAAGCTGATCAGCCCGGTGGCCAACCTGGTGTGTAACTTCACTCCGCCAGTCGGTACTCCAGCGGTCGGCGGCAAACCAGCGCTGTTGACCCACGACGAAGTCACCACCCTGTTCCACGAATTCGGCCATGGCCTGCACCACCTGCTGACCCGTGTCGAACACGCCGGTGCATCGGGCATCAATGGCGTGGCCTGGGATGCCGTGGAGCTACCGAGCCAGTTTATGGAGAACTGGTGCTGGGAGCCGGAAGGTCTGGCACTGATCTCCGGCCATTTTGAAACCGGCGAGCCGCTGCCGCAGGACCTGCTGGACAAGATGCTGGCGGCGAAGAATTTCCAGTCCGGCTTGATGATGGTGCGACAGATCGAATTCAGCCTGTTCGACTTCGAACTGCATGCCACCCACGGCGACGGCCGCAGCGTGCTAGAGGTACTCGAAGGCATCCGCCAGGAAGTCTCGGTGCTGCGTCCGCCGGCCTACAACCGCTTCCCTAACAGCTTTGCGCACATCTTCGCCGGCGGTTACGCAGCCGGTTACTACAGCTACAAGTGGGCCGAAGTGCTCAGTGCCGACGCCTTCTCCAAGTTCGAAGAAGAAGGCGTGTTCAACAGCGCCACCGGCCAAGCCTTCCGTGAGGCAATTCTGGCTCGCGGCGGCTCGCAAGAGCCAATGGTGCTGTTTGTCGACTTCCGTGGCCGCCCGCCCTCCATCGACGCCCTGCTGCGTCACCTCGGCTTGAGCCAGGAGGCCGCATGACAGATGCACCTGTAAATGTCAGCGCAAAACGCTTTATCGCCGGGGCGGTCTGCCCGGCGTGCAGCGAAATGGACAAGATCCAGATGTGGAATGTCGATGGCGTGCCACACCGCGAATGCGTGGCCTGTGGCTACGCCGACACCCTGGACGAGCGCGGCAACTCGGTACCGCGCGAACTGCCCACGCGGGTCAATATCAGCGCGCTAAAACCCAAGGCTGCGAATCCCAAGGTGCAGGCGGTGCAGTTTTTTCCTAATCCAAAACTGAAGAAACCAACTGAGTGACGGCATCGCCAGGGACGGCGAGCCAACCAACTGCCCGTCAGAGGGCAGCGACAAGACGCCTCACCGAGCTACTGGCTACTCTGCAGCAGCGCCCGAGACTCTATATACCCCTCTATAACTTGCTGATAAGCACCGCTGACCTTGAGGCGATCTAGGCCGGCATCGAACTGCGCGATGATCAGCGAGCCGCGAGGGTGATTGTGCGGCACGATCAGGTGCAGAGAGCTGGTACTGATCATTTCAGCCGAGCGCTGTAACTGACCATTGCTAGCACCAATCAACTGCAATGCCGTATCGCCAAGGCGTCGATCGGCGACAAAGAAATCGTCACGGCCAATCAATATCAGCCTCGCACATTCCTTGATACCTATCGGTGAGTGGCGTCGCACAACCCCTTGATCCAGAAATCCTTGGAGCAGAGCAGAGGGTTGCCAACCCAGCGGTATGCACACGCTTCGCCCCCGAATCTGCTCAGAATCTAGGGTCTCGATGGGATCATTACTACGGCTGAAAATATGATGTTCAACCACCAGCAAGGGTGCCGAGTAGATGTATTCCTGCTCTCGCTCAGGCGTGGGCACATAGGGAAAGGTGGCGTCGTACTCGCCTCGTAAAGTTTTCAGATAGCCGCGATTCCAGGGCTGCCAGTCCAGTGTGCTGTCGATATCGCTCAGCGCCAGCACTGCTTGAACAACCTGTGTGAGCATGCCCCCAGCGGGTAGCGCTTTTCCGGTAAACGGTGCGTAGTCGTCACCCGTAACCAGCCGCAGTTCCTCGCTTATGGCGCTATGACAACACATCAGGCCCAGCAGCAGGCTGGCAAATAGTCGTGCAAACATCGGCTCTTGACCTTAGCTTTAAATACGACGGCGCAGGTGATAACTCCAGAGAGTTAGCACTTGAGTGTAGGCGACACACTTATCCTGGCTAGCCCAGTTAGGCCGGAGCAGTGCCTGGGCCCCCAAGGGACTGATCTTGCACAGGTAGTGTGCTGTGCTGCCCAAACGAGCAGCACAGCAAATGCCTGGTTTTTGAGTTAGTACCGCTCACATCACTCGGATGTGAAACTCAAACTGCGGAAAACCCGTGCCGGGTTGCCCCTATCCACCTGATGATGAAACAGACGCCGTTCGGCCCTTAAGTCGCCATGTGCCTGCTCCTCACGTTGGCTTAGCTTTTGAGCGATCAACAGCAACGCCAGACGCTTGTTGGCGTGCTGACTGCGCTCGCTCTGTACCTTGACGATAATGCCACTGGCCACGTGAGTGGCGCGCACTGCCGAGTCCGTGGTGTTGACGTGCTGGCCGCCAGGGCCGGAGGAACGCAGGGTTTCGAAACGGATCTGGCTTTCCAGGTTGGCCGGCGGCGCGGCAAAGCGCGCGCCGCCGAAGAACCAGTTCTTGCGCCGATGCGCCGGCCGATAAGGGCTGACGCAGATCCACTGCAGCGAGCCGCTCCAGGCATCCGCCAGTTGCTCGGCTGCCTCACCGCTCAGCGCCAGTAACACCGAACGCAAGGTAGCCGGGCGCTCGCCAGCCTCCTGTTCCAGAACCTGCACCTCAACACCCAATTCCGTGGCTTCCGCCAGTAGACGCTTGAGCGCCTTGGCCACCGCCAAGGCGCATTCTTCTGGCCCTTGGGCCGCCGACAATTGCAGAAGGATCATCAGCAGCAACCTCCGCGCGTCTTGTAGGTCAGCACCGGCTTCAGGCGTGCCAATACCCGCAACAGACCTGCCTCGCGCAGCGCACCGACCACCGAATCTATGGCCTTGTAGGCTTCTGGTGCTTCCTCGTAGATCAGCGCCCGGTCGGCACAGATCACTCGGCTGCCCAGTGCCGTACGCTCCAGCTGCTTGACGCTGTAACGCGCGGCCAGGCGATCCTTGCAGTCACTGCGCATCCATTTACGCCCCGCGCCATGGGCCAGAGACAACAGGCTGCGTTCGTCGGCCAGCGGCTGCACCAGGTAGCTGTAGTCGCCCCGCGAGCCAGGAATCACCAACACACCCTGATCGGACGGGGTGGCGCCCTTGCGGTGCAGCCAGCCGTCCTGACCCGCAATATGTGCTGGCGATACCAGGTTGTGGTTGATATCCAGTAACTGTCCGCCATCGGCGCGCAGCCGTTCGAGCATGCGCCGAGCGATCAGCTGCCGATTGGCCTCGGCGAAGCGCAAGGCGCCATCGTGACGTGCCAGGTAATGGGCGCAAGCCGCAGAGCCGGCCTCCAACCCTTGATGACCAAACAAGTCGACCTGCTCGCGCAGAATCGCCTCGCCCAGCCCACGCGAGCCGCTGTGCACCAGTAACAAGAGCTGCTTGCGGTCGATACCGAGGTTCGCCAGCGCTTCATCGTCGAAGCTCTGATCGAGTTGCTGCAGTTCGGCGAAGTGATTGCCGCCGCCAATGGTGCCGAGGGCACGCTCATGACCGCTCGGCGGCAGACCAAAAGCCGCGATGGCCTCCTGCCAATCATCGTCAAGGGAACCTTCGAGACTACCGAGGCGCTTTTCCAGCTTGTCCAGATTCAGCTTGGCCACGCCGATATCGGTGCGCCATAGCGCCATGCCGCAGCCGATATCGTTGCCGACCAACGCAGGATACAGCCGACCAGTGGAGAAGAACGCCGCCCCCACCGGATAACCGCGCCCTGGGTGCAGATCCGGCATCCCGGCGACCCGTTGCATGCCCGGCAGGCGTGCGGTGGTTTCAAGTTGTTGGATCGCTTTTCCTTCGATCCAAGTGTCGTCCGCGGCGATCAAAACGATGCCGTCGGACAAATTGCGAATGCAAGTGCCCATAGTCCAATCCTGATGGGTTGAAACGAAAATAGTTGGATTGGCAGGTCGAAGCAGGGCGTTGCAGAAACCGCTGTAGAGCGGTGGGGAATGCGTTAAGCCAGGCGCGACCTGCAAAGGGTAATCAGTTGCTGCATGATGTACCTCCTTTGCTGTCGGTTGAGAGAAGGCGCGCATCCTAGGCCGATGATGCGCGCAGTGCAATACCCGCCTTAGTCCGGCAATGCCAAGCGCAACCGACCGGGATGCTTCTTGACCACCGCATAAGGCAGCACCGACCACTCGGCGCCCTCACAGGCACGTGCAACACGCGGGAAGATCGGGTCGAACACAATACCGTCCTCATTGAGGTACCAACTGGGAAAATCCCACATGTCCGGGTCGGCATAGGTGCATTCAAAGTCGTCTGCAGGCTCTGCCAACATCTCCGGAGCGATCCGCCGCCACTGCTCGACCAACCAGGGTGCGAAGTACCGATTACGGTATTGGGAGAACACATTAAAGCTCACCGAGTCTTCATCCGGCTTGTGCTCTCGCGTTTCGAGGTAGTGAAAAGCGGGGCCGTCACCGACCCAGAGCAGATCCTCCAGGCCCAGCGGTTTTCCGCTACGTACATCCAGCGTAAGCGGCGCATCACCGAAATCCGGATGGGCTCCACCGCAGTCGTAGCTGGTAAAAATGCTTAGGCTTACAACATCCGCCAACAGCAGTCGCGGCCGCACGGTTTGTAGAAACTCCCCCCATCTACCACCCGCCCCCAGCTTGCAAGCGTGATAGTCGATCACTTCCTCACGCAAGCGTGCGCGCAACTGCTGGTTGATCGAATCCAGCTGTGCCTGGGGGTAACCGCTCAGCACTTCGAACATCGCCAGCCCCGAAACGGGCTCCGTCCACCATTGCAACTCATGGCCCATAAACTCCTGCTTTTTGCCAGACCTTAGCGGCAACTCCTTGAGACGCAGGAACTCGTAGGGTGATGTGTCGTATAGGCGATACCAGAAGGGTTCGGCTCCCGCTGGCGGCTCCTCGATAGTCGGCTGGGAAAGCTTAACGGCCAGCCGTTTGCCCTGCGGCCCGACCCATTCGCCCTGCCACCCATTTGGACTTCGCTGCAAACGCAGCTCGGGGCGCGGGGCATCGTCGTATCGGTCCCGACCCTCGACCAAGCTGAGTCGCTGGTCTTGCAGCCGGCCCTCCAGGGCCAAATCATGGTGATGCTTGCGATAAAAGTAGCGGCCAATGACCTGTTCGGGGTCGCTTAGATTGAGCTCCATGACTATCGCCATCTTGCCCAACATCCCGCTGTAGACCTGCGGCCCTTCGACAGCTAGTAGTGCAGGTGAAACCACACACAGGCAGAGCGCCAGCAATCGGCACCAGAACATTCCTTTGCTCATCAAAAACTCCTAGCTAGAAAAGATCGAGCTGTCCTTGCGTCGTCACCAGGGCAGCATTTTTGGTTATCGGTATCGCCAACCGCTGAGCCAGCCCCGCCGCCCGCTCGGCGCGGGTGGCCACCGCCTCGCTTAAACGTGGCGGCAAACCCCAGATTTCCACCTTGTGTTTGGCGCGGGTGATGCCGGTGTAGAACAGGCTGCGGGTCAGTAAAGGGCTGGGCTGTTCGGGTAACACCAGCAGCACCTCGCTGAATTCCGAACCCTGGCTTTTGTGCACGGTCATGGCGAAGGCACTGTCGTGGCTGGGCAGGCGCGCCGGGGCGAATGGGCGAAAGCCCTCCTCAGACTCGAAGAACACCCGCAGGCCGTACTCAGTGTGCAGGCAGATGCCGATATCGCCGTTGAACAGGCCGAGGGCGTAGTCGTTCTGCCGCACCATCACCGGCCGGCCGACGTACCAGCGCTCGCGGCTAGCCACCTGGCTGCGCCGTTTGATCCGCGCCTCCAGCGCTTCGTTGATCCCGGCAACACCCCATGCGCCTTCACGCTGGGCGCAGAGCGTGCGGAAGGCGTTGAACGCGGCGAAGGCCGCTGCTGGGTCGGCACTTTTGGCAGCCGCGATATACGGCGCATAGCCCTGATCCAGGCGCTCCAGTAAATCGTTGGGCGTTGGTGCGGCAATCCAGGCGAGGTCGCTGCGATCTTCCTTGAGCAGATTGAGGGTGCCACTGACATCGCCGCCGTTGATGCGCCGGGCCAACTCACCGATGCCGCTGTCGCCAGCAAAGCGATGGCTATGCGTCAGTAACACCACGGCGTCACCCAGTTGCGAGCTGGGTTGGCTGACCGCTACCGGCTGGCCAGTGATGCGCTGCAAGTCGGCGGCAGCCTGTTCATCAAAACCGCGCCCTTCACACAACTCAGCGAACACCGCACCGGCTTCCACGGCGCACAGTTGATCCTTGTCGCCCAGTAGAATCAGCCGCGCCGTCGGCGGCAGGGCATCGAGCAGTTTGGCCATCAGCGCCAGATCGACCATCGAGGCTTCGTCCACCACCAGCACATCCAGCGCCAGCGGGTTGCCCGCGTTATGCCGCACCTGCGGGCTGTCGCCACGGCTACCAAGCAAACGGTGCAGGGTGCGCGCCTCATCCGGCAGCGCCGCCTTGATTGCCTCGCTGACCGGCAGCTCGGCCTTGGCATGGCGAATCGCTTCGGCCATGCGTGCGGCGGCCTTGCCGGTGGGCGCGGCCAAACCGATGGCCAAGTTCGCGCAACCCGGCTGCTCAAGCAGCGCCGCGAGCAGGCGCACCACGGTGGTGGTTTTACCAGTGCCGGGGCCGCCAGAGATCACCGCCAGCTTGCGCCGCACCGCTTGCGCTGCCGCCAAACGCTGCCAGTCCGGTTGCTGCTGATTGAAGGCAAATAAGCGGCTGAGACTTTCACTCAGCTGGGCTTCGTCGACCTCCGGCAGATCGCCAGCGCGTTGTAGCAACTGCGTCGCCAACTGGCGTTCATAGGCCTGATAACGCGCCAGATATAGCCGGCCATGTTCAAGAATCAGCGGTGTGAAATCGCCATCCGCGCCAACCAGCGGCGACTCGTGCAACTGCGCCTGCCAGTCCGCCAGTTTAGGTAGATTGAAGGCATGCTCTGGCCAAGGCCGCTGCCCGGCCAGACGTGCCAGCGGCAGGCACGCATCGCCTTTATCCAACGCCATGCAAAGCAGCGCCGCCGAGGCCAACAGCACCGGCGAAGCAGCCGGATCGAGGCGCTGCAAACTATCGACCAGCGCGCGTTCCAGTGGACCAAAGGGCAAGTCAACAAACGTCATCGGGCTCTCCCGTAGGGGGGATGACGCTTCACCCATCCACCATTAACCGTGGTGGATGAAAAGAGCGTCATCCACCCTACCCAGCCAATCCCTGTCGATCCCGCAGCCCGAATGCAATCCGGGGAATGGGTCAGGCACCGCGCCGTGCGTTCCCGGATTACATCCAGGCTACCAGGCTGCAAGCTATCGACCAGCGCGCGTTCCAGCGGGTCAAAGGGCAGGTCAGCGAACGTCATCGGGTTCTCCCGTAGGGTGGATGACGCTTCATCCATCCACCGTTAACCGTGGTGGATGAAAAGAGCGTCATCCACCCTACGCAATACATCCCTGACGGATTACCCACCAGCATCATTTGCCCTCCGCAAACAGGCTATCCAGCGCATCCAGCAGGCCATCAGCTGGCCGCGAGAAATACACCCCGGCGCTCGGCATGCCGCGCAGAAACAGGTAATAGGCGCCGCCGAGTTGATCACTCTGAAAATCGTCCAGGCGCTGACGCAGAAAGCGCCGCAACGCCACCAGATAGATCAGGTACTGCAGGTAGTAATGCTCGGCGGCCAGGGCTTGCAACAGACGCTCGCCGCCGTAATAACTGGCGTCTGGGCCGAGCCAGTTGGACTTGTAGTCGGCGATGTACCAGCGCCCGTCGTGCTCGAAGGTCAGGTCGATAAAACCCTTGAGAAAGCCCTTGAGGCTGTCGAACTCCAAGCGCGCCGCTGCATCACGCATAGGCGCCGGCAGGCCGTGGGCCGGATCACTGAGAATCGCTCGCAGGCGCTGCATATCCAGCCCGGCCACCGGGAAGGTAAAACCCAGCTCGGGCAAGCGCCGCGTTGGATTCAACCCGCTGAGGGTCAAGCCTTGGCCATCCAGATCGCAGTCGACCACCTGTTGCAGCTGCTCCAGCGCCACCGCGTTCCAGTCATTGCTGATGCCGTGGCCGCTCAGCCCCGGTTCAATCAAATCCGCCAGCGCGGCCTTGCCCCGTGCCCAGTCTTCGAGAATGGCGTGTAGGCAAGTACCGGCCCGCGCGCCACGGGGAAAGGCAAAAAAGCCCGTACCCGGTTCGCTGGCATCGGGCATCACCAAGCCGTCGCGGTCCGGCGCTTCCATGTGCATGCCGGCGGCCAGGCCGGAGAAGCTGCCGACCCGCCAGGCGCTGTACAGGCTGCGTTGCAGCGTCGCCAATTGCTGCGGGGCTGGCGCGCGCTGCTCGCCGGCGGCGCTGGCCTCAGTTTCACGCAGCGGCTGGATGCTCATATGGCCGTGGCTGCTGCCAACCAGCTGCTGGATTTCTGCGTGCAAGCCTTGCGGGCTGAGCGTTTGCAGATGCCCGGCTAGCTCGGCCAAGGCATCCGCACCCGTCAATTCGCGACCGTGCAGCAGCCAGGCCAGGGCGCTGCTGTGCAGGCCGGATTCGCTCAGGGTGCCGTCTTTCTTCGGTTTGCAGTCCACCGGCCCCCAGTGCAGCCACAGGCGATCACGGGCGCGGGTCAGGGCCACGTAGGTCAGGCGTAGTTTCTCAGCGAAACGCTCATGGCGGGCGCGCTCGCGGTGCACGTCGAGTTGCTCGCTGCCGAGGTCGAGCAACGGCGTGCCGTCGTCGGCGTGGCAGTTGATGTCTTCGTGCTGATAGAGCAACGCGCCGTCCCACAAGAAGGGGCAGAACACCAACGGATATTCCAAGCCCTTGGAGGTGTGGATGGTGACGATCTGCACCCGTTCGGCATCGCTCTCCAGGCGCAACAGGGCTTCTTCGCCGTGGGCCTCGGCGCTGCGCTGGGCGTTGAACCAACTCAGCAGCGGCTCCAGACCAGGACGTTGCAGGCTCTCGGTTTGCAGCAATTCGGCCAGGTGCAGCAGGTTGGTCAAACGGCGCTCACCATCGACCAGAGCGAGCAAGCGCTGAGCAACTTTCTGCTCATCCAGCCAGGCACGGAAGGCGCGCATAAAGCCCTGTTGCTGCCAGAGCTGGTGATAGCGCTCGGCCGCTTCGCGCTCAGCGTCCCAGGCGTGAGCATCTTCCGAGCAGGCGGCCAGATCGGCGGCGCTGCGACCCAGCAAGCGACTGGCCAGGGCATAACGCAACGCGCCTTCGCGCCCCGGCTCGGCGTAAGCGGCCAGCACCGCACTCAGCTCATCCGCTTCCTCGCTGTGCCAGACGTTCTCTTTACCGCGGCGCACACTGGGCACGCCGCGTGCTGCCAACTCTGCAGCGACTTCACTGGCTTGGCGGTGACTGGCGACCAGCACGGCAATATCGCCACCCTTGAGCGGCGTGCGCGTGCTGTCTTGGGCAAAGTACGCCTCGCCACGGCTGCTGGCCGCCAGCACAGAGGCAATCCGCCGTGCGGTATCGCGGGCGACTAAAGCGCCGGCTTCGCCTTTGCCGAGGTAATCGTTATCCAGCCAGACCAGCGCCAGCGGTGCGTCCTGCTCAGCCTCAACCGCCGGCAACACCAACTGTGGGCGCTCTTTATCGCTGGCGCCGACCTGTTGATAGGCCAGGCCCGGCTCGGCGAACGGCATGGGCCGGTTGAACAATTGATTGAGTGAGGCGATCAGCTCAGGGGTGGAGCGGTGGTTGGTGGTCAGGCTGTATTGGCGCGCGGCTTCGCTGCGGGCTTGCAGGTAGGTCGCTAGGTCGGCACCGCGAAACGCATAGATGGCCTGCTTCGGGTCGCCAACAAAACACAGATCACCCTCCTGGCTACTGCGCGCCGTGCTGACTGCGTCAGTTCCTCGCTCAGGGTCAGAGTAAATACGATGAAACACCCGGTACTGCACCGGGTCGGTGTCCTGAAATTCATCGATCAGCGCCACCGGGTATTGCGCGCGCAGGGTAGCCGCCAGGTGCTCGCCGCCCTCGCCCTGCAACGCCTGCTGCAGCTTGTTGAGCAAGTCATCGAAGGCCAGCAGTCGCTGGGCCGCCTTGCGCGCGGGCAGCTGCTCATTGAGCTGACCGATCAAGCGCACTTGCAGGTCGATCAGGCGTTGTTCGGCTTCTGGCTGCGCCGCATCGAGGGCATCACAGAGTTCCTGCAAGGCGGCGGCCAGTGGATTGGCCGGTGCTTCGCAACCTTTCTTGCTGGCCTTGTTCAACCCTTCGCGAGCCAGGCGGCGGTGCGCCTCAGTCTTGCTGAACAGCGCAGCGGCATCACTGAAATAGCCATCCAGCTCAGCCTGCCAGACGCTCAATTTGGCCGCGTTGCACATATTGCTCTTGAAACCGTCGAAGGCCTTGAGCTGTTCCAGCCAAGCGGCACTCTCGCCCAGCCAGAGGCGCTGCGCCTGTTGCCAGGCGGCACGCAGTGGCGCCATGTCGCTGTGTGTGCCCGGCTGTGGCTCGATACGCAGATAGGGCTTACCCAAGTGACTACGCAAACGCTTGCGCAGGCTTTGCGGGGTGATTTTCTGCTGCACCAGAAACGCTGCCCACTCCGGCTCTGCCGCCGCCAATTCATGTCGCCACAGGTCAGCCAGCAACGCGTCGATGATTTCACGATCATCGTGGGTCAGTTCGTTGTCGAAGTCACCGCCGGCCTCAAACGCGGCATCCTGCAAGGCGCGCTGGCAGAAGCCGTGAATGGTGAAAATCGCCGCCTCGTCAAAACCATGCACCGCCAGCAGCAACCGTCGATGGCTGGCGGCGTCCGGGTACTGCGCCTGCAGTTCATTGAGCAACTTATCCGCGCTCGGACCGTTGTCGTACACCGCCAGCAGTTCGGCCAAGCGCTTGCGAATACGCTCGCGCAGTTCGGCGGTGGCGGCGGTGGTAAAGGTCACCACCAGAATCTGGCTGACGCTGAGTTTTTTCTCCAGCAGCAGGCGGGCGTAGAGCGCGGTCAGGGTCCAGGTCTTGCCGGTACCAGCACTGGCCTCGATCAGCGAGCGGCCGCTGAAGCTGTCGTGCAATAGGTTTAACGCTGCGCCACTCATGCCTCGTCCTCGTCACTGCCTTGCAGGGCGTCCAGCGCCGGGCCGTAGAGCTGCTCGGCCAACGCCTCGAAACGCTCATCCAGCGCCTCGCGGTCGCGGAAGGCCAGGGCATTCCAGGAGTCTTGGCCTTCGCCCGTCATGTAGTCGTTGCCTTGCCACATCAGCCGCGCTTCGCTGCGGGCGGCATCAACTGGCTCCTTTTTGCCAGGCTTGCGCCATTTGCGGGCGAAGCCATAACTGCATTTGGCGAACAGCGGCAGCGGCTCGCACAAAGCACTTTTGTAGGCTTCCAGCCACGGCAACAGCAGGCCACGGGCATCAGCCAACGGCCCTAACCGCCATTCGCTTTTCGGCGACAGCAGGCGGCTCTCGCGGCTGATGCTCGGCGTCGCCGCGCAGTTGAGCAGCAGGTGGCGCAACCAGAACGGCGCCAGCTCCCATGCGCCAAGATCGCGCAGGCGATAGTCAAACAGCCCCTCACTCGTTACCCCATCCAGCCAGCCGTGAATGCGCACGCCGGCCAGTTCGATATCCACCAGCAGCGGTTGCGCGGCATCCTCGGGGCGCTCGTCGAACAGGGTCGGGGCGAAGGCGCGGATTGGCCCACGGATCTGCCCCCAGTGCGCCTGACCCAACTCGCCCACCGGCAACCAACCGGATGCCGCCGCCACGGCACGTTCTTCACGCTCACTCCAGCCGCGCTCAACAGCCTGCAAGGCTAACTGACGCAAGCCATGTTGGCTGGTCCACTCGACACTGAACGGCTCATCACCGGCCAAGGCTTCGTCACTCTGGGCCAGGCGCAGACCGAGGCGCTGCTCCAGCAGGTAGCGCGCCGGGTGTTTAAAGCAGTGGATCAGTTGGCTGGGTTCGATAGTGAGCGGAACGCCGCCCGGCAAATCTTCATCCGGCTTATCCAACGGACTGGCAAAGGGCGCTGGCGTTTCCACCGCCTGACTCAAACGCTGCGCCGCATGAAACCAGGGCGCGGCGAAGCCAGCATGCCGCGCACCGGCGAAGTTGCCGGGGGCAAAGGGCTGCAACGGATGGTGGTGAGTGATATGGGCGCTAGCCGGGCCGCTGCTGTCGACCGCAGTGAGATCGACCACATCCAGCAGCTCGCTGACCAGCACCGAGGGCGGCAGCTCGGCATTGCTGCGCGGGTCGCGACCGACATAGCTGAGGTACAGGCCGCCGCGCGCCGAAAGCAGGATTTCCAGCAACAGATAACGGTCATCCAGCCGCCGCGCCCGGTCGCCACGCCGGGGCTTCTGCCCGATCAGGTCGAAGCCGGCGGCCGGGGTGCGCCGTGGCAGTGCACCGTCATCCAAACCCAGCAAACAGACCAGGCGAAACGGCAGGCTACGCATCGGCACCATGGTGCAGAAGGTCACCGCCCCGGTGAGAAAGCCCGAGGCCGCACTGCCTTGCTCCAATGCCGCCGTGAGTTGCTGTCGGATCAACGCCAGCTCAATCGGGCGCTCGACGCCGGAGGCCGTGGCCTGCTCCTGCAAGGCGGCGCAGGCCTTGGACAACAGCAATAAGGTGTCACCGGCTTCCCGCTCGTCAAACAGCTGATCGATCAGCACTTGCAGCGATTGCGCCCACTCGGCCAAAGGCCGGGGCCGTTGCAGGCTCTGCGCCAGTGCAGCCAGGCCCTCGACAAAGCCGGACAGCCGCCCCAGCAGTTGCGCACGGCCACCCTCCAGCGCATCCAGCGGCCAACTGCTGCCGAGCAACGGCGCATTCAAACCCGCAAGCTGCGGCGGCGCGGCAAAGCCCAGTAGCAGGCGGTCCAGCCCTTGGCGCCAGGTGAACGCGGCATCCGCTGGTAAACCTAGCTGCTCGCGGTGCGCGTCATCCCGCCCCCAGCGCACACCCGCCTCACGCAGCCAGTCGCGCAGCAGGGTCAGGTCTTCGGCCTCGATCCCGGCACGACGGGCGAGCGCCGGTTGCTCCAACAGGGTGAGCACTTCTTCGGCGGTAAAGCGGCTGTCTGGCAGCGCCAGCAAACTGAGGAAGGCTTCGATCAGCGGGATTTCTGCACGCAGGCTGCGGTCGGCCAGGCTGTACGGGATATACGGCGTGCTACTGCGCCCCACACCTTCACGCGGGGCGCCCGTTTTGGCAGAGAAAATCGCTTCGATATAGGGCGCATACCGCTCGATATCCGGGGTCAGCACCACCACTTGATCAGGGGTCAATTCAGGGTCGGCAGCAAAGCGAGCGAGCAGTTGGTCATGCAGAATTTCCACTTCGCGCAGCGGCGAGTGAGCGATGTGCAGCTCCAGCGAACGGTCATCCTCACGCAGTTGCAGGCGCTCATCCGGCTGCCGGGTGTGCAGACGCAGGATGTCGTTCTGCAGCGCGTGCAGCAGGCTGTCGTCGTGCAGGGCGTCATCTTCGGAATACAGGCCGAGTTCTTGGCTGCCTTCACTGGACGCCAGGCTGAACAGGCTGTCGAAGAAGTCACGCCCCTGCTTGCCCAGACTCGCCAGCAGCGGGTGGCCAACGTCCAGATACCAATCCTCGGGGCTCGCCTCCGGCTGCCGCGCCAGCTCGCGAATGTCGCGAATTTCCCCCCAGGCCTCGCGGCACGGGTTGAGGGCGAAAATCACCACCTCGGTGTGCCGCGCCAGCCCTTCCAGCACGCGCATATGGTGCGGTGGCAGACTGCTGATGCCGAATACCAGCACCCGCTCAGGCAGGTCATTCAGAGGGGCGGGGTCATACAGGCGGGTCAGCAAGTCTTCAAGCAGGCGCGCGCGGTGCGGGTGGCCGTCCTTGGTCAGCTCGCGCCAGAGCAGCGCCTGCCAGGCTTCATCGGGGCCGAGGTCGAGCAGCTCGTTGCGCTCCCAAGCCGCCAGCCAGTCGTCGCGATACAGCAAGTACTGGTCGAAAACGTCGGCGATCTTCAGCGCCAGCGACAGCCTTCTGCGCTCGTCACCACCGTCCAGGTAATGCGCCAGACGCGGTGCCTCGGCCAAGTTGGCCTGCTCGCACAGCCAGTCATACAGACGCCAGCTCAGGCTGCTGGGGCTGAAGGCCGATTGCTCCGGTAGTTGGCCGAGCGCCAGGCGCGATAAGTCCCAGACAAACTTGGCCGGCAGCTGCACTTCCAGCTGCATGGCAATGCCCTGCTTGCGCGCCAGTTCCAGCGTCAGCCAGCGACCCATGCCCTGGCTCGGCACCACCACCAATGCCGGGGCAAACGGCTCGCGCATCGGCGTGGCCAGCAAGCGGGTGGCCAGCTCGCCAAGGGTTTCCAGATCTGCTGCGTGGTAGAGGGTGAGCATGGGCAGGGTCGCATTCGTTCAATCGGTTTAGGTTACCAGTTCGATCAGCCTGACGGCATGTCGCGACAGCGGGTGTCGCAGCAGCCCAACTGTGCCGGCTGCGACCAAAGCCCTAGTGTTCAGCCTTGCGCTTCCTGCCATCCTGCAACGTCATCAGCGCACCGAGGAAAACCCATGCCCGCCACTCTGGCCTTCGATGTGTACGGCACCCTGATCGACCCCAGCGATGTGGTGCGTCAGTTGCGCCAATGGCTGGGCCCCAAGGCCGAGGACTTCTACCGGCACTGGCGCGACAAGCAGCTGGAGTACAGCTTCCGCCGTGGCCTGATGGGTGCTTATGTAGACTTCTCCCAGTGCACCCGCGAGGCCCTGGCTTACACCTGCGCTGCCGAGCAAGCGCCGCTTGATGCGCAAGCTCAACAACAGCTACTCGACGCCTGGGCGCACTTGCCCGCATTTGCCGACAGTGCTGCAGCACTGACCTTGCTACGAGCGCAGGGCGCGCGGCTGTATGCCTTCTCCAATGGCAGTCGCAGTGCTGTGCGTGCGCTGTTGGCACAGGCTGGTTTGCTCGATGTGTTTCACGAGGTGATCAGCGTTGAGGATGTGCGCAGCTTCAAGCCGGCCCCAGCTGTGTACCAACACCTGCTCAGCTGCACCCAAAGTCCCCCTGCCGAGACCTGGCTGATCTCCAGCAACCCCTTCGACGTACTCGGCGCTGCGCATGCCGGCCTGCGTTGTGCCTGGATCAAACGCAGCGCGAACAGCGTGCTTGATCCCTGGGGTATTGAACCGGATTTACAGACCGCCAGCCTGCTGGAGTTGGCCGAACGGCTCGCACGCTAACACCTGCCAGAGCGCTAACGCAGCGCGTGCGGCTGGCGCCAATGGCATATCGCAGCTAAAAATAAAGTGAGCCTCGGTAAAAAATATCCAACCAGGCCATCCACTTACCCGCGACACCTACTCTACGGATTCACGGCCAAAGCCTAGGCGTCGCATCCTGTTGCTGCCCCTCGGGGCGGCCCGCGTCAGGGAGATGCGCGATGCTGACCCTGCTGAATCTACTGTCTGCCATTGCCCTGCTGATCTGGGGCACTCATATCGTCCGTACCGGCATTCTGCGGGTGTACGGCTCACACCTGCGCAAGGTGCTCAGCCACAACGTCAGCAAGCGGCCCATGGCATTTGCCGCCGGTATTGGCGTGACCGCACTGGTACAAAGCAGCAACGCCACCGCGCTGCTGGTCACCTCCTTCGTCGCCCAGGGGCTGATGGCACTGACGCCAGCGCTGGCAATCATGCTCGGTGCGGATGTCGGCACCGCGTTGATGGCCCGCGTGCTGACCTTCGACCTGAGTTGGCTGAGCCCGCTGCTGATCTTTCTCGGGGTGATCTTCTTTCTCTCACGCAAGCAAACCCGCGCCGGACAGCTCGGCCGTGTCGCCATTGGTCTGGGTTTGATGCTGCTGGCACTGGAGCTGATCGTGGCCGCCGCCACGCCGATCACCCAGGAGCAGGGCATTCGTGTGCTATTCGCCTCCTTGACCGGCGACTTGCTGTTGGATGCCTTGGTCGGCGCGCTGTTTGCGTTGATCTCCTATTCCAGCCTGGCCGCCGTACTGCTCACCGCCATGCTCACCGGCGCAGGGCTGATCAGCCTGCCGGTGGCTATCGGCCTGGTGATCGGTGCGAATATCGGCAGCGGCGTGCTGGCCTTTCTTACCAGCAGCCTGCAAACCCCCGCCGGGCGACGCGTAGCCTTGGGCAGCCTGCTGTACAAGTTGATTGGCCTGCTGCTGGTGATGCCCTTTCTCACCCCGCTGGCCAACTGGCTGGACAGCTTTAACTGGCGCCCCGAAGAACTGGTGATCGGCTTTCATGTGCTCTACAACAGCCTGCGCTGCCTGCTGATGCTGCCCAGCGTTGGGCTGATGGCGCGCTTCTGTAATTGGCTGCTGCCGGATCGCCCGGATGAAAACGGCGTGGCTCGCCCGCGTCATCTCGACCCCACCGCGCTGTCCACGCCGAGCCTGGCACTGGCCAATGCGGTGCGCGAAACCCTGCGTATCGGCGACCTGATCGAGACCATGCTCAGCCATCTACTAGAGGTGCTGCAGGGCGGGCAGACGGCACTGAGCAAGGAGCTGCGCCGCCTCGATGATGATGTCGATGCACTCTACAGCGCGGTAAAACTCTACTTGGCGCAAATCCAGCGCGAAGCCCTAAGCGACCACGACAACCGACGCTGGGCAGAGATCATCGAACTGGCGGTCAACCTGGAGCAGGCCGGCGACATCATCGAGCGCATGCTCGGCAAGGTGCAGGATCAGAAAACCGCGCAACGTCACTCCTTCTCCGACAGCGGCCTGGCAGAGCTGGCCAGCCTGCATCAGCAGCTCACCGCCAACCTGCGTTTGGGTCTATCGGTATTTCTTTCGGGCGACCAGGAGAGCGCCCGCCAGCTGCTGCGCGAAAAACGCCGCTTCCGCGCCCAGGAACGTCGTTTGGCACACTCGCATGTAGGCCGTTTGCATCACCAAGTGGTGCAGAGCATCGAAACCAGCGGCCTGCACATGGAGCTGATCGCCGATATGAAGCGCCTTAACTCGTTGTTCTGCTCAAGCGCCTATGCGGTGCTGGAAAGCAACGAAACCGGTGCCCTGCATAGCCAGGAAGCGGCCGATGAGTAGTCTGCGAGTGGTTGTAGACGGGGCTGCTAGAGGAGAGCCTGGCGGGGATAAAGCCTGAAACCGATGGGGCCGCTACTGCGGCCCCGTCGTCGATCACTTCTCGGCAGAGATGCGCTGGCGAATATGCGCGGCGCGTTCAGCCGAGCCTGGGTGGGAGTCGAACATGCTGCTTTCGCCGCCGCCCTGCTGGGCCAACTTGTCGAAGGCGCTGGCCAGACCTTGCAGCGGAACGTTGCGTTTCTTCAGCAGATCAAAGGAGAAGTCATCGGCAGCGCCTTCCTGAGACTGGGAGAACTGCGCGTTGATCAGCGCCTCACCCAAATCACCCAGTTGCGAGCTGGACAGTGCCATGGCAGCGCTGTTGCCGGAGGAGGCAATCGCGCCACGAGCGACCGAGGTGGCGTAGGCCGCCTGCATGGCCTTCTTGGTGTGGCCGAGGGCAACGTGGCCCATCTCGTGGCCCAACACGCCTTCCACTTCGTTGTCGGTCATCAGGTCCATCAGGCCGCTGTATACGCGCACGCAACCGTTGGCCATGGCCCAGGCGTTCACTTCATCGGTCAGGTAAACCTTGTAGGTGACTGGCGTGCCATTGACCTGGCTGCCTAGGTTGCTGGCGATCGTCGCCAGGCGCTTGCTGTAGGTGCTATCGGCCGGCGCGATGGGCGACTGGGCGTCCATCTGCACGCAGGCTTCATCGGCCATGGTCTTCACTTCAGCATCGCTGAGCGTGGCGGCCTGCATGGCTTGCAGCCCAGTATTGAGCATGGCGTCAGGGCTCATGTTCTGGCAGCCGGACAGCAAGGTAGCGAGCGCAAGGGCGCAAAGGGAGAACTGCAGTTTCATGGTCATCGTCCTTGAGGATTGAGGCAATGGGGTAGCCAGGAGGAGGCGGCGGCCTGGCCGGCGCGGCATTGTCGGTGATATGCGCCGCAGCAATACGAGACACCGCTCACACTCTGCAGCTTGGTTCAGGTCGCCAATGCCTCAGTATCCAGGCGGCTTTGCACCATAGAAACAGCGGCGCGGCACAAGGCGCGCAATGAAATTGGTCTATACCACCAAACCTTAGTTGGGTTGAGCCAACCCGGTGCATAGGCTTTAAGTTGGCGTGCGGCATTGCAACAGTTTTGCCATCAATGCCCGCTAATACTGCTCAACTCCAACAACAAAAGAGCGCCTTCCCTATGAAAACCCTCACCTCCCTGGTCGTTGGTCTAGGCCTGGCTTTTAGTGCCAGTCATGCCAGCGCCTGGTCGCAACCTACGCACAAGAACATCGTCAAAGACGCCCTGGCCTTCCTCAACTCGGCGCACGCCACGCCCGAGATGAAACGTGCCTACCAGTTCTACGTCGGTGCCGCCGGCAGCGAAGCCCGCGCTGGCGAAATACTCGGCCAAGCAGCCTATGACGTCGATGATTTCCAGGACACCCGCCTGGGTGGCTGGTGGGTCGGTTACGAGCATGCGCCGGTGTATGGCGCCGCCGCATCGTTGGTCAATTACACCTCCTACTGGCACTTCATCAACATGGCCCGCCAGGGCGACGCCCATGGCAATGACCACGGCGGTTACGACTACCGCTATCGCAAGGTGGATGGCAGCTGGAGCGGTGACGTCGACTGGTATGCCATGGTCTACCTGTACAACCGCGAGCTGAAGAAGAGTGACTTCGACACCACTGAGGCGCACTACCGCCAGGGCACCAGTTCCAACTGGCAGACGCACTACGGTGACTTTCAGACGGCGGCTTTCCAGCCCATCGATAACCTGGCCAAGTACTGGTTCGATCAGTTCAAGAACGCCCCATCCCTGCAAACCATCGGTTACTCGCTGCACACCACCGGTGATGTCGCGCAGCCGCACCACGCCTGGGTCACCTCGGGCAACGGTCACTCCGGCTGGGAAGGCTGGGTGGACGACCACTACTTCAGCGAAGGCCTGAACAATATCGCCGCCGTGGCCAACAGGGTTGGCAGCTATGACCCGCAGAAGCCGATCCGCGACCTGCTGACCCAGACCGCCCAGGTTGCCTACCAGCGCCCCGAACCGCTCTACGACACCAGCTACGCCACCCGCCTGCAGGTTGCCAAGGAGCTGATTCCCGAGTCCATCGCCCTCACCGTCAGCGTGCTGACCAAAGGTGCCAATACCTTCTACGGCCAGGGTGGCCTGTAAGGTGCGCGCGATCATCCAGCGCAGTTTGCTGATACTGGGGCTGACCGGCATTTGCCTGTCAGCCCTGGGCAGCCAGGACATACGCATCAACGGTGAACGCCTGCCCGGCAAAAGCATTGGCCTGCTGGAGCAGGCCATGACCCGGGTCAAATTCAATACCGACCTGCGCCTGCTACGCACGGGGCTGGCAGAAAACCACCTGCTGGCCCGCGAGGTGGAAGCCGAGCTGAGCAGCAAATACCGCAGCGATCTGGATGCGCTGGTCGAGCGCGAGGCGGCCAACCTGATCGAGCAAGTTTATGGTCGTCAATTCGACCACGATGTACGGCCCTTTCTGCGCCAGCCACAGGCTCTGAGCAGCGCGCGCCTGCGCCAGGTGCTGACTACCCAAACGCAGGGCGTAGTGCTCGATAGCCTGCAATTGAGCCCCCAACAGCAGGCAGACGCCGCGCAGGTACA
This sequence comes from Pseudomonas sp. EA_35y_Pfl2_R5, assembly GCF_963970805.1. Lineage (NCBI taxonomy): Bacteria > Pseudomonadati > Pseudomonadota > Gammaproteobacteria > Pseudomonadales > Pseudomonadaceae > Pseudomonas > Pseudomonas sp. EA_35y_Pfl2_R5. The sequence goes on along the minus strand of NZ_CAXAOW010000001.1, from coordinate 786,832 downwards.
GCTCATCAGCTGGCAGTTCCCCAGTCAGACCGAACAGCGTCTGAACCTGCTGGAGCTGTATCAGGGCGACAACGTACAAGGTCGAGTGGAGCTGCAACAGGGCAACCTGGTGTACCTGGCCGAACAGGTGCGCCAACAGGCCCTGCGTGACTACCTCTGGTATCAACTCGGAGAGAAAGGCTTTAGCGCGGACGAACAGGCCGGCATCCGCCAGCTGGTGCGCGACAAACTCATCCGCCACAAGTACCTGCACCAGCTTGGTCTGCACAACGACTTCCACCATGAAACCGCCAGCCTGCGCGAACGCGCCAGCCAGGTCAGTGATGCGGATGCCGAGGCCTACTACCAGCGCAACCTGCAGCTCTACCTCAACGTTGCCCAAGTGCAGGCCAGCCATATCCGCCTGGCCGATCAAGCCAGTGCCGACCGGGTGTATGCCGAACTGCAAAAGGGCCTTAGCTTCGATGAAGCCGTGCGCCGCTACTCACTGGCCGATACCAAGAGCCACACGCCGCCCGGCGACCTCGGCCTGATTCGTCCGCAGGATGCGCAACTGGATTTTCTGCGCAAGACCGCCCTGCTGCAGAAGGCGGACAGCATTTCCCAGCCGATGCTGATCGACGGCGCATTCGAGATCGTCCAGGTACGCAGCCGTGAGGATCGACAGCTGCCACTCAGCGATCCCAGCGTGCGCTATGAGGTCAACCAGGCCGTCGCCAAGGAACAGCTGACTCAAGCCTTCCAGGCCCGCGTCGACGCTCTGCTGGCCAACGCCAAGGTAGAAGGACTATGAAGGCCTGGCTCGGCATCGGCCTGCTCGGCGTGATCACCGCGGTGACCATCGTAGTTGTGCGCACGCCCCTGGCCGACACTTCGCCAACCGTTGCAGCACAGGCTGCAACGCCGGCCAACCCGGCCATCCACTTGCCCGAAATGCCCGCCGCGCTGCCAACACAGCAGCCAGCAGCAATCCCAACGCCTACAGGAAAACCTGTGGAAGCACCGCCCAGCGAACCGCAACTGAATGCCCAGGAAGCGCAAATGCTGATCCAGCTAATGGCCGACCAAGGCGACCCACGCAGCCCGGCCGTCGGCCAACTCAAACCCCGCCAGCCCGCATCCGCCGCACAGCTGGCCGATCCGGCGCAGTACAGCGCCTTCGAAGAACAACAAACCCGCGACCAACTTATGGCTTTTGCCGGCGGCGTGCAGCAGATCCCCGCCATCCGCGAACGTATCGAACAAGCCGCGCAGTCCGGCGAACGCAACGCCAACGAAATCGACGAAGCTCGCGCAGCGCTGGAGCAACTGGAAATGTTGCAGAGCAAACTGCAGAGGGAGAAGCCGGAGTTGTTGCAGGGAGGGGAAAGGCCTTAAACAGCCACGCTAGAAGTACAAAACCTGTAGCTCGCTGCGGCGATACTCAACCACCATGAGGGCGAGGCTAGACTCAGAACAGGACGGTATTGAGCAGAACCGGAACACTCCAGATTGCTTATCGCAAGTTTCTTCTTTGGAGCATTTAATCGCGGCGTGAAGAAGAGCGGCTGGCTTGAACTGGCCAGCCCTTACCCACTGTCATCTCCAATTATTCTTCCGCGCCATGCCCGGATCAGTCGGTATAACGCACATGCTGAGTCCTCAGATTCAGGCGGCCAGTGATGTCATAGGCATTGACCCGAGCCAGGTTTCCCATCACAAGAGCTTCCCAGGTGGCATCGTCCATATCACGCCAGTAACGCGCTTTACGCCCAGTGCGGCGGTCGTACTCGGCGGTCACCGGGTCCTGGGCGCGGTGCTGTTCGAACAGCGGGATATCCGGCAGCGGGCGGCTGGTGTCCATGTAGTTCTGCAAAAAGTCCCAGGCGGCGAACTGCGGCGCCATGCTGGAGTCCTTGGACACGATGGGGCTGAGGTCGATGGCCAGGTCGTGATAGCGATGCACCAGATGCAGTTGATGCCAGATCAACCCCTGGCGGTCTGGGCCGCTGCTGATATAGGCATCGAACTCATGGAAGGGACTGACACTCACCTTAGGTAAAGTCGAGAAACCGACGACGAGACGGCCTCTATTACCAGTCTGCCTTTCAAAATTTTTGAATTGAAATGCCAAGTAAAACTCAGATTACAGCTATTGCTGCTCTGGTTGGAGACACTGGGACTAAAGTGGAAAATCGCGCCGGGCCGAAACAAATAACCGGCGTCGCCAACATTAAATTTTTCTGTTTTACATGAAAAGCTCGTAATGCCGCGCAAGTGAATTTTTATCTTTGAGATGTCATATCCATCCTCTCGTATATGCATGGCCTCCATATATATATCATCACTTTCTCGTGAGAAATTTATTATTTTGACATGACGACTATGTTCTAACACAAAAAATAGCCTGCCAGGTAACGGCTTTAAATACTCTCGCACCACAGCATAAATTATGCGAACAGACACCCAGCTAAACAGCAGCCCAATTATTACCTGATAAAAAGCGTGCTCTGCTACCACCCCCTCGCCGCAAAGCGAGATACCCCTCATGTTCAGGCACGCGTGCGATGGTTTGATGAGCTTCGCTACCCCACTCCACACAATCGCAAAAGGGGCAAAACAAAACAGGCTGCCCACAATTAAGTTCAAGCAGCCAATTTCCAACCTATCCCATCGATCTCTGAACCTGAGTTCCGGCATTTTACGTTTCTCAATCCGCGTAGCGGGGAAATAGGGAAATAGGGGACAGACCACGGTTTCAGTCAACCTCAGCAACTTGTTTTGGTCGCCCCGGCTTCCCGCGGGTCACCCTCCGACCCAGCACTCGCTCCACCTCTGCCGTAAATCTTGGACTGCCAAGTGCATAGTTCCCGTTGGTAGCCGAACGGATCTAATCTACCAAGCCAGGATCAAGCTGATGCCGAAACAGCTCACGATAGGCCTCCGCACGCGCCCCATCCGCCTCGCCCAACGCTTGGTACAAAGAATGTCGCGTGATCAATGCCGATTGCTCCGCCTGGGCATTCGCCCGATAACTCGACCAACGATATTCCGCCGGATGCTCCACCATTCCAGCCCGCACCGGGTTCATCTCAATGTATCGATAGCAAGCCAGGACATAACTGTCCTCCTGCATCAAGCAGGAGCGGAAGCGACCTTCCCATAAAGTGCCGCTGCGACGATAAGTACGATTGATGTATTGCACATAGCGCTGTCCAAGCTCCTTCATCAGCATTCCGGCGCTTTCTGGCTTGGCCGGGGTCAACAGCAGATGAACATGATTGGTCATCAGACACCACGCATGGATCGCGCAGCCATGCTTTCTTGCCTGATCCGCAAGGTGCTCCAGATAGAACAGGTAATCTTCCTCCGCGAAGAAACAGGCCGAACGATTGTTCCCCCGCTGAATCAAGTGCAACGTGACTCCCGGCAACAGCACACGCGCTCGACGCGGCATATGGAAACTCCTTTTCCATAGAATGGCGCTAGAAGATTAGACCAGACTGGAATAATCGTGGTCTGTCCCCTATTTCCCTATTTCCCTATATCTTGTCCTTTGGATGCTCAGTTTGAGACCCCTATCGCACCTATCCACTGGCGCGGCATGGCCGGGCTCAGGGCTGAAAACGGCGCAGCTTGTCCAGGGAATAACCCAATGGCTCCAGGGACGTTTGGAGTGTCTGGCTGTACCGCTCCAGCTCCGCCCTCGATAGCTTCAACGCCAAGCGCCATTGTTTGCCTTCGTGGTCCTCGATCACCAGGCCGCAATCGCGACTGAATAACCAACCTTGCTGCTGATAAGGAGCCACCGATGCAATCTGCTTACGCGGCAGCTTTTCCTGCCAGATAGGCTGGTTATCGCACAGCATGCGCAGGTGCAGAGCATTGCGCTGGAATTCGATATACGGATCACCGCTGCGCAGAGGGTCTTTCGGAGCGCTCAACCAGTAAATCAGCCCCCCCACAAAAAAGCTGACGACCAATATCAACAGCAGATCCTGCCCTCCATTGAGTTTGAGCAACCCCGTAAAGGTCAAACCGAATGTCATCAGAGTCGAACTCCAGCGCATGGCACTGGAGTAACTGGAAAGACCGTGACGGTAAATACGCGCCAGCATTTGCTTGTCGAGACGTAGAGTCATACCTGTTCCTTGGTGTGTGTGTCATGTGAAAAAGCTGGTGTTGAGTGTTGGGCCGATATTGCTTACCGGAGCGGAAAGCGAGCCTATTTATTTTCGGCTGTCGTTCAACTCCCATAGCTCACATGCTGGGCCATCAGGTTGGGGCGGCTGAAGGTATCGATCTGTGGGATGCGTTCGGTCATTTCGCGCTCCTTGGCCTTGAAGGTCGCATCGTCCATGTCGCGCCAGTAGCGTGGCTCGCGGCCGATTTGGCGGTCGTGTTCGGCGGTGGTGGGGTCGAGGTGGCGGAAGGCTTCCAGCTCCGGGGTGTCCGGCAGGGGTTTGCTGATATCCATATAGTTCTGCAGGTAGTCCCAGAGCGCACAGGGCACGGAGGTGCTGCCGCTGGCACCAACGAAGTTAGCCATATTGATCCAGATATCCTGGTAGCGATGGACAATGCACAGCACATTGTTGGGCAGGCCCTGGCGATCCGGTGTAACGGTGATATAGGCATCGAACTCGTAGAACGGCGCGACCTTTTCGCCGATGCTGCCGCTCTTTTTGTATTCGCCGTTATTGTCGTAATCGAAGACGGTGACTAGCCCAGTACGGCGGTTAAATTCCCAGAGTGGGCCTTTGGAGGGTTTTATCCAGAGTTTGGGGAAGTGATAAATGACAAACGAGCCAATACCCCACATCATTAACAGTGGGAAGGAAGTATATAGTGAGGTTTCTAGAAACACATCAACTAATGAAGAAAAATAATTACCATCCATGATTGATGCAGTTGCTAGGCAGGAAAAAAACATTATGGGGGTTATTATTGCCCCCCCTTCCCAATTACCTGCATATATATCCAAAACTTTGAGCTTGCAGGTAGCTGGGCATGCCTGACCTTTTCGTTATCAAGCCGAGCATGCAGATCCAAATGTTCCAGCAGCTTGGGAACGTAGGTGCCTTGTTCTAGCTGCTCCGCTTTTTCTTTTTTAACTGACTCTACCAAGCGCAGTTCACTGGGTTTTGAATTGCTCAATATATCAATTGGAACCAGATCCTGAGTTTTACCCCAGGGTAAACGCATGCTACCAAAGCGGCGTAGCCAGGGCTGTTTCTCCGCTGGCGACTGGTCAGGAATCTGTTCCGGGCTGTAGGCGTTGGGGCTGTAAAAAGAGTCAGGATTCAGCATGGGTCTTCTCATCGGCCCAGAAGGGAACGTCGGTCTGGTTAAAGTTGGCGGCGGGTGCCTTGGCTGGGTCAACCTTGCCGCTTCTGATAGGCGCTGCAGGGAATAGCCAGAGGAGTTCACCGGGGCTGCCGCCCTCTTCGCCGGTATCCAGCGACAGGCGCAATTGTGCCCGTACCAGCCACTCGTGATACAGGCTGCGGTCGCGCAGATTACCCGTCCAGCGCCGTGAAGGTGGTGTGTTCATATACAGCTCGCGGCCATCAGGCAGCTTGCGCTGGGTCACTGGCCAAGAACGCATCGGCCGATGCTGGCTGCTTGGGAATGCGCGCCGGGTTATAGGCGGTGTTGGCGTAGTAGGGTTCGGCCATCAGTCGCTGTACGTAACATGCCGGGCCATCAGGTTGGGGCGGCTCAAGGTATCGATGGCGTTAATGCGTTTGGACATGTCATCGAGTTGTGCGGCAAAGGCCGCATCGTCCATGTCGATCCAATAACGCGGGTTACGCCCCGTTTGCTGGTCGTGGGCAGCGGTGACCGGGTCGAGCGCGCGGTACTTCTCGAAGCAGGGCAGCTCCGGCAACGGACGGCTGCTGTCCATATAGTTCTGCAAAAAATCCCACAACGCGCAGGGCAACTCGGGCGTGCGGTCGGGGGCGACCAGCGAACTGAAATTGAGGGTGATATCGCGGTAGCGATGAGCCAGATACAGGAAGTTCATCGGCAGGCCCTGACGATCCGGCGAGGTGCTGATATAGGCATCGAACTCATAGAAAGGCGCGGTGATTTCGCCGACGCTGCCGTTCTTCTTATATTCTCCGTTATTGTCATAGTCGAACACAGTGACCAGACCGGTGCGACGATTGAGCTCCCAGAGTGGGCCGCGAGAAGGCTTAAACCATAAGCGGGGAAATTTATTGATAACTAATGAACCGCCCCCCCAGCAAAGCAGTGGTATTCCTGCACACAATAAAAATAATGGAATAAACCGCTCCGTCGTCCGCTGCCACGATTCATATGATTGGGTAACAGCTACGACATAAGTAAAAGCAGATAAAACAAGAATGAGATAGAAAAGAAAGCGCCCGCCGCCACACATAAGCATCCAAAAGTGCGAGCGTTTGGATAAGAGGGCATGACGAAAGCGCTGATGATCGAGCACTCCGTGCGTATCCACTCCTTCAAAAGGCCTTGGCTTATAGGTGCCGAGGGCTTCTTCTTCTGCTTTCTTCTTATCGAACTCTTCCCAGAAACGCAGGCTTTTGGGCGCGGGGTCTTGCAGGATGCTATCCGGCGCGACTTCTTGGGTGCGGCCCCAGGGCAGGCGAGTCTTGGCGAATTTACCTAGCCAGGAACGCTCGACCGAGGCTGGCTGCTTGGGAATATGCACCGGGTTATAGGCGGTGTTGGCGTAGTAGAGCTCAGTCATCAGTCGGTATAGGCAACATACCGGGCCATCAGGTTGGGGCGGCTCAGGGTGTCTATGGCGTTAATACGTTTGAACATATCCTCGAGTTGTGCGGCGAAGGTCGCGTCGTCCATATCGATCCAATAACGGGGGTTGCGCTCCGTTTGCTGGTCGTAGACAGCGGTGACCGGATCGAGCGTGCGGTACTTCTCGAAGCAGGGCAGCTCCTGCAGTGGACGGCTGGTGTCCATATAGTTCTGCAAAAAATCCCATAGCGCGCAAGGCAGTTCTGGGGTGCGGTCGGGCGCAACCAACGAACTGAAATTGAGGGTGATGTCGCGGTAGCGGTGGGCCAGGTAGAGAAAGTTCATTGGCAAACCCTGACGATCCGGCGAGGTGCTGATATAGGCATCGAACTCATAGAAAGGCGCGGTGATTTCACCGATGCTGCCGCGCTTCTTGTATTCGCCGTTATTGTCGTAATCGAACACGGTGACCAGTCCGGAGCGACGATTGAGTTCCCAGATCGGGCCGCGAGAAGGTTTAAACCATAGGCGGGGGAATTTATTGATAACTAGTGAACCTAGCCCCCAGCAAATTAGAGGAACGCCCAGAAGGAAAGCAAAAAAAGGAACAGTGTCTATTGTTGTTTTCATCCATGGATCATATGACTGCGTAACTGCAACGGTATAAGTAAAAATAGACAAAAGAATATTTAGGTAGAAAAGAAAGCGCCCGCCGCCACACATGAGCATCCAGAAGTGCGAGCGCTTGGACAAGAGGGCATGACGAAAGCGCTGATGATCAAGCACCCCGTGCGTATCCACTCCCTCAAAAGGCCGCGGCTTATAGGTGCCGAGGGCTTTTTCTTCTGCTTTCTTCTTGTCGAACTCCTCCCAGAAACGCAGGCTCTTGGGCGTGGGATCTTGCAGGATGCTTTCCGGCGCGACTTCTTGGGTGTGACCCCAAGGCAAACGAGTTTTGGCGAACTTACCTAGCCAGGAACGCTCGGCCGAGGCTGGCTGCTTGGGAATGTGCGACGGGTTATAGGCGGTGTTGGCGTAGTAGGTGTTATCCATGGTCACTTTGTATTATCCGGTGCGCTATGGGTTTGCTCGCTGGCCCAGAAAGGTTGTTCGGCATTAGCGAAGTCAGGCGCTTTTTTAGCTTCGCTGACCGGTACGAGCGCTTTCGGCGCAGGGGCGGGAAAATACCAGCTTTTGCCCCCAGGCTCGGCCAACTGGAACTGCGCTTTGACCGCCCAACTGTAGGTGGTGCTGAGCAATGCGCCCATTTGGCTGGCACTGGTCGCCTCCGGGCTTTTGAAGAACAACTCCAAGCCATTGGACCAAGGCCGTTGGGCCACTGGTTTTTGCGTTGCACCCACGCTTGAGCGCGAGACTCTACCACCATGGGAGTAGGAGGATTGGGTGGTACGCAAGCGGCACTCTACCTTGATATTGACGCTGCCCAGCTGCGAAACCAGGCCGGGCAGGTTGCTCTCGATACGAACCCGGGTGTTGGCGCTGCTAACGGCAAATGGGATAGGGCTGCTGGCGTCGAGTTTGGCCTGGGGGTTGTAGTCCGGGTTCTTGCCGACACTGATGCGGATTCCGGCAAACAAACCGAGCAATCGGTAGAACGCCTCTTGTGGCTCGCGCAGGTAGGCGGTTGAACCTGAAGTGCTGTCGCTGAACGGGCCGCTGGCCATCCAGTCTTCTATGGGCGCGCTGCTCAGCCAGTAGGCCAGCCCGGCCCCGCCGACTATCAGGATCAAGGCGACCCAACCCAAAGGGCTAAAGAGAAACACAGGGGCCGCTGAGGATGCCCCGGCGACCAAACCGAGAGCACCGCCACCGGCCATCAGCAGATAACCCCACATGGCGTCGTCGCCCCACTGCCAGGCATACCAGGTGTCATAGAGATTAAGGCCGACAAAAATAAAGCCCGCAAACACTTGGCCGAGCAAACGAGTGGTGATTTGCGTGCCGAGTTTTTGCCCTAGTATTGTCCCCAATGCCCGCCCCATTGAATCGTCAGTGATTGTAAACAACACCTTTCTCGCCGACGCCAGAATGGACTGATTGCTAACGAACTTGACCGTCAGTGCCTCCATGGCAATAACACAGTCAATACCTGCCCCCACTACTCCGCCAAGAGCTCGAGTTTTGCTTTTTTCTATACTGTTGGCTTGGTAAGAGTTGATTTCCGAGCGCACATTCCACAGCTCCAACATTAAGACCCCTGCGGAAAACGGAGTGGCGTTGAGCACACGGAATGCCTTACCACCGCGGCGGGCCTGGAGATCATCCACAGCACTTTGCAATACCCCTTCGGCACGAGCCAAACGACCCTCGGCGGCTTGCGTGCGCACGGCGGCCTGGCTGACCTGATGGAACTGCTGGTTCAGTGCGCTGATCATTCTGGCGGTCGTGCTGTTGCGCGGAATGGCCACCAGCAGATGGTCGCTGGTTTGGTTGAGGCCCGCCCGGGCGGCCTGCCGACCGTTGGTCATGCCCAGGCGGTTGCCCTCGGCGTCGAGGTACTCACCATAAAAACGTGTGGTGCGGCCCGCAGTACTGGGTAGGTCCTCTAGGCCGAATATGTAGTAATCGCGGACGCTAACCCTGCCACTGCGTACCCAGATCGCATTACCAAATTGCCCAGGTAGGGTACTGCGCAACCGGCCCAGGCTCTGACCGTGCAGGGTCACATCGATGCGCCGGCCTTGTGCGCCCAGCGCCGTGCGCTGCTGCGCGTAGTCTGCACTTGCTTGGGCCTGGGCACGCGTGCGGGCCTGCACCTCGGCTTGCAAGGGTCGCAGCCTGTCACTGGCGCTATCCACGGCACGTTGTGCCGTCTGCACGGCGCCTTCCAGGCTCTCGTAAATATTGACCAGCGTGCTGGCACCCGCCTTGAGCTGCGCCGTGAAACTGCTGTTCAAGCTGCCCGCGGCCATCAAACCCGCCAGCATGGCCGCATCCAGCGTGCGCTGCTGAGCCTTGGGCGCACCTTGGGTCTCGAACTGGGCCAGATCGCCGGAGCGGAAATGACCATCACCCCGATTAGTGTCCTTGCTTGCTGGCGCTTGGTAAGGCGCATACAGCGTTTCATGATCGATATCCGGCCACAACATTAAGTGCAGCGGGTGCTTGATGTTGCTGGCAATTTCACTGAGCAACTTTTGCCCCGGTGTCGCCTTGGGCCGATACAGGCTGTATCCCTTGACGGCATCGGTGAGGTCGCAGTTGACCGCCAGCGGGTCGCTCTGGTCTGGGCCGGTGGCGATGGCGGCAAATACTTGGCTGGCAAAAAATGACGCGGCCAGGTAATCAAAACCATCGAGGCTCAAATGATCGGCAAGGGTCTGTTGGAATTCAGCCTTGCCCAGGTGCTCGCTGAGGGCATCCTGCACGCCGCCCAACTGTCGCCACAGCATGATTCGCTCTTGAGTGGCGGTGAAGCGATTGATATCGCGCTTGCCGCGCTCCGTGATTTTCTCCAGCGCCTGGTGCAGAGGGTTCTTCTGACCACCCAGGCTGCTCGGTACGACCAGCTGTTGCAGCAGCAAGGCACTGCCGTGGTTGGCATGCTGGCTGGCGCGTTGTGCGCAGAGCCCGAGCGCGTGCTGCTGGCTATTGATACGCGTCAGCAGGTGACGCATGCGATGCATATTGTCATCCAGCAACACCCCACAGATCTGCCGGGTGCGGGCGCTGCTCAACACATCATTCACTGCAGGTTGTGCATCCCAAAGCGCAGCTTCGTTCGTCTCTTGAGTGGGCTTGGCACTTGGCTGTTGCCCGGATGGTGGCTGATTCTTCTTGATCAATTCACCCAGGCAATAGCTCCAGGCTCCGAGCTCAAGCAAATGCGGGTTTTCCTGCACAGTGCCTTTTTCACAGCCATCGAGATGAGCCTGTGCGGCCTTCTTGCTATCGAGCGGGAACTGTCCACCTAGGTCGCAGATATAACGCCCAGGATGCTCCAGCTGCCATTCATAGCCAGGCTCACGTGGACGTTGCGGCGCCGCCATGCTGATCGGGAAGGCATTGATCTCCAGATTCAATCGGGCAACGCGCGCCTTACCCACTACGTTTTGGTTAGCGTAATCATGAACATCAAATGCGGCGAAGGCATCGAGCATCTCCTTGCCTTGGGGCTGGCCGGCAAAGTTGCGTTTGAAGTCGCGCCGCGACACGCGCAGGTCTGGGCTTTGACAGCGCTGGCGACGCAAGCCCTTGTCTTGCTCCAGGCGCTGCAAACGCGCGGCGCTGAGTTGTACTTCTGAAAAGCACAACTGTATGTCGGTCTTGTTCAGGTTGTTCCACTGCGAAGGCAGCCATATTTCTTCGAGCGCCTGCCCGATAGCTTGGCGCACTCCCGATTTGAAACCCTGCCCCTGACGGAAGCTCGCGACATGAATGTCGTGAAAGTTGGTTTTGCCATCCTGGCTGCGAACCTCAAGCTCACGCCACAACTTGCCCTGATAAAAAACGTAGATAAAACCCGGACGAGCCAGAACAGGCATACCCAGATCGTAAATGCTCTTACTGCCAGGTAACGCGCAGAAGGGGATCACCGGGACAATCTGATTCCATTGCTGATCATCCTGGCGCGGCGTAATGCGCACGTCGTCCAATAGCGGTATGCGGATAGGCGCTCCGCTGCTGGTGGCGATCTCCAGCCAGAGGTGGCGCTTGGGTTGAGCCTCCCAATCCCATATATGCAACACACTACTAAAGGTCTCGTCGGCCTTAACCTCAGGTTTATCCTGGTTTGTCAGCCACTCCTGCAACTCATGGTCGGCTTGATCGTATATAACGACTCGCTGCCCTGGCGGATGATTAATCCCCACTACCTGAACAATGAGTTTGCCTGGCTCGCAGGCAGCCCCTGCACTTAGGGCGGATACATTTGCGCTCATGCGTGGCTTTCCTTGTCAGTCGCACTGCGTTCTAGGCGGGTCCTGAGGTGGTCTAAACGGACTTCGTCACTGCCATGCGGCAGCGCTCCGGATGGCAATGCTCCACGACGGACGCTGCGAATATCCAAGTACGTGCTCAGTGAGTCCGCAGCAAAAAAGCCGTTCTGCATTCCCTCTTCCAAGTAAGCAAAGGCTTGGTCGAAGGAAAGCTGAGATTGCTGCTGCCACCAGTGGAACAGGAACTTCTCGGTTTGCTGGCGTTGCAACGCTTCGGTCTGACTTTTGCCCAAGTGAAAGTGACTCCGCTCATCGAGCGGTTGCCATTGATCTGCACTCATGTTCTCCCGGCTGTACCAATGCGCTTGCTGCGCTGCGCTTTCGCGCCAGGTAGCCGAGTGCCAACTGAGCCTGCGAATAGGACCAAGCCAGGTGGACAGCTCGTCCTCTTCGAGGGCCGGAAAGAAGTAGCTCGCGGTGCGCGGACTGGAATAGCGCAGCACGCCCTTTCGCTCACTATCAAAACCGACAAACAGGATATGCCGCAGATGCCGCAACACCGCGTGCAAAGGTTGAGAACTGTCGATCTGCAGCCCCGCCCAATCATCCGGCCGTGCAATAAAGTCATCGGCAATCGCGGAGTTTTCGGCCGCATTGACCAATAGCGGGCCGTGATCGGCATAGGACGTAAGCTCAGTATCATCGAATAGTCGATACGGATCGGGATTACTACCCGACCGGTAAAGCCTCTCTAGCAGATCATCCTTGTACTCCAGCAATAACCAGCGCTGAGAAACTGTCATGCTCCTGCGCCCCCGCTCAAAGCCGCTCTACAGGGGCAATCCGTCAGCGGACATTGCATGGGTGTACCGCCCTTGGGCTTTTGGCACAGCTCTACAATTGGAACATCCTCACGCAGACGCTGCTTAAGCAACGCTCCCGGCACATCCGCATCCGCCGGCTTAACCATTCCCGGCAGAATCGGCGATGCCCCCGAACCACTGCCCGGGCCGCCGCCGGAGTTGATTTTGATTACAGGGCCGACCATGGTGATGCCGCTGGCGTCGAGTTTTATAAAGCTGCCGGCGGCTTTGAAGGTGAGTTCGCTGCCGGCTTCAAGCACGACTTTCTGGCCGCTGGAAAGGTGGATTTCCTGCCCAGCGTTGATGAACTGGCCGGTGCCGATTTTGATGTGCTGGTTGTTGCCAACGGTGAGGTGGTCGTTGGCTTTGATTTCGCTCTTGCGGTCGGCGTGGATGGTGCGGTGTTCTTCGGCTTTGAATTCGCTGTAGCTGTTGGCTTCGACGGTGTCGTGACGCTCGTTGCCGATGCGGATTTTCTGGTCGTGCTCGATGTTCTCGTCCCAGTCGCGCTCGGCGTGCAGGTAGATTTGCTCGGCACCTTTTTTGTCTTCAATACGCAGTTCGTTGTAGCCGCCCCCGCCGGGGCTGCTGAGGGTTTTGAACAGGCTGCGGGTTTTGTTCGCCGGCAGTTCGTAGGGCACCACGTGTTCGGCGTGGTACAGGCAGCCGGTGACCAGCGGTTGATCGGGGTCGCCTTCGAGGAAAGTGATTAACACTTCCATGCCCACGCGCGGGATGGCGATGCCGCCGTAACGGTCGCCAGCCCAGCTTGAACTCACGCGCAGCCAGCAGCTGGTTTTGTCGTCGGCCTGGCCTTCGCGGTCCCAGAAGAATTGCACCTTGATGCGGCCGTATTCGTCGCAGTGGATTTCTTCACCCGGCGGGCCGGTGACCACGGCGCTTTGGCTGCCGAGGATGCGTGGTTTCGGGTGGTTGAGCGGTGGGCGATATAGCACTGTCCAGGGCGTGGCGGTAAAGCGGTTGCGGTAGCCCTGCTGGAAGCCATCGCTGGCCTCGGTGTGGCTGGTCACCGACTCTTCCAGCACCTGCGGCTGTTTGCCCTCGTGGTGGATTTCGGTAAGCAGCCAAAGGTCGTTCCAGCTGGCGCGCGGGTGCTCGGTCAGCGCCAGAAAGTGGCCGCTGACCAGCAGCGGCTGATCGCCGTCGCCTTGCGCCAGTTCGAAATCGTGACGATGGCGTTCGAGGATGCGCTGACTAAGGTGTTTGCCGCGCTCACGGTCGACAAAACGGCCGGGGTAGTCGTAATCCTCGAGGTCGGGTTTGAAGTCGCTCTTGGCGTCCGCTTCCATCAGCAGCTTAGGTTTTACAAAGTCGTAGTCGCGGCGGGTCACCCGGCTTGAACGGGTTTCCACACGCACACCGAAGCGCTTGATTACTGGCTTGTCGGCGACCAAGCCGCTGTCTTGCTGATAGGCCGTTGGTGCCAATTTTGGGAAGGCCGTTTGGTCGTCGCCAAACGTCAGTACGTGGCCTTGTTCGCTGTGCTGAAAGTGGTAGTGGATACCCTCTTCCTCGCACAGGCGCTGAACGAAGTGCAGGTCGGATTCGTCATACTGCACGCAGTACTCACGTTCGGGGTAAATCGAGCCGAGTTGGAATTGGTAGGCGTTGGCCTGAATGCCGTGCTCTTGCAGCACTTGGCTGATGATCTTCTCCACCGTCAGGTGCTGGAAGATGCGTTGATTGGTGCGGTGCGCCAGGTATGCCAGCTGTGGGCGCAAGGTGACGTGGTAGCGGGTCAGGCGTTTACCGGACTCGCCCTGGGCGACGCGGTAGATCTGCCCGTGAATGCCGTGGCCGGCCTGATCGAAGGCGAGAAAGGCAGCTTGATGCAGCAGGCTTTCCAGATCAAGGTCAGGACGTTCGCTAACCAGTTCCAGTTCGAACTCGAAGGGCTGACTGATCGCCTCGCGACCGTTGAATTCGAGCACCTGCAGATCGTGGCTGACACCTTCGATCATCAGGCTGAAGTGAGTCTGGTTGGCGGCGGCGAACATTCGTTGTTCCTCTTGTTTCGTCCATGAATCGAACCACTGCGCAGTTCTAACCCAGACCAGGCCTGGGTAGCCGTGCGCACTCGCGGTTTTTCGCGATGCCTATCAATGTTTGGCGAAGCAGGTCTCACTGGAAACGCAGCGGCCAGGACGATGCCTGGCCGCTACGGTGTCGTACGAGCTCAGCCAGTTTTTAGGCGGAGATCGGGGTACGCCAGTCGTCAGAGCCGGAAGTACCGGAGACTTCGTGGGTCCAGACGATTTTGCGGTAGGTGAAGTACACGTCTTCGAGGTGGGTGAAGTGGGCCATGCCTGGATCCTGGCAGTTCGGCATACGCGACTGCACGTCAACGATCACGGCATCTTCCAGCTCGATGGTGAAGTAGTGCTCCTGAGTACCGGTGGAGGAAGTGCGGTACCACTCCAGACGGCACTTGGACAGACGCTCACCGGAGGTCAGGGAGTTGAAGATCAGCGGCGAGGATTTGTCGAAGACTTTGGTGATCATCAGCGGCTTGTGGACGCGCTGGCCAGTCGGCTGACCGGACTGCGGATCACGCGGGATGATGACCTGGTGGTTGAAGGCTTGAACCAGGATCTGGTCTTCATGACCTTCCTGGAAGATGTTACCGACGGAATCTTCGGTGAAGGTGCCGGCAGTGATCAGGCCTTGTTTGGTGCCTTCGAGGGACAGATACGCGGGTGTTGGCATGAGTGCTTTCCTTGCCTTGGGTCATGGATCTGCAGTGATCCGGGAGCTTCCCTTGTAGCGACAAGCATGCCAATTAAATAAAATCGTTATAAATCATAGACTTAATAGAAAGCCAAATGCACACCCCAACCAGCTGTGAGCCAGTTCACTAAAAGCTGAGCAAGTTATTGCGCAAGACTGCGCAGGTTTCTGCGCAGCTCGCTCAAGGCCAATGGATACAGGCGCTTCAGCCTAATCCCCATAGACTTATCAACAGATCGCTGCGCAATAAACTGCGCAGCGAATGGGTGCGTAAGGCTCGACTCAAGATACGCCGCTCGCCCGGCGGCGACGCTGCAACCAGAACACCAGAGCGAACAGCAGGAAGCCAGGAATCCACATCAGCTCCTTGATCCAACGATCCGTCGGCGCGCGAACCTTGAGGATTTCCTGATCGAACGCCAGACCGGCTTCAGCCGCCGGGCTGCCGAAGGTGACGCTGTCGACGAGCACCTTGCCGCCCTCTTCATAGGTCAGCAATCCGAGTTTCTCCAGGCGCTCTTCGCCGCTGGCTCCTTCCGGCACGGGCAACAACAGGCTGAACTCGCGGGCATCGCCCACCGCATCTTCACCCTTGATGCGCAAGCGCAGCTGGCTGCCATCGGCCACATCACCCAGAGCCTGGGCCAGTTGTGCCGGCGGAATGTCGCGGTAAGGGTCGTGCACGATGTCCATCCAGAAGCCTGGGCGGAACAGGGTGAAGGCCACCAGCAACAGCAACACGTTCTCGTACCAGCGACTGCGCACCAGGAAATAACCCTGGCTGCCGGCTGCGAAGATCAGCATGGCGACGGTGGCGATGATAAAGATCAGCACGCCGTGCCAGAAATCCACGTCGATCAGCAGCAGGTCGGTGTTGAAGATAAACAGGAACGGCAAGATCGCCGTACGCAGGCTGTAGTAGAAGGCCTGAATCCCGGTCTTGATCGGATCGCCCTTTGACACTGCCGCAGCCGCAAATGAGGCCAGGCCCACCGGCGGCGTAACGTCGGCCATGATGCCGAAGTAGAAGACGAACAAGTGCACGGCTATCAGCGGCACGATCAGGCCGTTCTGCTGACCGAGGGTGACGATCACCGGCACCAGCAGGCTGGACACCACGATGTAGTTGGCAGTGGTCGGCAGGCCCATGCCCAGGACCAGGCTAAAAATCGCCGTGAGCACCAGCATCAGCAACAGGTTACCCATCGACAGCAGCTCGACCAGATCGGCCAGCACCAGGCCAACCCCGGTTTGCGATACCGCGCCGACAATGATCCCCGCCGCCGCCGTGGCAATGCCGATGCCGATCATATTGCGCGCACCGGCAATCAGGCCCTCACGCAGGTCGATCACGCCGTCCATAAACGAGCCATGGGCATGCGTGCCATCGGTGCGTAGCCAAGTCAGCAAAGGACGCTGGGTGAGCAGGATGATCACCAGCATCACACTGCCCCAGAAGGCCGACAGGCCGGGGGATAGACGCTCAATCATCAGGCACCAGACCAGCACCACCACCGGCAACAGAAAGTGCAGTCCGGAAAGCAGCACGGCACGGGTTTGCGGCAGTTTGTCGAGCGGCGCGTCAGGGTCTTCGGCAGGCAGCACCGGCACGCTGGCGGCGATTTTCAACAGACCCAGATAAACCAGCGCCAGCAACGCGCCGATACCCGGCAGGGCATATTCACCCAGCGCCGGTTTGAGCCAGCCAAGGCCGTAATACACCGCCAGCGACAGACCGCTGATCAGCGCCGCACCGAAGGCGAAGCCGGTCAGGCGGCGCAGCCAGGGCTTGGGTTGATGCCCAGGCACCGGCTGCAGGCCGAGCTTCAGCGATTCCAGATGGACGATATACAGCAGCGCAATATAGGAAATCGCCGCCGGCAGGAAGGCGTGTTTAATGATCTCGACATACGGCATACCGATGTACTCGACCATCAGAAAGGCCGCGGCGCCCATCACCGGCGGCATGATCTGACCATTCACCGACGAGGCTACTTCCACCGCGCCGGCCTTCTCGGCCGAGAAGCCAGTGCGCTTCATCATCGGAATGGTGAAGGTCCCGGTGGTCACCACGTTGGCAATCGACGAGCCGGAAATCAGCCCGGTCAAACCCGACGCCACCACCGCCGCCTTGGCCGGGCCACCGCGGAAGTGCCCGAGCATGCTGAACGCCAGCTGAATAAAGTAATGCCCAGCGCCAGCGCGTTCGAGCAAGGCACCGAACAGCACGAAGAGAAACACGAAGCTGGTGGATACGCCGAGGGCGATGCCGAACACCCCCTCGGTAGTAATCCATTGGTGGTTGACCATGGCATTGAAGCTGACCCCACGGTGCGCCAGCATCCCCGGCATATACGGCCCAGCCAGGCTGTAGACGAGGAACAGCAGGGCGATGATCGCCAGTGGCGGGCCAAGCACTCGGCGAGTGGCTTCCAGCAGCAACGGGATGCCGATGCACGCGGTTAGCATGTCCGCGGTGGTCAGGCTACCGGGGCGCAAGGCCAGCTGCTGGTAGAAAATAAACAGGTAGGCGGCGCTGGCGGCAGCGACCAAGCCTAGGGCGATATCCAGCAGGGGCACGCGATCACGCGGCGACTTGCGAAAGGCCGGGTAGGCGAGAAACGCCAGCAACAGGGCAAACGCCAGGTGGATAGAGCGGGTTTCGGTGTCATTGAACACACCAATGCCGAACACGAACGGCAGCGGCGAGGCGATCCACAGTTGAAACAGCGACCAAAGCAGGGCCAGGCCGGTGATCACCTGCGCCATGGCCCCCAGCGGGGTGCGCGCACCGACATCCTGGGCAATCAGTTCTTCGGTGGACAGTTGCTTGTCATGCATGGGTTGAACCTGCATTCGAGAGTACGGAAACGGCAAAACCCGCAGCCTTGCAGCTGCGGGTTTGCTTATCTAGAGACACTAGCCCGTTTGGGCGGGCAGCGTGGGCCGCTTACAACCAGCCGCGCTCTTTGTAATAACGCACTGCGCCTTCGTGCAGCTCTGCGCTGAGGCCGACTTTGATCATGTCTTCTTCTTTCAGGTCAGCAAATGCAGGGTGCAGACGCTTGAAGCGATCAATGTTGTCGAATACCGACTTAACCAGCTGGTAGACCACTTCCGGGCTGGCCTTGGCCGAGGTCGAAAGTACGGCTTTACCGCCGATAGACGGCGTTGGCTTGTCGTTGCCCTTGTACACGCCGCCGGGGATATCAGCCTTGGTGTAGTAGCTCTTCTCAGCCAGCAGCTTGTCGATTTCTGCACCGGTCACCGGCACCAGTACCGCGTCGGTAGTGGTGGTGGCTTCCTGGATCGCGCCATTCGGATGGCCGACAAAGTAGGTCATCGCGTCGATATTGTTGTCGCCCAGGGCAGAAGCCTGCTCAGCGGGCTTCAGCTCGGCAGCCAGGGAGAACGCAGAGCGGTCCCAGCCCTTGACCTGCATGATCTCTTCCAGGGTGTCGCGCTGACCGGAACCTGGGTTGCCGATGTTGACGCGCTTGCCTTTGAGGTCATCGAAGCTGGCGATGTTGGCGTCACGGCGGGCGAGGATGGTGAACACCTCACTCTGCAGCGAGAACACCGCGCGGATGTCCTCCATCGCGCCTTCTTTCTCGAACGGCGCAACGCCCTTCATGGCTTTGAACTGATGGTCCGACTGCATGATGCCGAAATTGAACTCGCCACTGCGGATGCCGTTGACGTTGGCCACGCCGCCGCCACTGGCTGGAGCGTTGCACTTGATGCCGTGCTCAGCCGCACCGCGATTGAGGAAACGGCAGATCGATTGGCCGGCAACGTAATAAACGCCAGTTTGGCCACCGGTGCCGATGGTGACGAATTGCTCTTCGGCCTGTACGGCGCTGCTCAGGGTAATACCTGCGAGTGCAGCCGACAGGGCCCATGCCAGGGATTTACCTTTCATGGGAGTTCTCCTTTTCTGTTTATTTTTGAACCGGTCGCACCTTATGAGTGCGTCCGGAGGACAAGAGTCTAACCGCTCAGCCACAGGTTGCACGGAGTAATACCGGCAGCCCTGGTAACCAAGTGTTAGAAGGGGCTGTTGCCGTTTCGTTCGCGGCGGTGCGAATGGAACAGAGTCTAGACGTCTTAACGCTACCTTCAGGCCACAGCTTTGGGCAGAATCGGGCCATGTCAAAGCACACTCACGACTCACTACACACCTCGGTCAGCGCCAGCATCACCCTCGCGGTGTTGCATGCCGCCAGCCGCCTGGGCGTTGATCGCACGCAACTGATGAGCGCCTGCGACCTCAGCGACAGCCAGCTCAGCGACCCCGATGCCCGCGTGCCATTCGCCACTCAGGAACAACTCTGGCAACAGCTTGGCCGTATCGAACATGCCGAACCCGGTCTGGCCCTGGGCTGCAACCTCGCCCCAGGGCCGTTCAGCGTGCTCGGCTACCTGTTGCAGAGTAGCCCGACCCTGGGCGACGCGCTGGCCGCCGGGCTGCGCTATCAACGCCTGGTGGGCGAGGGCGGCGAGTTGCAATTACGTGAACAGGGCGATGAGCTGCAGCTGCTCTATCGTCCGCTGCATCCCGAGCTGCCGGCCACTCGCACCCGCGTGCTGGCGCTGATGGCCTGTTGGGTGCAGATGCTGCACCCGCTGCTGGATAACTGGCAGCTGTTGCGCGCGCAGTTCGTTCACGAACAGCCACCGACGCTGGACAGTTACAGCGAAACCTTCGCCTGCCCGCTGCAGTTTGCCGCCAGCGATTACGGCATCGTCCTGCCGCGCAGCCTGGCCAGCGCGCCGCTGATCCAGGCCAACCCACCGCTGCAGAACCTGCTGCGCCAACATGCCGAAGCCCTGCTCGCGCGCCTGCCCAGTGAAGGGCTAAGCGCCCGCGTGGTGGCTCTGCTCGGCGAGCAACTGGCGCGCGGCGAGCCGGACCGCAGCGAATTGGCGCGTCATCTGCACTTGAGCGAACGCACCCTGCAGCGCCGCCTGGCCGACGAAGGCTGCAACTACCAGCAACTGCTTAACGACACCCGCCAGCAGCTGGCCGAACAACACCTGAGCACTGGCAATTTACCCGCCGCAGAAATCGCCCTGCTGCTGGGCTACTCGGAACCCAGCGTATTCTTTCGCGCGTTTCGCCAATGGACTGGGTTAACACCGGGTGAATATCGGGCGCGGCAGAAAGCTCAATGACCGCAGGCTAAATCCCCTGTGCCCGTAAAAACGCCAGAAATGCCTCACGCGAGCTATAGCGTGGGCTAAAGCCAAAGTCCTGTTTCAGCCGGCGATTGCTCAGCACCGGGCGATAGCGCAGAAAATCTACCTGCTCCGGGCCGTAGGGGCTCAAGCCGAGTGGCTTGAGCACGCGCAACGCGGTGCGAATCAGCCAGGCCGGCAGGGCGCGGTAGGGCTTGCCGAGCAGTTCGGCGATTTCCTTGAGTGACAGCGCGCCATCGCCGGCCAGGTTGAAGATGCCTGCGCTCTGCAGGCGCAGGCCGCGGCCAATGATGTCGACCACATCCTGATCCCAGATAAACACGAAGCGGCTGTCGCTGCCGCGGATGCCCAGCACCACCGGTTTCTTGAATAGCTCGGTGATCTGGTTATTTACCTGTTTGCCGAGAATGGTGCCGGGGCGCAGCACCAGTTGCTTGAGTTGCGGATGCTGCGCGCGGGCCTCGGCCAGCAGCAGTTCCACTTCACGTTTATGCTTGGCGTAGGCGAACTGCGCATGGCCGCGCAGCGGCTGGTCTTCATCCAGCCATTCGGCATTCTGCGGGTCATAGCCATACGCGGCGCCCGAGCTGGTGACGATCAGCTGTTCGACGCTATGGGCCGCAGCCGCCTGGATCAGCGCCTGGGTGCCGCCGACATCGATGGCATGCAACTGCGCCTCGCTCATACCCGGCGGCGGGGTGACCACCGAGGCCAGGTGGACAATCGCCTGCGGCTGCCAAGTGGCCACGCAGTCTTCCACAGCCGCCGGCTGGCTGATATCGAGCAGCACCGGTTCAATATTCAGCTTCATCCCCGCGCGGTTTTGCGGACGGATATCGGCGGCAATCAGCATCCACTGCGGGTGCTGCACGGCCAGCTGGTTAAGCAACTGCTGGCCGATATAACCGGCTGCACCTGTGATCAAGACGCGCATGTAGCTCTCCATAACGCCGCACAGCCCATGGCGCGGAGCGCTGCGTTTTTGCCGACTGTGTTTACCCATTGCAGGCTATCGCTCGGGTTGCCGGGTAGCAGTGGCAAGGCCGGCCAAAGCGCATGGCCAAAGGCGACAGATGCCCTGTGTGCCGGCCGGCTGAGCGCGCTATGCTCTGCGCCCGTCATTCGCCCAGGTATGCCCGCCATGAGCCAAGCCGAACAGAATCTGCGTATCGATTACATCGAGTTCGCCGCCGTCGACCTGCCGGTGCTCAAGCAGTTCTATGAACAGGTCTTTGGCTGGCGCTTTACCGACTATGGCCCGCACTACAGCAGCTTTACCGACGGGCGCATGACGGGTGGCTTTACCACCGACAGCGCAGTGGGTGCCGGGCCGCTGGTGGTGATTTACGCCACGGACCTGCAAGGCGTGTGCGCCCAGGTGGCGGCTGCTGGCGGGCAGATCACTCAGGAAATTTTCAGCTTCCCCGGTGGGCGACGTTTCGAGTTTCGCGATCCAAGTGGGAACCGCTTGGCCGTGTGGTCAGAATAATCGAGCTCAATTTATGCCTGCGTGGAAACAACTGATCTTCAAACTGATTGCGCTGATTCAGCGCAATCCCGGGATGGTCGCGGTCTTTGGTTTTGCCTCTGGGCTGGCGAGCTTTCTGCTGGTCGAGCGCCAGGCCGAGCTGGCGCAGGTGCTGGCGCTGGTGATGCTGGTCAGCTGGCTGTGGCTGATTCTGGAAAACATCCTGCGCGCGCGCATTGCCCAATGGTTCGGCTTCGAACTACCGCCGCCCCTGCTGCGTTATGCCACGCAGATGATCCACCAGGAGAGTCTGTTCTTCGTTCTGCCGTTCTTCTTTATCACCACCACCTGGAACAGCAGCCAGCTGCTGTTCAGCAGCCTGCTGGCCAGCGCCGCGCTGATTTCGATCATCGACCCGCTGTACTACCGTTGGCTCGCGCCCAGACGCTGGCTGTTTCTCGCCTATCACACCCTGACGCTATTTGCGGTGCTGCTCACGGCGCTGCCGATCATCTTCAAGCTGACGACCCCGCAGAGTTATCAGCTGGCGCTGGCGGCGGCAGTAGTGCTGTCGTTCCCCTCGCTGTTCACGATCATCACCGTACAACGCTGGTGGCGTGGCCTGTTACTGATCGGCCTGACCCTGGCCATTGGCGCAGGCGGCTGGCTGGCACGTATTTGGGTTCCGCCGGCGACGCTGTGGCTGACCGAGGTGGCGGTGACCAGCAAATTTGATAACCACAACCGCGCGCCGGGCGAGAGCATCAAGGAACTGAGCGTGGCGCAACTGCGTAGCCAGGGCCTGTTCGCCTACACCGCAATCAGTGCGCCGCGCGGGCTGAACGAGCGGATTTATCACGTCTGGCGCCGCGATGGCGGCGAAGTCGAACGCATCGCCCTGGATATCCACGGCGGGCGCAAGGAAGGCTATCGCGCCTGGACCCACAAACAGAACTTCCCCGCCGACGCCGTAGGCCGCTGGCAGGTGCAGGTGCTGACCGAAGCCGGGCAGATGATCGGGGTGCTGCGTTTTAAGGTGGTGGAGTAACCACCGACAACCCTATTTGAGATCTCGCGAGCTAGAGTCCTGCAAGGCAAAAACTGGCGAGGAAGCGGAGTGTACTTTTGTACATGAGCATTCCGAGCCTGTTTTTAACGCAGCAGGGCCGACGCGCAGCAGATCGTTGCCGAACACCTACCCGAAGAACCAGTAGCAGACGAAAATAGCCGCCACCACCCCGGCAAACTCGGCCAGCAGTGCGCAGCCCACGGCATGGCGCACGCGCTGGATACCGACCGCGCCGAAGTACACCGCCAGCACATAGAAGGTGGTTTCCGTGCTGCCCTGGATGGTCGCCGCCACCAATGCGGCAAAGCTGTCGACGCCCTGGGTTTGCATGGTTTCGATCAGCATGGCGCGCGCCGCGCTACCGGAGAACGGCTTGACCAGCGCGGTGGGCAGCGCCTCGACAAAACGCGTATCCCAACCCACTGCTTCGACCAGCCAGCGAATGCCATCGAGGCCGAACTCCAGCGCACCGGATGCGCGAAGCACGCCAATCGCACAAAGCATCGCCACCAGGTAAGGCAACAGGCTCTTGGCCACATCGAAGCCTTCCTTCGCGCCTTCGACAAACTCCTCGTACACCGCGACCTTCTTCAGCGCGCCGAGCAGCAGAAACAGCATGATGATGCCGAACAGCGTGAGGTTGCCGGCCAGCGACGACAGGGCCGCCAGCGCCGTGGCCGACATAGTCGCCAGCACGGCCATAAAGCTGCCGAGTAGCAGCGCACCGGGGATCAGATACGCCAGCACCACCGGGTCCCACAGACGCAGGCGCTGCATCAGCGCCACCGACAACAAGCCGACCAGGGTCGAGGCGCTGGTGGCCAGCAGGATCGGCAGAAATACCAGGGTCGGATCAGGCGCCCCCTGCTGCGCGCGGTACATAAAGATGGTTACGGGCAGCAGGGTCAGCGACGAGGCGTTAAGCACCAGAAAGAGGATCTGTGCGTTGGTAGCCGTGGTACTGCTGGGGTTGAGCGTCTGCAGGGCGCGCATGGCTTTCAGGCCAATCGGGGTGGCGGCGTTGTCCAGGCCCAGGCCATTGGCGGCGAAGTTCATGGTGATCAGACCGAGGGCCGGATGGCCGCGAGGGACCTCCGGCATCAGCCGCGCAAACAGCGGACCGAGCATACGCGCGAGGGCATCGACCAGGCCGGCTTTCTCGGCGATACGCAGCAGGCCGAGCCAGAGGGTCAGGGTGCCGAACAGCAGCACCATGACCTCGACCGACAGCTTGGCCATGGCAAACAGGCTTTCGACCATGGCGGCGAATACCGCCGGATCGTCACCGAGCAACCAGCGCGACAGGCCGGCAATGGCCGCCACCACGAAAAACCCCAGCCACAGCCAATTGAGCATGCCGTTTCTCCCCCCGATCAGTGGGCGCGATGATAGCGCGGCTTAGCAGGCTGTTGAAAAACTACCTGCGTTGCCATCGCGACGTTAAAAACAGGCTCGGCAAGCCGCTTGCGGCTAACGCGCTTTAGCGCGACCCGAAGGGCGAGTGGAACGAGTAATGCTCATTTACAACTCGTAAACACCGCTTTTTCGCCTGTTTTTGCCTTGCGCTGGCTGCCTCGCCAACGTTTTCAACGGCCTGTTAAGAGAGGCTGGGGTGGGGTTAACCGCTATGGCGCGCTTGAGCCGCGAGCCATACAACCACTAGCAATCGCCGGGCGGAGAGGGCGAAACCTTGTCCGCCGCAGCGGGCGCTTTCACAACTGCTCAGCCGTACTCACGGCGCGCCATGGCCCCACCGAATCCCCACTGAGCGCCGACCAGTACCAAGCCGAGTTATCGCTAAAAATCTGCCCAGCGGCGTCCTCGATGTACTCGCATACACGCAGATCGACGCCATGACCACTGGCGACAAAACAGCGCTGCAAGCCGGCGCCATCACTGCGCTGCTCCAGATGGATGGCCTGAATTCGATAACCCAGACCGCGGTAGCAATCCGCGGCCGGATGCAACTTACGCGTGGGACGAGTCACATGACGCAGCGTGACCGCCCGCGCACCCGTACTAAAACGGGCGATAGCGCCGGGAAACTGCGCGGCGAAACGCTGCTCCACCGCCGACAAGGCCAACGGTTGCAATGGCTCGCCAGCGTATTGCGCTGGCCACTCGACAAAGCTGCCGTACCTTGGCTCAACAGCCGCAGGCGCTGCCAACAGCGGCCACAGCGCCACAGCCACGAACGCCGTGAGCAACATCACTTGCAACGCCGGCTGCAGCGACGGCCGGTGTCCCGGCAGCTCAGTCGCCAGTGGCGCAAGCGTGACTTCGTGGGCCATGCCATTCGCCATCATATAGCGCAGCACCAGCGCACAAACGCCGATGAACACCAGCAAGCCGGTGCCCTCGTGCATCCAGCCGGGCCAATCCAGGTGCCCGGTTTCCTGCAGGATCAGCAGGCTATTGCGCAGAATATTGCCGGCCAGTATCAGCACCCCGAGCAGCGGCAAACGACGCAGTAACTGGCGATCGCCCATGCGTAGCCAGGCGGCGGTGGCGAACGCAGTGAAGTAGGCGACCCAGGCCATCTGAATGCCCGAACAGGGTGCATCGACCATGATGAGTTGCCCGGACACTTCCAGCGTGCTGCCTTGGCGTAGCACCTCCAGCCCGCCGGCGCGCAGCAACCAGGCGCTGACCTCAGCGGTCAGCACCCGCAGCGGATAGCCGATGAAGAACTGCAGGGACGACATGATCGGCAGCGCCAACAAGCCCAACCCCAGCCAGGCCAGCAGCGCCTGGCCCGGCGCGCGCAGCGCCAGCACCCCGGCGAACAGCGTCAGCACCGCCACTACCGCGCGCAATAACGGCGGCAAGCCTGGCACCAACCCGGCCGCCGCGCAGAGCAGCACTGTCAGCAGTAACCAGGGCAGCCGCGGCGCGGCCGATAACTGGCGGCGCTCACGCCAGAGCATCAGCACCAACGCAAGCAGTGCGACTATGCCGAACGGGTCGTCGGAGCCATCGCTCATGCGCCGCGCGCTCCACTGCCACACCGGCCACAGCGCCAATGCCGGCAGCAGCAACCACAGCCATGCCGGCGGGTTGACCCCAGCGCGCGGCCAAGCCATTGGGAGCGCCGGCATCACTTAAGTTGCTCCTGACGAGTATGCTGGCGCGCCAGCCAACCCATACCCAGAGCCGCGACCAGCAACATCAGCCAGGTACTCGGCTCCGGGGTGCTCGACACCAGCGCGCCGATCGCCTGATTGCTCACGCCCTGGGGCAACGGCAACGCTTGCTTGACGCTGACGGCAGCGGCCGGGGCGGGGTTGCGTACCTGTTCGTCCACGGCGATAAACGAGGTGTAAGGCGTCAGCAGGCTGTATTTCAGGCCCAAGTCGAGAATCGCCTGGCTATGGGCGTAGTCACCCTCGAGGGTTTCCTGATCGGTAAGGCTGGCGACCTTATGCCGCGCCCATAAATAGCCCAGCGCCCGATTGTTCTCGCTGGCCATCTCGGGCTTGATCGGCACCTCGACTCGGTACGGCCCGGCCGCGCCGCGCCCCTCCACTTGCAGGCTGCCGCGCGCCTCGCCGCGCCATTTGCCGAACACCACCAGCGGCCGCTGAGCGAACAGATCCGGCAAGGCCACGGGCTCGACATCGTAGACCTCCAGCCCATCGAAACGCACCTGCGGGTCGGCCAGCACCGGCGCATCGATCATCTGCCGAAAACGCTCGGCCTGCTCGTCCGCCGCCGCCTCGTTGAGGACTACGAAGGGCTCGCCTTGCCCGGCCCGCGCCAGACCCTCGATCAGCTGACGATTGACCGAGCTGCCAATACCGAAGGCAAACATATTGGCCTTGTCCAGATTGTTGCGCACCAGCTCGAAGGCCTCGCGTTCAACCGACACGAAGCCATCGGTGACCACTACAAAGCTACGCGCCCGCTCGGGATCGCTCGGCACAGCCAGAGCCTTACGCAACGCCGGCAGCAGCTCGGTGCCGCCCGAACCCATCGTGGTGTCGAGCATATCCAGCGCAGTCTCGATATTTGCTGGGGTAGCCGCCTGCGACTCATCGGCGAGCATGCTGCTACTGCCAGAGAACAACAGCACATTGAAGCTGTCGACCGGGCGCAAGCGCCCGAGCAGATTCTTCAGCAGGCGCTTGGCGGTATCCAGCGGGAAGCCATGCATGGAACCGGAGA
The DNA here is from genome assembly GCF_963970805.1 of Pseudomonas sp. EA_35y_Pfl2_R5. Classification (NCBI taxonomy): domain Bacteria; kingdom Pseudomonadati; phylum Pseudomonadota; class Gammaproteobacteria; order Pseudomonadales; family Pseudomonadaceae; genus Pseudomonas; species Pseudomonas sp. EA_35y_Pfl2_R5. The sequence goes on along the minus strand of NZ_CAXAOW010000001.1, from coordinate 759,703 downwards.
TATCCACCACGAAGATATATTCGCGCGGCACCAGCATCTGGCTTTTCACCTTCGCCGGCGGCGCGACCAAGGCCAGGAAGAAGTTTTCCTCGGCGCCTTTGGACAGCAGCACGCCGCTCTCGAAAGTGGCGCCACTCAAACGATAGTCGAGGATGAAATCGCGGTTATTGCTCTGCACCGTATCGCTGCCCAGGCTGACCCGCGCCTGACTCGGCGTGCTCTGTTGCAGTTCGATCTTGTGGCTTGGCGAGCGGATATCGGCCAACGGCACCGGCGACTGCAACTCCACCGCGAGCGAGAAAGCATCGCGCGTCGCTTCGCCCTCGGGCAAATATGGCGTGCTGACCCAAGGGCCAGCCTTGTGGCTCTCACTGCCGGCACTGCCGTTGTAGCGCGGCCCGACCACGGTAGGGAAGACGAAGCTGTAGACGCCATCGGTAGGCAGCAGCAACTCGGTATAGCGCAGCTCCACGTCAACCACATCGCCGGGCAGGATATTGGCGACATTCATCTGGAATACATTTTCGCGCTGTTGTTCGAGCAGGGCCGCGGTCTTGCCAGCGCTCTTGGCCTCTTGGTACTCCTTCTGCGCCTTCTGCTTCTCGCGGATCTGCGCGCGTAGTTCACGCTCGCCCAAGCGTACGGTCATGCCGTACACCGCCGCGCGGGTCGAGCCGGGAAACACATAACGCGCCTCCAGCGCCCGCGTGCCCTCGTTGCGGTATTGCTGAACGACCCGCACATCGGCGATCACCCCCAATATCCGCACCTCGACTTTGGTGGCCTTAAGCGGTAAGCGATCCACTGCGGGATCGTCGCTCTGTACCGCGAAATAAGGACTTTCGCTGTGCTCGGCGGCGGATTGCTCGCTGGCCAGAGCGGGCTGCGCCAGAACCAAGGCGATCAGCAGCACAAGCCGGCGACCGACGCTGATCTTAGAAATGGATAAACAATCAAACATGGCGAAGCTCCCCGTAAGTTATGCAAACACGGGAGCCATGCTGAGGTCGCTTTGTGGTGGGAGTTTGCAGCCACTATGGTGATTGTGTGGATTCTTGCACCCACAAATCGCCATAGCGGAGCTGCGCCGCTTGGCAGGCCGTTGAGAAACGTAGACGAGACAGCCGAAGCCGAGATAAGGCAAAAACAGGCGAGAAACGCAGCGCAGCGAAGTAACAGCCGAAAGCTGACCCGAAGGGTGAGCGCAGCGAATCAAGCGCAGTTCACGTGTTGTAAATGAGCATTACTCGCTCCACTCGCCCTTCGGGCCGCGCCAACACGCGTTAGCCGCAAGCGGCTTGCCGAGCCTGTTTTTAACGCAGCAGAGCCGACGTGCAGCAGATCGGAAAGAGACTCTTAGTACCAGTTCGGATCGCTTTTCAGCTGCTCTTGCAGCAACTGTTGAGTGGCTTCGTCCGGGTCACCAAGCCAGCGTAGGGTGGCGTGCTGACTGGGTGCCTTGTCCGTCGGCAGACCGTCGGGCAGTTGCACATAGAGGGCGTAGGCGTCGTCCTTATCCCAGCTGAAGGCCACATACAGGCGCTGATTGAAGCAGTTGGTTTCCTCACACAGCTGGCCTACCAAGTACTTGTCGCCGTCATCTTCCAGGCCCTGCATGGGGCTGGCGATACCGCTTAGGTTCATTACCCAGTCCGGCAGACGGCTCTCATCTTCCACCAGCTCTTGCCAACTTTCTTGATAAGCCGGGTCACTGGCGAGCAATTCATTGAGGCGGAATTGGCCATCGGTATCGGCAGCCAAAGCCGCCGCACTGCCGCCTAGCAAAAGGGCGGCAAGCAGCGTCTTAAGGGGATGCATGACGACTCCTAAAGTTTCGGGCGGCGACCCATGATGAACGACACAATGAACAGCACCAGAAAGACCACGAACAGAATCTTCGCGATCCCGGTTGCGGTGCCAGCGATACCACCGAAGCCCAGCACTGCAGCGATGATGGCGATGATCAGAAAGGTAATGGCCCAACTCAACATGGTGATTCTCCTTATGTAGAACAAACCCCAGCAGATGCGCTGCGGCAGATCGAAGGGGTCACAGACGCCCTTACGCTTTTTTGCCTGGCTGCCGGAGCAACCGCACTAGAGCTGTTGCAGGGCTCATGCCAGCCTTTGGAAAAAATAATCTCTTGTATTTCAACAGCTTACATACACAACCTAATAACTCGACTTGCAAGCTGCATGATTGCCACATTTCCATCATGCAACTTGCATGAGTCCTAACCGAATCTTGAGCGCACGAATACAGGCATCGCGTAGATCTCAGCGGCTCAATAACCGCAGACCCACGCAGTTGCCGCGGGTGCTTATCACTAATAAAGAAGCTCAGACAGAACCGTTGCTGATACAGCCCAGCAACCGGAGAGAGGAGGAAGTGAGATAAGCGCGGCTAGCGTGGGCAGCTGCACAGCGTCAGCACTTAGCCGGTGAACGCTTCCCGCAGATACGCTGGATACACCTCAGGCCGGCGCAAAACGCTCCCACTACTGGTTGGCGGTAAAGGCATGGAGAATCGGGGCCGCTAAAACTTAGAAACTCAACCGTTGCGGCATATGTACATCAGGCGATGCTTGCCATTGCACACTGGCAGGTCGAAGTTGCGGCGAAGCGTAAGACTGCTGCGTAGTTTGTTGATAGGTCCCGGACGCGGTAAGTCGCGCCAGTCCAGCCGACTGAACACAACGCTGCTCAGAACAAATACCTACCTGCGAGTGCCCTTCATGTAGCGCCAGCACAGTGCCGGTAAGGTTACGCATCCACTGCGGCCAAGCACCATCAACTTCACGAATAGCGGACCAGCTTTGCGCATAAAGCGGTGCATGCACACTCAGTGATTCAACGGTTACAGACTGTGAGTTGTCGGCGGCCAAAGCCACCGCACTGCCGCCCAGCATCAGGGCGACAAGCAGCGTCTTGAAGGGTTGCATGCTCTGCACTCCTACAAACGTGGGCGGCGGCCCATGATGAACGAGACAATGAACAGCACCAGAAAGACCACGAAGAGAATTTTCGCGATACCCGTGGCGGTGCCTGCGATACCACCGAAGCCCAGTACGGCAGCGATGATGGCAATGATCAGAAAGGTAATGGCCCAACTCAGCATGGTAATTCTCCTTGTCAGATGCGCGCCGCAGCGCGATAGGTCCCGGTGTGGCGTACACCACACCGGTCCGGACTTACTGCATGGACTGTTTCAACGTGCGCATGCGGTTATGGTTGGCGCGCACTTTAGGCATTTCAGCGGTCAGCAGCGCCTGCACATCCGGCTCAGCGCTTTCTAGGGCATCCTCAAAGGCATGCAGAATGCGGTCTTCGGCCTCTTCCAGCTGCGCCACATAGGTGGCTTCGGTGTCGCTGACCAAACTGGCTTTGGTGTCCGCATAGACCTGACGCAGCTTGCCGACAAAGGTGCCACCGCTGGCTGGCGTTTCTTGGTTGGCGGCCACTTTTACCGATAGCGCGCGGATCAGCTCGCTTTTGCTCTGCGACATATCACGGAACAGCACTTGTAGGCGCACGTCCTTCACTTCGTCGTGGGCATGCTGGTAGAAGCGCTGGCCGTCACGGGTGATTTCGATCAGTTCGTTGAGTTGCTCGATGGTGTTAGTCATGGTGATTCTCCGGTGAGTTGCGGAGGCTGCCGCAGCAGCCACCAACAACAGGCCGCGACCTCAAGGACGCAGCCCAGATTAATTAGCTGGCGTCTTTCAGGGCATCAGCGTTCACGCCGCGCACACCACGAATGTTGCTCGCAGTTTCGATGGCCAATTCCTTCTCAGCCTTGGTCATCACGGTGCCGCTGAGGTTGACCATGCCATCCTTGGTGTCGACTGAAATATCCAGGCCATCAATGTTGCGGCTGTAGAGGAAGCTGGTTTTCACCTTACTGGTGATCCAGGCATCGCTGATCGCAGCGCCAGTATCGTCGGCCGCATTTTGCGCCTTGGCTGCCGCGCTGCCGTCGCCATTGACGGTCAGTTTGTTGCTCACCTTACGTACGCCATCGGTATTGGCAGCAAGGCGTTCGGCCAACTCCTTGGCCTCGTTACTCTGGGCGTTACCGGTGAGGGTCACCATGCCATTGGCCGAGTCGACGTTAATGTCCAGGCCTTCGGTGTGGCGGTTCCACAGCAGCTTGGATTTCACGGTCGCAGTCAACGTGGCATCGTCAAAGCGTTGCGACAGGGTGGGTTCGGTACGCCCTGCTTCTTTATTCTTCCCGTCATAGTCGGGGTCAATGGTGAGCTGGTTATCGACCTTGCTAACCCCTTCGATGCCCATCGCAATCTGCTCGGCTAGATCGCGGTCAACATCAGATTCCACCTTACCGGTCAGCTTGGCACTGCCGTTCTCTACATCGACGTCAATAGTGAAGGGGTTGAGGTGGCGGTTAAGAGCAATGGCGGTCCAGATCGAACCTTCCTGGCGAGCCTCGCTCAGCGCTCGGCTGGTATCGCCCTCGGCAGCGTAAGCCGAGAATGGAGCTAGGCCGATCAAACCGGCAGTCGCAGTGGCCAGAGCCAGAGTTTTTAGCTGATGCATGGCAGTTCTCCAATAGTTATGTATCAATCTGCAGCTGTTTTCCGCTGCCGTTATTGATAGATCGCAAGGGCCATGCCAGCCTATAAAAATACAATAATTATTTATATATCAATAACTTAAAAAATATTAGATAGCTGACGCACATGCAGCTTGCATGATCGCCAATGAACAGCCGTGCAACTTGCACGACACTTTGCGGACTAAGCTCGTGATCACTTCGCGTTCTATCGTTCAAGGAGAAAGACATGCACGCAAGCACCAAGGAACCCGACCTGGGACGCATCTTGCTGGTCGATGACGAACCCGCGATCCTGCGCACCTTCCGCTATTGCATGGAAGACGAGGGCTACCAGGTCAGCACGGCCAACAGTGCAGCACAGGTCGATGCGCTATTGCTGCGCCAGGTATTTGATGTGTGTTTCCTCGACCTGCGTCTCGGTAACGACGACGGCATGGAAGTGCTCGCGCACATGCGCGTGCAGGCGCCGTGGATGCGTGTGGTGATGATTACGGCTCACTCAGCGATAGACAGCGCGGTGAACGCGATCCAAGCGGGCGCGGCGGATTATCTGGTCAAACCCTGTAGCCCCGACCAACTGCGCTTGGCCGCCCGCAAGCAGCTGGAAGCCCGCCGCGTGGCCGAACGCCTAGAGCAGCTAGAAGGCAGCGTGCGCAAGCCGGGTGAAGGCCTAGACTCACACAACCCGGCAATGATGATGGTGCTGCAAACTGCCAAACAAGTTGCCGACACCGACGCCAACATCCTTATTCTCGGAGAGTCGGGCACCGGTAAAGGCGAACTGGCACAGGCCATTCATGGCTGGAGCAAGCGGGCCAAGAAATCCATTGCGACGATCAACTGCCCGTCGCTGAGCGCCGAGCTGATGGAGAGCGAACTGTTCGGGCATAACCGCGGCTCGTTTACCGGGGCAACTGAAAGCACCCAAGGCAGAGTCAGCCAGGCCGATGGCGGCACTCTGTTCCTTGATGAAATCGGTGATTTCCCCCTGCCCCTGCAGCCGAAGCTGCTGCGTTTTATTCAGGATAAAGTCTACGAACGTATTGGCGACCCGCAAACCCGCGAGGCCGATGTGCGCATCCTCGCCGCCACCAACCTCAACCTCGACGAAATGGCCAAGAACGGACAGTTTCGCGAAGACCTGCTGTATCGCCTAAACGTCATCACCCTGACCCTGCCCCCACTGCGTGAGCGTCGCGAAGATATTCTGATACTGGCCGAGCGCTTTCTCGCGCGCTTTGTCAGCGATTATGCTCGCCCGGCCCATTCCTTTAGCGACGAAGCCCGCGAGGCCCTGCTCAACTACCCTTGGCCGGGCAACATTCGCGAACTGCGTAACGTTATCGAGCGTGCCAGCATTCTTTGCCCGGAGCAGCAGGTACAGATCAGCCACCTGGGGCTTAACCCGAATGAAGAGCTGAACAACCCGCACGTCGGTGCAGAAATGAGCCTCGAGGCGTTGGAAAAAGCCCACATCAGCGCGGTGTTGGCCAACAGTAGCACCCTCGATCGGGCAGCCAAGACACTGGGCATCGATGCCTCGACCTTGTACCGCAAACGCAAGCAGCTCGACCTATGAGGCTGCGTAATCAGTTATTCATCAGCGGCGGCGCGCTGGTCACCACCGCCATGATCGGCCTGATTCTGGGGATGGTCAGTATTTGGCAACTGAGCAAAACCCAGAACCAGAGCATGGTCCGTAATATGGACATCCTCGACTCATCTCTGGGCATGCGTCAGGAGATGGGCACCCAAGTCATCCTGATCATTGCCGACAAGCTCGACCGGCAAGCACTAAGCGACTCGGACACCCGCTTTAAGAAATGGCTGAAGCGCGCCGCCGGTGACACCTTAGATACGGCCGACCGCCAGGCCGTAAGCGAGATCGAGCAGGCCTACAGCCACTACCAGCAGTTTCTCGATGCCCCGGCTACGGTGCGTAGCCATCTGCTTAAAGATGATGAGTTCACCCGGGCTCTGAGCGCACTACGTGACAGTATCATCAGCATGCAGATGCAGTACCTCGACCAGGTGCAGCAGGGCCAACAGGACATGCGTGATCGCACCGTGATGATCACCGGGCTGCTCGGCGTTATTGCTTTAGCGGTACTGCTTATTAGTGTTGTTACCACACACAGTATTGCCCGGCGACTGGGCCGACCGATTGAAGAGCTGGCGATTGCCGTCGACCAGATTGGCCGTGGCGACTTTCAAGTCGACCTGCCCACCAGCCCGGTCAGGGAGATTTCTTCATTAAGCCGGCGTTTCGGCTTGATGGCCGATGCCTTGCGCGCCTTCAGAAGTAGCGATATCCAGGCCCTGCGAACCGAGCAACAACGATTGAACGCAGTACTCGACAGTATTGACGACGGCTTGCTGATTTTTGACCGCCAAGGCTGCGTAGAGCACTTCAATCCAGTGGCGCAACTCCAGCTGGGCTGGGATGAAAGCCACGTCGGCCAACCCCCCTCAGTGACCCTGAAGCATTCGGATCTTCCCAGCCAGCTGCACCGCGTGCTGCATGGCGAAGCGCTGGAAGACGCGCTGGAAGATCTACAAGTTGAGATCGACGGCGAGCAACGTTTGCTGGCCTATAGCCTGGCTGCGGTCAGCCACGAAGGCGAACGGCCGACAGGCGCCGTGATGGTGCTGCGCGATGTCACCGAACAACGCACCTTCGAACGGGTGCGCAGCGAGTTCGTCCTGCGCGCTTCGCACGAACTGCGTACACCGGTCACCGGCATGTTGATGGCGTTCTCCCTGCTGCAGGAGCGAATGAAATTCCCCGAAGAAACCCGTGAGGCCGATCTACTCAACACCGTTAATGAAGAAATGCAGCGCTTATTGCGCCTTATCAACGACCTGCTGAACTTCTCGCGCTACCAGAACGGCCTGCAAACGCTTGAGCGGGTCGAGTGCAGCATCGAGCCACTGCTGCGCCTGGCGCAGCAGCGCTTTAGTGCCCATGCGGCTGAGCTCGAGATAGAGCTGCATTATGAGGTCGAGGATGGACTGCCGCTGTTGCAGATCGATCCGGGACAAATCGAACGGGTACTCGACAACCTGATTGGCAACGCGCTGCGTCACAGCCACCCTGGTGGTGCGGTGTATTTGCGCGCCCAGCAGCGGGGTGAGCAAGTCGAATTAAGCGTGACCGACAATGGCGAAGGTATTGCTTTTCGCCAACAGGCGCGGATTTTCGAGCCATTCGTGCAGGTCAGCCGCAAGAAAGGCGGCGCCGGCTTGGGTCTGGCGCTGTGCAAGGAAATCGTGCAATTGCACGGTGGCCACATCGGGATGAAATCACGGTTAGGCCAGGGCACGCAGTTCTATGTGCGCCTGCCAACCTAAGTCCGAATTAAGCTCCATCAGCGGTGCTGATACAGATTGCCTAGGCAGCAGAGATTGCTGAAGCTGACTCTTCCATTTTGCGGAGATCGGCCATGCCCAGCATCAACCCCAGCCCCGCCCAACTCGCTGCATTCAATACCAATGTCACGGACGACACACCGCTGCTGATGCTCAACCTGTTGCGTTACCAGGCCCAGGCCCGCTATCCCGCCGGCAGCAGCCATACGCCTTGCAGCGGGCGCGAGGCCTATGCGCGCTATAGCCAGACAGCCCTGCGCAAGGTTCGTGGAGTCGGCGGTGAGGTGCAGGTCATGGCCATCGCGCAAGCCGCCCTGATTGCTCCTGCCGATGAACACTGGGATGAACTACTGCTGGTGCGCTACCCATCCAAGGCAGCCTTTCTCAGCATGCTCGCCGACCCGGAGTACCAGGCGGCAACCGAACACCGCACGGCCGCCCTGGCCGACTCGCGCCTGATCGCCACCACACCGCGCTAGCGATCTGCCTACAGCTTGCGGTTAAGCACCAAGAGCAGCGCGGCCGTCTCGGCATCCGGCTCACCGTCATAGCGCGCCGGGCGGTATTTCATCTGCAGGGCGGCGATCACGTTGCGCGTGGCCTGATCCAGCTCGCCATGGCTGGGCACCGCATAACCCTGACGCGCCAGTTGCTCCTGAAACCACTGCACGCTTGGTAGGCTGACGCTGAACAGCGCCTGTTCACGCGCCACCTCGGCGGCATCCGGCCAGGCCATCAGGCCGGCATCGGCCAAGCGTTTCCAGGGGAAGAGCGGGCCGGGGTCAACCTTGCGCTGCGGGGCAATATCGCTGTGCGCAATGATGCTGCCGGGGGGCAGATCGTGGCGCTGCATGATGTCCTTGAGTAGCACGATCAGCGCATCGATCTGCGCTGGCGCAAAGGGCTGCCAGTAGCGGCCGTTAGGGCGGTCGTAGAAACCCTGATTGACCAGCTCGATGCCAATCGAGGTGCCATTGAGCCAGGTGCGCCCTTGCCACTGGCTGTCGCCGGCATGCCAGGCGCGGCGATCTTCATCAACCAGGCGGTAGATGGTCGCTGGCGCTTCGCCGATCAGGTAATGACTGCTGACGTCGGTCTCGGTCAGCAATTGCAGCGAGCGCGCCAGGTCGGTGGAGGTGTAGTGCAGCACGATGTACTGCACGCGGCTGTTCTGGCCAATAGCGGTGTAGCTGTTATCAATCCGCGGGCCACTGCTGCAACCAGCCAGTAACAAAACAAGAAAACTTAAACACAGAACTTTCATGGGCTGATATGCAACACGCTTTGCAGGTTATCCAGCAGCATGTCGACGCTGAGCATGATCAATAACATGCCCATCAGCCGCTCCACTGCGGTCAACCCGCGAGGTCCGAGAAAACGCTGCAGCAACGAGGCTTGCAACAGAATAAATGCGGTCGCCGCCCAGGCCAGCAGCACGGCGGCGTAGAGTTCCCAAAGCGGCCCGTCGTGGGTATTGCGCAGGGTCATCAACACCGCCAGGGCTGAGGGCCCGGCCACCGCCGGGGTGGCCAACGGCACCAGCATCGGCTCGCCATCCGGCACATCACCCAACACCCCTTGCGGGCCGGGGAAGATCAAGCGCATGGCGATCACGAACAGGATGATACCGCCGGCAATCGCAGTTGCCTCCCGTGACAAGCCCAGGGCGCTGAGCACTTTGTCACCAAAGGTAAGAAACAGCAGCAACAGTGCCAGGGCGAACATCAGCTCGCGCGCGGCGACCCACAGGCGGCGCTTGGCCGGCACGTTTTTCAGCGCGGCGATAAAGATGGCGATATTGCCGAAAGGGTCAGTGACCAGAAAGATCAACGCGGCGATGCCGAAAATATCCATAGCGACTCCTCAACAGATCGGCAGAGTTTAGTGTCTATCAGCATAGAAATGCCTTTGATCCGGCAGAAGCCCCACGCCGGTCTGCTGCCGGAGCAAGCTGCGCTGAGCGCTGCTAAAGTAAAATCCTTACAGATAAGGATTTTTGTATAGCTTTTGTATCAATTAGGAGGCCCATACCATGCGCGCACTGCTGTGGTTCAAACAGGACCTACGCCTTGATGACCATCCTGCGCTACAAGCGGGCCTGACAGCTGAATGCCTGCTGCCGGTGTATGTGCTGGACCCGACACTCCTCCAGCTAAACGAGTTTGGTCTACGCCGCATGGGCGTGCACCGCGCACGTTTTCTGCTGGAAAGTCTGGTGGCGCTGGAAGGTGAATTGCAGCAGCGCGGCTCGCACCTGCTAGTAGTGATCGGTTCGGCAGAACAGGCCATCCCCCAACTGGTCGCCCAGTTCAGCCTGGACCAGGTGCTGACCCTGGAAGAAATCGCCCCCGACGAACGCGCCCAGGTGGACCGTGTAGCCCAGCGCCTAGGTGACATTCCCCTGCAACAGGCACCCGCCAACAACCTGCTGCGCCCGGAGGAACTGCCCTTCAGCATCGAGCAACTGCCACCGGTATTCAGCCGCTTTCGCAGCGTGGTAGAAGAACGCCTGCAGGTGTTCCAACCGCGCCATGCACCGGATCGTTTGCCCGGGCTGCCGGATGGTGCGCTGGCACTGATGCAACCATTACCGACACTGTTCCAATTGGGCTTGGGTGAGCCACTGAGCGTACCGGCCAGTGCCTTCCCGTTTTCCGGCGGCGAACCTGCAGCGCTGAGCAGGCTGCGTGACTATCTATGGAAAACCCAGGGCGTGCGGCAGTACAAGGACACCCGCAACGGCATGATCGGCAGCGAATACTCGTCGAAGTTTTCGCCCTGGCTGGCCAACGGAAGCCTGTCCGCACGTCGCGTGGTGGCCGAGCTGCGGCGGCATGAGGCGCAGTTCAAACGCAATGACTCGACCCACTGCCTGTGGGTGGAAATGCTCTGGCGGGATTTCTTCCGCTGGACCCTGACTCGCCACGGCAGTGCGCTGTTCAAGGCCGGCGGCCTGAAGGCCACCGAACGTGCACCGCAGCAACTGGATCAACGCTTTCAGGACTGGTGCCGCGGGCGCACCGGCATGCCGCTGGTGGATGCCAATATGCGCGAACTGGCCGCCACTGGTTTTATGTCCAATCGCGGCCGGCAAGTGGTCGCCAGCTACTTGATCAATGACCTGCAACAGGATTGGCGCCACGGCGCGGCCTGGTTTGAAGAACACTTGATTGACTACGACCCGGCCAGCAATTGGGGCAACTGGGCCTACCTCGCCGGCGTGGGCAACGACCCGCGGCATAACCGGGTGTTCAATGCCCTGCGCCAGGCCCGTGAATATGACCCTGATGCGCACTACGTCAGCCTCTGGCTACCGGAGCTGCGTGATGTGCCGCAGGCGCTGCGGCACACGCCCTTCCTGCTCGCCGGCGGACATCTGCGCAGCCTCGGCTACCCGCAGCTCGACAGCATTCCGGAGAGCTGGAAACCCTATCTGCACGCAGTGGCCTGAGTCGAGCTAGCTCAGCTCGAGCCGATTGCGCCCGCCGCTTTTGGCGCGATACAGCGCCTGATCGGCACGCTCGAACACCGTGTCGCTGCCTTCTTCACCGGCAAAGGCAGTCAGGCCAGCCGACAGGGTAATAGTCACGCGCTCGCCGCGAAAGTGGAACGGACACTGCTCGACGCCATCGAGCAAGGTTTGCAGCAGTTGCTGCCCACCCTCCATAGGAGTGGAAGGAATCAGCAGAACAAATTCCTCGCCGCCAAAGCGGGCAATAAAATCAGTCTTGCGCAGACGCTTGGCCAGCTCGCCAGCAATGATCTTCAACACCTTGTCGCCGGCCAGATGGCCGTAGCTATCATTGATCCGCTTGAAGTGGTCGATGTCCAGCACCGCCAGTAGCAGGTCGCCGCCATAACGCTTCCAGCGTGCCATTTCCAGCTCCAGGCGCTCACTCCAACCTGCACGATTGGGCAGGCCGGTCAGCGGATCGATGAGGGCTTTCTGGCGCTGCTCTTCGAGGTGATCGCGGAAGCTCTGCGCTTCCTGCTCCATATCCGCAACTTTCTGGGTCAGGCTTTGCAGACGTTGCGCAACCTCTTCTTCATGGCCGTCGCGGTGTTTCTGGTGCTCGCTGACCGTACTGAGCAAGCCATCCAGACGCGCTTCCAAGGATAGCTTGAGGGTCGGCAGGTCAATCGCATCCTGCACGCTGGCCTGCAAACCGCTGACTTGTTCGCGCAGCTCCTGATTAAAGCTGCGCGCGCTTTCCACCGACTCACTGTAGCCCTCATGTGCCTCGTTGAGGGTTGTGAGAAACGACGCCAGGCGCTCGTTGAGCTGCTTGAGGTAGCTGGCAAACTCGCGCTGGCCACTGTCAGTCACGGCCAGCACCAGCACCGCCAGATCGTCCAGCACCGACACCAGCTCGTACCAGTTCAGACCACCCTGCACGCGCTGACGCAAGGCATCGCCCTGGGGTTGGTGACGCTCTGGCAACTCCAGCTCATCGAGCAGGCCCATCAAACTGTCGCCGATATGCGGGGCGACTGCACTGTAACCCGGCTCAGGAATCTCCGGTAAGGCGTAGGCGGGGTCACCGAAACCCTGAACGAGCGCTGGCGTTTCAGCCGTCGGCGCGGGGCGGGGCATTACAGCAGGCGCATACTGCGGCTCTGCCACAGAGCCTGTCGTGGCAACCGCCACAGCTACAAGCGCTTCGTTGCTCGTGCGTTGCGGGGCATCAGAGGCCTGTAATGGAGTTTCAGGCGGTGCAACAACTGTCGGGGCGGACGCTGCTGATTGGGTCATCTCGACCGGTGCCGGTGGATTATCAACAGGGCCAGCGGGCATGACCTCTTTACCGCCAAACAGACGCTGCAAAAATCCCGGGCGAGCCTGACTGGCCTCACCATCAAACACCGCCAGTGCCTGTTGCTGCAAACGACTTAACTCACTGAGCAATGCGGGCAATTCGCGCGGTTGGCTGGCACGCTCCTCAATGCGTTTGGCAAACTGCTTGAGCGCTTTGCGCACCTCACGAGGCGGCTCTAAGGCGAGCAGTTGGTCGGTCAGGCTGGTAACCCCGGAGATATTCTGCTCGACCCGGTCCTGGCGCTGTTTTTCCGAGTCCAGCACGGCCTTTTCCAGCCGTGGAATCAGTGCCGACAGGCCGGCGTCGATATCATTGCGACGCAAAATATCACGCAACTCATGCATGCACTGGTCGACTGATTTGTCACTGCCCTCGGCAGCCAGGGAGCTGCGCACCAGCCCACGCCTCAACAGGTCGAGCCGGGCATCCCAGCTTCGTTCGAGCTTTTCTTGCTGTTCCAGGCTTTCCAGGTACTTGCTTTTCCAGCGCTGGGCATCATCGGTCATGGTTGCAGTCCAAACGTAGAAGCTGTTTCACGATCTCGCGAGCTAGAGGCCTGCAAGGCGCTTGGTCTAAACGGCGAGGAAGTGGACTGGGCTCGCACGCGAGTTTACTGGTGTAAATGAACATGACTCGTTGCACTCGCCTTCGGGTCGCGCTAATGCGCATTAACTACAAGCGGCTTTCCGAGCCTGGTTTTAACGCCGCAGGGCCGACGCACAACCAATCATAAACAGATTCTCAGGGCACAATCAGCATAGGCGTTGCCGGCTCATACAGTGAAGTGGGCAGACGAATTTGTACCGCCACCGGCAGGTGGTCGGAGATCGGCTGCGGCAATACCTCACAGCGCTCCAGCGGCAAGCCGGGACTGAGCAGAATGTGGTCAAGGCAGCGCTGCGGCCGCCAGCTGGGAAAGGTCGCTTCGATCTGCGGCGCCAGCAGGCCAAGATCGCGCAGTGGCGAGTGCTGCAGCAAGTCATTGGCATGGGTATTCATATCACCCATCAACACCATATGCCGATAGTCACTCAATAGTTCGCGGATATAGGCCAACTGGCGGGTGCGGGTACGCGCCCCAAGGGACAGGTGCATCATCACCACAGCAACCGCATCCGGCCCTTCGCCCAGACGCAGCAACATCGCACCACGTCCGGGTGGACCGGGCAACGGGTGGTTTTCCAGCAGACTGGGACGCAAGCGGCTGAGCACCCCGTTGCTGTGCTGTGCCAAACGGCCGAGGTTGCGGTTGAGCTGCTGATACCAGTAAGGGAAGGCGCCAAGATGAGCGAGGTGCTCGACCTGATTGACGTAACCCGAACGCAGGCTGCCGCCATCGACTTCCTGCAGCGCGACCAGGTCGAAATCCCCGAGCAAATCGCCAATCCGTTGCAGATTGCCGCTGCGCCCGGCATGCGGCAACAGATGTTGCCAGCTGCGAGTCAGATAATGATGGTAACGCTGGGTGCTGATGCCCACTTGGATATTGAAACTGAGCAGACGCAAACTGCCATTCTGTGGCCAGTCATCGGCCGGCGCGCAGCTTGGATTGACCTGCGGATCGCACAGGTCAATCACCCGTCTGGTTGGCCAGCGCCTGAGCACTTCGCGTTATCCTGGCACGCCGCTTACTGCGCGGCGCGCTCTTTGGCGATCAAGTGATCAGCCACTTGCAGCGCCTGCTGCGGGCCGCCCGAGCTGCCAATGTCAAAACGGTATTTGCCATTAACGATCATCACAGGCACGCCAGTGATCTGGTAGGCCATGGCGAGTTTCTTGGCTTTTTCCAGCTGGCTCTTCACGCCGAAGGAGTTGTAGGTCTTGAGGAAGGCGTCTTTGTCGATGCCTTCGGCAGCCAGGAAGTCGGCCATTTCTTCTGGGGTCGCGAGCTTCTTGCCCTGCACATGGATGGCATCGAACACGGCGGCATGCACCTTATGCTCGGCTTTCATCGCTTCAAGGGTGATAAACAGCTGGCCGTGGACGTTCCACATGCCGCCGAACATGGCTGGGATGCGCACGAAATTGACATCTTCCGGCAGGGTGTCGATCCACGGGTTGATGGTCTCTTCAAACTTGTAGCAATGGCCACAGCCGTACCAGAACAGCTCCACCACTTCTATTTTGCCCGGCTTGGCAACCGCTACCGGGTTGTTCAACTCGACATACTGCTTGCCTGCTTCGATCGGCTCGGCATGAGCGCTCAGGCCAAACAGGCTGGCGGTGACGAGAGTGGCACTGAGAATCAGGTTACGCATGCGTTACTCCTTGGCTATAAACGGTGCGTGATGACGAACCGAAGTTCGACCCGCGAGGAAAACTGGGGTTCCCTGCATTGTAGCGATGCCCACAACGAAAAAGGGTGGCCTGGGCCACCCTATTTCATTACTGCATGTCGCAGTGTTAGCGGATCAATGCAGACCCTGAATAAAACTGGATAGCGCTTCGATATCCTTGTTGCTCAGCTTGGCGGCGATCGAACGCATGATCATGCTGTCGCCGTCATTGGTGCGGTTGCCTTCGCGGAAGTCAGTCAGCTGCTTGGCAATGTAGGTTGCGTGTTGGCCACCCAATTGTGGGTAACCGGCGGCATCCAGACCAGCGCCATTTGGTGTATGGCAGCCGGTGCAAGAAGGCATGCCTTCAGCCAGCTTGCCGCCACGGAACAGCTCACCGCCGCGCTCGACCAGTTTCGGGTCAGCTGCGCCCACGCTCATCTGCTGGCTGGCGAAATAGGCGGAGATATCTTCCAGGTCCTGGTCGCTCAGACCATCAAGCATCCCGGTCATTTCCACCACAGGGCGCGCGCCGGACTTGATGTCCTTCAACTGCTTGAGCAAGTAACGCTCGCCTTGACCAGCCAGTTTCGGGAAGTTTGGCGCAGCGCTATTACCATCGGCAGCATGGCAAGCACCACACACAACAACCTTACCCTGACCGGCTTCAGCATTGCCTGCGGCATGTGCCAGGCCGGTGATGCCCAGGGTCAACAGCAGACTCACGAGTACTTTGTTCATCAGCTAATCCAATTTACGGCTAAGAGAAAGAGTTTATAAGCCGGGCTTACTCGGTCATCAACTTGATGACGGCTTGGTAATCCTCGGCCGAGCAGTCCATGCACAACCCACGTGGCGGCATGGCACCCAAACCATTGGTGACGCTCTGTACCAGTGCATCGGTGCCTTTCGCCAGGCGCGGCTCCCAGGCAGCCTTGTCGCCTTTCAGCGGCGCGGTGGGGATCGCCCCGTTATGGCACACCCCACAAGAGCGCGCGTAAACGGCTTCTGGGTCCTGTGCAGCCTGAGCACTCAACGACAGCATCAATACACTGGCTGCAATCAGCAAGTTTTTCATCAGATCAACCTCATCAGGGAGGGGAACGTACTGCTTTCTAGGGGCAGATGATCTAAATCGTTCCCGTGAACACTTATCCAACAGCGGGAGAAAGCGCACACAAAATCTGCGCCATTATATACTGGCGTCATTGAAACGGAAACGACGCAGCTTGCCGCGCTATGCGGCAACAGGCAGGCTGCGCGCAAATGTCGCAAGGGCATCGCGCCTGTAACGCCACCCTACGCTCGCCCTCACGGATACCCAGATGCAAGCCAAGAACCCCATTATCGGCCTGTGCCAACAGGCTACTTTCCTTATCAGCGCGGCGAAAGTTGACCAGTGCCCTGAAGATTTCGGCCATGAAGTGGCCTTTGCCGGGCGCTCCAACGCCGGTAAATCCAGCGCCCTGAATACTCTTACCCACGCCAGCCTGGCACGCACCTCGAAGACGCCAGGGCGCACCCAACTGCTCAACTTCTTCAAGCTCGACGAAGAGCGTCGCCTGGTCGACCTGCCGGGTTATGGCTACGCCAAGGTGCCGATCCCGCTCAAGCTGCACTGGCAAAAGCACCTGGAAGCCTATCTGGGCAGCCGCGAATGCCTGCGCGGTCTGATGTTGATGATGGATATCCGCAAGCCGCTAACCGAGTTCGACATCCTCATGCTGGACTGGTCAGTTGCCAGCGAAATGCCCATGCACATCCTGCTGACCAAGGCCGACAAGCTGGCTTTTGGTGCAGCGAAGAACACCTTGCTCAAGGTCCGCCAGGATATTCAAAAGGGCTGGGGTGATCGCGTCAGTATCCAACTGTTCTCTGCACCCAAACGTATTGGCATTGAAGACGCCCAAGCAGTGTTGGCCGAATGGCTGCAGCTGGGTGAGTTTGCCCTGCCGGATGACGAAGAAGCCGAAGCCTGATTCAAACTGCGCGAGGATCTAATAGGTAACGTCCATGGATGGCAGACATAAAAAAACCCCGAAACTTCTTATGGGGGAGGGAAGTTTCGGGGTTCAACATCTGAACCGCTAGGGCGGGGTCCAGAATCTGCCAACACTTAACACAACAAAGGAGCATTGAATGGTTGTCTAGGCCATTCATAAGCTCTGAGTGGCCAAGCCATAGCAAAGTTCAGACGCAGCTAAAAATTAATTAGTTATAAGCAAGTCGGCATTGATACTCATGTTCATTTAGCACCTGCCATACGAGCGCTACCGCCACGCTGCCGGGGAACGCCTTAATGGGCCTCATCCCAGTTGTCGCCCACGCCGACCTCCACCAGCAGCGGTACATCCAGCACGGCGGCATTGCCCATGAGTGGCCGGATCTGCTCGCTGACGTGTGCGACCAGATCCTCGCGAACCTCCAGCACCAGCTCATCGTGTACCTGCAGGATGACCTTGGCATCCAGGCCGGATTCGCTTAGCCAACTGTCCACCGTGACCATGGCGCGCTTGATGATGTCCGCCGCCGTGCCTTGCATCGGCGCGTTGATTGCCGTGCGTTCGGCGCCTTTGCGCAGCGCCTGGTTCTTCGCGTGGATATCCGGCAGGTACAGACGGCGGCCGAACAGCGTCTCGACAAAGCCCTGCTCGGACGCCTGCTCGCGGGTGCGCTCCATATAGGCCAGCACCCCGGGATAACGGGCGAAATACACATCGATATAGGCCTGCGCCTGTTTACGGTCGCAGCCGATCTGCTTGGCCAGGCCAAAAGCGCTCATGCCGTAGATCAAACCGAAGTTGATCGCCTTGGCGCTGCGGCGTTGATCACTGGTGACCTCTTCCAACGGCACGCCGAACACCTCGGCAGCGGTGGCCTTGTGTACATCGCGACCGTGGCGGAAGGCATCCAACAGGCTTTCATCCTTGGCCAGGTGAGCCATGATGCGCAGCTCGATCTGCGAATAGTCCGCCGCCAGCAGTTTGTAGCCCTTGGGCGCGACAAAGGCTTGGCGAATGCGTCGGCCTTCGGCAGTACGGATCGGAATGTTCTGCAGGTTCGGGTCGGTGGACGACAAACGCCCGGTGGCCGCCACCGCCTGGTGATAGCTGGTGTGAATACGTCCGGTGCGCGGGTTGACCTGCTCTGGCAAGCGGTCAGTGTAGGTGCTTTTCAGTTTGCTCAAGCTACGGTACTGCATCAGCACCTTGGGCAGTTCGAAGTCCTGCTCGGCCAGTTCGGCCAGCACCGCTTCGGCAGTCGACGCCTGGCCCTTGGCGGTTTTGCTGATCACCGGTAGACCGAGCTTCTCGTAGAGAATGACTCCCAACTGTTTGGGTGAAGCCAGGTTGAACTCCTCACCGGCAATCTCGAAAGCCTGACGCTCCAGCGCCACCAGCTTCTCGCCCAACTCGTTGCTTTGCAGGCCGAGCAGCTTGGCATCCACCAGCGCACCTTGGCGTTCGATGCGCGCCAGCACCGGCACCAGCGGCATTTCGATTTCCTGCAGCACCTTGGCCAGGCTCGGCTCAGCCGACAGCTTGGCCCACAGGTGCTGGTGCAGACGCAGGGTCACGTCGGCATCCTCAGCGGCGTAAGGCGCGGCCTGGGCCAGATCGATCTGGTCAAAGGTCAGCTGTTTGGCGCCTTTGCCGGCGATATCCTCGAAGCGGATGTTGCTGTGATCGAGGTATTTGAGCGCCAGGCTGTCCATGTCGTGACGGGTGGCCGTGGAGTCCAGCACGTAGGATTCGAGCATGGTGTCAAAAGCCACGCCTTGCACCGCAATCGGCGTCGAGGCATTGGCGAGGATATTGATGTCGTACTTGGCGTGCTGACCGACTTTGGCTTTTTTCGGGTCTTCGAGAATCGGTTTCAGCGCCTTGAGCACCGCATCGCGATCCAGCTGAGTTGGCACGCCCATATAAGAATGCGCGACCGGGATATACGCCGCTTCGCCGGACTTGACCGCGAAGGACAGGCCGACCAACTGGGCCTTCTGTGCATCCAGGCCGGTGGTTTCGGTGTCGAAAGCGATCAGCTCGGCATTGCGCAGCTTCTCCAGCCATTCGTCGAACTGCACCTGCTCCAGGATGCACTGGTAATCACCCAAGGCTGCCGGTGCGGACAGCTCGGTAACCGCCGCGTCGGCAGTCGGGGCATCAGAGGTTGCTGGAGCTGGCGCGACTACAGCGGCAGCACTGGCGCTAGGGGCCAGAGCAAACAGATCGTCGGCAGGCGCGGCTACCGGAGTCTTGGCAGCCGGAGCCGGATTGCTGCGCAACAACTCATCGCGCCAGGTTTTAAATTCCAGCTCGGCGTACAGCTCAAGCAGAGCAGGCAGATCGCTTGCACCCGGATGCAGCGAATCGATGGCGATATTCAACGGCACATCCAGTTTGATGGTCGCCAGCGCATAGGACAGGTAGGCCATGTCCTTGTGCTCGGTAAGTTTGGCCGGCAGGGTCTTGGCGCCGCGGATCGGCAACTCAGGCACTTTATCGAGGTTGGCGTAGAGCACATCCAGGCCGCCGCCGACACCGACCAACAGGCCCAGCGCGGTCTTTTCACCGACGCCCGGTACGCCGGGAATGTTGTCGACCTTGTCACCCATCAGCGCCAGGTAATCGATGATCAGTTCAGGACCGACCCCGAATTTCGCTTTCACGCCATCGATGTCGTAGACGCTACCGGTCATGGTGTTGACCAGCGTAACGTGCGGGCAAACCAACTGGGCCATGTCCTTGTCGCCGGTGGAGATCACCACATCGCGGCCCTCGGCGGCGCATTGGCGGGCCAGGGTGCCAATCACGTCATCGGCCTCGACGCCCTCGACGCACAACAGCGGGTAGCCCATGGCCCTAACGCTGGCGTGCAGCGGCTCGACCTGGACGCGTAGCTCATCGGGCATCGACGGACGGTTGGCCTTGTACTCGGCGAACATTTCATCGCGGAAGGTCCCACCCTTGGCGTCGAACACCACGGCAAACGGGCTTTTCGGGTACTGCTTGCGCAGGCTCTTGAGCATGTTCAGCACGCCCTTCACCGCGCCGGTGGGCAAGCCCTTGGAGGTGGTCAGCGGCGGCAGGGCGTGGAAGGCACGGTAAAGGTAAGACGAACCGTCAACCAGAACGAGAGGGGCTTGGCTCATGAGCAGGATCAACCTTTTCGGCGGGGGCGGCGGTAGAATGGCCGCACCATTGGAATCAAAGGGACAAGGTTATCATGCGCGCACTCAATCGCCTGTTGCTGGCCAGCCTGCTGGCGTTCACCACCCTGGCAGTCCACGCCGAAGACCCGGTTTCGGCCGATCCAGACGTAACCATTCGCCAGGACGGCGACCGCACCATCCATGAATATCGGGTCAACGGTTTTCTCTACGCGGTCAAGGTCATTCCCAAAGGCGGTAAACCGTACTTTCTGGTACGCGCCGATGGCAGTGATGGCAACTTCGTCCGTTCGGACAGCCCGGATATGTTGATTCCGGCCTGGGAAATTTTCAGCTGGTAAGAAGGCAGTTCTGCAATGTCGGTGTTTACCCCGCTTGAGCGCCATGAGCTCGAGGCGTTTCTCGCCCCCTATGGCCTGGGTCGCTTGCGCGACTTCCAGGGCATTGCCGCGGGCAGCGAGAACAGCAATTTCTTCGTCAGCCTGGAGCAGGGCGAATTCGTTCTGACCCTGATCGAGCGCGGCCCGAGCGGCGACTTGCCCTTCTTTATCGAACTGCTCGACGTGCTGCACGACGTCGGTCTGCCAGTGCCCTATGCCCTACGCACAACCAGCGGCGAAGCGTTGCGCAGCCTGGCGGAAAAACCGGCGCTGCTCCAGCCGCGCCTAGCTGGCAAGCATGTGCATGAGGCCAACCCACATCACTGCCAGGAAGTCGGCGCACTGCTGGCGCGCATCCACTTGGCCACGCGCAATCAGCCACTGCCGCGCAAGAGTGACCGGGGCCTGGACTGGATGCTCGCTGAAGGGCCGAGCCTGGCCTTGCAACTGCCTGATGAACAGTTGCCTTTGCTGCGCGATGCGCTGGCGGAGATCCATGCACTCAGGCCGCGCATCCTCGCCTTGCCGCAGGCCAATCTGCATGCCGACCTGTTCCGCGACAATGTGCTATTCGACGGCAACCACTTGGCCGGGGTGATCGATTTCTACAACGCCTGCTCAGGGCCGATGCTCTATGACCTGGCGATTGCCCTGAATGACTGGTGCTCTTTCGAAGACGGCAGCCTCGACAACAAACGCGCGCAAGCGCTGCTCGGGGCCTATGCCGGCCTGCGACCATTCACCGCGGCAGAAGCTGAGCTTTGGCCGGCCATGCTGCGTATCGCCTGCGTGCGCTTCTGGCTGTCACGCCTGATCGCTGCCGAATCGTTCGCCGGACAGGAAGTACTGATCCATGATCCGGACGAATTCCAGCGTCGCCTGGCGCAGCGCCAGCAGATTGATCTAGCACTGCCGTTCGCGTTCTAAAGAAGTAGGTAGGTTGGGCTGAGCGAGGTCCAACAATTCCAAGAGCCGACTAGCGTTGGGCCTCGCTGCTGCGCAGCACAACCTATAGCGCCTCGAGACAACCCGCCAATTCGCCTGCCAGATTTTCCAGTAATACCTCATAGCCACGTGCGTCCACCTGCAAGGCGCCGCCCATAGCGTCCAGTTCAGCCAGGGTAACCGGCAGACCGGCGGTCAGGGTTTGTGCCAGCCGCGGGCGCAGCGGCGGCTCGTTGAATACGCAGGTTGGCCCCGCTTGCTGCAGACGTTTACGCATGGCGGCGACATGCTGGGCGCCCGGCTGCACTTCACCGAGCACGCTGAATACACCGGCGTGCTTGAGGCCATAGGCGGCCTCGAAGTAGTCATAGGCTTCGTGGAAGACGAAGTAGGGCTTGCCGGCCAAACCGTTCAAGCGGCTTTTCAGGCGCTGATCCAGTTCATCCAGACGCTCGCCGAACGCCTTGGCATTGGCATGGTAACGCGCAGCATTGCCCGGATCAGCCTGCGCTAGATCGCTGGCGATCTTGTCGGCAATCACCCGGGCGTTAGCCGGCAGCAACCAGAGGTGGGCATCCAGGCTGCCGGGGCGGTGTGCATGGTCATGCTGGTCGGCTGCGTGCGCGTGATCTGCGTGATCTGCGTGATCTGCGTGATCATCCTGATGCTCGGCATGTTGCCCTTCGCTATCGCCAAAATGCCGCAGGGACATACCCGGTACATCCTGCACTGCCACGCTTGGCTTATTCCGGCCGGCCAGCACGCGTGGCAGAAAGCTCTCAAGGTCCGCGCCAACCCAATACAGCAGGTCGGCATCGCGCACCCGGCGCACATCGGAGGGGCGCAATGCATAGTGATGCGGCGAAGCGCCCGGCGGCAGCAGTACGTCGGGCTGGCCGACGCCGTCCTGTACGGCAGCGGCAATCAGCTGCAGCGGCTTGATGCTGGTCAGCACCCGCAGCTGGGTTTGAGACTGGGCCTGGGCCACAAAACTCAGGGATAAAGTGATCAACAGCAGACTCAAAGCCGGAAAAAGACGTAACACGGGGAACACTCAAGCGGGAAGGAACGGGTAATATAATAACGTCTCTCACCTTATTCGTCGTTGCCCATGACTCAAGCGCCGCTGGCTTCACGCCCACACGACCATTCTCACTGCGTCACTCATGCCCTCGCAGAGGCGGAAAGCATCTGCGCGCGCCAGGGGTTACGCCTGACCACTCTGCGCAAGCGCGTGCTGGAGCTGGTCTGGGCCAGTCACAAGCCGCTAGGGGCTTATGACATCCTCGGCGTGCTGAGCGATGAAGATGGCCGTCGCGCCGCGCCACCGACGGTGTACCGCGCCCTGGATTTCCTCTTGGAAAACGGCCTGGTGCACCGCATCGCCTCACTCAACGCCTTTGTCGGCTGCAGTCATCCGGAACACGCTCACCAGGGCCAGTTCCTCATTTGCCGTGGCTGCCATGCGGCCATCGAGCTCGAACAGGCCGCGATCAGCAATGCCATCATCAACAGTGCGGCCGGGGTTGGCTTCGCCGTGGAAAGCCAGACGGTAGAAGTGGTAGGCCTTTGCGCAGGCTGCCAGGAGCCCGCATG
Organism: Pseudomonas sp. EA_35y_Pfl2_R5; assembly: GCF_963970805.1. NCBI lineage: Bacteria > Pseudomonadati > Pseudomonadota > Gammaproteobacteria > Pseudomonadales > Pseudomonadaceae > Pseudomonas > Pseudomonas sp. EA_35y_Pfl2_R5. Next base: position 736,575 of record NZ_CAXAOW010000001.1, on the reverse strand, counting down.
AGCAACGCCCTGATCCGCCTCGCTGGGGTGGGCGTGACCTTCGCCGGACAGAGCGTGCTGCAGGATGTGCAGTTAAGCGTAAAGCCTGGAGAAATCGTCACCCTGATCGGCCCCAACGGCGCCGGTAAGACCACCCTGGTGCGCGCCGTGCTAGGCCTGCTCAAACCCGACACCGGTAGCGTCTGGCGCAAGCCCAAACTGCGCGTTGGCTATATGCCGCAAAAACTGCATGTCGATGCCACCCTACCGCTCTCGGTGTTGCGATTTCTGCGGTTGGTGCCCGGTGTAACGCGCGCAGATGTGCAGGCAGCGCTGGCGGAAGTGGGCGCTGAGCAGGTGATCGACAGCCCGCTGCAAAGCATTTCCGGGGGCGAGCTGCAGCGCGTGCTGCTGGCCCGCGCCTTGTTGCGCGAGCCGGAACTGCTGGTGTTGGATGAGCCGGTGCAGGGCGTCGATGTCGCCGGCCAGGCCGAGCTGTACCGGCTTATCACCCAGCTGCGCGACCGCCATGGCTGCGGCGTGCTGATGGTGTCCCACGACTTGCATCTGGTGATGAGCACCACCGATCAGGTGGTCTGCCTCAACCGCCACGTCTGCTGTTCCGGGCACCCAGAGCAGGTCAGCTTCGATCCGGCCTTTGTCGAGCTGTTCGGCGAGGACGCCAAGAGCCTGGCCGTCTACACCCACCACCATGACCATGAGCACGACTTGCACGGCGCTGTAGTTACGGACGCCCCCGCCGGGTTGAGCATCAAAGGCCCAGTAAAACCCCATATCCACGGAGATGGCTGCAAGCATGGCTGATTTTCTGCTCAACGCCCTGCTCGCCGGTCTCGCCCTGGCGCTGGTTGCCGGTCCACTGGGTTCCTTTGTGGTGTGGCGGCGCATGGCCTATTTCGGCGACACCCTGTCACATGCCGCGCTGCTCGGCGTCGCCCTGGGTCTGATGCTCGACGTCAGCCCGACCCTGGCGGTAACCGTCGGCTGCGTACTGCTGGCGGTGCTGCTGGTCACCCTGCAAAGCCGCCAGCCACTGGCCTCCGACACATTGCTCGGCATCCTCGCCCACAGCACCCTTTCGCTGGGCCTGGTGGTGCTGAGTTTTATGCAGGATGTACGCATCGACCTGATGGGCTACCTGTTCGGCGACCTGCTGGCCGTCGGCCCGACCGACCTGGCCTGGATCATCGGCGGCAGTGCGCTGGTGCTGGTGTTGCTGGCCATACTTTGGCGGCCGCTGCTGGCGATTACCGTGCACGAGGAGCTGGCCAAGGTCGAAGGCCTGCCCGTGGCGGCGATTCGCCTGAGCTTGATGCTGCTGATCGCTGTGGTGATCGCCGTGGCGATGAAGATCGTCGGCGTGCTGTTGATCACCTCTTTGCTGATCATTCCTGCCGCCGCCGCCCAGCGCCATGCGCGCACGCCGGAACAGATGGCCTTCGGCGCCAGCCTGCTGGGCATCGTCGCGGTGTGCGGTGGGCTGAGCCTGTCGTGGTTTCAGGACACTCCGGCCGGGCCGTCCATCGTGGTCAGCGCAGCAACACTGTTTTTACTGAGTTTTGCCCTGCCAAGACGCACCGCCTGAAACCTGCGGTTAAACGTCTTTTCGTGGGTTAGGCGCTTGTTACCAGCTGGATGGCCTGTGCGATTTGCCGTTGCGCCGTAACCCACCATCGACGCAACACGGGAGATCGCCTCGTGGGTTACACGACGCGCCAAAGGGCTGGTGTCTCGAGGTACGGAGCATGGCGTCGCTAACCCGCCCTACGATGAGCCTACCTCGGCCAACGGCTTGAACAGTTGGTGATGCTTTCGAGCGCAGTGTAGACTTGCGCGTTTTTTGCACAATTCGAGACGCGCAGTAATGAAATCGTTCATTTTCCGTGGATTCCCCCTGATTCTGGTTCTGCTGCTGGCCGGCTGCCAAAGCGCGCCGCAACCGGCCAACCTGCCGGTGGACGATCTGGTCAGCGCCTTTCGCCAGCTCGACCAAAGCCTCGCCAGCGGCGACCTGAGCGGTGCCGAAAGCCAGCTCGGTAGCCTGCAGCAACGCGCCGCCGGCGATACCCGCCTAGAGCAATACCAGCGCCAGCTCGCTGAAGCGCATCTGCAACAAGGCCAGAAAGCCCTGCAAGCCGGCGATCTGGATAACGCCACCAAAGCCCTGAGCCGCGCCCGCAGCCTGATGCCGCAAGCACCGGCGCTGACCACCGGCTTGGATGGTGCCATCGCCCAGGCCCGTGAAGCCGAACTAGCCGCCGCCGCACAACAGCGCCGCTCTGCTGAGCAGGCCGACGCCCGTGCCGAAGCCGCCCGCCTGGAGCAGGCGCGCCAGTTGCGTCTGGCTGCCGAACGCCAGGCTGCTGCGATCCAGGCCACTCAGCTGCCGAATACCCCGCCAGCAGAAGAACCAGCGCCAGCCAAGCCGCAGGCCCGACTGATCGACCCAGCAGCCGCCAGCAGCGTGATCGCCCTGCCGATGCTCGATAACCAGGACAACGAGCGCCTGCGCAGCCTGCTCGATGGGGTTGCGGCGGATATGGTCGCGTTCAATTGCGCAGTGCGCATCGAAGTGCGCCAGGCCAAAGATTTCCCCTGGGTCGCCTCCTTGCTCAACGCGCGGATCAAGCGCATCGACCCGAGTTTCAGCCCACGCATGAGCCAGGTGATCAAGCCGGCTCAGGTGCCGCAGCTGGTACTCAGCCCCAAACGCTGATGCGGCTTGGGCAGCACAACGACCGGGCTTGCCCGGTCGTTTGCATTGGCGCTGGCTACACTGCCCAGAGCGGCCAGGTATCTAATGCAATTTAGCTATAACCATAGGCCTACAAAGATTTTTGCGACCTAAACAGCGCCGGGTAGACTAGCCGCCGTTTCGGCCTACCCGGCAGCCCGAAAAACCCAAAAGGTTTATCCCGTGATCAATTTTCACCAGGTCCACAAGGCGTATCGCGTCAGTGGTCAGGACATCCCCGCTTTGCAACCGAGCGATCTGCAGATTGCCCGGGGCGAAGTGTTCGGCATCATCGGTCACTCCGGCGCCGGCAAAAGCACTCTGCTGCGTCTGATCAACCGCCTGGAACAGCCTTCCGGCGGGCGTATCGAGATCGACGGCGAAGACGTCACCGCGCTCGACGCCAGCGGCCTGCGGCGCTTCCGTCAGCAGGTCGGGATGATCTTCCAGCACTTCAACCTGCTCTCATCGAAAACCGTCGCCGACAACGTCGCCCTGCCGCTCAAATTGGCCGGCGAGCTGCCGCGTAGCGCTATCAATGCCCGCGTGACGGAGTTGCTGGCCCGCGTCGGCCTGCAGGATCACGCCAACAAGTACCCGGCGCAGCTCTCCGGCGGACAGAAGCAGCGCGTCGGCATTGCCCGCGCCCTCGCCACCGAACCGAAAATCCTGCTGTGCGACGAAGCCACCAGCGCCCTCGACCCGCAGACCACCGCCTCGGTGTTGCAGCTACTGGCCGAGATCAACCGCGAGCTGAACCTGACCATCGTGCTGATCACCCACGAGATGGACGTGATCCGCCGAGTCTGCGACCGCGTAGCGGTGATGGAAGCCGGGGTAATTGTCGAATCCGGCCCGGTGGCCGAGGTGTTTCTGCATCCACAGCACGCCACCACCAAGCGCTTCGTGCAGGAAGCCGAGCAGATCGACGAGAACGAACAGCGTGACGATTTTGCCCATGTCGCCGGACGTATCCTGCGCCTAACTTTCCAGGGCGAAGCCACCTACGCGCCCCTGCTGGGCACCGTGGCGCGGGAAACTGGAGTGGATTACAGCATCCTCGCAGGACGTATCGACCGCATCAAGGACACCCCCTACGGCCAGCTGACCCTGGCCCTGACCGGCGGCGATCTGGACGCCGCGCTGGCGCGCTTTGAAGCCGCCGACGTGCATCTGGAGGTGCTGCGCTAATGGAAGCCCTACTGACTCGCCTGCTGCCCAACGTGGATTGGGCGGAAATCGGCTACGCCAGCCTGGACACCCTGAGCATGCTCGGCGGCTCCATGCTATTTACCGTGCTTTTGGGACTCCCCTTAGGCGTGCTGCTATTCCTGACCAGCCCACGGCAGATGTTCGAACAGAAGGCCTTCTACGGCTTCCTCTCGCTGCTGGTAAATATCCTGCGCTCGGTGCCGTTCGTGATCCTGCTGATCGTGATGATCCCCTTCACGGTGATCGTCACCGGCACCTCGCTGGGCGTCGCCGGGGCCATTCCTCCGCTGGTAGTCGGGGCCACGCCGTTTTTCGCCCGTCTGGTGGAAACCGCGCTGCGTGAAGTCGACCGCGGCATCATCGAAGCGACCCAGGCCATGGGCGCAACCACCCGGCAGATCGTGGTCAACGCACTGCTGCCCGAGGCGCTACCAGGCATCATCGCGGCGATCACCGTGACCGCCATTACCCTGGTGTCCTACACCGCCATGAGCGGCCTGATCGGCGGCGGCGGCCTGGGCGACCTGGCCGTGCGTTACGGTTATCAGCGCTATCAGCCAGACGTGATGGCGGTGACAGTGATCCTGCTGCTGGTGCTGGTACAGATTCTACAAACCGTCGGCGACAAGCTGGTGGTGCATTTTTCCCGTAAATAGATCGTTTGACGTAGCGCGGCGACCCGCCGCCCCAAGCCAATCCCACAAGGAGCTTTATGATGAAAAAACTGATCGTCGCCGTTGCTGCCCTGGCAGCCTTTTCCGCCCAGGCTGAAAGCCTGAGCGTCGCCGCTACTGCCGTGCCGCACGCGGAAATACTCGAGTTCGTTAAGCCGGCCCTGGCCAAAGAAGGCGTTGAACTGAACATCAAAGTCTTCACCGACTACGTGCAGCCCAACGTACAAGTTGCCGAGCAGCGCCTGGATGCCAACTTCTTCCAGCACCAGCCGTACCTGGATGAGTTCAACAAGAGCCGCGGCACCGAGCTGGTCAGCGTTGCCGGCGTACACGTCGAGCCCTTCGGCGCCTACTCCAGCCAGCACAAAACCCTGGCCGACCTGCCGCAAGGCGCCAACGTGGTAATCCCTAACGACGCCACCAACGGCGGCCGTGCCCTGTTGCTGCTGCAAAAGGCTGGCCTCATCACCCTCAAGCCGGAAGCCGGCATCCTCGCCACGCCAAAAGACATCGCCGAGAACCCGAAAACTATCAAGGTGCGTGAACTGGAAGCCGCCACCCTGCCGCGCGTGCTGACCCAGGTCGACCTGGCGCTGATCAACACCAACTACGCCCTGGAAGCCAAGCTCAACCCGACCAAGGACGCGCTGATCATCGAAGGTAACGACTCGCCGTACGTCAACATCCTGGTTGCGCGTGCCGACAACAAGGACAACGCCGCCCTGCAGAAACTGGCCAAGGCGCTGAACAGCGCCGAAGTGAAAGCCTTTATCGCTGAGAAGTATCAGGGCGCTGTAGTTCCGGCGTTCTAAGACGCCGCGTTAGCTGCACCCTCTGCCAAACCCCGCCCCGTGCGGGGTTTGTCGTTTAGGGCAGCTTCGCTCAGGCACTCAAGCAGGCAATCCAGAGCCGGCTGACGCTGAGCGCGGCGCAATATCGCCACCAGTTCACGGTGGAAGGTCAGCTCGCCCAGATCGATCACCCGCAACTGGGTTGGCCGCTGCAGCCACAGACCGGCACGCGGAATTAGCGATACCCCAAGGCCGCATTCGACCATGCGTACAATCGCCTCCAGCTCATCCAGCTCCAGCGCTTCCTGTACCGTCAGGCGCTGCTCGCGGAGGAACTGATTGACCCGTCGCCCACCGAACGAACGTCGGTCGTAACGCACGAACGGCTGCTCGGCGAGGATCTGCAGCGGATTATCCGCCGTCACGCTGAGCGGCGTGATCAGCACAAACGGCTCACGCGCCAGGCTGATCTGCAGCAGTTCCTTAGGCAGCTCGAAGGGCGGCTTGATCAACAGCGCCAGGTCCAATTCGCCGGCATCGATCTGACTCAGCAGGTTCAGCGATACGCCCGGCACCAGCTTCAGCTCGACTCGTGGGGCGGCCGCGCGAAACTGCGGCAAGGCCTCGGGCAGCAGACCGGTCTGCAACGTGGCAATCGCACCTACTTTCAGTTCGCCTTGCCACTCGGCCGCGCTGGTCGGCAGGGCCATCTGCGCATACAGCCCGAGCATCTGCTCCGCCAGCGGCAAGGCATGTCGACCGACAGCATTCAGCACCGCCGAACGACCACTGCGTTCGAACAACCGGACGCCCAGCCCCCGCTCCAGCACACGCATTTGTGCGCTCACTGCAGACTGAGTCAGGCCAACCTGCTGGCCGGCCGCCGCGAAGGTGCCATGCCGCGCCACCGCCACAAAGGTTTTCAACTCGCGTAGCATCGACGCCTCAACTGATCAATTTTATTGGTGCTTGCGAGCAAGAATATTCGCTTTTCATCAGAATCGCTGTTGCTGAGAATCAGCAGACCGCCCTTTCAAGGAACTCCAGCATGGCTCTCGCACCTTTTCACCTGGCAATTCCCGTCTACGACCTGGCAGCTGCACGGCACTTCTACGGTGAGGTGTTCGGCTGTGCCGAAGGCCGCAGCAGTGAGCACTGGGTGGACTTCGACTTTTTCGGCCACCAGCTGGTGATTCATCAGGCGCCAAAGATGGCCTATCAAGAGGCGGCGCACAGCAACCCGGTGGACGGTCACGACGTACCGGTGCCGCATTTCGGTGTGGTATTGAGCTGGGAGGATTGGCAAACGCTGGCAGCGCGGCTACAGGCCAAGGGCACGCAATTTGTGATCGAGCCCTATGTGCGCTTCGCCGGTCAGGCGGGCGAGCAGGCCACGTTGTTCCTGCTCGACCCATGCGGCAACGCCCTGGAGTTCAAGGCGTTCAAGGACATCAGCCAGCTATTCGCCAAATAGTGCCTTATGAACGATCAAGCAGGCCGGGCAGCTGCGCGGCCAACTTGGAGTTGTTGATCGGCGCGCGGATAAAGCCGCGCTGCTTGCCATCCGGGCCGATGATCACCAAGTTGCCGCTATGGTCGACGGTGTAGTTTTCCTTGCTGGTATCAGCCGGGATATACGGAATGCTGACGCCGTTGGCGAGCTTCTGCAGAGTCGCCTGCTCGCCGGTCAGGCCGATAAAACCGGCATCGAAATAGTCCAGGTACTTCTTCAACTGCTCCGGCGTATCGCGATTGGGGTCAACCGTGACCAGCACGATACGCAACTTGGCCAGGGTTTCCGGCGGTAGCTGACCTTGCAGTTGGCGCAGCTGGGCGAGGGTGGCCGGGCAAATGTCCGGGCAGAAGGTGTAGCCGAAGAACAGCAGGCTCCACTGATCCTTGAGCTGATCGACCGCTACTTTCTGGCCATCCTGATTGGTCAGGCTCAGCTCCGGCAGGCTGCGGCTCTGTGGCAGCAGGACGATGCCGGCATCCAGCAGAACGGTGGGATCACCCTGGCCCTTGCTGGTCAGCACCTTGTTGACGGTCAGGCCCAGCACCAGGGCGACGATGGCAACGAGAACAAAAACGGTGATCTGGGTTCGGGTCATGGCACCAACGATTACAGGTTTAACAGCAGATTCTGATCATTTAGAAGCGTCGCGAGCGACGGTTATGCAAGGCGAAGTCAGCCGAGGAAGCGCAGTGTGCGAGTTGTACATGAGCATTCCGAGGCTGATTTCAACGCAGCAGAACCGAGCGCAGTAGCTTCTACATGATCAGATAGTGGTCGACCAGCAGGGCGATAAAAAGCGCGAAAAGATACCAGATGCTGTATTTGAAAGTGTTGATCGCGGCATGCGGCTTGCTGTCACGGTACAGCACCACCGCCCAATGCAGGAAGCGCCCGCCCAACACCACGGCGCAGGCCAGGTAGAGCAGCCCGCTCATATGGATGGCATAGGGCAGCAGGGTCACGGCAAACATCACCAGGGTGTACAGCAGGATATGCACCTTGGTGTAGTGCTCACCATGGGTCACCGGCAACATGGGGATGTCGGCCTTGGCGTATTCCTCTTTGCGGTGGATGGCCAGGGCCCAGAAATGCGGCGGCGTCCAGGCGAAGATGATCAGCACCAACAGCAACGGTTCGGCGCTGATATGCCCAGTCACGGCCACCCAGCCAAGCAGAGGCGGCGCCGCGCCGGCCAGACCACCAATGACAATATTCTGCGGCGTAGCGCGCTTGAGAAAGCCGGTGTAGAGCACGGCATAACCAAGCAGCGAAGCCAGGGTCAGCCAGGCCGCCAGCTCGTTGGTAAAGGTCAGCAGCAGGGCCATTCCCGCTACCGCTAGCAACAGGGCAAAACCCAGCGCGGCAGTCGGCGAGATGCGCCCCGAAGTGACCGGACGCTTGAGCGTGCGCGCCATTATCGAGTCGATGCGCCGATCGACCACATGGTTGACCGCCGCCGCCGCGCCAGCGCACAGGCCGATACCGAGATTACCGAAGATCAGCACTTGCCAGGCCACGCCCGCACGGGTGGCGAGAAACATGCCGACCAAGGAGGTGATCAGCATCAGCACCACCACCTTGGGCTTGGTCAGCTCCAGGTAGTCGCGCCAGCTGACGTGGGCTTGCTGTTCGCGCGCTAGAGTAGCCATAGGGTCTCTCCTCGATTGTTCTGATTATTTGCTGGGCAGTGCGGCAAAACCGCCCTGCGCGCTCGTCGTTTGGGATGCCCGCGCTAAGCTGCTACGCAGCCGGTAATTGATCAGCACTAAAGTCAGCAACAGAGCCGCACCGCCGAGGTTATGCGCCACCGCCACCAGCAGTGGCAGATGAAACACCACGTTGCTGATACCCAGGCTGATCTGCGCCGCCAGCGCCAGCACCAGCAACCCGGCCAAGCGTGCCAGGCCATGGCGCTTGAGTTGCCAGGCCAACAGCAGCAGCACCAGGGTCACCAGCAGCGCGCCAATGCGGTGGGTCATATGAATGGCGGTGCGCGCGTCGCTATCCAGCTGGCCGCCGAGGTAATTGGGGCCGATATGCTGGGTCAAGTGAAACCCGTTGGCGAAGTCCATCGCCGGCCACCATTCGCCATGGCAGGTCGGCAGATCGACGCAGGCAACCGCCGCGTAGTTGCTGCTGACCCAGCCGCCCAAGGCAATCTGGCCAATTACCAGCAGCAGACCGAGTGCCGCCAGGCTACGCAGTCGCGCGGGAAGGTTGGCCAAGGCGGCCGTCTTGCCGGAGAGACGCAGGGTCAATAGAAACAGCAGGCTGAGCGTGGCAAAGCCGCCAAGCAAGTGCGCCGTCACCACCTGCGGCCAGAGCTTCAGCGTCACCGTCCACATGCCGAAAGCCGCCTGCAATGTCACCAAACCGAGCAACAGCAGAGGCAGTTTGAGTGGCTGATTCGCCTCATCACGGCGGCGCAGCGCTTGTACCGCCAAGCCCAGAATCACCAGCCCCAGAGCACCGGCAAAATAGCGGTGGATCATTTCGTACCAGCCCTTGGCGACTTCGACCGGCGCTTCAGGAAAACGCACTTCGGCCAGGGTCTGCTTATGCTCGCTCATCGGCACAACAATAAAGCCGTAGCAGCCAGGCCAGTCCGGGCAACCCAGGCCGGCGTGGGTCAAGCGGGTATAGGCACCGAGTAACACCACAACGACCGCCAGCACGGTGGCGAACAGGGCAAAACGGTAACCAGGCTTACTCATCTTTTCTCCTTAGGTAGACCTTTGAAAACCCTAGCCAGCGAAGGTTCGACAAATACAACACCCTGGGGAAGCAACCGCCGAAGGCAAACATGCAGATCCGCTTAGCGCGTGAAATCTACGAGCGTTAGAAAAGCAGCCCGAGCCTGATTCCAGCGCGGGATAACAACGTGTATTAGTCCTCTAAGGGTCTATCAACCAATTTGCGAGATTTTCAGCAGATGCCGCAGATCATTGAGAATCGACTTGCCCTTGCTGGTGGCGTCATACCGCAGCACCAGGTTGCCGCGCGGGTCGACGATCCACAGCTGCGCACCGGGGGCGTTGCCGGCGGCCTTGCCGTAGGCATCCAGCTGCAACTGATAGCGCGCCAGTTGCGGATATTCGCGGCGCAGTTGGGCGTCATAGTCGTCAGCAATAGGCAGGGCACTGGCCAGGCCATGGGCAGCGCGGGCGACATCACGATTTAGGCCGATATGTACCTGGCGAGCGAGAAACACCAGCTCCTTGCAGGCGGCATCACAAACATCCGGCACGGTCACCAGCAACTGCCAGCGTTGCTCATCGGCACCCACGACACCAAGGTCGGCACGAGTCTGCCCAGTGCCGATCAGTTCGCCGTGATAGCTACGGGTTTCTGGTACCCAGAAACGCCACTGGTACATGGCACTGGCAAGGATCATCGGGCCGATCACCACGGCCAGGATCAGGATCAGTTGCAGCCGCCCGCGGCGCCGCTGTTCAGGCGACACTTCAGGCAGGGCGATGGCTGGGTTCATGGCGAGTCTCCCGCGCGTTAGATAGACCTAGATAGATAAACAGGCAGAGCAGGGCCGCCGCCAGGGCGAACCACTGCACGGCATAACCAAGGTGCTTGTCGGGGCTCATGGCGATAATCGGCCAATCGCTCTGAAATGACGCGGGGCCCGGCTCAAGGCGCACCTCATAACCCAGCCCACCGCGGCCCAGTTGCTGCCACAGAACATCAGGCTTCACTTCGTTGACCAGCCGCGGCCAGCCGCTTGCCGGCTCCACAGTCTGCAGCTGAAAGGCTTCACCTAGCGGTACATACACCGTGGCTTGCAGGCGCAGCGGCGTGTCCGGGGTGGCGAAGGTTGGTGTAATACGCCGATCTGGCCAGGGTAACCAGCCGCGATTGAGCAGCAGCCAAAGACCGCTGGCTTGATCATAAAAAGGTTGCAGCACCTCAACACCGACCTTGCCGTCGCGGGTGCGGTTGTCCAGCAGCAGGGTATGCCGCGCATCGAAGAAGCCCTGCAACTGCACACGCTGGTAAGCCGGGTTGGACTGCCGCTCCAGCTCAGCGATGCTGATGGGAGCAGCCAATTGCTGAGCTTGATGTGCGGCCAACAGCTCGCGCTTTTCTTCGGCCCGCGCCAGCTGCCAGAAGCCGAGGGCGATCAGACAAGGAAACAGCAGCAGCACCAGCACGCTGGGCAGCCAGCCAGGACGGAAGGCACTCATTGCGACCTCCCTAAAGCCCTGAACAAGCTGGCTATACTGCAGCTGAAACACATTTCCCTTCCCCCGAAGTTCCGCTTGGGAGTCACGCATGCTTAAAGCCGCGATCGTCCTGTTACTACTGGCTACTCTGGTCAGCCTGTTCAGTGGCCTGTTCTTTCTGGTCAAGGACGAAGGTAAAACCTCCCGTGTGGTCAACGCGCTGACTGTGCGCGTGACCCTTACCGCGCTGACCGTTGCCCTTATTGCCTGGGGTTTCTATAGCGGCCAACTGGTCTCGCATGTCACCTGGTAGCCGCGTCACAGCACATAAACGAAGACAAACAGACCAATCCACACCACATCGACAAAGTGCCAATACCAGGCCGCTGCCTCGAAGCCGAAGTGCTGCTCGGGGCTGAAATGCCCGCGAACAACCCGAATCAACATGATACTCAGCATCAGCGCTCCCAAGGTCACGTGGGCGCCGTGAAAGCCGGTAAGCATAAAAAAAGTCGCGCCGTAGATGCCCGAGCCCAGGGTCAGGCCAAGTTCGGTGTAGGCGTGGATATATTCTTCGACCTGCAGCACCAGAAAGGCGATACCGAGAATCACCGTCAGCGCCAGCCACAGGGTCAGCGGTTTGCGGTGGTTCTTGCGCAGCGCGTGGTGGGCAAAGGTCAGGGTAAAGCTGGAGGTCACCAGCAAGATGGTATTGATCAGCGGTAAGCCCCAGGCGCTGATGGTGCCACTCGGTGCCGGATAGAGTTTAGGGTCAGGCGTGTTAAGCAGCGGCCAGCTGTACTCGAAGCCAGGCCAGAGTATGTTGCTCACTCCTTTGTCGCCTTCACCACCGAGCCATGGCCCGGCCCAGGTGCGCACGTAGAACAGCACACCAAAGAAGGCAGCGAAGAACATCACCTCGGAGAATATGAACCAGCTCATGCCCCAGCGGAACGAGCGGTCCATCTGTGGGCTGTACATGCCGGAACGGCTTTCCTTGATCACATTGCCGAACCAGCCGAACAGCATATAGGCGAGAAACAGGCCGCCGATAAAGAAGATCAACGGGCCGTTGGAGTCGGCGCGATCAGCCTTCATATCGTTGAACCAGGTGCCTACGCCGTACACCGAAAACAGCATGCCCAGGGTGGCGATGATCGGCCACTTACTCTGGGCCGGGACGTAATAGCTTTCGTGACTTTCGTGACTCGACATTTATTGTTCTCCTTATGGAGTCGCCCGGGGAAGGGTCGCTTGTGCCACCGGCGGCTTGCGCTCGGTGATATCAAACAAGGTGTAGGCCAAGGTTAGGTGGCGAACATCTGCCGGTAAGTCTCTATCGACGATAAACCGCACCGGCATTTCGATGCGTTCACCGGGTTGCAGTACCTGTTGGGTAAAGCAAAAACATTCGGTCTTGTGAAAGTAGGCAGCCGCCTTGGACGGCGCCACGCTGGGGATCGCCTGCGCGGTCATCGGCTTGTCGGTGGGGTTGTAGGCGACAAACAACATCTGCGTGCTGTCCCCCGGATGCACCAGCACTTCGTCGGCCTCTGGGCCGAACTCCCAGACCATCTCGGCGGCGTTGGTGGCAAGAAATTGCACCCGTACCTGGCGCGATTGATCGGTGCTTTGCAGCCCAGCCTCATAGGCACCAGCGGTCTTACCGTTGATGCCAAAGGCCTGGCACATCACGTCATAAATCGGCACCAGAGCGAAGCCGAAACCGAACATGCCGACCACCACCAGTGACAAGCGGATAACCAGGCGGCGGGTCGACAGGGCTTCGCTCATCGGTCGGCTCCCTATTTCACTTCAGGCGGCGTGGTGAAGGTGTGATACGGCGCTGGCGACGGCACGGTCCACTCCAACCCTTCGGCACCGTCCCAAGGCTTGGCTGCTGCGGGTTTGCCGCCACGGATGCACTTGATGACGATAAACAGGAACAGCAACTGAGTGGCGCCGAACATAAAGGCGCCGATGCTCGAGACCATGTTGAAGTTGGCGAACATCATGTTGTAGTCAGGGATGCGCCGCGGCATGCCGGCCAGACCGACAAAGTGCATCGGGAAGAACGCCATGTTCATACCGATAAAGCTCATCCAGAAATGCAGCTTGCCGAGGGTTTCGTCATACATATGCCCGGTCCACTTCGGCAGCCAGTAATAAGCCGAGGCGAAGATACCGAAGATTGCTCCAGGCACCAGCACGTAGTGGAAGTGCGCCACCACGAAGTAGGTGTCGTGATACTGGAAATCCGCCGGAGCGATGGCCAGCATCAGCCCGGAGAAACCACCAATGGTGAACAGGATGACGAAGGCCACCGAGAACAGCATCGGCGTTTCGAAGGTCATCGAACCGCGCCACATGGTGCTGGCCCAGTTGAACACCTTCACCCCTGTCGGCACGGCGATCAGCATGGTCGCGTACATGAAAAACAGTTCGCCGGTCAGCGGAATGCCGACGGTGAACATATGGTGCGCCCAGACGATAAACGACAGAAAGGCGATCGACGCAGTGGCGTAAACCATCGAGGTGTAGCCGAACAGCGGCTTACGGGCGAAAGCCGGGATGATCGCACTGACCGCGCCGAATGCCGGCAGGATCATGATGTACACCTCGGGGTGACCGAAGAACCAGAACACGTGCTGGAACAGCACCGGGTCACCGCCGCCAGCGGCACTGAAGAAGCTGGTGCCGAAGTGGATATCCATCAGCATCATGGTCACGCAACCGGCCAGAACGGGCATTACCGCGATCAGCAGGAATGCGGTAATCAGCCAGGTCCAGACGAACAGCGGCATCTTCATCAGGGTCATGCCGGGGGCGCGCAGATTGAGGATGGTGGCGACCACGTTGATCGCCCCCATGATCGAACTAATGCCCATCAGATGAACGGCGAAGATAAAGAAGGTCACCGATTCCGGCGCGTAGGTGGTCGACAGCGGCGCATAGAAGGTCCAACCGAAGTTGGGTCCGCCGCCCTCCATAAACAAGGTGCTGATCAACATGCCAAACGCCGCTGGTAGCAACCAGAAGCTGAAGTTGTTCATGCGCGGCAAGGCCATATCCGGCGCGCCGACCATCAGCGGAATCATCCAGTTGGCCAGACCGACGAAGGCCGGCATCACCGCGCCGAACACCATGATCAGACCGTGCATGGTGGTCATCTGGTTGAAGAATTCCGGCTGCACAATTTGCAGACCCGGCTGAAACAACTCGGCGCGAATCACCATGGCCATGCTGCCGCCAAGCAGGAACATGGCGAAGCTGAACCACAGGTACATGGTGCCGATGTCTTTGTGGTTGGTGGTCAGTACCCAGCGCATCAGGCCCTTGGCGGGGCCGTGGTGATGGTCGTGCCCGGCATGACCATGCGTGTCGATCACTGCACTCATGTCCTTACTCCTGAGCCTTCTTGAACTCTAGAATGTCCTTGGGCGTGACCATGTCACCGACGTTATTGCCCCAGGCATTGCGTTCGTAGGTGATGATCGCGGCGATATCGACTTCCGACAGTTGCTTGCCGAAGGCGGCCATGGAAGTTCCCGGCTTGCCGTTGACCACGATATTGATGTGCCCTTTAGCTTCACCCTTGGCGATGGCCGAACCTTTCAGCGCCGGGAACATCGGCGGCAGCCCTTCACCCGTTGGCTGGTGACAGGATGCGCAATTGGTCTGATATGACTTCTCGCCACGGGCCATCAGCTCGTCCATGGTCCACTCTTTGCTGGTCAGTTCTTTCTCGGCGGCTGCCAGTTGTTTGCGCTCGGCGAGCCAGGCGGCGTAGTCCTCTTTCGACTTAGCTTCGACCACCACCGGCATAAAGCCATGATCCTTGCCGCACAGTTCGGTGCACTGGCCACGGTAGATGCCGGGCTCGTCGATGCGTGTCCAGGATTCGTTGATAAACCCGGGGATCGCGTCTTTCTTCACCGCCAAGGCCGGCACCCACCAAGAGTGAATGACATCGGCGGCGGTGATCAGAAAGCGCACTTTGGTACCGACCGGCACCACGAGCGGCTCATCGACCTCCAGCAGGTAATGCTCGCCCTTCGTGGCCTTGTTGTTGATCTGATCTTGCGGAGTAGTCAGGTTGCTGAAGAACTCGACGTCCTCGCCCAGGTATTTGTAGTGCCATTTCCACTGATAGCCGGTGACCTGGATATCCAGCTCAGATTCGGTGCTGTCGTAGATATCTATCAGCGTTTTGGTTGCTGGAATGGCCATGCCCACCAGAATCACCAGCGGTACGACTGTCCAGAGAATCTCGACCGTGGTGCTTTCATGGAAGTGCGCCGGCTGCTGGCCGGTGGAGCGGCGGTGAACAAGCATCGACCAGAACATCGCGCCGAACACGATCACGCCGATCACGACGCAGATCCAGAAGATGGTCATGTGCAAATCAAATACTGAGCGGCTGACCTCGGTGGCACCCGGCGCCATATTGACGCCCCAGCTGGCGTGCGCCGAGCTGAATACCAACCACAACAGGAGGCCCATCCAGACTCGTGGATGTCGCATCATTGCGGGTTCCCCTTAATTTTTCTTGTTATCCCGCCGAATCGCTTAGTGGCTAAGCCTCCGCACATTTCACGGTGAAAATGCTTGCGGAGACTGTCCATGCCGCAGTCGATTCGGAGTTATCAGGTACTGCCTTTCGAATTCGAGTATAGACACGGACTTGCACCTGGCAATGCGAAAGCCGAAATGAACAACAGACTGCAAGGCACGCGCTAGAGACCGCGGCTGGCGCGGGATAGGCCGGGGCGGCGAGTGCAGCATATAGCCGACTCGCATAACTGTTTAATAATTATGACAATCGGGTCTTAGCCGATGCGCTCAGCCAGCTAAGGTTCTCGCCCATGTCCTCATTTCAGGAGCAGTCATGAACATCGCCGCTTTGCACGCATTGATCCAGCGTGCGCACCAACACGAAGCCAGCACGGGCCACCTGGCCAGCCAGATGCAAGCCCACCTGGGTCAATTGCACCCGTCCATCCGCCTGCCTAATGAAGACACTCAAGGTGTGCTGCAGCGTTTTGTCAGCGCTTATATCGAGCAGGTACCCGAGCTATTGCAGGCGGCCCATCAGGTGTCGCAGGAAGCGGGGATCGAGGCGCAGATCAAGCCGGTGCTGAAGGTTGCAGAGCAGTTCTTTCTCCAGCCACCCGCACTGATGGCCGGTCATGAGGGGCTGGAAGGGCTGCTTGATGAAGCCTATCTGGCCCACCGGCTGGTCGAGGAAGTGAATGATCGCTACATCGCACACCTGGGCGCGCCGTTGATTCCGCTGGATACCACAGTTGCCAACCTGATCGCCCACCAACTGATCGGCGAAACCTTCGCCAACCAACTGGATGAGGCTGTGCATCATGCCGTCGATGGCATGCTCGACGATGCCAGCTTTGCCCAGGACTCAGTGCAGATTTACCGCGAACGCCTGAACAACCCGCAAACCGACGCGGCCTGGCAGCGCTGGCCATGCCTGTCTCGGCAGCTCGGAGTTGAGCTGCAGCTGGATGAAACCCGCGCGGCGGGTTAGCAGGCCTTAACCCCTCGCGCAGTTGCCGACCAGCAGGCCGTTGAAGAATGTAGGCGAGGCAGGCAAGACGAGGCAAAAACGGCTGAGGAAGCGGAGTTTACTGGCTGTAAATGAGCATCCGAGGCCGTTTTTAACGCAGTGTTGCCAACGCAGGTAATTTTTCAACAGCTGCTAGCTGCTCGGCAGATAGCGCGCGCGGGGAGTGGCCATCGGCAACGGCCCCTCGCCGATCAGGCGAAATTCGCCCTTCTCCGCGTCGTAAGCTTTGATCTCGCTGGTTTCGATGTCATACACCCAGCCATGGATAAACAGTTGGCCGCAGGCCATGCGCGAGGCCACCGAAGGGTGGGTGCGCAGGTGATCGAGCTGCGCCACCACGTTTTCCTCGGTGAGGATGCCCAGCGTGGTGTGATCGGCGCAGCCACAATTGTCTGCCACCACGGTCTTGGCCACTTCGGCATGCCGTAGCCAGGCTTTTACCGTGGGCATGCGCTCCAGATCAGCGGGGTTGAGCACAGCCTTCATCGCACCGCAATCGGAATGCCCGCAGATGATGATGTGCTGTACGCCCAGGGCCATTACCGCGTACTCGATAGCCGTAGAAACCCCGCCCATCATCTGCCCATAGGGCGGCACCACGTTGCCAACGTTGCGGTTGACGAACAGGTCGCCCGGCGAGCTCTGGGTGATCAGTTCCGGCACCACCCGCGAGTCAGCGCAGGTGATAAACATTGCGCGTGGGTTCTGCGCGGTGGCGAGCTTCTTGAACAGCTCTTCCTGCTGCGGAAATATCTCGCTGCGGAAGCGCTTGAAACCATCGACGATGCTCTGCAGGGCTTCCTCGGCACTCTCAGTACCTGTGCGCCCCTGCAGCGGGATCAACTGATGCTTGTATGGCATGTGTGCGACCTCTTATGAGCCTGAATAAACGCTGCTAAAACGACAGCCAAGGCCGCTAGCGAGTCACATGCCAAGTGTTACTGCCGCAGGCCCTCACGGCAACCGTCACCTTGCGAGCCTGTTAGAGCAGCGCCAACTGGCCACCCGGTGGACAGAAACGCGTGCAATCGAGGTTGAAGCCATCACGCCGATTCAGGCCCAGGCGTTTGCTGGCCAGAGCAAAGCGCTGTGCGAGCAACTCGGCAAAGGCACCTTCGCCACGAAAGCGTTGACCGAAGCGGCTGTCATACAGCGCGCCACCTCGGCTCTGACGGATCAGACTAAGGACATGCTCCGCGCGCTGCGGATAGTGCGCCTGCAACCACTCCTCGAATAACGGCGCAACTTCACGCGGCAGGCGCAACAGCATGTAGTTGGCGCTCTGCGCGCCGGCATCCTTGGCCGCAGCCAGCAAGTGCTCCAGTTCCATGTCGTTGATCATTGGGATCATCGGCGAACACAGCACACCAACCGGAATACGGTTGTCGCGCAATACGCGAATCGCCCGTAAGCGCGCCGCCGGTGCCGCAGCGCGCGGCTCCATGATGCGTTTGAGTTCGTCATCCAGGGTAGTCAGGCTGATCATCACCGCTACCAGGCGCTGTTGCGCCAGCTCGGTTAACAGGTCGAGGTCACGCAGAATCAACGAACCCTTGGTGATGATGGTCACCGGATGGCGGTGATTGAGCAGCACCTTGAGGCTATTGCGGGTCAGCAGGTGCTGACGCTCGATCGGCTGATAAGGATCGGTGTTGGAGCCCAGGTTGATCGGCGCACAGACATAGCCGGGCTTGCTCAGCTGCTGTTCGAGCAGGGCCACGGCATTGGTTTTGGCGATCAGCTTGGTTTCGAAATCCAGGCCCGGCGACAGGTCCCAATAGGCGTGGCTGGGCCTGGCGTAACAATAGATGCAGCCATGCTCACAACCGCGGTAAGGATTGAGCGAGCGGTCGAAGGGCAGGTCCGGCGACTGGTTGCGGGTGATGATGCTTTTCGCGGTTTCGCAGCGCACTTCGGTCACCCGGCTGGGCGGGACTTCCTGCAGCCAGCCGTCATCGCTGGCGATAATACGCTGCGGAGCAAAGCGGTTATGCGGATTACTGGCAGTGCCGCGACCGCGCGGCGGCAAAGAAACGGACATGGGCTGACTCCACAAATTACTGTATATAAATACAGTAATTTGTTTGCACCACCAAGCACCGACTGTCAGCCCACCGTCATGCCGTACCTGCCACCAGTAGCAACAATAGCGGCAAACTGGCTGCCGCCAGCAAGGTTTGCAGGGTGATGATGCCGGCCATCAACTGACTATCGCCGCCCAGCTGACGGGTCAGCACGTAAGCCGTTGGCGCGGTTGGCAGAGCAAAGAACAGCACCAGCACGGTGCTTTCCATCGCCGGCAGCTGCAGACCATGGGCTACCGCCCAAGCCAGCATCGGCATGGCCAACAGACGTAGCAGGCTGTTCCAACCCAGTGCCGGAATCTCACCGCCCAACTGTTCAGGCTTCAGCGCCGCACCGACACAGAGCAGACCCAGCGGCAGGCTGGCGGCGGCCAGCAGGCTAAGCAGACGATCACTACCGCCCGGCAGGCCAAGACCACTGAGGTTGACCAGCGCACCGCCCAGACAGGCAAGAATCAGCGGGTTTTTCAGGATGGGCAGCAACAGGCTGCGCGCACTGACACCACGCTCAGCGGTTAACGACCAGACTGAAAGTACATTCACCGTCGGCACCATCAGGGCGAGCATGATGGCCGCCAGGGTCAGGCCTTCCTGACCAAATAGGCTGCCGACCGCCGCCAGGCCGAGGTAGGTATTGAAACGCAGAATGCCTTGGCTAAAGGCCCCAAAGCGCCCCGCTGGCCAGCCACGCACGCGCCGCACCAGCAACAGCGCCAACCAGGCGATACCCAATGCCAATAACACGGCCAAGGCCAATCGCGGCAACGCCGGGTTATCCAGCGGCGCCGTGGCCAGGCTGCTGAACAACAGCGCCGGGAACAGCATGAAGTAGTTCAGCCGCTCGGCCCCCGGCCAGAACGCCTCATTGGGGAACGCCCAGCAGCGCAGGTAATACCCGGCCACGATCAAGGCAAACAGCGGCCACAAGGCCAATAACAACTCCAGCACGGCAACCTCCAGCCACAGGCAAGCCGCCATCTTGAGCAGCCGCATGAGGTGACGCAAGGACGATGTCGGTATTAGCAGGCCGTTGAAAAACTACCTACGTTGCTGATACTGCGTTGAAAACAGCCTCGGAATGCTCATTTACAGCCAGTAAGCTCCACTTCCTCGTCTGTTTTCGCCTTGTCTCAGCTGCCTCGCCTACGTTTTTCAACGGCCTGTTAGGCTGCTTTACCTGACCTTCACGACGAGAGTGTCTTATGTCCGCTATCCACCAAGGCGGTTGCCAGTGCGGCGCCTTGCGCTATCAGTTCGAGGCGCCGCTGCAGAACATCGCGCACTGCCACTGCAGCATCTGCCGGCGCAGCAGCGGCGGCATCGTCACCACCTGGATTACGGTCCCATTGGCGAGCTTTCGCTGGTTGGCCGGCACACCACGCGAGTACGCCTCGTCAGCCAGCTGCACGCGCAGCTTCTGCCCAACTTGCGGCGCGCAGCTGACGCTATTCACCACACTCAGCCCGCACAGCCTGGATATCACTATCGCCACTCTCGACCAGCCTGAACTGGCTCCAGCGGATCGGCATATCTGGGTGCAAAGTCGCCTGAACTGGCTGCACCTCGATCCGCAGTTACCCGAGGAAGATCAGGAAGTGATGGACTGATTCCCCTAGGGCAGCTGCAAGCCACCGCCGGCCTTGTGCAACGTGCGCAGATGCGTACCGAGCTGCGCCAGGTTGGCTTCAGTGGCCTGCAATTCAACGAGGCGGGCGGGCTCCAGCAGGGTGCGCACTTCCTGATCGAGGTTGTCGCTGAGCTGGCGCAGCTGCTGCTGTCGCGCCTGACTTTCGCTTTCCAGACGCTGCCATTCGGCGCGCTGCGGCAGGCCATAGCCACCCTCAAGCAGTTCGGCCGGGCGACTGAGAAAGCCGCTGTTGGCGAGGATTTGTTGCAGCGCACCGCCGGCCTTGTTCAACGCGGGATCAACGCCATCACGGCCACTCAAGTAGCGGCGCTTGAGCTCATCCTGGGCCAACAGTAACTGTCGGCGTAATGCCGCCTGCTCAAGCAACAGCAGGGCCGCGCTGGTACGCAGATCGGCACGGCCAAACCAGGGCTGGCGCTTATCGGCCGACAAGGTCAGCCAGTCCTCAACCTGCGCCTGCTCAATCGGCAACTGCGTCTGCAACACAGCGAACATGGCTTGGTAGCGATCACGAAACGAGTCGAAACGATAACCCAGGCGCAAGGCTTCGGTAGCGTCGCCCAGCACGCTGCGGTCTGCCAGATCGCGGGCCACCAGGGTATCAAGCAGGCCGTTGGGCATGATGCTGTCGAGCGCATGCAGGCGCGGGTGCTGGCTGCCGCTGCGCAGCAGCTTGAGGGTTTCCACGGCGCAGTTATTGGAGATAAACCAGTAGTCGCCGTCGTAGCTCCAATGCTGCTCAGCGGCGCGGGTCACCAGTTGCTCCAGCTGCGTGCGCTCCAGTTTGAGCGGCACCGAGGCGAGGCTGCGCAGCTCGACCTTGGTGTACTCCTCAATCACCTGGGCCAGCGGCAGAACGAACAGACGCGATGGATAAACGCCGGTCAGACCATCCCAGCTGGACAGCTGCACGTCGCCAACAAACGCGCGGTACGACAGCACCAGATGCTCCTGCAGATCCAGCCGGCAATCCGGCCCGCGCGGCCGCCCAAGCGCGCAGATGACCAGGCGCAGCATGCTGTGGCCCCAGCGGCTGGCCAGGGCATCATTGGCTTCAGCCAGCAGGTAATCGACCTGATAGACGCGCTGCGGGTCGATGCTGCCCAACGGCTGGCGGGCAAAATCTCGCCCGGCATTCAGGTAAGCCAGACCTTCGGCGCAGGACTGCTGGCTCGCCGGTGTCCAGGCGAAATGCACACTCAGGTAGCGTGCCAGTGAAGGCCGGCGACAGGCGTAACTGGGGTCAAGGAGGAAGTACTCCATATTGACGGCGAGAAACTCACGCGGGTTGCTCAGCTCATAGCTATCCGGGCTGCGCGCGACCTGATGGTTGTCCTGCTCACGCGCACCACGCCGCCCGACCTGCTGCGGCCAGCCGGCCAAGTCGAGCAGCAACGGATCATCACTCAGGGTAAAGCGCCGCGCCGTCTGGCCGCGGCAGCGATCCGGCAGGCCAACAGCGCCAAGGCTCTGGTCGCGCTGGCGACACAGGCGTTGCAGCTGCCGATCAGCCTGCGGCCAAAGTTGGGCACGGTCATATAGATGGGTAATTTCATGCAGCACGGTGGCCAACAGCTCGCGGCGCACAGTGCCGTGGGGGCGTGAGGTCCGGGTGGTGGCGCTGCTGCCGTCGCTTAACCCTGGCAGCAACGCGGCATTCAACTCAATACCGCTGAAACGCCCGGCGCGGCCATAAACCTGCGCAGGCATGCTGCGCCAGCGCACGCTGACACTACGATCAAGTCGCTGTTTGAGTTGTGGCGGCAAGGCGGCAGTCGCGTCCTGCAACAGTTGCTGGCTGGCCTGGCGCTCAGCAGGGCTGAGTCCAGCTTCCGCTAGCTGCAGGCGCAACTCGGCCTGGCTGCAGGTGCAGGTCAGTAACACCAGCGCCAGCAGCCAGGCACGCGGCCAACTCACAGGGCCAGAATGGCTTCGGCCAATACCAGGTCGGAAGCGCCCTGCGCCTCAGGTACTTGGCTACGAATAGTGCTAATGGCCGCTTCCAACTGCGCACCACGGATCTGCCCTTGGCTGGCGACGAAGCTGGCTGCATCGTCGCGCGCTGCGAGCACAACTTTCGAGTCGCGCACCGAAGTGGTGGTATCCGAGGTGAAATCAAAGGTGCGGTCGAGCGCACGTACGATGATATTGCTGGTCGCTACCAAGGTTTGCGCCTGTGTAGCGGCACTGAACAAAACAGCTGCAACGACGGCACTGAGCAGAATAGGGCGCATATACATCTCCAATAATCAGCCACATGGCGTATGACGGACAGAGTGCCACACAGTTCCGCCAACGCTTCTACCCAAACGCCAGCGGTGAGTGTTCTTAAAGGCTGAGGATCGCTGCCGCCAACTGCATATCGTCACCCCGTAATTCCGGTAACTGCTGACGGATATGCTGCAGAGCGGCCTCCAGGCGCACGCCACGGATCTCGCCCTGACTGGCGACAAACGCAGCCGCATCATCGCGCGCGGCCAACACGATCTTGTCGTCTGTAAAGGAAGAGGAGACATCGGAAGTTGCTTCCGAGGTAGCCCCAACCGCGCCCACCACCGCATCGGTAGTGACCACAAAGCTGGTGGCGCTTGCCGTGCCCGCCAGCGCCAGCAATGCCGCAAGGCTCAACGTCTTTATCACATTCATGTTTACGCTCCTGAAAAGGCCCTACAGACAGGCTGGTTTCAGTGTAGACCCTTGCTAAACGGGTTGGTTGCCAGGCGGCTCAGCGCCAGAACGGCCTTGCCAATTCGGCCTGCCGCTGCGCCTCGGTAATGCCTGCGTCGGCCAGCTGGCGGCTATCGAGGCGCGCCAATTGGCGGCGAGTACGCAGCTTGCGCCGCCAACCGCAGAGCGCAGCGTATGCGCGCAACCAGAGCGGGTGATTCACCTGAGTGTTTTGCGGGGGCTGGTGTTTGAGCGTGCGTTCCATGGCGCAATTCCTTGTCAGAGACGGAAGAAGGCAACCTATGGTGCGTGAGCGCGGAAAACAGGGGCAGGGACAGCACCTGCGAATTGTTATGGCGCAGTTAGCTATTTAAAAGAACTGTACTGCTGAATAGCGCAGCAGACTGTTGCAGCCAAGCAATTGGCTGCGCACTTTCTACCGACACATAAAAAGAAAGCCCCAGCACGCAAGGCGCTGGAGCTTTCAAAAATCCCATAAAGGGAGGAGCAGAAATCGGTGTCTGGCAGCAGTTAACGCCAGAAAGGCTTGCTCAGTTCAGCGTGACGCTGTGCTTCGCTGATACCGGCGTCTGCGAGCAGACGGGCGTCCAGGCGAGCAAGCTGGCGGCGGCTAACAACGCGGCGCTGCCATTGCAGAACAGAGGCGAGCATACGCAGCGGCAAAGCGCTGGTGCCGGTGGATTGGCTGTGATCGAAAAACAGGTCGGAACTGAGGGTACGTTCCATGATGGTCATCCTTCCGCTTGTGGCGGGTCAGTGGTGTGTTGCGATGGGAGAATTATTGCCGTTGCCCCCACTGCGCTGTAGCCACAGCTGAATGAAATTGCAGCACAAATAGATAGTTTGCTTTGTAACTGTTTGACCTGTTTTACAGTCAACTGTACTGGTCATAAGTGCCTTAGCCTAAAAGGCGCATAAAAGCAGATAAAAGACCTGCCTATAACGCCATTCACTAGTGAATCAATATAGGTACAGTTGCAAATTGCACTTATGTGACAGCTGACCTGTTTTTCAGATTTTTCCCTGGCAATAACACTTTTCTGATCGAGCAGACAGAAAAAAGCCCGGCTAACGAGCCGGGCTTTTTTCTACAGCGTTGCGGCAAGTGTTAGTCGACCGCTTTAACCATATCTTCGATGACTTTCTTGGCGTCGCCGAAGACCATCATGGTCTTGTCCAGGTAGAACAGTTCGTTGTCCAGGCCGGCGTAGCCGCTGGCCATCGAGCGTTTGTTGACGATCACGGTCTTGGCTTTGTAGGCCTCGAGGATCGGCATGCCGGCGATCGGCGACTTCGGATCGTTCTTCGCGGCCGGGTTGACCACGTCGTTGGCGCCGAGCACCAATACCACGTCGGCCTGG
Source organism: Pseudomonas sp. EA_35y_Pfl2_R5 (assembly GCF_963970805.1). Classification (NCBI taxonomy): domain Bacteria; kingdom Pseudomonadati; phylum Pseudomonadota; class Gammaproteobacteria; order Pseudomonadales; family Pseudomonadaceae; genus Pseudomonas; species Pseudomonas sp. EA_35y_Pfl2_R5. Next base: position 712,108 of record NZ_CAXAOW010000001.1, on the reverse strand, counting down.
CCGAACTCGGAGTTGATGTCGTCCATCTCGAACACCTGCTCGTAAGGCACTTCGGCCTCGGCCAGCAGCACGTTCATGTGGCCCGGCATACGCCCGGCAACCGGGTGGATCGCGTACTTTACGGTCACGCCACGGTGGGTCAGCTTCTCCGCCAGCTCCATCAGCGCGTGCTGAGCACGGGCTACCGCCAGGCCGTAGCCCGGAACGATGATCACGGTGTCGGCGTTGGTCAGCAGGAAGGCCGCGTCGTCGCTCGAACCGGATTTCACCGGGCGAGCTTCCTTGGCGCCAGCCGGGCCGGCTTCTTCAGCCGCGCCGCCGAAGCCACCGAGGATCACGTTGAAGAACGAGCGGTTCATCGCCTTGCACATGATGTACGAGAGGATCGCGCCCGAAGAGCCGACCAGCGAACCGGCGATGATCAGCATCGAGTTGTTCAGCGAGAAACCGATACCGGCCGCCGCCCAGCCCGAGTAGCTGTTGAGCATCGACACGACCACTGGCATGTCCGCGCCGCCAATCGGGATGATGATCAGCACGCCGATCACGAAGGCCAGGGCCAGCAGGATGGCGAACGCAGTCAGGTTACCGGTGAAGGTGAAGTACAGACCCAAACCGAGAATGGCCAGGCCGATGGCCAGGTTGACCCAATGCTGGCCCTTGAACTGCACCGGTGCGCCCTGGAACAAGCGGAACTTGTACTTGCCCGAGAGCTTGCCGAAGGCGATCACCGAACCGGAGAAGGTGATCGCACCGATGGCCGCGCCGAGGAACAGCTCCAGACGGTTACCGGATGGAATCGCATCGCCCAGCGCAGCAACGATACCCAGCGACTGCGGCTCGACCACTGCAGCAATGGCAATAAACACCGCCGCCAGGCCGATCATGCTGTGCATGAAAGCGACCAGTTCCGGCATCTTGGTCATTTCCACGCGCTTGGCCATGATCGAACCGGCAGTACCGCCGACCAACAGGCCAACCAGCACGTAACCGATACCGGCAGTGGCGATTTCAGCACCGAGCTTGTAGATCAGGCCGACGGTGGTGAGCACGGCGATGCCCATACCGATCATGCCGAACAGGTTGCCGCGACGCGAAGTGGTCGGGTGCGACAGACCTTTAAGCGCCTGGATAAAGCAGATTGAGGCGACGAGGTAGAGAACAGTGATCAGATTCATGCTCATCAGTGCTTCTCCACTGCAGCGGCTTTAGGCGCTTTCTTCTTGAACATTTCCAGCATGCGTCGAGTGACCAGGAAGCCACCGAACACGTTGACCGCAGCCAGCGCCACGGCCAGGGTGCCCATGGTCTTGCCCAATGGGGTCACAGTCAGCGCGGCAGCGAGCATGGCACCGACGATAACGATCGCGGAAATCGCGTTGGTTACCGCCATCAGCGGGGTGTGCAGGGCCGGAGTCACGTTCCACACCACGTGGTAGCCCACGTAAATGGCCAGCACGAAGATGATCAGGTTGTAGATGCCGTCGGAAATCATATCCATGAGCGGTGCTCCCCTTAGCCGTTAGTGCGCACGACGTTGCCGTCGCGGCACATCAGGCACGCGGCGACGATGTCGTCTTCAAGGTTGAGGTGGAACTTGCCTTCGCCGTCGATAACCAGCTTGAGGAAGTCCAGCAGATTGCGTGCGTACAGCGCCGAAGCATCGGCCGGCACCAGGGCCGCCAGGTTGCTGTGGCCGACGATGGTCACGCCATGCTGCACCACCACTTGCTCGGCGACAGTCAGCGGGCAGTTGCCGCCTTGCGCTGCAGCGAGGTCGATGATCACCGAGCCGGGCTTCATTTCCGCCACGGTGGCGGCATGCAGCAGGGTCGGCGCCTTGCGGCCCGGGATCAGCGCGGTGGTGATAACGATATCGGCCAGCTTGGCCTTCTCGTGCACCGCCTTGGCCTGACGCTCCATCCACGAAGCCGGCATTGGGCGGGCATAGCCGCCAACACCCTGAGCGCATTCACGCTCTTCATCGGTTTCGAATGGTACGTCGACGAACTTGGCGCCAAGTGATTCGATCTGCTCTTTAACGGCAGGACGCACATCGGAAGCCTCGATCACCGCACCCAGGCGCTTGGCCGTGGCGATGGCCTGCAAACCGGCAACACCAGCACCGAGAATCAAAATGCGCGCGGCCTTAACGGTACCAGCAGCGGTCATCAGCATCGGCATAAAGCGCGGGTAGTGGTGCGCAGCCAGCAGCACGGCCTTGTAGCCGGCAATGTTGGCCTGCGAGCTGAGCACGTCCAGGCTCTGCGCGCGGGAAGTGCGCGGAGCAGCTTCCAGGGCAAAGGCGGTGACGCCGCGAGCATTGATGCGCGCGATGGTCTCGTTGCTGAACGGGTTGAGCATGCCCACCAACACCGCACCGGCTTTCATATGCGCCAGCTCGGCATCGGTCGGGGCAACTACTTTCAGCACCAGATCGGCGCCGAAAGCAGCAGCATCGCTGCCGATAGCCGCGCCAACAGCTTCATAGGCGCTGTCCGGAATGCTTGCGCTCACGCCTGCACCGGTCTGTACCGTCACCTGATGGCCTTGGCCAACCAACTTCTTGATGGTTTCGGGAGTTGCGGCAACGCGCGTCTCACCAGCATGGGTTTCGAGAGGAACACCGATGTGCACTTCAATTCTCCTGCGTGATCTTTATTAGTGAACCGGCGCACTGCGGATGGCACGCGGGCATTAGGGAGGATCAGCACAAACCCGCTCAGGCGACTATTGCACAATAGCGGGGCGCGGCATTTTGCAGGCGATAGCTATAGCCTTCAAGGCGTTATGAAGTAAAACCTTGTGATAACTACAAGTCACTGGATGACCTTACAGGCAGCTAATTTATGGCAGCCCTTTTGGGGCAAGGCCTGTAGCGCATTAGCTGCGACAAAACAGCGCTTATCCATTCCTGAGATAAATACTGGGCCATCAGATCAACGGCGCCACCCGCCATTACCAGAAAAGGCGCTGTTTCATTGGGCTGCAGCAGCGTTCGTGTGCAGAAAATTCAACACCAAAACCTACCATGCGCAGAGAAAGTGTAGCCATTCAGATAACTGACTACGGGGTCAACATAACTCCGGCGCGCACACTAGGCGGCCTGTCTCGCGCGGTAAAGATATTTCCGACAGATTGCCGCCGAAGCTTTGACGGCCTTTTCCGCCAACAACCTGACAGGCTGTTGCCTATTTCAGGCCATTGGCTAACGCATAAGCCTGCGCCTCACGCACCAGCCAGTCGCGCAGCAACAGCAATGCAGCCGACTCCAGCTTCCGCTCGGGAATCATCAGGTAATACGCCTTGTCGGCCGGCAGGCTCAGCGGCGCGGCAATCACTAGGCGCCCCTCGTCCAATTCGCGGCGAATCAGAAACGGCGGAATCAGCGCCACGCCCATCTCGTGCATGGCCGCCTGGGCCAGCATGGAGAACAGCTCATAACGCGGCCCGGCCATATCCCGCGCGTTATTCAACCCCTGGGCATTAAACCACTGACGCCAGGCATAGGGCCGCGTGGTCTGTTGCAGCAGCGGCAGGCTGGCAATCTGCTCGGCACTAAGCTGCGCCTGCTCAGCCAGCAATACCGGGCTGCATACCGGCATCGGGTTCTCACCCATGAGTAAATGCGCCTGGGTGCCGGACCAGTCGCCATCGCCGAAGTACACCGCCGCGTCGAACTCGGTATCGGCAAACAGAAAGGGCCGCGTGCGATTGGTCAGGTTGACCGTGATCTCCGGGTGCAGGCGCTGAAAGTCCTTCAGCCGTGGCAGCAACCACTGCGTGCCGAAGGTCGGCACCACCGCCAGTTCGATGCTCATCGCGCCCCGCTGGCCCATCACCGCCAGGGTGTCGCGCTCCACCGCATCAAGCTGACCGGCTACTCGTCGCGCATAGGACTGCCCCGCCTCCGTCAGCACCACGCCACGGCGCGAACGGCGGAACAGCTCGATGTTAAGGAAGGCCTCCAGCGCGGCTATCTGCCGGCACACTGCGCCCTGAGTCAGGCTCAGTTCCTGCGCCGCCTTGGTAAAACTCTGGTGCCGAGCAGCGGACTCGAACGCGATAAGGGCGGCTGTGCTGGGAATCTTGCGGCGCATCTGTGCGTCACCATCACTTTGATCGGTTAAATATGCCCACTAAAGCTATCTCGAAGTGAGCAAATCGCACAACTGCGTGCGCAATACTCGTTTGCCTGCCTGCCACAAGCGGCCTAGGATCAATCCACTCACCGGCGGACGTAGCACGACTGCGCAGACACCCGCCCTACCACTGTCTGATTTCGAGGTTTTCGCGATGGCCAAGGCAAGCTTCAACTGGATCGACCCGCTGCTGCTCGACCAGCAACTGACCGAAGAAGAACGCATGGTGCGTGACAGCGCCCAGCAGTTCGCCGCCGACAAGCTGGCCCCGCGCGTACTCGAAGCCTTCCGCCATGAGCAGACCGACCCGAAAATCTTCCGCGAGATGGGCGACACCGGCCTGCTCGGCGCCACCATTCCCGCCGAATACGGCGGCAGCGGCCTGAATTACGTGTGCTACGGCCTGATCGCCCGCGAAGTGGAGCGCATCGACTCTGGCTACCGCTCGATGATGAGCGTGCAGTCCTCTCTGGTGATGGTGCCGATCTTCGAGTTCGGCAACGAAGCGACCAAGCAGAAGTACCTACCGAAACTGGCCAGTGGCGAATATATCGGCTGCTTCGGCCTGACCGAACCGAACCACGGCTCCGACCCCGGTTCGATGATCACCCGCGCAAAGAAGGTCGATGGCGGCTATCGCCTCAGCGGCGCGAAGATGTGGATCACCAACTCGCCAATCGCCGATGTATTCGTGGTCTGGGCCAAGGATGATGCCGGCGAGATTCGCGGCTTCGTCCTGGAAAAAGGCTGGCAAGGCCTGAGCACCCCAACCATCCACGGCAAGGTCGGCCTGCGCGCGTCGATCACCGGCGAGATCGTCATGGACAACGTGTTCTGCCCCGAAGAAAACGCCTTCCCCGATGTACGCGGCCTGAAAGGCCCGTTCACCTGCCTCAACTCCGCCCGTTACGGCATCAGCTGGGGCGCACTAGGCGCCGCCGAGTTCTGCTGGCATACCGCACGCCAGTACACCCTCGACCGCAAACAGTTTGGCCGTCCGCTGGCGCAAACCCAGCTGATCCAGAAGAAACTGGCTGATATGCAGACCGAAATCACCATGGCCCTGCAAGGCTGCCTGCGCCTCGGCCGGATGAAGGATGAAGGCACCGCTGCGGTGGAAATCACCTCGATGATGAAGCGCAACAGCTGCGGCAAATCCCTGGATATCGCCCGTATGGCCCGCGACATGCTCGGCGGCAACGGCATCAGCGACGAGTACGGCGTGGCCCGTCACTTGGTCAATCTGGAAGTGGTCAACACCTATGAAGGCACCCACGACGTCCATGCGCTGATCCTTGGCCGCGCGCAGACCGGCCTGCAGGCATTCTTCTAAGCCGCTTCGTAGGATGGGTTAGCCACGCAGCGGCGTAACCCATCACTCGGCCCGATGGGTATCGCTGCGCTCAGCCTGCGCGGCCCGACTTATCCTACGTTTCCACTTTTGAGATATCCCTATGCCCGGCGCCCTATCGCATATCCGCGTTCTCGATCTGTCCCGCGTACTGGCCGGCCCCTGGGCCGGGCAGATTCTCGGCGATCTGGGTGCCGAGGTAATCAAGGTCGAGCGCCCCGGCTCAGGCGACGACACTCGCCACTGGGGCCCGCCCTATGTGAAAGATGCCGAGGGCAACGACTCGCGCGAGGCGGCGTATTTCCAAAGCGCCAACCGCAACAAGCAGTCGGTAACCCTGGACTTCACCCAGGCGGAAGGCCAACGCCTGGTCCGCGAACTGGTGCAGAACTGTGACGTGCTGCTGGAGAACTTCAAGGTCGGCGGCCTAGCGGCTTACGGCCTCGACTATGAAGCGCTGAAGGCCATCAACCCACGGCTGATCTACTGCTCCATCACCGGTTTCGGGCAAAACGGGCCCTACGCCAAGCGCGCCGGTTATGACTTTATGATCCAGGGCCTCGGCGGGCTGATGAGCCTAACCGGCAAGCCAGACGGCGAGGAGGGTGCTGGCCCCATGAAGGTCGGCGTCGCCCTCACCGATATTCTCACCGGCCTGTACGCCACAGTCGGTGTACTGGCGGCACTCAACCAGCGCGAGCAATCCGGCCTCGGCCAGCATATCGATGTGGCCCTGCTCGACGTGCAGGTGGCCTGCCTGGCCAACCAGGCGATGAATTATCTGAACACCGGCGTTTCGCCCAAACGCCTGGGCAACGCCCACCCGAATATCGTGCCCTACCAGGATTTCCCCTCGGCCGACGGCAACTTCATTATCGCCGTGGGTAACGACGGGCAGTTCCGCAAACTTTGCGAGGTTGCAGGCTGTACGGCTTTGGCCAATGACCCGCGTTTTTCTACCAATAAGACCCGCGTCGCGCATCGCGCCGAGCTGATCCCGCTGCTGCGCCAGGCCACGGTATTCAAAACTACCGCCGAATGGGTGACGCTGCTGGAGGCCGCTGGCGTACCGTGCGGGCCGATCAATGACTTGGCTCAGGTGTTTGCCGACCCACAGGTTAAAGCCCGTGGCCTGCGTATCGATCTGCCCAATAGCCTGGGCAGCACCACCCCGCAGGTCGCCAGCCCGCTGCGCCTATCGGAAACCCCGGTGCAATACCGCAACGCACCACCCCTGCTCGGCGAACACACCGAACAGGTACTGAGCCGCCACCTGGGCCTAAGCGCCGAGCAGATCGCGGCGCTGCGTGAAGCGGGCGTGCTCTAAACCCAGCGTAAAAGTGCCGCACTGTCAGATCATGTGGGAGGGGCTTTAGCCGCGATGCGTTCCGCGCCTTCTAGCCCTGCGCGGCTAAAGCCCCTCCCACCAACATGACGTTAACCCGGCTGCCCATCCACCCGCGCCGTCCAGAACATCACCGCGTAGTGACGCACAAACAGAGTAAAGGCCACGATCCACAGCAGGCTGGAAAGCCCCAATCCCGCAGCAGGCGCAAACGACACCAGCAGCACCCGCGCCACAACCGCCAGCTGCAGACTGGCAAACGCCCAGCCCATAGCGGCCGGCGGCTGTAACGGCCGACCGGTATGACCGAGGCTAACCCGCGCCAACATCGCCAGAATCGCCCCACCGACCGCGCCCAATGCCAGGGCGTGATAGGCCAAGCTGACGTTGTGCAACCAGACGATATGCCAGGCCGCCAGGGCCAGTAAGGCCAGCGGCAACCAGGCATAGGCTAAGTGCAGTGACCAGAGCAGCGGTACGCGCCAGATCCCGGCGTCGTACCAGTGCCATAGGCGCAAGCCATGCAGCGTGGCCAGAGCCAGCAACAACGGCAGTAGCCATAGCGACGGTTGCATGGCCAGGCCACAAGCAAACAGCAACGCCAGGCTGAGCGACAAAACCAGTACCAGCAGATCCAGACGCGGCCTTGGAGCAACAGGTGCCAGTCGATTGAGACCACGCTGGGTGAAGAACGGAATCACCCGCCCGCCGATAATGCTCACCAGCGCCGCAATCAGCCATAAGCCGGCCAAGGCACCGCGCCGCTGCAGGGCATCATCACCCAGCGCCAGGCCATACAGCAGCAGCCATTCGCAGCCGGCCATCAGCAACACCACGACCACCAGCGGGTAGTTGCGCCACTGACGCACCTGCCACAGCTGTCGCCCAAGCAACAGCGCCAGCAGCGGTAGAAAGGGCAGCTGCAGCGCCAGCAAGAGTGGCAACGGCGCACCGAACAGCCAGGCCAGTCGCGCCACTAACCAGAGGCCGAACAGCGCCGCCAGCGGCCAACCGCTCAGGCCTGGCCGCCCCGTCCAGTTCTGCACCGCCGTCAGCAAAAAGCCGGTAATGATCGCCCCAGCGAAACCGAACGGCAGTTCATGCCGATGCCAAGCCAGGCTACCGCCCACCGGCTGCCAACCCGGCAGATAACCCAGTAATGCCGCCGCCCACAGACCGATTGCCAGCACGGCAAACAGCGCGCCACCGAGAAAGAACGGGCGAAAACCCAGCCGCCACAGTGGCGCAATGGCCAGTTCCTGCTGGCGATCACGCAATTGCACAGCAAGGCTCCTGTTGTTTACGTAGATGCTGCTGCGCGGCCAGGCGCAGCACATAACCGAGCTTGAGCAGGCCTGGGCCGATGATTGTCAGCGCATGCGCCGTAACCAGGCTGCCCATGCTCAGCTGCGCCTCCAGTCCATAAGCGCCCAGCAGGCCGCTGAGCAACAGCAGCACGCCGGCCAGCAGCATGCGATTCGCCAATTGCAGTGCCCGCGATGGGCAGGATAGATACGCCAACATAATCACCTCCTGAGCCGCTAGCAGCTCGTTGAAAACTGCCTGCGTTGGCAATCCAGCGTTAAAAACGGCCTCGGAATGCTCATTTACAGCCAGTAAACTCCGCTTCCTCGGCCGTTTTTGCCTTGTCTTGCCTGCCTCGCCTACGTTTCAACGACTGCTAGGCCATTGTTTCAACTATCCAGCGCGCTGGCCGGACCAAAGAACTCGTAATGGCTCTGCGCCGCCGGCACACCAAGGCTGTGCAGATGCCGTTTGACCTGCGCCATAAAAGGCTTGGGCCCCAGGAAGTAGGCATCCAGATCGCGCTGCTCGGGCAGCCATTCAGCCAACAGCTCCAGGCTAAGCAAGCCCTCGGCATCGGCCATATCGCCCGTACGCGGCTCGCTGTAACACACGTAATGACGCAGCTGCGGACGCTCAGCGCGTTGCGCCTCTACCCAGTCACGGAAGGCATGCACGCCGGCGTGACGGGCGCAGTGGATAAAGTGGATATCACGGCCCGTGTCGCGCGCCGCCTCTAGCATGCTCAACGCCGGAGTGATGCCGACGCCGGCAGTGATCAGCACCAGCGGCTTGTTGGAGTCGCGCAGTACGAAATTCCCAGCCGGGGCGAACAGCTCCAGGCTGTCGCCGACCTGCAGTTGGTCATGCAGGTAATTGGAGACCTTGCCACCCACCTCACGCTTGACGCTGATGCGGTACTCGCGGCCATTGCTCAGGGCCGACAGCGAGTAGTTGCGACGCTGCTCGCCGCCATCCAGCAGCAGGCGCAGACCGATGTATTGGCCCGGCTGGAAGGCCGCCAGCGCTCCGCCGTCGGCCGGCACCAGGTACAACGAAACGATCTCCTCGCCCTCCTGCACCTTGCGGCTCAGGCGGAAGCTGCGCGCCCCACGCCAGCCACCCTCGGCCATGGCGTTGGCGCTATAAGCAGCCTCTTCGGCACCAATAAGGATGTCCGCCAGTTGCCCATACGCTACAGCCCAAGCTTCGATCACCGCATCGGTAGCGATCTCGGCACCGAGCACTTCACGAATCGCCCGCAGCAGGCAGCTGCCGACAATCGGGTAATGCTCCGGCAGGATCTGCAGCGACACATGCTTGTTGACGATCTGTCCTACTAGAGGCCCCAACGCCTCCAGCCGGTCGATATGCCGCGCATACATCAGCACCGCATTGGCCAGCGCACGCTGTTGGCCCCCGCTGGCCTGGTGCGCCTGGTTGAACAAGGCGCGCACCTCGGGGTACTCGCTGAGCATCATCTGGTAGAAGTGCCGGGTTAGGGCCTCGCCACCGCTTTCCAGCAGCGGTACGGTGGCTTTGATCAGGGCGGTTTGGTCGCTGGTTAGCATGCAAGGCTTCCTCGTCAAGTCGACACGCTGTACTTGCGCAGCGGTCTGGTTCATATCACTCTGACTATTACAGGAAACGTGCCAATTATTTTATTTATATTAATCATACACTTATAAGTGACAGTGTCTTTATGACAACAGACATTACGAGTCTTAATGACAGCTAGCGTGTCCTTATGACAGCAAACCCGCTGCTTACTACGCTGATTCCCCTGGTCGCCGACTTGTCCCGCGAGTTGCCGGAAGCTGAGCGCTATCGCCGCCTGCTACAAGCGCTCAAGCAGCTGCTGCCGTGCGACGCAGTGGCGCTACTCAAGCTCGACGGTGACATGCTGATTCCGCTGGCCGTTGAAGGCCTGAGCGCCGACACCCTTGGCCGGCGTTTCAAGCTCGACGAACACCCGCGTCTGCAGGCGCTGCTGGCGCAACGCGGGCCGACCCGCTTTGCCACCGATTGCGAGATGCCCGACCCCTACGACGGCCTGGTCGATGGCCATCGCGGTCACCTGCCCGTACACGACTGCCTCGGCTGCCCGCTGTATGTGCAGGACCAACCCTGGGGCCTGCTAACCCTCGATTCGCTGGATCCGGCGAGCTTCGGCCGCGTCGATCTCGACAACCTGCAGGCTTTCGCCAGCCTGGCCGCTGCTACCGTGATGGCCAGCGAACGGATCAACGCACTGCTGCAACGCGCCGAGGATCAGCACCAGTTGGCCGAAGCCTACAAACAGGCCGCCGGCCAGCAACGGCCGCGTGAACTGATCGGCCAGAGCGCTGTGCACAAGCGCCTGCAGGAGGAAATCGCGCTGGTCGGCAACAGCGAACTGAGCGTGCTGATCAGCGGTGAAACCGGGGTCGGCAAGGAGCTGGTCGCCGAAGCCCTGCACGCGGCCTCGCCCCGCGCAGCCAAACCACTGATCAGCCTCAACTGCGCGGCCCTGCCGGACAACCTGGTGGAAAGCGAACTGTTTGGCCACGTGCGCGGCGCCTTTACCGGCGCGCATAACGAGCGTCGCGGCAAGTTCGAACTGGCCGACGGCGGCAGCCTGTTTCTCGATGAAATCGGCGAACTGCCGCTGGCCGCGCAAGCCAAGCTACTGCGCGTGCTGCAGAGCGGCCAACTGCAACGGGTCGGTGCCGATCAGGAACAGCGGGTCAACGTGCGCGTACTGGCCGCCAGCAACCGTGACCTCGCCGAGGAAGTACGCGCCGGGCGCTTTCGCGCCGACCTCTATCACCGCCTCAGCGTCTACCCGCTGAAAGTCCCGGCGCTGCGTGAACGCGGCCGCGATGTACTGCTATTGGCCGGCTACTTCCTCGAAGAAAACCGCGCCCGCCTGGGGCTGCGCAGCCTACGCCTGACCGCCGACGCTCAAGCCAGCCTGCTGGCCTACAACTGGCCGGGCAACGTGCGCGAACTCGAACACCTGATCGGCCGCGCCGCCCTCAAGGCCCTCGCCGGTTGTAACGAGCGGCCGCGGATACTCAGCATCAACAATGCGCACCTAGACTTGCCGACCAGTCAGCCAACAGCAGCGCCTGCACTGCAAAGCGCAGCAGAGCCACACAGCGAACTGCCGCTACGCGAAGCCATCGACGCCTACCAGAAACAGCTGATCAGCCAGGCGCTGGAGCGCCACCAGAACAAATGGGCTGCCGCCGCCCGCGAACTGGGCATCGACCGCGCCAACCTGATCCGCCTGGCCAAACGATTGGGATTGCAGTGAACAAACCCTGAAACGCAAAAAGCCCCGGATTTTCATCCGGGGCTTTTTGCTTTAGTAAGGTGGCGCACCAGGCGGGATTCGAACCCACGACCCCTGCCTTCGGAGCCCTAAAAGTCGACGTTTAGAATCAATACGTTAGCGCTGATTAGCTGGAAAATCAAAGGGTTGCCGTAGCGGGTGTTAGCGGGTTTTCGCTCCGTTTAGCGGGGCGAGTGTGGCAAATTTGTGGCAATTCTGACTGGCGTCCTATTTAACTCACCGGCCAGTAGATCCTTACCAGCGGCACCAGTGCACGCCCTTCCAGATCGAAGCTCTCGTAATGGCTTACGATCAGGTCGGCCAAATCGTCCAGGTCGACCAAGGTGAGCGGAATGCTAGATCGTTCGGCCTCATAGCGGGCCTCACGAGTGAAACCGCCGGTACTGATGAACAAGCCCGAGTCACCTTCACGTAGGGCACCGATAAAGCTACGAATCGCGGGAGCCCCCATCGAACCGTTGCGGTGTTTTACTTCGGCCTTTATGCGCGGCTGGGTCAGGCCTAATCCATCGGGCGAGGCGATAACGTCTACCCCGCGATCTGGCCCCTTGGGTGAGACCTTGGCTTTGTAGCCCATTGCGCGGAGGATACTTGCTACCAATTCTTCCATCTCGTCAGGTAGCAGAGCGACGACTTTGTCTTTAATGAGCTCATGGCTTTGGGCCACAGTTTCATCTTTTAACTGCTCCACTTCAGTTTCAACTGCATCTGTCTCATTGACCAGGAGACTGGGAGCTTTGCCCTCCAGCACAGCTGTAAACACGTCGATGATTTCCTGACTTATGGAGAACAGCGTCAGGGTTGAGCCAAGGGAGTTTTTCGCTTTCTGTGGTAGCTGATCCCGGCTGACTTTACCCAACCACTCAACCTTGCGCAGGTTGGCATAGTCGCCAACGGTATCAGGCTGGTACAGGTACTCGCCCTGATCAATACCCAGCAGGTATTCCCGCGCTTCTGGGTTATAGCTAACGATGTGATCACCAGCGGTGATCTGATCACGGAACTTGAGAATCATAGCGACCGCATTGGCGGTGGCCGAAGGTTTATCGTTGCCGTAAACCTCTATGTACTTTTGGCGCAGACTGTCGCCCGTAGCGTATTGGGTTAAATCGCCCAGCTGTGACCAGCCAATAGCGGCGTAACCCCTCTCAAAATCTTCTATGTAAACTCCTCCGCGTCCGGCGCGGATCATCCATGCGTTGTTCATTTGCGACAGCCTGCTTCGGGTATGATTGATTGAGTGCCCCTGCTTAATGCAGTTTTACGGAACGCGCCATACGCAAGTCACGAAGATTATTAAATATACTAGAGATTAATCTCTCTCAAATGCTGCTTGCAATTTTCATTGCCATCGGTTCACCCGTTTTCAAGAGTGATGCTTTCGCAACTGATGAAAACTCGGCGTCTCGCCTAAGCAAAGCTTGCAGCTTTTTTAATTCACTTTCAGCATATTCTCTTTGCGCAACACTCTTCGTTGTGTTTGCATCTTTGAGCGCATTTAAATAGCTATTGTATAACTCCCTTACCGTCAGCCACTTCTGCTGACGCCTAGTGTTTAAAACTCGCTCATCAAGGTAGTATTTTTCAATCGTAAAACTGACCCGCTGAAGGTCATCATCACCGATAAAATCTTCTGGTACAGGTTTACCGGTATCATCAAAACTAAGCAACAACACATCACTAGATTTTAGCGGGTCTAGGAAAAATGGAATTTCATCTTGCCAGGGGTCAGATGCAATGATCGCCCGGCACCGCTCGTTTACAATTGGGAAGAATGTTCCTTTCTTTCTATTCGGCCGTGATTTACAAAGTCGATAGTTAGATATTTCAAAGGCCAGCCAGTAATATCCAGTATGATTTACATGCCCAGAGCCATCTATGTTTTTCGTGGCTTTTTTGGGACGATAATGCTCGACTTCTTGGTAGTCACCACCAAACTTCGTCTCAGTATACCAGCATTTTTCAAAAGAAATATCAGACAGAAACTTTATTAAAGCATCATTACGCCAATGGTCCTTATAGCGATCAATTAGAATATGTTTTTCCTCTAATGTGGCAGCTTTCAATATGTCTTTAGTTATCTCTAATGCTCTGGATTTCCAGTTTTCTATTTCCTCAGGTACTTCGCGGGGTATTTCTATGAGAATCATTTGTTCGCACCCGCAGAAATAGAGTCACTGAGAATGCTATCCGACAAGCTTTGAATTTCATCATATTCGTCAGTGCTAAAATCAGGCCGTCTGAATTTTGGGTTGCGGCTCATAGCTTTGGCGAAATTTGAAAAATAGGGATTTGGATGCGCCTGTGATAAACCAAGGTTGTCTAACTCGATATTTAAACTGATCAGCTCTTCAGATGGGCTAGTTCCATCAGCCTGCATGGATAGTAGCCTATTTCTCAAGTCGATCTTTTTCTGTATTTCTTTATCAAGACTCGTACGAATACCATAAAGCCCAGACTGAATAATCGCCTCAACACCCATATTAATGGGGTCTTCCTCGGGCACTACAGATTGCTTCCCGAGCTCTTGGCTTTCCGTTAGTACTCGGATCTGTTCGGCATACAGCGAGGTCAGCATTATCGGGTCATGGGTAGTCAAGACCACCTGACTGGTTTGCCAGGCGCTAAGATTACTACCTTCAATCTTGTGATCTAAGATTTTCTCGATTTGATCAAAATAGCTTAACTTCCACCGAGGATTTAAGTGAGTATCCGGCTCATCTAGCAGGAACAAAGATTCATCATCCCTAGTGAACTTCATCAAACCTAATACAGTTAATAACTGGCGCTCACCTTCAGAAAGAGCTGAGAAGGTCAATTTCTTACCGTCGGTCAACTTTACTGTTACTTGAACATCTTCAAGCAGATCTGCGATATAAGTGCTTTCAATATTTTTAAATAACGATGCGGTATCTGAATAATTTGAAGCCAAGCCTTTTAGCGCGCTATCATCTGGCAAAAATAAGTATAGACGATCCTGGTTTTCTGAGCGACCTCGAAAGTCAACCACCTTCCGTTCTGTGTTATCAATCGGAGCAATAGCGTAGTGCCATAGTTTATCGAGAAAGTCTTTAACCACACCACGTGAGTACCAGAATCTTGGGTCACCCTCCTCACGCATAACATCAGAAGGCTTACCTTTGTACCAATATGGTTTTTTCAGGCAGAAGAGTACCGAGTCCAACGAGGCTATATGCAACTGCTCCAAAAGCTGCTTGCAGGAGGGGTCATCATCTACCAAGAAGGCGAGCAGCACAAAGAAGCTGTGGACATCACGACAATAGAAAAACCGCCGAATGAGTTGGTCATCCCCCTTGGTAAGGGCATCATAAAATCGTGTCTGATGCTTTACAAATAGCTGCTCAACCCGCTCATTGGTGCCGGAGTAATAGGTGAAGATATTCAAGGGAAGGTATTCGTTAGCATTACTTTTAAGAAATGCTAACGACTTCTTTTCACCATTTATCAAAACTGAGCTTTTAGATTTATCTTCAGAATCAAACCTAACCTGAATATCATGACCACGACATTCATAAATAATGGTGTAGCTAAAATCAGTCGACTCACCTAGATCGATTGCTCTAAAAATGCAGACAATTATTTCAATAAGATTTGATTTTCCGACACCGTTCTGACCAATTATCGTGGTGATTGGCGATTTCTCGTCAAACGTTGTTCTAAAGTTAATAAACCCTTTGTGACCGGGTATCGTTAGCTCCTTTAACTTCACTTATTCTATACCTCTTAAAAATCCGCGCGTGCTGGCCGAGCAATATACTGGGCATCGATCTCTATTTTTAACTGCGCATAAAAAGCAGGGAGACTAAGTTTTGTTTTACTCCATACATCCTTCGCATCAGCCGAACCACCTAACTCAAAAATAATTGGTGCAATAACCGCATCACTCGCAAAATCTTCATGATTGAGTGAGAGTATCGTCGTGACTTTCATGATTCTTGTATCAGTGTCCATGCCGTCTATACTCTTTACCGGTTTACCAATAATCTCATGAGCCACGGCGTCAGCCATATGCAATTGCGTTGTTTGAATTTCGCTTAACTGCGATTTTAGCTGGTCACAGAGAGCCCATATTTCATTGACCTTACTAACTATTCGGTCTTGCTCGTTTCGAGGAACAGACGGCATTAATAGATTGCTAATCTCAGTGCTATTAATATTTTTTACGCCGCTTGTAGTTCGAATTGGAAACTCTATCTGGTCTCTTATTGTTTTTGAAGAGAGAACCAACCTTATGAACTCAGGGCTATAAAGGCTTGTATTTAGCCTGGCTCTGACTAAGTAGCCCGCATATGCATATCCAGCGTGCTTCTCGTCAACAACTGCCGCCGTCCCAACAATCGATACACTACCGTTGGATCTAATTATTAATATATCCCCTTTTTCTAGCCTCAATTCATCTAAAGCTCTCTTTTCTAATGGTGAAAACTTTAAGTCTTTCGAATCTAAATAACCTTTTACAATGTTTGGAATTCTGAGTACTGGCGCTCCTTCAAATAAATAGTCAGACTTATTTGAAGTTCCATATTTTAGATCATAAATGATTTGACCAAAACGGCACCAGCCCCAGCCTGCAGGCAGCTGAAACGACTTCTCTTCGTCAGTAATTTCACGTAGATTTTTTTGATTTTTGATTTTTTTGTCTTTAGTTAATTTATTTTTTTCAGCAACGATGCGCTGTAGCAATTGGCCAGCTGGTTCATCATTTTGGTCTTGCGGAACAAGTTTCCCCATAACAGCTAATTGCAGGATGGTTTTCTTTAGCTGTTCGACTGCGTAGTCGGTGGTAAATAGAACGTCGAAGTTTTTACTTAGCCGCTTCCAATTTTCGCTGAATTCACTGGAGTCTCTGACTGCAACTAATGACTCCAGCAATGTCTCAACCAACAGCTGATGATAATCCAGACTGATTTCGGATTCTTGCTCTACCTGATCGCAGAGAGAAATTAACTCATCAACTTTTGCGACTATGCGATGCTGTTCCGATTTAGGAGGAACAGGAACCTCTAATGTTTCTATTGCACTAGTATTTAATTCGACTTGATTTGTTGACCCAGAGACTAATGACCTTTTATGGTCTGAGTTAATTCGACTTTGTATCCCCGGTGCTGCGATGTAGATTTTTAAAAACCCACTTAGAACTTCGAGAGGCCGAACAACCGTCACATGAGAATCTGCCACTAAGGCTTTAGCAGGTATCCCGCCGAGCTCAACAATACGGCCGACTGTTCCTGTACCTGTTGAATTCCAAAGAAGATCCCCTGCTTGCAAGAAGCGCTCTTCTTGGTATTTCCCTAGACTCTCATTGGCAACGTAACGTGAGGTTTCTAAATCAAAGCCAGACCATTGCACACACTTTTGGGAAACAACTCGAACAGTTCCAAACTCATCGTATTGAGGCCCCATGCCGCGTTGGATATAGCGAGTAATATCCTGAAGACGAGCCCATGCCCATCCAGTAGGCAAAGTAAACGGTAGTTCACCGGCAACAATCTCAGCCTGCTTTTTAGACTTTTTGATCATCGTCTGCTTCACCAACCGCTGTTTCTCCGACGCGATGCGCTCCAGCAATACAGACGCGGGCTCATCGTTCGGATCTTGCGGTACCAGCTTGCCGCGCACAGCCAGCTCCAGAATCAGCTCGCGCAGTTTTTTGGTCCCATAGAGTTCGCGTTTCTTGTTACTACCACGACCCTGAGTAGCCTTGGCTTTGATGACAGAGGTCCAGAGGTCAATATTCTCGGTAATCAGTTGTTCAACACCCATTACTGCTGGCCTTCTGTGTTGCCAGACAACGCTTCGGACAAAATGGCTTTGAGCTGATCACGCAGTGCTTGAATACCCACTTGCTGCTCGTGGTACTCGGCCAGCAGCACGTCTGGATCGTGGCTGACTTGTTCTTCTTGATGAGGGTTTTTGATATCGAGGTTGTAGTTGCGCGCGACAATTTCCTCAAGGCTCACACGCCATGACTGCTCATTGGCTTGGCGATTGTTGCGGGCCATCTTTTTTTGCGGGGTATCGCCTTCGCCCCACCAGGCGGCGCAATTGTTAAAGTCTTCCAGCTTCATGGGTTTGGTTTTGTTAAAGGCTTTAACGCCTGCAGGCAGTGGCACTTCGTAGTACCAAATATTTTTAGTCGGCTGACCCTTTTCAAAAAACAGAATGTTGGTCTTAATGCTGGTGTATGGCGCGAACACGGAGTTCGGTAGACGTACAATGGTGTGCAGGTTGCACTCGTCGAGCAGCATTTTTTTGATTTTTGTTTTTACGCCCTCACCAAACAGGGTGCCGTCTGGCAGTACCACGGCAGCACGGCCCTTATCTTTCAGTACTTCAACAATCAGCTGAAGGAAAAGATCTGCAGTTTCGCGGGTTTGCATTTCGGCAGGGAAGTTTTTCTCTATGCCGTCTTCTTCAGTACCGCCGAATGGCGGGTTAGTAACTATGACATCGATATCCGAGGCCCAACTGGAGAGAGGCTTGTTGAGGGTGTTGCCATGTTTGATCTGTACAGGTACTTCGATACCATGCAACAACATGTTGGTAGTACACAGCAGGTGTGGTAGCTGCTTTTTCTCGACGCCACGTATCTGCCCCTGCAGCGTTTGCTGGTCTTCGGCCGTGGTGACGTAGTTTTGCTCAATATGATCAAACGCGCAGGCAAGGAAGCCGCCAGTACCGCAAGCGGGATCAAAAATAGTCTCGCCCAGTTTCGGATCGATCATTTGTACGATAAAGCGGGTAACGGCCCGCGGGGTGTAAAATTCACCCGCGTTACCGGCACTCTGAAGGTCCTTCAGGATTTGCTCGTAGATATCTCCGAACAAGTGCCGCTCTTTCGAATCTGTAAAGTCGATTTCGTTGAGCTTGTTTATTATCTGACGCAATAGCGTGCCGTTCTTCATATAGTTGAAGGCATCACTAAAGGCTTCTTTGGCGACAAAGCCTCGGGGATTTTTATCGATGGATACAGTGAGGTTCTTGAGTGTGGGGAAAAGATCTTCATTTATAAACGCAAGCAATGCATCGCCAGTAATGCCTTGGTCGTCAGCGGCCCAATTGCGCCAAAGGTATTTCTCTGGAATTGGGTGGCGATAATTATCATGTTCGAATTCAAGCTGTTGTTCCTGGCCATCGAATATTTTAAGGAACAACAACCAGGACATCTGGCCCAAGCGTTGGGCATCGCCATCGACGCCAGCGTCTTTTCGCATAATGTCTTGAATAGATTTTATTACAGAACTGACGGACATGATTTTCTCTTTAGCAATTAACGCTAGACGGAGGCGCGCTTTGTGATGGCGACTGCGCTTGTCACGACTAACATAAACGGTGTTTTACGCAATTTTATCGGTTGTATAGAGCTGTTCTTCTAACTCGCTCAAAGCCTGTTTATATTGAGGCTTACCGCCGAATTCATTTTGGACAATTTGCATGGGGTTACCCAAGACTTTCAGTTTTGGCACCTTGAGCTCGGCAAAACCGGCTTGCTCTAGCTGACTGATGCCAGCATCGGCGTACTGCTCAACCAGTACGTTGAGTACGGTCTGGGCAACCTCCGAATACTTAGCGAAGTAGTTGCGCTTTTTGACATTCTCGGCGCGCTCTTTGCGGGTGAGCGGAGGCTGGTCGTAGGCTATGTGGCAAATGAGATCGAAAGGATCCATATCCTTACCGACTTCATCCTCCAATGCCTGCCAGATCACACCCTCGGCGGCCAATTCGTCAATCACCGCCTGCTTGCGCTCACTGTCTTTCCATTTGTGAACAAAGTCATCCAGCGAGGCAAAGTGCCTGGTAACTGCATTGCGGGTGTAATCCTTAAACGACTCGGTCACCAGCTTGCCGTCGGTGTCGTAATACTGGACACGCTCGGCGATTTTATTAACGGCGACGCCTTTAACGCGGTATTTGACGTAGGGCTCACCTTCACCGCCACCTGAACCACCGTCACCTATGTTGGTGCCGACATCGATACTGCCTTCGCCTGACTCAGCGGTGTTATCTGGGCAGCCTTCATCGTCGTCTTCGTTGAACTCATCATCAAAGCTCGGGTCATCTTGGTCGATGATCTTGCTGGGATCAGTGATCATGACCTTCTCGGGGATGCCGTCGAAACGCTCATCGGCGAAGAGTTCGGTGGCCTTCTTGAAGTCGAGAATGGTAAACCAGAGCTTATTGAACTTGTCGTTAATGCGGGTACCGCGACCAATGATCTGCTTGAATTTGGTCATCGATTGGATGGTTTGGTCCAGCACCACCAGCTTGCAGGTTTGGGCATCGACGCCGGTGGTCATCAATTCTGAGGTGGTGGCGATAACTGGGTAGGCGCGTTTTGGGTTAATGAAATTATCCAGCTGAGCTTTGCCGATTTCATCGTCGCCAGTGATCTTCATCACGTACTTGTCGTTCTTGGCGACCTGATCTTTGTTGAGGTTGACCAGCGCACGGCGCATGCGCTCGGCATGATCGATGTCGTTACAGAACACAATGGTCTTGGCCATGGGATCGGTGCGCTTGAGGTAGGCTGTAATGGTTTCAGCCACTAGCTGGGTGCGCTCGTCGATAACCATGACGCGGTCGAAGTCTTTCTGGTTGTAGATGCGATCTTTGATCAACTCGCCATTTTGATCGA
Source organism: Pseudomonas sp. EA_35y_Pfl2_R5 (assembly GCF_963970805.1). Lineage (NCBI taxonomy): Bacteria > Pseudomonadati > Pseudomonadota > Gammaproteobacteria > Pseudomonadales > Pseudomonadaceae > Pseudomonas > Pseudomonas sp. EA_35y_Pfl2_R5. Next base: position 691,972 of record NZ_CAXAOW010000001.1, on the reverse strand, counting down.
GCTGGCCCTTGGTTGGCCTCCAGCCCTGTAAATCGACATCCAGATCCACGCGCACCACTTTGTAGGGGGCGAGGAAACCATCCTCAATACCTTCTTTGAGCGAGTAGGTGTAAACCGGCTCGTTGAAGTAATCGATGTTGGAGACTTCATCGGTCTCTTTGGGCGTGGCAGTGAGGCCGATTTGGGTGGCCGAACCGAAGTACTCAAGGATCTCGCGCCAGGCACTATCATCTGCAGCGCTACCACGGTGGCATTCGTCGATAACGATCAGATCGAAGAAGTCGCGATCAACCTGCTTGTAAGCCTTCTGGTGTTCTTCTGGGCCAGTGAGCGCCTGGTAGAGCGCCAGATGAATCTCGTAGGCAGGATCCACCTTACGACCAGTGATTTTGGTCATGGCTGGCCCAAAGGGCTGAAAGTCATTGAGGCGGGTTTGATCAACAAGGATGTTACGGTCGGCCAGGAACAGGATGCGTTTCTTCTCCTTGGCTTTCCACAAACGCCAAATTATCTGGAAGGCGGTGTAGGTCTTGCCTGTACCGGTGGCCATCACCAGCAGAATGCGATCTTGCCCGGCCGATACGGCTTCAATGGTTTTGTTAATAGCTTGCAGCTGGTAGTAGCGCGGAGACTTGCCGCTGCCATCGTCATAGTAGTCTTGGGTAATGAGCGGCAGCTGGTCTTCTGTGAAGCCCTTCCAGGCACAATATTTCTGCCACAGAGCCTCGGGGCTAGGGAAGTCGGCAAGGGTGATTTCACTCTCTAGCTCACCGCCTTGGTCGACAGCAGTTTTGTCGTGAAAGGCAAAGCCGTCACCGTTACTGGCAAACACAAAGGGCACGTCCAGCAGACGGGCATAATCCAATCCCTGCTGCATGCCTTTGCCTATTTCGTGCTTATTGGCCTTAGCCTCTATCACCGCCAACGGCATATTGAGCTTGTGATAGAGCACGATGTCCGCCGACTTAACCGTTTTACGGGCACCCACCTGACCACGAACGATGACTTTACCGTCGCGTAGCTTCACCTCTTGGCGAAGCTGAGTCATTGGATCCCAGCCGGATTGCTCGATGGCTGGGAGGATGAACTTGGTGATGATGTCCGTTTCTGACAGTCGCTTCTTGTCCATAGTAATTTGCTGTGCCGGCGGTATGGTCTATGACGCAACTATACGGTAATTCGCCATAGAATCAGCCGCTGACTGCCATCGCTTTTGGGGTCTCGGGGCTTGCCCTGAGCAGGGTGGTAGGTCGGGAAGGGAGTGCAACGACTGCAGCCGACAGATTGCTATTTCGCCGTTTACGGCGGTATAGCAAACCCTACCTTGTCCAGCGTATATCCCCCGCTTGAGTGGATAATCCGGTGAACAGTTTGAGAAAAAAGCGAATCAAGATTGCAGATACATTCCACACGGAAAATTGAACAGATCGGTGTAGTCGAGAACGAGCCCTCAGACATATCAACGGGAACTATTAGCGGAACGTTTCTGGGAATGAATAGAGGAACGATTTTGGGCTTTTGCGCTGCGCAGGTTGGGGAGGGATGTTAGTCTTCAAACAAGCTACTCCTGAGGAATGCTCCGATGAGCCAGCCCCGTGAATCTGATAGCAGCTTCGAAGAGATCTTGGAAACCAAGCGGCTGAATCGTGAACGCCTGCTCCAAATTCTCAGGGAGGCCCCGCCCGAGGTTATCGAAGCGGACGCTGAGAGGCTGCGCGAGGCGATGCGAAAACGAGAGGGCACACCAAAACGGCGCCGATATGGTCCTCCCGACTTCCACAAGCCCAGCAAGTAAATCTGCCTGCTGACGGCAAGGCTCTGCATTGGCGGCAGAAGGCAGACATCTCCGACCGCGCCGGTGGGCTCGTATGCATCTTTAAATTTCTCTTCTTGTTTGGGTGACTCTCCGGCACCTGTACAGATGTTTCCCCTGCCAGGTAGTCACCTGAACTACCCTCTGACCTGACTCACAGACAGGTGACAGGCAGTCACATGAGTTAGTCGCATTCGGGCCTATTCATGGCCTTCCCGATCGACAGGAGTATGCGGTGCAAACTCGGGCTGCTCTGGGACAACTGCTGTAGTGCTTCCCGTCCGCCAACCTGGATGTCGATGTTGTTCTCACACTGAATGACTTGCAGCTTCTCGATGTGAATGCTGGTCCCCGCGAACTGCTGAGTGCGCAGCATCTCTTTGAGCTCCCTCACCAGCTCTTGAATCTTGGCCGGCTGATACTCCAGCTTGACCACTGCTTTTTTCTCGCCCAGCGGGTCGAACACGGAAAGACGCTCTTGCAGGCGATAGCCGTTGTGCTTCCTTACCCGGGTCTTTTTAACATAGCCATGCTCCTGAAGCGTTTTCAGCTCGCGGATCACCTGCCTGGGGCTAATTCCCGCTTTCTTAGCAATTGTCTCGATACCAGGCTCAGCCAAGCCACTTTCGAGCCTGCAATGCGATTTGATCACGCAATACACGGCAAAAGCGTATGGGCCGAGGGTTCTAAGATCGTTGTCCACCATGGACTTGAAAACGTGGAACCAATGAGGATCAAATTTCATATCCTCATTTTGGGGTCCTACTCCGGACGGTTCCGGGGCCTGAATATCCTGAGTCATTTCCGCCCCTCCACCTGCGATTTCTTGGTAGGTCGCCCGACCGGCCGAGATGGATCGTTCACAGTGGCTGCAGTATCTATGGCTGCCTTGCTCTGAGGGCCGCAGCGCATCCACTGCCGTAAATCACCCAGCCGCCAACGGAGACGCGACAAGCCCGGTATCGGGTCAAGTCCCGGCAGCTTTCGTTGCCGAACGGTGAGGATGCTGAAGCCGGTCAGCGCGGCTACCTCCACAACACCGATCAGCACATCGTCGCCGAGCTTCTGAATTTTCTGGATGGTTTCGTAATCGACACTCATTGTCTCTTTCGCCTGATTGCATTTCGATGCATTCAGTTTTCGCCAGAGGAAGCTGAGCCACCTAGGACAGCTTTTTGACATGAGCAGGTGTTAGCTAAAGAATCATTACATGCACGCCGAATCCGAACTCACCGATGACGAAGCAATCGATCTTGTGATTCGAGAGATACGCATGCATCTCGAAGAGGGGCGGAAAAATTTTGTCTTACGTGCTCCGCGAGGGATAGCGGTCTATTTGCTCAGCGGGTTGTTGAAGTTCTCAGGGCTGTCGATGGTGGCTCTCGAGCGCCTGATGTCCGAGCAGGCAATTTCTGGAATCCGTAGCTCGCATGACGGCAGAGTCTTACGGCGCTACATGAGTGGCGAAACTCGTATGACTTGGCCGACTTATCGACGCATGATTTTTTGGGCGATAGCAAACAACTGGATCCGCATGTGGATTGCGCAAGACCTGTTCTTCCGCTCCCTACAATTGGAGGCAGCCCAGGTAACGGCACGCCAGCTGCTACGTAAGCTGAAAAAGGGGCAGCCGGCCGACTCGCTACCCCGAGAACTAATTGCGGTGAGCTTCTTCCAAACCTTCGAGCAGCAACGCGGTGAAGACGTACTGACGGCGAAGAGGGCTATAGAGCGAAGTAGTGAATCCAGGGAGCTCGCGCACTCCCTGGAACTGGATATCTAACGATCAAGCTAGTTTGGCCGCCAACTCTTCCGCCGTGATGTTGTAGTAGCGCTTCAGCATGTTGACCTCCCGGTGACCGGTCACACTGGCCAACTCGATCAGGTTGGGCAGTTTTGTAGCCAGACGGCAGGTCGCTTCGTGGCGCAGGTCATGGAAGCGCAGGTCGAGCAGAAAGTCCTCCTGTGGTGTCACCTGTGCTTTTTCACAATCATCTAGGTATCGGGCTCGTGCCCTTGCCAAACCGCGCGTAAAAGCCTTCTTAAGGGCATCAGCGGTAGTGGGGAACACTCGTCCGCAAAGCGATCTGGGCAGGTCCTTCAACAACTGCGCAGCTTTGGGCGTGAGCGGTAGCGTTCTCGGTAAGCCATTTTTGGTGGAGGGTAAGTGGGCCGTTCGGCGATCCAGGCTTACATGCTTCCACAGCAGCTGGAATAGCTCGCCACGGCGCATGGCAGTTTCCAGCGCAAGCTGCACGATGGGGCGTATCCAGGGATTGTGTGAGCCGTCGGCGTAGGTCCCGTCTGCGCGGCGCTCGAAATACTCCAGGGCGGCCAGCAGATACTCTTCTTCATCCGGGGCCAGGCGGCGGGAGCGCTCATCGTTGTAGCTCGGCCGGCTGACCATGCGCACCGGATTCTCGGCCAGGTGAATACCCCATTCGCGGCGCGCTACTTCCAACACGCATTGAAATAGCGCCAGCTCGCGCTTAACCGTATTGCCCTTGCGTATCTTCAAACGCTCATCACGGTAGCGGGCGAAGTCGGAAGAGGTGAGGGTGGCGACGATTCGGGTAGCCAGTGGATTACGCTTCAACGCTTCGAGGCGTTTGATTTCCGAATAGGCACCTTTGTGCTTCGGGGCGACCTCGGAAATGTAGCGGTCGATCAACTCATAAAAGGCGGTGCGTTCGGCTTCCACGCGGGAGACGAAAATGCCTCGGTCGATTTCGCTTTCGATCATGCGGGCCCAGGCTTGGGCGTCGGCTTTGGTTTCGAAGGTTTTGCGCTGGGCTGGATAGCCCTTACGGCGGATTTGCGCTTCCCACTGATACTCGCCGCGATTCCTGATTGTTGCCATTTCGACCATTCCCGCCACGTTCAAGTGTGGCAAATTTGTGGCAAAAACGACTTTCAGGACTAGGACAGGTTTCTGTCAGAAGCGCTAACCCCTTGATAAGCAAGGGAAAGGAGGTGGCGCACCAGGCGGGATTCGAACCCACGACCACTGCCTTCGGAGGGCAGTACTCTATCCAGCTGAGCTACTGGTGCAGCGCGGGCGCAATCATACGCATCTCGCTGGCGGGCGTCCATGCTGCTTCCTTGTGCGCAATTCTGAACGGTATTCGCTCATTAGCTGTCAGTCCATATACGGCGGGTGAATAAGCGCAATATTCCGTTAATTTTTTCGAACAGACTCTTGCCCTTTACCCCTCATGACCCTAGGATTCGTTTGAGATTTCAAACGCTCCTGCTCAAACTGTGTGCAATTCCGGATGTTGGTCATCCGCAAGGCATGCATCGGTGGCAAGGACGTACACACTGAACCTACGCGCGCCGTCTTTGCGGCGCATCCACGCGCAAGTGCCGATACCAGGGTGTCGGAATTTAGGAGACTGCCATGCAACTGAAAGACACCCAGCTGTTCCGTCAGCAGGCTTATATCGACGGCACTTGGCTGGACGCCGACAGCGGCCAGACCATCAAGGTAAACAACCCGGCCACCGGCGAAATCATCGGCAGCGTGCCAAAGATGGGCGCAGCGGAAACCCGTCGCGCCATCGAAGCCGCCGACCGTGCGCTGCCGGCCTGGCGTGCCCTGACCGCCAAGGAACGCTCGAACAAACTGCGCCGCTGGTTTGAGCTGCTGATCGAGAACCAGGACGACCTCGGCCGCCTGATGACGCTGGAGCAGGGCAAGCCGCTGGCCGAAGCCAAGGGCGAGATTGTCTACGCCGCTTCCTTTATCGAGTGGTTCGCCGAAGAAGCCAAACGCGTGTATGGCGACGTGATCCCAGGCCACCAGCCGGACAAGCGCCTGATCGTGATCAAGCAGCCGATCGGCGTGACTGCAGCCATCACTCCGTGGAACTTCCCCGCGGCGATGATCACCCGTAAAGCTGGCCCGGCCCTGGCCGCCGGTTGCACCATGGTGATCAAGCCGGCTTCGCAGACACCATTCTCCGCCCTGGCCCTGGTTGCTCTGGCCGAGCGTGCTGGCATTCCGAAAGGCGTGCTGAGCGTGGTTACCGGCAGCGCTGGCGATATCGGCAGCGAGCTGACCAGCAACCCGATCGTGCGCAAGCTGAGCTTCACCGGCTCCACCGAAATCGGTCGCCAGCTGATGGCCGAATGCGCCAAGGACATCAAGAAGGTCTCGCTGGAACTGGGCGGTAACGCGCCGTTTATCGTGTTCGACGATGCCGATCTGGATAAAGCCGTCGAAGGCGCGCTGATCTCCAAATACCGCAACAACGGCCAGACCTGCGTGTGCGCCAACCGCCTGTACATTCAGGACGGTGTTTACGACGCCTTCGCCGAGAAGCTGGCCGCCGCTGTGGCCAAGCTGCAGATCGGCAACGGTCTGGACGAAGGCACCACCACCGGTCCGCTGATCGACGACAAGGCCGTGGCAAAAGTGCAGGAACACATCGCCGACGCCCTGAGCAAAGGCGCGCGCCTGCTCACCGGCGGCAAGCCGCACGCACTGGGCGGCAGCTTCTTCGAGCCGACCATTCTGCTCGACGTGCCATCGACCGCCGCCGTGGCCAAGGAAGAAACCTTCGGCCCGCTAGCACCGCTGTTCCGCTTCAAGGACGAAGCCGACGTGATCGCCATGTCCAACGACACCGAGTTCGGTCTGGCCTCGTATTTCTATGCCCGTGACCTGGGTCGCGTGTTCCGTGTGGCGGAAGCTCTGGAATACGGTATGGTCGGCGTTAACACCGGGTTGATCTCCAATGAAGTGGCGCCGTTCGGCGGCATGAAAGCCTCGGGCCTCGGCCGCGAAGGTTCGAAGTACGGCATTGAGGATTACCTGGAAATCAAATACCTCTGCCTGGGTATCTAATCCTGGCGAAGTAGCAGTAACCCCGCCGAAGACGCACGAGAGCGCTGCGCCTTCGGCTTTTATATGGACATACCTTGTGGCCGGGCGTGCTGTGACAGTCGATCATCGAATACTGCCAAGCCGCCGCCGGTGACACATCCTTGAACCACGCCGAGATTAACCGGCGAATGAGGACATCATGAGCAAGACCAACGAATCCTTGATGCAACGCCGCACCGCTGCCGTTCCGCGCGGCGTGGGCCAGATCCACCCAATCTTCGCCGACCGCGCAGAGAACGCCACCGTAACCGACGTTGAAGGCCGTGAGTTTATCGACTTCGCCGGCGGCATCGCGGTGCTCAACACCGGCCACCTGCACCCGAAAGTGATTGCTGCCGTGCAGGAACAGCTGACCAAGCTGACCCACACCTGCTTCCAGGTGCTGGCGTACGAGCCTTACGTCGAGCTGTGCGAGAAGGTCAACGCCAAGGTGCCGGGTAACTTCGCCAAGAAGACCCTGCTGGTGACCACTGGCTCCGAAGCCGTGGAAAACGCGGTGAAGATCGCCCGTGCCGCCACTGGCCGTGCTGGCGTGATTGCCTTCACCGGCGGCTACCACGGTCGCACCATGATGACCCTGGGTCTGACCGGTAAAGTCGTACCTTACTCGGCCGGCATGGGCCTGATGCCCGGCGGTATCTTCCGCGCGCAGTACCCGTGTGAACTGCACGGCGTCAGCACGGATGACGCAATCGCCAGCATCGAACGCATCTTCAAGAATGACGCCGAGCCGCGCGATATCGCCGCAATCATCATCGAGCCGGTGCAGGGCGAGGGCGGTTTCTACGTCGCGCCGAAAGACTTTATGCAGCGCCTACGCGCGCTGTGTGATCAGCACGGCATCCTGCTGATCGCCGACGAAGTGCAGACCGGCGCGGGCCGTACCGGCACCTTCTTCGCTATGGAACAGATGGGCGTCGCTGCCGACCTGACCACCTTTGCCAAATCCATCGCCGGCGGTTTCCCGGTGGCCGGTGTGTGCGGCAAGGCTGAATATATGGACGCCATCGCTCCAGGCGGCCTGGGCGGCACCTACGCCGGCAGCCCGATTGCCTGCGCCGCAGCCCTGGCCGTGATGCAAGTGTTCGAGGAAGAGCAGCTGCTGGATCGCTGCAAAGCGGTTGGCGAGCGCCTGGTCACGGGCCTCAAAGCCATCCAGACCAAGCACAAGGCCATCGGTGACGTGCGCGCCCTCGGTGCGATGATCGCCGTCGAGCTGTTCGAAGGCGGCGACCTGCACAAGCCAAACGCCGCACTGACCGCCGCTGTGGTGGCCAAGGCGCGCGACAAGGGCCTGATCCTGCTGTCCTGCGGCACCTACGGCAACGTGTTGCGCGTACTGGTACCGCTGACCGCCGAAGATGCGCTGCTCGACAAGGGCCTGGCGATCATCGCCGAGTGCTTCGCCGAGCTGGCCTAAGCCCGCAGCGTTAACACAGCAATAAAAAGACCCGCTTCGGCGGGTCTTTTGCGTTAGGCATTCAAGCGCCTATTCAGCCGCGCACCACGAACTGCTCAGGCCAGTATCTCGGCCAGCAGATCGAAGACGATGCGGATACGCCGTGCAGTACGCAGCTCGCGGTGGGTGACAAGCCAGATCGGCAGCTGAAAGGGGGCAACATCCTCCAGCACGCGAACCATGCCCGGCGTTTCCCGCGCGATCTCCTCCATGATTGCGCCGATGCCCAATCCCTGACGGACCATTTCCCAGTAGGTAACGGAGTTGTCTGCATAGCTGCGAAAGTTCGCGCTGCTCAGCAGCAGACCCACGGCGTGCAGGTGATGCAGGTAATGGCCGGCGCGGTCCAGCCCAATAAAGTCGTGTTGTACCGCCTCCTCAGCGGTACGCGGCACGCCATGCTCGCGAACCCAGCTTTCGGACGCATAAAAACAGGCAGAACTCTGCCGCACCAAGCGACCAATCAGCTCCGGTTGTTCTGGGCGCACATGGCGGATGGCAATGTCGGCCTCACGCCGCAGCAGGTCACTGAAACCGTCCGAAGCGACCACCTCGACCTGGATGCCGGGTGCGGCCTGGCGGATCTGCAGGAGGATCTTCGGCATCAAGTACGCTGCCACCGCGTCGCTGGTGGCCACGGATACCACACCCTCGACCTCTTCCGAGCGCCCGGTTGCGGCCAGGCCCAGCTCGTGCGCCGCCGCGCCCATCACGCGGGCATGGCCCAACAGCTCCCGCCCTGTGGTGGTCAAAGCCATGGCTTTGCCAACCCGCTCAAACAGCGTCACGCCCAGGGCCAGCTCCAGCGCTGCGACCTGGCGGCTGAGGGTCGGTTGCGACTGCCCCAGCTTACGCGCGGCCGCTGACAACGAGCCGGTCTCTGCCGTCTCGAGAAAGGCACGCAACTGGTTCCAGTCGACCTTATCCATACGTAAATGCATATGTTGTCTGCAATTTATCGCAATACCCCGTGGTGATTCGCAAGGATAGCATCCGCACTGTGTTGGCTTTCGCCTTACATCCATGCACAGGACGCGCCCCATGCACACACCCATCACCTCTACCAGTGAACATTGCGCTGCAGCTGCAACACCGGCTGCCATGGCGGACAAGGCGCGTTTCTGGAACCGGATTGCGCGTAAATACGCGAACGATCCGATTGCGGATCTGGCGGGTTATGAGCGGACGTTGCGGCGCGTACAAGCCTTGCTGTCTAAGGAACATGATGTGTTGGAAATCGGTTGTGGCTCGGGCACTACCGCACTGCGTCTGGCTCCAGCTACGCGGCGGCTAGTGGCTAGCGATGTATCCGAGCAGATGATTGCCATCGCATGCCAGAAGCTCGCCAGCCAACCCATGCCGCAACTGCACTTCAGGCTGGCCGACGCCGACGCACCGGCGGCCGAGCAGGGTACCTACGATGCTGTGCTGGCGTTCAACATGCTGCATCTCGTGACAGATCTGCCGCAGGCGCTGAGTTCAGCCATCAATGCCTTGAAACCAGGCGGCTTATTGATCTCGAAGACGCCGTGCCTGAATGAGATGAACCCACTGATCCCCAAGCTGGCCCTACCGCTGATGCGCGCCATCGGCAAAGCGCCGCCTGTTTTGTGTTTCGACGCCAGCCAGTTACAGGCCGCCATGACCGAGCAAGGTCTGCAAATCCTTTCCGTCGAGCGCCATGGCAGCAAGGGCAAAGACTGGCGGGTGTTTATCGTGGCGCGCAAGCCCGATGCCCCGCCGTTAGGGGCCTGATCAACGCCTGCCTAGCTCGCCCTAACTGACGATTTTCACCACCCGGACCTGCTGGTCCGTCCCTTTGTTGCACCCCAAAAAAACATTGGAGCTTGCCATGTACCTTCGCCCAATCACCGCCTTGACCACTGTTTTACTACTGTCCGGCTGCGCCGCCACCATCAACCAAAGCGGTCTGGAGCAACGTACGGCCCAGGCCATCGGCCAACCCACCGGGCAGTTCACCATCACTGAGCGCACCGAGGAAACCGGCGGGCGCATCAACTACAACGTCAACACCAAGGACGGCGGCACCTACCGCTGCTACATGTACTCGGCCACCGGCTTCCAGAAGGCCATGAGCTTTGGCATGACGCCGCATTCGGACGCTATCTGCACGCCTATGACAGGTACGCCAGCAGCCAGCGGACAACGTAACAACAGTTCCGGCAGCACCTGCAACGCCCTGCTGCAAGCGGCAGGGCGCTGCTGATTACTTGGGTTTCCCGCTGAGCGCTGGCGCAGTCAAGCGCTCAGCGGGAAGTGCGTTCGCTCGTAGTTATGATTCGCGCGGTCAACTATTTGGATGTTGATGCCATGAAAAAACTGTCCGCCCATCTGCCTCTGCTGTTAGTCCTGCTGATACAGACAGAGGCCGACGCTGAGGGATGCGGAAGAGACGGCACTGCGCAATTGTGAAAAGCCTACGACCAACTGCGGTCTCTATTATTTCGCATGCAGTTATGCCGAAAGCGTGCGCTGATGCGCGCTTATAGATGACGTACCCGTTCGCCCATTGAAGCGTTATATCCGCGTAGTCTTCAAACAGAAGGAAAGCACAATGCAAGTACAAAAACTCGTCATCGTTCTATTTGCAGCCATCGCGCTTGCTGGCTGCGCCAGCAGCCAGAACGTCCATATATACACGCCAGAAGAACAAGCAGGGATGACGGCGGACGGCGCTATCGCGACAATGCTCACGCCCTCCGAATTACGCGGCCACTTTGAGAATGCTGGCAAGGTTGCCAAGCCAACCGGGCATGTTTCTTACTGCAACGCAGGGGTCATGAGTGGCTCAGCAAGAGGTGATGCGCTCGCAACCATTGGTGGTGTATGTGGTGGCGCGAATCAATTCACCATTGTACGTGCTGTCCCTATGCTGGACGCAGTGAGCACCGCAGTTGGAACCAGCTGCACGCGCTCCGAGATGATTATTTTCAGATGCGACGGCGTGCAACCTAAGCGCAAGTAACCTTAGGGTGGAATCCACGTAACCAGCCACTATCCATGGCCGCAGTAATAGCGATGTAAATAATATTAACGACGGTCAAGGGCGAGCTGCAGCTGCACGTCATCCTGAGCACTGTCACTCAGCTGCGTCAGCGGCTGCGGATGGCCGATGCAGTAACCCTGGGCATAGTCGAGTCCCAGCGCGCGCACGCATTCGAGAGTGGCCTGGGTTTCGACGAACTCGGCCACGGTACTCAGGCCCAGTTGGCTGGCAATCTGCTGCATCGATCCGACCATCGCCTGATTGATCGGATCGGCCTCGATACCGCTGATGAAACTGCCATCGATCTTGACGATATCCAGCGGCAAATGCCGCAGGTACGCGTAGGAGGCGAAGCCGCTGCCGAAGTCATCCAGCGCCACTTTCAGGCCCAGGCTGCGCAGCTGTTTGATCCATTGCGATGACACCCCCAGTTCACCCAGGGCAACCATTTCGGTCACCTCGATACACAGCTTGTGCGCAGGCAGGTTGTGTCGCAGCAATTCGCTGTGGAGCATCTCGTGGAAGTGCGCGTTAAGCAGCGAGCTGCCAGTCAAGTTGAAGTTCACCTGAGCCAATTGCTGCACATGCCGCGGGTTGTCGGCCAGCCATTGCAGCAGGCGCATCACCACCCAGCGGTCGATGGCGCCGAGAAAGCCATAGCGCTCGGCCGCACCGAGGAACTGCCCGGGGCTGACCCACTCGCCGCTGCGCGGGTCGTGGTAGCGCAGCAGCACTTCATAACGCAGACCGTCGCTGGCACCCTGCAGCGCCATCACCGGCTGATAGAACAGCTCGAAGTGACCCAGCTCGATAGCCTCACGCAAGCGGGTGATCCATTGCAGCTGGCGCTGATGCTCCAGCAACACCCCATCGGCTGGGTTGAATTGCTGCACACGATTGCGACCCAGGTGCTTGGCCAGTTGGCTGGCGCTGTCGGCCCAGTTAAGCGCGGTTTCCCAATCGCTGACGCCGCTGTCCAGCTTCAGCAGACCGATGCTGGCCTGCACGCGGAACGGCCGACCCTGCCAACTGAAGATGAATTGCTCGACACAGTGGCGCAGGCTTTCGGCATGTTCCAGGGCGGCTTCGCTGTTGACGTCACGCAGCAGCACGGCGAATTCATCGCCGCCAATGCGTGCCAGCTCGGCCTGCCGTGGCAGCTGGTGCAACAGGTGGCTGGACAGCTGGCGCAGCAGCTGATCGCCCGCCGAATGCCCGCAGAGGTCGTTGACCTGCTTGAACTGATCCAGGTCCAGACACAGCAGATGGCTGTAGCGCGGCGTGCCGTGATCCTTGAGGCTTTCACGCAGCAGGCGCTCCAGCTCGCGGCGGTTGAGCAGACCAGTCAGCGAGTCATGCGCCGCCAGGTATTGCAGCCGCTCTTCCAAGGCGCGGCGTTCGCTGAGGTCAACCACGATGCCTTCGATGCAATCCTGTGTCGGGCGCAGATGCAGTGACAGGTAAACCCAGTGGCTCTGTCCGTCGCGCCCGTATATCTGGCATTCCTGGCTGATTGCCGGCTGCTCGTTGTGCAGTTGCGCTACCTGCTCAGCCCATGGCTCGGCGCCCAGTAGTTGCTGCATGGACAGCTCGGTGCTGCCGGGATTAAGTCCGAGCAAGGCGGCAAAACTCGGGTTGGTTTCGATCAACGCGCCGCTGCGGGTGCAGCGGAAAATCCCCTCACCGCTGCTGCTGAACAGCGCCTGATATTGCTGCAAATTGCCCAGTGCCTGGGCCTTGCTGTGCAGCAGGGCGCGGCGGATCTGCTCCAGCTGTTTGTCGAGGATGCCGCCAAACAACAGCATGCTCAGTACCGGCAGGTAGGCGTGCATGTAATTGAAGGCCGGCGGTAGCGGAATCACCCCGCTGCGCCCCAGCGGCACCAGCAGCATCAGCAGCAGCGCCGAGCTCCAGCACAGCAGGTAGCCAATGGCGTAAGGCCGGCGCTGGCGCACGCCGAGGATCAACAGCAACAGCTGGAACGCACCGTTGAGCAGGATCAGCACGTTCAGCGTCTGATAGGAGCGGAAGTGGCCGTAGCTGACAATTGTCCACCCGCACACCAGCAGGGTCGCGGCAAACAGCGCGTTGCGCAGGTGGCGCACACGGCCCAGGTCAAGCTTCAGCGAGCTGGCGAGAAACAGACTGCTGAAGATCAGCATGCCGGGGTTGGCCAGATTGGCCAACTGGGCCGACAGCCAGACCCAATGCGGCCATAACAGGCTGGTAACACCATGCAGGCTGGCGTTGTATAGCGCCACGCTGGCCACCGTCAGGCAGAACCACACCAGCGGCCTCTCACGCAGGGCGCTGTACTTCACCAGAAAGAATAGCGTCAGGCTAAGCAACGCACCGAGCAGCAGGCCACTACGCATCCAGTGTTCGGCCAGCAGTAACGGGCTTTGTTCGGCCGCCACCAATTGCATCGGCACACTCACCGCCGAGCCGCTTTGTACGCGCAACAACAACGTGTGTGGCCCTTCGCCGAGGCGCGGCAGGTTGAGTAGAAAGTGTGGCGATGGCGCGCCGCGCTGGAGGAAATCGCGATGATCACCGCTGTAAAAGGGCGAGATCAGCCGTTCGCGGTCATACAACCAGACTTCGATATCGTCGAGAAAGGGCCGATCAATGATCAGGTCGAGGCGCTCGGCCACCGGCGCATCGAGGCGAAACGCCAGCCACCAGGCGCTGGCTGAATAACCCAGGCGCGGCACGCCATCAACCCGCTGGCCCTCGCTGGCGATACGCTGCTGCACCTCGGCAGCGGTCAAATTGCCGCTGGGGTCTTCCAGCACCAAGCTGGCAGAAACCTCCACCGGCTGCTTGAGCTGCTCGCTGCTGAGTACCAGCAGTGGCAGCTGGGCATGCGCCTGGGCACTGCCCAGCGCAAAGCAGAGCAGTGCAGCCAGCAAGGGAAGGTTGAACAGACGGTGCATCCTGGCGCCTCAATTAACTGCAAGGTGCGCCAAGGCTCAGAGTGAGCACGGCCCGCCTGCTAGGCGAGTGACGCTGAAGAATTTTAGCTGAGAACGGGCAATGCGATTGCGCTGACTGTCTCACCCACGGCCGGTCACAAAATGTTCAGGCTGCACACGCCGAAACGATTCTCCGAGACCAATCCGTAACAAAAGCGCTCAGGCAGTCTCTATAGTGCCTACAGAACGGCCGGCAACACGCAAAGCGTTGCCACGTCGCCAAGCAACAAGGAGCCAACCGTGCACGCCATGCTGCCCCTGCTCGACCAACTGGCCTTTCCGGCAATCCGCCGCGGCCAACTGGAAGCGCTGCAGATCAACCTGACCTACCGCTGCAACCAGCGTTGCCTGCATTGCCATGTGAATGCCGGACCGACGCGCACCGAGGCCATGACCGACGAGAGCCTGGCCCTGCTGCATCAAGTGATCGACGCCCACCCGGTGCATACCCTCGACCTCACTGGCGGCGCGCCAGAGATGCACCCGCGTTTTCGCGAGATCGTTATGCATGCGCGGCGCGAAGGCCTGCGGGTGATTGATCGCTGCAACCTGACCATCTTGAGCGAGCCGGGCTATGAAGACTTGGCGCAGTTTCTCGCCGACCTAGGCGTGGAAGTCAGCGCCTCGCTGCCCTGCTATTCGCGTGACAACGTCGACAAGCAGCGCGGCGATGGCGTGTTCGATGCCAGTATCAAGGGCCTGCAACAGCTCAATGCCCTGGGCTACGGCCAACCCGGCAGCGGTCTGATTCTCAACCTGGTGTACAACCCGCAAGGGCCGAGCCTGCCGCCACCCCAGCAGAGCCTCGAAGCTGATTACAAACAGCACCTGGCTGAAGACTTCGGCATCGTCTTCAACCACTTGCTGACCATCACCAATCAGCCGATTGCGCGCTTTGGCAGCACCCTGGTCAGCAAGGGCCAGTTCAACAGCTATATGCAGCTGTTGCGCGACAGCTATCGCCCGGAAAACCTCGAGCCGCTGATGTGTCGCTCGCTGGTCAGCGTCGACTGGCAGGGCTACCTGTACGACTGCGACTTCAACCAGATGCTCGATTTGCCGCTGGAGCTGCAAGGCCAACTGATCGGCCGCGAGCGGGCGCATCTGCGTGATCTGCTTAGCGCATCGCTTGCCGGCAACGCTATCGTCACCCGCGACCACTGTTACGCCTGCACCGCCGGACAGGGATCAAGCTGCGGCGGCTCGTTAACTTCCTAAGGATCGATCCATGCAACCAACCAGTCTCACCGGGCTGTTCTTCTGGGGTTTTCTGCTGATCTACGGCGCGCTGATGCTGGCCCTGGCGCCACGCGCCGTGACCCTCGGGGGCTTCTTCAATGGCGAGGACAACCAGGGCCGCAGCGCCAGCCCCTGGCTGATCACCTCAAGCATCTTTATTAGTTGGATCTTCGCCAAATCGGTGACCAACGCCGCCAATCTTGGGGCGACTTACGGCCTGGTCGGCGGCCTGGCGTATGCCATGTACTGGCTGTCGATTCCGCTCACCGGCTTTGTCATCTACCGCCTACGCCGACGCTTTGCCGCCACTGGCCTGGTGAGCTTCTTGAGCAGCCATTACGGCCGTGGCGCAGCGCTGGCCTTCTCGGCGGCGATTTTGATTCGCCTGTTCAACGAGGTGTGGAGCAACACCGCAGTGGTCGGCGGCTATTACGGCGACTCCGGCAGCTTCGAATTTATTGCCTCAGCCTTACTATTTACTGCCGTAACCCTGGCCTACAGCCTGCGCGGCGGACTACGTAGTTCGATCCTGACCGACGCCGCGCAAGCCGCGATTTTCGTTATCGCCCTGGTCTGGGTGCTCGGCCTGGTGCTGCCGCAGCATTCGCCCAGCGAGCTGGCCAGCACCAGCCACTGGGCGCTGAATGCCGGGGTCGACCTGCTACTGGTCGCAGGCCTGCAAGCCTTTAGCTATGGCTTCCACGACCCGGTACTGACCGATCGCGGCTTTATCAGCGAAGAAAAAACCATGCGTCGCTCATTCGTGATTGCCGGGGTGCTCGGCTTTATCGCCATCCTCGCCTTTAGCCTGATTGGCGTACACGCTCAGCTCGGCGGGCTGGCGGCCTCAAGCAATGTGCCGGCGGACCTGGCCAAAACCATGGGCATCGGCGCGCTGCTGGTGATGACCGTGGTGATGGTCTCCGCTGCTGGCTCAACCCTGGACTCGACCTTCTCCAGCCTGGCCAAGCTGGCCGGTCGTGAGTTGCCGAAACTGGCAGGCCGCGACTTGGGGCAGAAGGCCATCGGCGTCGGCATGGCGGTGATGGTGGTATTCGCCCTGCTCGGCAACCTGCCGATGATAGCCGGCACCGATATCCTCAAGGCCACCACCATCAGCGGCACCATGGTGATCGGCCTGGCGCCGGTGTTCGTCCTGCACGGCCTAACCACACCAACCCGCCTGGGCTTTCATCTGAGCTTCTGGACCGGCCTGGGCCTCGGCGTCGCCCTGACCCTGAACTGGATTCCCCAGAGCTGGGCCATCGGCGACGGCAAATACGCGTTGCTGCTCGGCACTAACCTCTACGGCCTGGGGCTCTGCGTGCTCGGTTATCTGCTGCCCGGCTGGTTGCTGCATCGCAAAGCAGGCAAAGCCTGATGCGCGCCGGCCGCGACTGCCCGCTGGACTACCGTCTGGCGCGGGATGCCTTTAGCGGTGAGCCGCTGTTCGACTGCGACACTCTCTATGTGGTCGGCGGCCTCTATGGCAATCGCCAGGCCCTGGCTGCCCTGCAACGGCGACTGGTTAACGAACCCAATGCCCGGGTGATCTTCAACGGCGATGCGCATTGGTTTGACCGCGACAGCGAAATCTTCCAGCACATCGAAGAAGGTCTGAGCGCGCACCTGGTCTTGCGCGGCAATGTTGAGACCGAGCTGGGCCGCGCCGACGACAGTGGCGCCGGCTGCGGCTGCGCTTACCCGTTGAGCGTGGACGACGGTGTGGTGGAACGCTCCAACGCTATTCAACAAACGCTCAACCAAACCGTGCAGGGCTTACCCGGTATGGCCGAGCGCCTGGCCGCACGTCCGAGTACCGCGCTGGTTAGCGTGGCCGGCCAGCGCGTGGCGATCAGCCATGGCGACGAGCAATCCCTGGCCGGCTGGAGCTGCTCGCGGGAATCGCTCAGCGAGCCGGAGCGCCAGCAGCAGCTGGATAACTGGTTCGCCGCGAACAATGTGCAAGTTCTCGCCACCAGCCATACCTGCTCAGCGGTGGCGTTGAACCTTGAGCACGGCGCGTTGATCAATAACGGCGCCGCCGGGCTACCGAACTTTGCCGGCGGCCGCTACGGCCTGCTTAGCCGCATCGCGACAACGCCACATCCAGCGGCGCTGTATCGCTGCCAGTGCGATGGCCTGTTTATCGAAGCACTGCCGCTGAACTACGACCACCATGCTTTTCTCACCGACTTCGACCGCCAGTGGCCTGCCCACAGCCCGGCGGCGTTGTCCTACCGTTCACGGGTGCTCGGCCAACTGAGCGACCGCCCCGAAACTGCCCTGCTGGCTGGATTCAGCCTGTGCCAAAGCCTGTGCGCCCTGGAGGCGCTGACTGATGAATAGCCGCAAACTCGCCCTGATGGGCCTGATCCTCGCGCTGCTGGGCAGCTTCTTTGTTTTCGACATCGGCCAGTACCTCAACCTTGAGGCGCTGAAAGCGCAGCAAGTCGCACTTAACGCCCAGGTCGCCGATCAGCCCTGGCTGGCGGCGGGGCTGTTCTTTCTCGCCTATGTCGCTGTTACCGCACTGTCGCTGCCCGGCGCGGCGCTGATGACCCTGCTGGCCGGCGCGCTATTCGGTTTGCTCGAAGGCTTTGTCCTGGTGTCCTTTGCTTCCACCCTCGGCGCGACCCTGGCCATGCTCAGCAGCCGCTTTCTGCTGCGTGATTGGGTGCAGAGCCGCTTCGGCCAGCGCCTCGCCGGTATTGATGCGGGTATTGAACGCGAAGGCGCGTTTTACCTGTTCGCCCTGCGCCTGGTGCCGATCTTCCCGTTCTTTCTGATCAACCTGGCCATGGGTCTGACTCGCCTGCCGGCGCGCACCTATTGGTGGGTCAGCCAGCTTGGCATGCTGCCCGGCACCCTGGTGTATGTGAATGCCGGGCGTGAACTGGGCCAGCTGGATTCCCTGGCCGGCATCCTCTCACCGGGGCTGCTTGGCGCCTTTGTGTTGCTCGGGGTATTCCCGCTGATTGCACGCAAACTGCTCGGCCTGATCCAGGCACGGCGGGTGTATGCCGGCTGGCACAAACCCAAAACCTTCGACCGTAACCTGCTGGTGATCGGCGCAGGTGCCGGTGGCCTGGTCAGCGCCTATATCGCCGCGGCGGTGAAGGCCAAGGTCAGCCTGATCGAGAAGCACCAGATGGGCGGCGACTGCCTGAACACCGGCTGCGTGCCGTCCAAGGCGCTGCTGCGTTCGGCCAAACTGGCCAACGAACTGAAAAAGGGCCAGGCGCTGGGCTTTAGCGGCGTGCAGGGCACGGTGGATTTCCCTGCAGTGATGCAGCGCATCCAGCGGGTGATTGCCGATATCGAACCCCATGACTCGGTCGAACGCTACACCGGCCTGGGCGTTGAAGTGCTCACTGGCGAAGCGAAAATCCTGTCGCCCTGGAGCGTGGAGGTAAACGGCCAGACCCTGACGAGTCGCAACCTGGTGATCGCCGCCGGTGCACGACCACTGGTGCCGAAGATTCCCGGCCTGGAGCAGGTGCAGAGCTACACCTCGGACAGCATCTGGAATCTGCGCGAGCAGCCGCGTTGGCTGCTGGTGCTGGGCGGCGGGCCGATTGGCTGCGAGCTAGCTCAGGCCTTTCAGCGCCTTGGCAGTCAGGTGATTCAGGTAGAACTGGCCGAGCGCCTGCTGCCGCGTGAGGATGCCGATGCCAGCGAGTTGGTGCTCAATAGCCTGCGCGCAGACGGCGTGGATGTGCGCTTGCAACACCGCGCCGAACGCTTTGAAGTGGTGGATGGCGAACAGCGTATGGTCGCCCGGCGCCTGGATACCGGCGAGGAGGTGACCATCGCCTTCGACGGCCTATTACTGGCCCTCGGCCGCGTGGCCAATGTCACAGGCTATGGCGCTGAGGAACTGGGCCTGACTGTGCGACCCAACGGTACCCTGGAAACCGACGAATACCTGGCCACGCGATTTCCCAATATCTATGCCGTGGGCGATGTCACCGGGCCGTATCAGTTCACCCATGTCGCCGCGCATCAGGCCTGGTATGCGGCGGTGAATGCCCTGTTCGGCGGTTTCAAACGTTTCAAGGTGGATTACCGGGTAATCCCCGCCTGCACCTTTACCGATCCCGAGGTCGCCCGCGTCGGCCTGAGTGAAGGCGAGGCCAAGGCGCAGAATATCGCCTACGAAGTGACCCGTTATGGCATCGATGACCTGGACCGAGCGATTGCCGATGAAGCTGCTCACGGCTTTGTCAAAGTGCTCACCGTGCCGGGCAAGGATCAGATTCTCGGCGTGACCATCGTCGGCGAGCACGCCGGTGAACTGCTCGCCGAATATGTACTGGCGATGAAACATGGCCTGGGCCTGAACAAAATTCTCGGCACCATTCATACCTACCCGACCATGGCCGAGGCCAACAAATACGCGGCTGGCGAGTGGAAGCGCGCGCATGCGCCGCAAAGGCTGCTGCGGTTAGTCGAGCGCTTCCACACCTGGCGCCGCAGCTGATGCGCGGGTTACTGCTGGCCCTGCTGATGCTGTCGCCGCTGGCCCAGGCCGAGAACCAACTGACGCCCTGGACGGCCGGCCGGCCCAGCGGCGAATGGTCGACGCCCTGGCGCCTGGCAGATATTCCCAAGCTCAAGCCATCTGAGCGCACGCTGGTCGAGCAGGACGGCAAGCACGTATTGCGCATCAAGGCCGATGCCGCCGCTGGCGGCCTGCTGCATCCGCTGGACTTACCTGGCGATCAGCCTTGGCAACTGAGCTGGCAGTGGCGCACTGAGCAGCCATTACAGCAGGCACGCTTTGCCACCCGTGAAGGCGACGACTACGCCGCGCGGGTTTATGTGCTGCTGGATTACCCGCTGGATTCACTGAGCTTTGTCACCCGGCAGAAGCTGCGCCTGGCGCGCACCTTCTTCGATCCCGACCTGCCAGCGGCGACCCTGAGTTACGTCTGGGACAACCGCAAACCGCCGGGCAGCCATGCCCGCAGCGCCTATACCGAAACGGTGGAAATGCACGTGCTGCGTGGCCCGGAAGCGCCGCTGGGGCAATGGCTCACGGAGTCGCGCGATCTACGTGCCGACGCCACCGCCGCCTTTGGCAGCGCGCCACGCAAAATCCTCGGCGTGGTATTTTCCGCTGACAGCGATAACACCGGGGAATCGGCAGAAAGCTATTTCGCCGCACCGCACTTGCAACTGCCAAGACCCTGACAACGTAGGAGCGGGGGACGCCGAGTGCCATGCCCGCGAATTCCTACGACACAAAAGCTTCGCGGGCATGGGTTAGGCACCCCCGCCGCTCCTACAGAGATACCACCCGTATCAGGCGACCTGAGCCTGCTTGGCGGGCTCAACCTGCTCATTCCGCGTCCAGCGATTGGCACGGGCAAAGGTGCCGAAGTCGTTAAAGCGCACACCATGCTCACGCATCACTTTATGGGCGAACGGCACGCTGAGCTGACGGATATAGAAGGGCTCCTTGACCACAAAATGATGGATCGCGTGGCTGCTGCCGAAGTTGCAGCAGAACGCCTGTAGCGGCCACAGCCACCAGGGGTTGAGCACCTGGGTCTGCTGGATCACGTTGCCCGCCTCGACATCGCCGTAGTAGTGCATGTTCGAGCTGACAAAGTGCAGGCAGAAGGTGCGCAGCACGTTGGGCCCAACCAGCACCACCACGGCGATATTCACCACTGCCATGACCTGCAAGGTGGTCGCCGACCAGGCTACCGGCGCACCCAGCGCGCTGGCCGCAAAGTCGATCAGATGGAAGCCGAGAAACACATACCAGGTGCCCCAGTTGAGCAGGCCCAGCGGTGCATAGACCTTGAGTGTGCGGGTCAGGATCAACCGGCGGTGCTTGGGGTTGCTCGCCCGTAGCCAGCGAATAAACGAACTCATCATGTTGTCGCCGACCATCAGCAGGCGGGCAAAGCCCCAGGGCTCGCCGTTGGTGATGGCGCGCTCTTCCATGTCCTGCTCGCTGCCGGAGACCTTGTGGTGGTTGAGGTGCAGGTGGCGGCGCACCCAGGGGTTGATCGTGCTCGGCCGCGCCAGCCAGACCAGCGCCAGCATCAGGTTGTGCGGCACCCGGCGCTTGCGGAAATACATCGAGTGGATCAGGTCATGCTCCAGCTCATGGGTCAGCGAGGCGAAAAATGCATTCAGTAGCAGGCAGGCCCACCAGGCCAGATAACCGCCGATATACAGCGCCGCCGAGCCGATCATCCCGACCAGGGCGAAGGCGAGGATGCCGACACCGAGGGCGTCCTGATGCTTGAGAATGGGGAAACGCTGGCGCAGTTCAACACCGTGGGCCAGCACCTCTTGGCGGATCAGCGCAGCGCGTTGCGCATCATTTAATGCTGCAGTGCTTGCAGGGGAGTGGGGCATGCCTACATCCTCTTGTTGATGAGGTGGCCACTGTGCCGCGAAGCCTGGGGCCGCGCCTGACCCTGAACGCCAACCTGTTGACCGGATCCGCCAATCTGCATGAGTGCCGAACCTACAACCCTGGCCAGCTGGACCCGTGCCCTGCGCAAGCAGCTTGATGCGCTGGGCCTCGACAGTGCCGTGTTGTGCCAGGCCGCCGGGCTGCAGCCGAGCCTGCTCGATGACCCCAACGCACGCTGCCCGTTATCCATCACCACCCGCTTGTGGCAACTGGCGGTTGAAGCCAGCGGCGACCCGGCACTGGGACTTAAGACCTCGCAGTTTGTCAGCCCGACCACCTTTCACGCCCTAGGCTACGCCCTGGGTGCCAGCAGCAGCCTGCGCGAGATGTTCGAGCGCATCGTGCGTTACCACCGGGTGGTCAGCGATGCCCTGGAGCTGGAGCTGCGCGAGGCCGGTGACAGCTACGAATTCTGTTTTCGCGTACCGCCCGGCAGCCCGCCGCCGGCCCCCGAGGCGCTAGATGCCTTTGCCGCGATCTATGTGCGCAGCTGCCGCAATCGCCTGGGTCGCGACTTCGCCCCGCTGGCGGTGCAGCTGCAGCGCGCCGAGCCTGCGGATGCGCAACCCTGGCATGCGGTGTTCCGCGCGCCGCTGACATTTGCTGCGCCAGAAAACCTGCTGCGCTTTCCCCGCGCTGCGTTTGAACAGCGCCTGGACGACGGCAACCCAGAATTGGCCGAGCACAATGAAACAGTGCTCAAACGCACCCTCGAACAGCTGCAACACGCCACCTGGACGCACAAGGTGCGCGCCTGCCTGGAGGCCCAGTTGCCGGATGGCGAGCCGTCCGCCGAGCGCATCGCGCAGACCCTGCACCTGAGCCTGCGCAGCCTGCAACGTCATCTGGCCGATGAGGGCGGCAATTATGAAAGCCTGCTCGCCGACACCCGCCACAGCCTGGCCCTGCAACATATGCGCGACACACGCTGCTCGATCAGCGAGATCGCCTACCTGCTCGGTTTCGCCGACACCAGCAGCTTCAGCCGCGCCTTCAAACGCTGGACTGGGCAGGCGCCCAGCCATTACCGCGATGGGCTGAAATAACTATGAAGCACTATGACCTGCTATTGATCGGTGCCGGCCACGCCCATCTCGGCGTGCTGCGGCGCTGGGCGTTGGTCGAACGGCCGCCGGGGCGTATCGCGTTGCTCAGCGCCGGGCCGGTGGCCTGGTATTCCGGCATGCTGCCGGGGCTGCTGGCGGGGCGGCATCGGCCGGAGGATTGTCAGGTCGAGCTGCAGGCGCTGTGCCGCGCGGCCAAGGTCGAGCTGATCATCAGCCCGGTGGAAAGCCTGTCCGCTGCCCAGCAGCAGGTGCAACTGGCCGACGGGCAAATCCTCAACGCCAGCTGGCTGTCGCTGAATGTCGGCGCTCAGGTTGCCGCACCAGCGCAACAGGGCGATGCGATGCAGCTGCTGGCGGTCAAACCCTTCGCGGAATTTCTTGAAGGATGGCAACGCTGGCAAGCCGAGCCGCAGCCCCTGGCGATTCTCGGCGGCGGCGCGGCGGGGGTCGAGCTGGCGCTGGCCTTGGCCGGAAAAGTGCCGCAGCTGGCGCTGTTCTGCGCCGGGCATTTGCTCGATGGGTTGTCTGCCGGGGTGCGCCTACGCGCCCTCGGCCACCTGCGTCAGCGCGGCGTATGGGTGCGCGAGGATTGCCCGATCAACCGTATCGAAGACGATTGTCTATTCAGTGGCGACGAGCCGGTCTGGCGCGGTCAGCGACTATTGCTGGCCAGCGGTGCCAAGGCCTTTGCCTGGCCGGCGCACAGCGGCCTGGGCTGCGATGAGCAGGGCTTTGTACTGATTGCGCCAACGCTGCAGAGCTACACCCACCCGACGATTTTCGCCGTGGGCGACTGCGCCAGCCTGCCCGGCGCGCGCAAGAGCGGGGTCTACGCGGTGCGCCAGGGCCCGGTGCTGGCGGCCAACCTCAACGCCGCGCTGCGTGGTCTGGCGCTCAAGCGCTACCGGCCGCAACGGCAGAGCCTGGCCCTGCTGGCCACCGGCGACGGCGGCGCGCTGCTGGACTGGCATGGCCACAGTGCCGGTGGGCGCGTTTATGGACGCTGGAAGGATTTTCTCGACAGGGGTTTTATTCAGCGCCATCGTCTTTAAGCACTGAGCCACCTGCGACCAAAGTGCCATGGCCCTCAACGGCCATGGGTGCTCGAATCAACCTCTCAGCAAAGGTTGGCCGCAGGGAGTGTCACCCGCTATGGTCTATAGAATCGCCGACAGCGGCCGATTGCCTAACCAGGCATATCCAGCTGCACGCACACAGGTTCCAGCAGGCATGGCTCGCCCGCTCCACAGCGGCGCGCCACAGGCAGTTTCTGGTAGTGCTTCGACCAGAATAAAAATAATGAGGTTTGTCATGCGCTCTGCGTTTATTACCTATCCCAAGGCCTGCCTGCTGCATGCCATCGGGCTGGCCGGGTTGATGGTGACGTACCAGCAGGTCCAGCTGCCTTGGTTTATCAGCATCCCGTCCTTCTTGCTGCTGGCCCTGTGGCCGTGGCTCGGCCCCTGGCAGCGCCAGCATGAAGTCCAACCGGTGCCAGCCAATGTGCAGCACGACCAGTTCAGCAACCTGAGTCAGAACCTCTCGCGGCAAACCTGTCACAACGCCCTGGCCGCCGCCGAAGTGGCGCACGCCGCGCAGCAGCTGGCCGGCAAACTGCAATCGCAGCTCAGCGCCACCGAGCAGATCAACCAGGCCGCCGAAGCCATCACCCATACCGAACAGGACAATGCCCAGCGCGCCGAACAGACCCTGCTGGCAGCGCAAAGCGTGCGACAGAACAGCAGCAGCGGGCAGCAGGAACTGCGTCAGGCCATCGAAACCATGCAGCACCTGAGCGCACAGACCGCCACCAGCCGCGAACTGATCGACGGCCTCAGCGCTCGCACCGAGCAGATCGAAAAAGTCACCCAGGTGATCCAGTCAATCGCCAGCCAGACCAACCTGCTGGCGCTGAATGCCGCCATCGAAGCGGCCCGCGCTGGTGAACTCGGCCGCGGTTTCGCGGTGGTTGCCGATGAGGTGCGCAACCTCGCCGGCCGCACCAGCAGCGCCACCGAGGAAGTCGGGCAGATCGTCAGCGATATCCGCCAGCAGAGCACGGCGGTGGTCAGCCATATGCAGCAGCAGGCCGAGCAGCTGACCCTGGCCGCGCAGCAGGTCGAGCACACCGGCGAGCAGTTACAGGGGATTGCCGAACTGGCGGTGGACGTGGAAAGCCAGGTTAGCCAGATCGACACGGGCACCCGGCAGAACCACGAACGCCTGGCCGAACTCTCGGTCGCCGTCGGCCAGTTGCGCGGCGATGTCAGCGACAGTGAAGGGCAGACGCGCCAGCTCAGCAGCGCTGCCGAGCGTTTAGTCGGGCAGGCGGAAAGCGTCAGCGAACAGCTCGCCGAAGTCGGCCTGGATGACTACCACCAGCGCATCTATGACCTGGCACGGCAAGGCGCAGCGCAGATTGCCACGCAGTTTGAAGCCGACCTGCAAAGCGGCCGCATCAGCGTCAGCGACCTGTTCGACCGTCACTACCAGCCGATTGCCGGCAGCTTCCCGGCCAAGTACAAGACGCGTTTCGACAGCTATGCCGACCAGATGCTGCCGGCCATTCAGGAGCCGCTGCTCAGCCAGCATGAAGGCCTGGTGTTCGCCATCGCCTGTACTGCCGAAGGCTATGTGCCGACGCACAACAATGCGTTCAACCATGCCGCCACTGGCGACCGCGCCGTGGATACCCTGAAGAGCCGCAGCAAGCGCCTGTTCAACGACCGTACCGGCATCCGCTGCGGCAGCCATCAGAAACCCCTGCTGCTGCAGACCTATATGCGCGATACCGGCGAGCTGATGCACGACCTGTCAGTGCCGATCATGGTTCAGGGCAGGCATTGGGGTGGCCTGCGCCTGGGCTACAAGCCGGAGCCCTAGCCGTCCGCTCCCGCTTTCAACGCCTTAGCGGCGGAACGGCATTTGCCGAGAGCGTGCACAGCAGCGCAAACGATATCCGATGGAATTATCCAGCCGTGCGGGCGTTCTTACGCTGTACGCCATTTACGGGCCTCAGGCCCTCAAGGAGCACGCGATGAAGATTCTGTTGGTATTGACCTCTCACGACCAACTGGGTGACACCGGCCATAAAACCGGATTTTGGCTGGAAGAGTTCGCCTCGCCCTACTACGTATTCAAGGATGCCGGCGTGCATCTGACCCTCGCCTCGCCCAAGGGCGGTCAGCCACCGCTGGACCCAAAAAGTGATGCGGCCGATGCGCAAACGCCGGCCACCGAACGCTTCAAGGCCGACCCTGCCGCGCAGCAAGCACTGGCGAACACCGTGCCGCTAAACGGGGTAAAGGCCGATGACTTTGACGCCGTGTTCTACCCGGGCGGCCATGGCCCGTTGTGGGACTTGGCCGAAGATCGCAACTCCATCGCCCTGATCGAACACTTCCATGCGCACAACAAGCCCGTAGCGGCGGTCTGTCACGCGCCCGGTGTGCTCCGTCACGTTAAAACGGCAAGCGGACAGCCGCTGGTCAGCGGGAAGAAAGTCACCGGCTTCAGCAACAGCGAGGAAGCGGCCGTACAACTGACTGAAGTGGTGCCATTTCTGGTGCAAGACATGCTCATTGCCAAAGGCGGGCACTACTCGAGCGTGAATGATTGGCAAAGCCATGTGGTGGTCGACGGGCGGCTGATCACCGGGCAAAACCCGGCGTCCTCGGACGCCACCGCCGAAGCGCTGCTGCGGTTGCTCAAGGGCCAATAAACGCGGCCGCGGCCGCGGCGGCGCGCCGGGCAGCTGCTCAGGTGCGACTGCCCGGCCAGGTAAACCGAGCGCCAGGCCAACTAGCCAGCGTCTGCCATCAAGCGTTTATAAACCCGGGTGCGTCGTACTGCTTTTAGTTGCTCTAGCAGTAGAGCGCGCAACGGTGAAACCTGTGCATTGGTGCGCTTGCCCCGGCTGAGCTGGCGAAGTTGATATTTCACCGCAGCCATATAGGCCAGTGAGGCAAACGCCTTGTTCTTCCAACGTATGGCCGGCAGCTCGGCACGCGCCTCAACCTGACCCGTCTGCCACTGCGTGGGCAATGCCGGGTTGATCGCCAAAGCCGTGGCGATGCCGGCCATGGCCACGCCGCTGGCTAATACCTGCTCGACCACCGGCAAGCGGCGAATACCGCCCGTGACCATCACCGGCATGCGCGCAACGGCGGCAATCTCGCCGGCAAATTCCAGGAAATACGCTTCACGCGCCAGAGTGCGCCCGTCGCGGGCATCGCCCTGCATCGCCGGCGCTTCATAGCTGCCGCCGGACAGCTCGACCATATCCACAGCCAGCTCATTGAGCAGCTGCACCACACGTTTGGCGTCGGCCGCGTCGAAACCACCGCGCTGGAAATCCGCCGAATTGAGTTTCACTGCCACGCAGAAGCTCGGCGCAACAACAGCGCGCACCGCCTTGACCACTTCCAGCAACAGCCGCGCGCGGTTCTCCAGCGAGCCACCCCAACTGTCCGTGCGCTTGTTGCTCAGCGGCGAAAGAAACTGGCTTAGCAGATAGCCGTGCGCAGCGTGGATCTGCACCCCGGTAAAGCCGGCCTTTTCGGACAGTTGGGCGGTGCGTGCAAAGCGCTGAATGAGGTCCTGAATTTCTGACTCATCCAGCGCCTTGGGCAGCGGGAACATCTTCGACAGGCCGCCCAGCTCCAGGCCCACGGCCGATGGGGCGACGGTCTGCTGGCCGAGGTTGGCCTGCATCTGCCGGCCGGGGTGGTTGATCTGCATCCACATCTGCGCGCCCCGAGCGCGGCCGATACGTGCCCACTCGCGGAATTTATCCAGCTGGCGTTCATCTTCCAGCACCACGCCGCCGGGGCCGGTCATGGCACGGCGGTCGACCATCACATTGCCGGTGAGCAGCAACCCGGCACCGCCCTCGGCCCAGGCCTGATACAGCCGCAGCAATTCGGCGGACGGGCCCTGGGTCGGGTCGGCGAGGTTCTCTTCCATCGCCGCCTTGGCGATGCGATTGAACACGGTGGTGCCGTTGGGCAGTTGCAGCGGTTGGAAGGCAGTCATGGCGTACTCCGGGGTAGCAGGTGGAGCAAGGCTAAGGTTAAAGTCAACTTTAAGGTCAATAGCCCGGAGTGCAGATGATGAAAATTGGTGAACTGGCCACGCGCAGCGGCCTGGCCGCCTCGCGTATCCGCTTCTATGAAGCCAGCGGGCTGATCAGCGCCCAGCGCCAGGCCAACGGTTATCGCAGCTACCCGGAACAGGCGGTACAAACCCTGGGCATTATCAGTTGCGCGCAGCAGGCCGGTTTCAGCCTGGAGGAAATTCGCCACCTGCTACCTGACGCCAACTCACAGGACTGGGCCCATGAGCAGATGCTTGGCAGCCTGCAACGCAAGGTCGTCGAGATCGAGGCCATGCAGGAGCGCCTAGCGCAGAACAAGGCGCAGCTGCTCGGAATCATCGCCAGCATCGAAAGCAAACCCGAGGGCATGCCTTGCGCCGAAAACGCTGAGCGGGTGATGGCGCAATTGCGCGGTAGGTAATGGGCGCCTAATGTTTAGCCCGGCAGCAACCAAGCGTGTAAAAAACAGCATTTAACCAACGCATGGCCCTGTGTGAACCTTGTGCCATGCACTCTTCTCTTGTGTTTTTCCCCACCCCTTTGCACGCAGCCGCGCCGCGTGATCAGGTCACGCTGCCACCAACCCTGGCGTTCTGGGCATTGTGGCATTGCCGTCACGCGCGCCCGCCGGATGACTGGACCGCTCAGCCCTGACCGCTCTGCCCATTCCCGTCATCTACCAGGAAGCTGCTTATGAATGCCGCCATCAAACCCGTAACGCCCGCGGCCGAGCGCTGCCCGTCCTACTACAGCGCCACCCTCAATGAGGAAACCGACTACCCGACACTGCACGGCGAGGTCAGTGTTGATGTGGTGATCATCGGCGGCGGCTTTACCGGCGTGGCGTCTGCCGTGGAGCTGGCCGAGCGTGGCCTCAAGGTAGCGATTGTCGAAGCCAACAAAATTGGCTGGGGCGCTACCGGGCGCAACGGCGGCCAGGTCACCGGCAGCCTGTCGGGCGATGCGGCGATGACCAAGCAGATGCGCAACACCTTGGGCGAGGAGGTGGAAGACTTTATCTGGCACCTGCGCTGGCGCGGCCACGAGATCATCAAGCAGCGGGTGGAGAAGTACGCCATCCAGTGCGACCTCAAGCACGGCCACCTGCACGCGGCGATGAAGCCAGTGCATATGCACGAACTGGAAGCCACCTACGCTGAAGCTGTGCGCCGCGGCATGGCCGACGATGTCACCCTGCTTGACCGCGCCGGCGTGCGCAGCCACTTGGCCAGCGACCTGTACAACGGTGCGCTGAAGAACACCCGCAATATGCACCTGCATCCATTGAATCTGTGCATCGGTGAGGCCAAGGCCGCCGCCAGCCTGGGCGCGCTGATTTTCGAACACTCCGAAGTGCTGGAGATCGTCCATGGCGACAAACCGGCGGTGGTCACCGCCCAAGGCCGAATCAACGCCAAGCAGGTGCTGCTGGCCGGCGACGTGTACCACAAGCTGGAGCCGAAAAAGCTCAAGGGCATGATCTTCCCGGCCATGGGCGGCATCGTCACCACCGCGCAACTGGGCGAGCTAGCGAAGGAAATCAACCCGCAGGACCTGGCCGTGTACGACTGCCGCTTCGTCCTCGATTACTACCGCCTGACCGCCGACGGCCGCCTGCTGTTCGGCGGCGGTTGCAACTACTCCGGGCGTGATTCGCGGAATATCGCCGCCGAGTTGCGCCCCGGTATCGAGCAGACCTTCCCGCAGCTCAAGGGCATCGACATTGATTTCCAGTGGAGCTGCGCCATGGGCATCGTGATCAACCGCATCCCGCAGTTGGGCAAGCTCTCGGACAACGTCTGGTACTGCCAGGGCTACTCCGGCCACGGCATCGCCACTACCCACATCATGGGCGAGATCATGGCCAACGCCCTAACCGGCACCCTGGGCCATTACGACACCTTCGCCGCCTGCAAGCACATCAAGGTGCCGCTGGGCGATGTATTTGGCAACCCGATGCTGGCGGCCGGCATGTGGTACTACCAGATGCTGGAAAAGCTGCGTTAACAGCAGCCCCTGCAAAGCTCGCGGGCATGGCGGAATGCCGCTCAGCCGCTCCTACAGGTTTACATCGGTCGTAGGAGCGGGCCATGCCCGCGATGTTTTTCCGATTGATCTCGATTCGTGAGCAAACCACTCCTCCAAGAGCCAAGCATGTCGACAACCGCCAACTCAGACATCTCCTTTAGCTGTCGCCGGCACGGCTGATGGTTCGCCGGCGGTGGCAGGCGCCTTATCCCGATCATCGACAAAGGCCACCGCCGGCGAGCCATCGGCATTCAGCTGATAGATCGCGCTCGGCTGGCCTTGCTTGTTGAAGAACACCTGACCGAGTCCGGCGCCATTCCACAGGCGTTCGCCAGCCTTGCTGCGCGAGGGGATACGTGGCGTGACCTGCATACGCCGGCGTTTAGTCAGCCAGTTAAGCGGTGACCAGGGCGCGTAGAGCCAGCGGTTGAGGCGGTCGAACCAGTCGAGCAGGCGCGGCGGGAATTCGTTTTTCAGGCCGCTGCTGGTGATCTGCCAGAGTTGCGGCCCACGCTTGCGCTGACGAATCAGTACTTCGTAGACGAACGAATAATGCACATCGCCAGACAGAATCACGTAGTTACCCGGCGTGCGTGAGTGGCGGAAAATATTCATCATCACTCGCGCCGCGCCGCGGTGGGCCATCCAGTTCTCAGCGTCGACCATCAGCGGATGGCCGGCCCAGCTGAAGATTTTTTGCACCGCCTCGATCAGCTT
This sequence comes from Pseudomonas sp. EA_35y_Pfl2_R5, assembly GCF_963970805.1. Lineage (NCBI taxonomy): Bacteria > Pseudomonadati > Pseudomonadota > Gammaproteobacteria > Pseudomonadales > Pseudomonadaceae > Pseudomonas > Pseudomonas sp. EA_35y_Pfl2_R5. The sequence goes on along the minus strand of NZ_CAXAOW010000001.1, from coordinate 661,245 downwards.
CACGCCAAACATCGGCGCGGCCGAAACGATGATCGCCGACGACTGATCCAGCAGCGCTTGCTGAAGCTCGCACAATGCCTCCCAATCCAGCAGTCCTGAGGGGCGCTTGAGACTGCGCTCGCTGCGCCAGCGCCGCGTGCGGGTGTCCAGCACCACTAATGTCGGGCTGGTCGGCAGGGTGAATTGCCATTGGCGAAAGCTTAGTAACTGGTCAATCAGGTCATCCTGGGCGGCGCAGCCCAGCTGGTTACGCGCATTTCGTCCGGCGCTCATGACCTGAATAGCTTGCAGCGGCTCGGCGAACACATCCGGGTTATTACCCCAGCCCTGGCAAAGCAAATAGGCGATCAACGCGTTGCCGATGATGCGTTTGGAGAACGGGTGACCATAGGCCGTCTCTTCCCACTGGGCAGAGAGGTTCCAGTCATCGGTGATGTCGTGATCATCGAAGATCATCAGCGTCGGCATGTGGGCGAGGGCGCGCGCGACTTGGCCCAGGCCACCGCGAAAGGCTTCGATATGCTCACGCTCAGCCTGATAGCGCGACACCTCATCGCTAGTCAGCGGCGGCATCTCGCTATCGAGCAAGGTCCACGGCACCGGTGACCAGACCAGCAAATACATAGCCAGCACTTCGGCGCAGGTCACCAGGTGGTTATCAGCGCTGCTGGTGGTAAATATTGGTTTCTCCACCCCACCAAAAAAGCGCTCACGCAGGGTTTCGTTGCTCTTCAACTCCGGCAGCAATTGCGCACGCTGATAGTAGCTAGCCGGATGCCGGTACAACGCCTCGCTGTCATCGACCACCGCACCTTCCAGCTGCTCACCGAACAGCCCCAGGCGTTCGATAACCTGATGGATCGCACGCAGCATCGGCCCACTGACATCGTCGGCGTAGACCTGATCGCCGCTCATCAGCAACAACGCCGGGCGCTGTTCTGGCGGGTGCGCTTCGGCCAGCAGGTGGTCGGCGCAGAGCAGGCCATCGGCCGCCGGATGATGCGGCTTGCGGCAGGAACCGTGGAGGATATGGTCGAGCTGCGCGCGCAGAACGAAGTTGACCTGGGTGCCGCCGTTGTACAGCAGGTGTGGTGCCCAGTCGGCGATGCCTTGTGCGGCTTGGCCCGATTGTTCAATCAGCAGGTCATAGTCGATCTGCACATCGCAAGGCAGCGGGGTAGCCAACTGCAGGTCGATCAGGTGGATAAATGCCTGCTCACCGATCTGGATGACCTGACAGCTGTCTCCGGTCAGCGACAAGCGCTGTGGCGCTGATGCGTCACCATGGCTCAGCTGTAAGGTAAGCGCCAGCGACCGGCTGCCAACCAGCCACAGCACCAGACGTTGCGACTCCATGCGGCGCAGCAACGGACCGGCCAGTACCAGGGGCAGGTCGGCTTGGGCGGCAGTGGGTGTCACAGCGGTTATCGGCATCAGCACATCGGACTCTGGCGGCATGCAGTCGACAATAGAGCACTGTTTTGCGCCAGAGGTTCAGCCTTCGCCGCCTGCCAGGCGGGTTTGGCTCACTGCGCCGCCAGGCGCAAGCGCGGCAGATCGAGAAGTTCGATCTCACCATAGGTCAGGTGCAAGATACCCTGGCTTTCCAGCTCCTTGAGGATCTGGTTGGTGGTCTGTCGGGAGATCGCCAGCATCAGCGCCAATTGCTCCTGAGGCAGGTGCAGCACCCGACGCGGCTCGCCTTCGCCGTAGTTTTCCGCGATCAGCAGCAGGCGCCGGGCCAGACGCGGGGCGGCGGGCAGCAGGCTCATCTCTTCCAGGGCGATAAACGCCAGACGCAGTTTCTGGCTCATCAGCAGGGCGAAGTCGCGCCAGTACTGCGGCTGTTGTTTGAGCAGCGCCAGCAGCCGCGCCTGCGGTACCAGCAGCAAAGTAGTCGCGCCTTCGGCAAACGCATCGTGGGTGCGCGGCTGACCGTCAAACAGGGAAATCTCGCCAAACCAGTAGGGCGGCTCGACCAGGGTCAGCAGCGCTTCCTTGCCGGTGGCGCTGACCGCGCCGATGCGCATGCCGCCCTCGACCACCGCATACAGGCCACAGGGTTTGTCGCCCCGGCGAAAAAGCACCTGCCCAGCCGCCAGCTGCTGCACCTGGGCAGCGGCCAGCAGCGCCTCCTGCAAGGCGGCGGGCAGGGCACTAAACCAGTGCCCCTGGCACAGGCGCGCCTGATAGCTGTCGGCGATGTTCATCGCTGGCTCCCGTAGCGGCGGCTTATTTGTCGGCTAGCTGACAGAGCGGTGTGCGGAAGCGGGTTCATGCTGAGCACCTGTTCTGCGTGAGGAAAGCAATAATGAAAACCCTGGTTGATCATCTGGCTCAATACGCGGCGTATCACCGCGATCAACGCAATATTCTCAGCCACTTTATCGGTATTCCACTGATCGTTGTGGCGGTAGCCGTATTGCTTTCACGTCCCGGCTTCGAGCTGCTCGGCCTGTGGCTGTCCCCCGCGCTGCTGGTGGCCGTGGCGGCGGGGGTGTTCTACCTGCGTCTGGACCTGCGTTTCGGCCTGCTGATGGCGCTGCTGCTGGTACTCAGCCTGTGGGCGGCGGCGGGCCTGGCGGTGCAGTCGACGGCGCTGTGGCTAAGCAGCGGCATCGGCCTGTTCGTGATCGGCTGGGTCATCCAGTTTGTCGGCCATTACTACGAAGGACGCAAACCGGCGTTTGTCGATGACGTCATGGGGCTGGTCATCGGCCCGCTGTTCGTCGCCGCCGAAGCGGCTTTCCTGCTGGGCCTGCGCAAAGAAGTTGAACACGCCATCGTCGAGCGCGCCGGCCCGACCTGTATTCGCGAGAAAAAAGCGACTGCCTGAAACTACTAGGCCGCCATCGGCGGCCTGTTAGAACCGATCCGGATCTCGCGAGCTAGAGCGAGACAAGGCGCTACGTTAGTAACAGCCTTCGGCTGGTCAAAATGGCCGAGGGCGCGGAGTTTACGACTGTAAATGAGCAGCCCGAGGCCATTTTTAACGCAGTATCGCCGACGCGCAGCAGATCCATGACAGACCTCAATACATCGCCATCCACTGCGTGGTCAGCGACCGCGTATGGCGATACACGGTGATCGGCGCAAATGGCCGGCCCGAGGCGCTCTGCAAGGCGCTGCTCTGGCTATTGAGGTCGACCAGCGCGGCTTTGAGATAATCCCAACGGGTTTTCAGCTTGCCCACCTGCGGGTCGCTCTTGCCGTCCAGCGCGGCCAGTTGCGCATCCACCGACGGTACGATCTTGCGTTCGTCCTGACCGAGGTAGGTGTCCGGCTGTTCGCGGGCAGTTTCAAAATTGCCGAAGTAGGCACGGCTTAGGTACTGCACCGAGAGGTATTCAAGCTTGGCGGACAGCTCGCTGTCATCCGGGCCAGCCAGCTTGCGGGTTTCTTCGAGCACGCCGAGTAGGGCCTTGCTGAGTTCTTCCGGGTAACGCCAGGGCATGTCATCTTCGCTCGGGCCGAAGGCCACGCCACGACGAATCTGCACCACCAGTTCCTGATGAGCGCTGCGCAGCGCATCGCTGCTTTGCGGCAGGCTCTGCACCGAAGCGGCCAGGGCCTGCAGATCAGCTTCCAAGGCGTCCTGATGTTTCTTTTGGAAACCCTCGCCACGTAACAGCATCAGGCTGCTGGTAACCCGGCTGGCCTGCACTTGAACCTGTTCCTGGGGGGTAACGGCCTGGGCAAACGTCAACGGCGAGAGGCCTGCCAACAGTCCGACAACCGCGAGCAATAGCGAGCGAGACAGCGTTGTAGAACGCATACAAGGGGTGCTCCTTATTATTTTTGTGAGCAGTGCTGAACCAAGTCAGCTTATACAATCGCGCGCCACAGGGTACTGCACTGAATATGGGAGAGAAGCAGCCTAAAGAGTGATTTCGTCGGAAAGATGCGCCTGCTCTGCCAGCTCACGCAGGTACTGCGCGCTGAAGGCATCGGCCGGAAAGAAGGTTTCCAGCGCCAGTTCCGCCAGGGTGATGTCGTTGGCGGTGCCGAATACCGTGGTGGTGCCGATCAGGCTGACCACACCCTGCTCAGTGGCAAACTGCAGCGGCATCAGCACCGTATTGCTGTCGAACTGCGCGGGTGCCGCTGGCCCCGGATAGGCATTCAGCTCATCCCACAGCAACTGCAACTGCGCATCACCGCTGGCCTGGATATCGCGCTGCAAACGCGCCAGCAGGTAGGCGCGCCACGGCCCCAGATTGACGATACGCGGGGCCAGCCCGCCGGGATGCAGACTCAGGCGCATGACATTGATCGGCGCTTTTAATAGCTCCGGCGCAATGCCCTCTAGAAAGGGCGCCAGAGCACTGTTGGCCGCCAGCAGGTTCCAGTGCCGGTCGATGGTCAGCGCCGGGTAGGGCTCATGGGCCTTGAGCAGTAATTCGATGGCGCTGCGTGCAGCCGCCATGGCCGGCTCTGAGAACTCGCGCTGAGTAAACAACGGTGCAAAGCCGGCGGCGCTAAGCAGGCGATTGCGTTCGCGCAGCGGAATATCCAGTTGCTCGGCGAGCAACAGCAGCATCTCGCGGCTGGGTTGGGCGCGCCCGGTTTCGACGAAACTCAGGTGGCGGGTGGAGATATCGGCCTCGCAGGCGAGGTCGAGCTGACTCAAACGACGATGCTGACGCCACTGGCGCAGCAGGGCCCCGACGGGCTGGATTTGGCTGTTCATGGCCATCGACGATAGACCAGTAAGGTCATTGCAGCCATTACCTGTGAGGTAATCGACGCGGCACGCGGATCGGCGAAATCTAAGGGCCAACCCGCCATTTCGGCGGTCCTTTGTGGAGACTTCGCCATGACCACCTTGCAACCTTCGCTGTTACTGCGCCGCACCCTGCTCGCCGATGGGCTGGTCGGTATTGCCACTGCTGCGCAACTCCTGCTGCTGGCCGACTGGCTTAGCGGCCTACTGGTCCTGCCGCGTGAGTTGCTGCTCGGCGCCGCCCTGGTGCTGCTGCCGTTGGCGGTATTTCTGCTCTGGCTATCACGCCGCGAAAGCCTGTCGCGGGCGGCGGTCTACACGGTGATCGGTATGAACGCACTGTGGGTGGTACACAGCCTGCTGTTGCTGCTTAGCGGCTGGGTCACGCCGAGCCTGTTTGGCTACGCCTTCGTGATCTTCCAAGCAGTCGTGGTGCTGGTGTTTATCGAGCTGGAGTGGATCGGCCTAAAGCGCTCGCAAGTCGTTCCCGGCGCGTTTGCCCAGGCATCAGTGAGTGCTCAGTAACGACACCGACTTGACCTGCGCCCACAGCAATTGCTCGCGCTGGATCTGCAGACGGTCGAAGGAGTAACGGGTGATGCGGGCGATCAGTTGCTCGCCACCCACCTGCACGCGGACCAGCACATGGGCTTGCTCGGCGACATTGATCCAGTCCAGCACCCGCGCGGGCAACAGGTTGAGCACGCTGCTGTCCTCGGCCTGCTGCAGGCTCAGGCTGACATCGCGGGCCTTGACCTTGATCCGCACCGACTGGCCCAGCGGCAGCGGCCCGTGCGGCAAGCGCAGGTTGATCTGGCTATCCGGCAACTGCAGGTAGAGCAGCCCGTAAGCCTGGTCATGCGCTGTAACTACGCCGTCGACCACCGCTTCGGCATCGTCCTCGAAGACAAACGGCAGGTCAGCGCGCAGCAGGGTTTCCTTCAACGGGCCGCTGGCGCTGACCTTACCGTCCTCGAGCAACACCAGATGATCAGCCAGACGCGCCACTTCATCCGGCGAGTGGCTGACGTAGACAATCGGAACCTCCAGCTCCTGATGCAGGCGCTCCAGATAGGGCAGCACCTCCTGTTTGCGCTTGAGATCGAGGGACGCCAGCGGCTCATCCAGCAGCAGCAGGCGCGGGCTGGTCAGCAGGGCGCGGGCAATGCCTACGCGCTGCTGCTCGCCGCCGGACAGCTTGTCCGGCAGGCGCTCCAGCAGATGCTCAATACCGAGCAGTTCCACCGCCTGCTCCAGGGCAATCCGCCGCTGCGCTGCGGGGATGCGCTTCAAGCCGTACTGTAAATTGCGCCGCACCGTGAGGTGGGCAAACAGGTTGGCATCCTGAAACACGTACCCCACGGCGCGTTGATGGGCCGGGACGAAAATCCCCTGGGCACTGTCCTGCCACAGCTCGCCATTAATCTGCAGGTAGCCTGCGCTGGGCCGATCCAGCCCGGCAAAGCAGCGCAGGCAGCTGGTCTTACCCGAGCCGGAATGACCGAACAGGGCGCTGACGCCGCGACCCGGCAGCTTCAGCTCAACATCTAGAGTGAAACCGGCGTGCATCACTTTGAAACGTGCGTGGATTTCACCTGCCCCGGCGACTGTGCGAATCGCCGGATTGCGCCGCGACAATGGCCAGATCATTGCCACACCCGCGTACTGCTGCGCCCGCTGCTTCGTCCAGAGTAGAGCGCCAGCAGCACGATAAAGGAGAACAGCACCATGCCGCCCGCCAGCCAGTGGGCCTGGGCGTACTGCATGGTTTCCACATGGTTGTAGATCTGCACGGACGCTACCTGGGTCTTGCCGGGGATATTGCCGCCAATCATCAGCACCACGCCGAACTCGCCCACGGTATGCGCGAAACCGAGAATCGCGGCCGTGGTAAAGCCCGGCTTGGCCAGTGGCAGCACCACCGTGAAGAACGCATCCCAGGGTCCGGCACGCAGCGTCGCCGCCGCCTCCAGCGGCCCCCGACCAATCGCCTCGAAGGCGTTCTGCAGCGGCTGCACAACAAAGGGCAGGGAATAGAACACCGAGCCGATCAGCAGCCCGGTAAAGGTAAACGTCAGGGTGCCGAGGCCGAGGCTCTGGGTCAATTGGCCGATAAAACCGTGCGGCCCCATGCTCACCAGCAGGTAGAAGCCGATCACCGTCGGCGGCAGCACCAGCGGCAGGGCGACAATCGCGCCAATCGGCTGCTTCCAGCGTGAGCCCGTGCGCGCCAGCCACCAGGCAATCGGCGTACCGATCAGCAGCAACAACAGGGTGGTCAGCGATGCCAGCTCCAGGGTCAGCAGGACCGCGGCGAGATCGGCTTTAGTCAGTGGCATCGCAGTGAACCTCTAAAGCGTGTAGCCGTAAGACTGGATGATTGCGGCCGCTTTTTCGCCCTTCAGGTAATCCATAAAAGCCGCAGCGGTGGGATTTTGTTCGCCCTTCCTGAGGATCAGCGCATCCTGCTTGATCGGCGTGTGCAGCTCGGCCGGCACGATCCAGGCCGACCCGCTGCTGAGCTGACCGTCCTGATACACCTGCGACAGCGCGACAAAGCCCAGCTCGGCGTTACCGGTGGCGATAAACTGATACGCCTGGGTGATGTTCTGCCCTTCGACCAGCTTGTCCTTGACCGCCGCACTCAGGCCGAGCTTGTCCAGCACTTCAGTGGCTGCCAGGCCGTAGGGCGCGGCTTTCGGGTTGGCAATCGCCAGATGTTTGTACTGATTGGCCTTGAGCGCCGCGTCGCTGCCATCCAGATAATCCGGCTTGGCCGACCACAGCACCAGGCTACCAACTGCATAGGTAAAGCGTGAGCCGCTGACGCCCAGGTCTTCGCTGTCGAGCCTGGCCGGGGTGCTTTCATCGGCACTGAGCAACACCTCGAACGGCGCGCCGTGCTGAATCTGCGCATACAGCTGGCCGGTGGCGCCGAAGGAGGCAACCACGCTGTGCCCGCTGTCTTTCTCGAACTCGGCGGCAATCGCCTGCAGCGGCGCGGTGAAGTTGGCCGCCACCGCGACCTGCACCTGCTCAGCCAGGGCGTGGCTGCTAAATACCAAGGCGGCGAACAGCGCCGCGATACGAGCGTGCATGGAGAACTCCTGAATGTGCGGCTGCGGGGTAACGGCGGCGCTGTCGACGCGGCCTACTCTACCTTCGCTATATCTCACGATATACAGCGATTTGCGCAATAACCACTTAGCAGAGCAACAAAAACAGGGCTGCCGAGATAATCGACAACCCTGTTACGCAGGCATCAGCGCTGCGAGCTGAGGTGCATAAAGCCAATTACTGACTTAATAGTCAAGTAGCGCCCTATTCAGCTCGCATGCCGAGACTGACTGGCATCCGCACCGCTCCCCATCGCCTTAGCTCAGGCCGATTTCCACCCGATCGCCGTGCAGGCGTACCGGCCAGGTGCGCAACTGCTGCTCGGGATATTCCAGGCAGGTGCCGTCTTCCAGGCGGTAGTGCTGCTTGTACAGCGGTGCGGCGATCACCAGATCGCCACCCAGGCTGCCGACAATACCGCGACCGATGACGTTGGCGCCGGACTTCGGGTCGCGGTTATCGACGGCATACAGCTGCTTGTCACTGGCCTCATTCGGCAGATAGAACAGCGCGACCTGGGCACCATCAACCCAGGCGACCACGCCGGAGTTGGCCACCAGGTCGGCACGGCTGCACAGGGCGCGCCATTGCACGCTGGTTTGCTCGATTGTTGCTGCTGCGCTCGACTGGCCCATCAGACCACCTCCTCGGCTGGAATAAGTTGCAGTTCGGCGGCGCTGATCGGGCGGCGCTGACCGCGCTCCTCGACGAACTGGATATCCGGGTCGCCACCCTGCTGGTTGACGAAGGTGCGGAAGCGTTTGAGCTTCTCCGGGTCCTTCAGGGCGTTGGCCCATTCGCACTCGTAGCGGTCGATCACCAGCTGCATCTGCGCTTCCAGTTCGGCGGCGAGATTGAGGCTGTCGTCGATGATCACTTCCTTGAGGTAATCCAGGCCGCCTTCCAGCGACTCGCGCCACACCGAGGTGCGTTGCAGGCGGTCGGCGGTGCGTACGTAGAACATCAGAAAGCGGTCGATATAGCGGATCAGGGTTTCATCATCCAGATCGGTGGCGAACAGCTCGGCGTGGCGTGGACGCATGCCGCCGTTGCCCGCCACATAGAGGTTCCAACCGTTCTCCGTGGCGATCACGCCCACATCCTTGCTCTGCGCCTCGGCGCATTCGCGGGTGCAGCCGGAGACGGCGAACTTGATCTTGTGCGGCGAGCGCAGGCCCTTGTAGCGGTCCTCCAGCAGCAGCGCCATGGCCACGCTGTCCTGCACGCCGTAGCGGCACCAAGTGCTGCCGACGCAGGACTTCACCGTACGCAGCGACTTGCCATAGGCGTGGCCGGTTTCGAAACCGGCGGCGATCAGTTCGGCCCAGATGTCCGGCAGTTCGTGCAGCTGCGCGCCGAACAAGTCGATGCGCTGGCCGCCGGTGATCTTGGTGTAGAGGTCATATTTTTTCGCCACCGCGCCGATGGCCAGCAGGCCGTCCGGGGTGATTTCGCCACCGGGAATACGCGGCACCACCGAGTAGGTGCCGTTCTTCTGCATGTTGGCCATAAAGGTGTCGTTGGTGTCCTGCAGCGGCACCAGCGCCGGATCGGTGATCGAGCGGTTCCAGCAGGAGGCGAGGATCGAACCCACCGCCGGCTTGCAGATATCGCAGCCGACATGGCCGCGGCCATGCTTGGCCAGCAGCGCCTCGAAGCTCTCGATGCCTTCGACGCGAACGATGCCATACAGCTCCTGACGGGTGTAGGCGAAGTGTTCACACAGGCTCTTGTCCACCACCACGCCACGGGCGGTCAGCTCGTGCTCGAACACCTGCTTGAGCAGCGCCGAGCAGCCGCCGCAACCGGTGGCGGCCTTGGTGCAGGCCTTGAGCCCGGCCAGATCGCCGCAGCCGCCGTCGATGGCGGCGCAGATCGCGCCTTTGCTGACGTTGTGGCAGGAACAGATGGTCGCGGTGTCCGGCAGGGCATCGGCACCCAGCGCTGGGGCGCCTTCGCCTTGCGGCAGGATCAGGCAGGACGGGTCGGCCGGCAGCTTGATGCCGTTCTGCACGTACTGCAGCAGGGTGTCGTAGTAGCTGTTGTCACCGACCAGCACGGCGCCGATGGCCTGCTTGCCGTCGGCGGAGACGACCAGGCGGCGGTAGCTGGCGTTGGCTTCGTCGATAAAACGGTAGCTGCGCGAACCGGCAGTAGCGCCGTGGGCATCACCGATGGAGCCGACGTCGACGCCGAGCAGCTTGAGCTTGGTCGACATGTCCGCGCCCATAAACGGCTCGCTGTCTTCGCCGCACAGCTGGGTGGCAACACTGCGAGCCATCTGGTAGCCCGGTGCGACCAGGCCGAAGATGCCGCCGTTCCACGCCGCGCACTCGCCGATGGCGTAGATGGCCGGGTCGCTGGTGCGGCACTGACTGTCGATGGCAACACCGCCGCGTGGGCCGAGTTCCAGGCCGCATTGCTTGGCGATGGCGTCCTGCGGGCGGATGCCGGCGGAGAACACGATCAGGTCGGTTTCCAGGAACTCCTCACCGGCGAAGTTCATCCGGTAGCGGTACTCGCTGCCGGCAGTGATCGACTGGGTGCCGCGCGACAGGTGCACGCTAACGCCCAGGGCTTCGATCTGCGCCTTCAGCGCCAGGCCGCCGTGGTCATCCAGCTGCACCGGCATCAGCCGTGGGGCGAATTCCACAACATGGGCTTCCAGGCCCAGGGACTTCAGCGCGTTGGCCGCTTCCAGGCCGAGCAGGCCACCGCCAACCACTACGCCACGGCGCGCGCTCTTGGCGGCGGCCTGGATGGTGTCGAGGTCGGCCAGGGTGCGGTAGACCAGGCGCGAATCGCCTTCGGCACCTTCAATCGGCGGCACGAAGGGGTAGGAGCCGCTGGCCAGCACCAGCTGGTCGTAGGGGAAGCTGCCTTCGGCGGTGATCACTTCGCGGCGTTCGCGGTCGATCTCCAGCACCGGCACGCCCAGGTGCAGGGTTACGCCCGGCGTCTGGTACAGCTCGGCACCGCTGAGGGCCAGGGATTCGGCATCGCGGCCGGTGAAATACTCGGAGAGATGCACGCGGTCATAGGCGCGCAGCGGCTCTTCGCTGAATACCTGCACGCGGTACTGCGCCAGCGCGCCACGCTCGATCAGTTGCTCGACGCAATGATGGCCGACCATGCCGTTGCCGATGATGATCAGCCGCTGCTGGTCTGTGGAGGTATCTGTGCTGTTCATGGCATTTCCCGGCCGAAGCTCATCAGGTTTTTCTGCGGCAATAAAAAAAGCGCCTGAAACCTTGCGGTTTCAGGCGCCTTTGCCTGTTCTGTGCGGTGCCTGCGAGTGGCACCTGATTACCCATTGCCTGTGCAGGCTGGCGATCGCCATTGATCGAATGGGCGGCCCGAATGTGGCGGGCTCGCCGGGGCTCATGCAGCGCCTGTGCCAGTTTCCCCGCAGTGGCCTGCGGCCCGCATTGCAGCGGGCTGCAGGCGCAGTTGCAGGCTCACCAGCCCGGCGCGATAAAGACCCAAAAAGAGGCGAGCAGAGCAGCCTGCGCCCCATTATGAGTCGTGCAAAACCGGCCCAGCTGTCCCGCACACACCTCGCCAGGCCTTGCCACGCGGGCGTTCAAGCCGCCCTGGCGAACCCTGGCGCGTGCCTTGCTATAGACCCACCCAGGTAATCAACGCTGATTGCCCATCCACGACAAAGACGCCGTGCCACTCCCGTTTCGACGGAGGGTTGCATGGCGTTTTGCGTTTCAGGTGCAGGAGAGGGGTGTGGCGAACAAAACGGTTCGGAGTGTCTGTCCATATTGCGGCGTCGGCTGCGGCATCGTCATGCAAGTGGAAAACGGCAAGATCGCCAAGGTCAGCGGTGACCAACAGCATCCGAGCAACTTCGGCCGCCTGTGCACCAAGGGCAGCACCTGCGCCCAGCCGCTGAAAGAATCTGGCCGCATGGAACACGCCTACCTACGCAGCGAACGTAGCCGCGACCCTGGGCAAATCGCCATGGAGGCCGCGATCAGCGCCGCCGCCACCCGCCTGCGCGCGATTCTCGACGAACACGGCCCAGACGCCATCGCCCTGTATGTTTCCGGGCAGATGTCGCTGGAGGCGCAGTACTTGGCCAACAAGCTGGTCAAAGGTTACCTGGGCAGCAACCAGATCGAATCCAACTCGCGCCTGTGCATGGCCAGCGCTGGCAGCGGCTACAAATTGTCACTGGGCGCCGACGGCCCGCCCGGCTCGTACCAGGATTTCGACCGCGCCGATGTGCTGCTGGTGATCGGCGCCAATATGGCGGACTGTCACCCGATCCTGTTTCTACGCCTGATGGCGCGGGTCAAGGCCGGCGCCAAGCTGATCGTCGTCGACCCCCGGCGCAATGCTACGGCGGACAAGGCCGATCTGTTTCTGCAGATCAAACCGGGCAGCGACCTGCTGCTGCTCAACGGCCTGCTGCACCTGCTGCACAAGAACGGCCACACCGACCCGGCCTTTATCGCCGAGTTCACCGAAGGCTGGGAGGTCATGCCGGACTTCCTTGAGAGCTACACCCCCGAATACGTCGCCGCCCGCACCGGGCTAAGCGAAGCAGCGATCCGCCAGGCCGCACGTTGGATCGGCGAAGCCGGCGAGTGGATGAGCTGCTGGACCATGGGCCTCAACCAGAGCACCCACGGCACCTGGAACACCAACGCCCTGTGCAACCTGCACCTGGCCACCGGCAAGATCTGCCGCCCCGGCAGCGGGCCGTTTTCCCTTACCGGCCAGCCCAACGCCATGGGCGGCCGCGAGATGGGCTATATGGGCCCCGGCCTGCCAGGCCAGCGCAGCGTGCTGGTGGATGACGACCGCGCCTTTGTCGAGCAGGTCTGGGGCGTGCCCGCCGGCACCCTGCACACCCGCCTGGGCGGCGGCAGCGTGACGCTGTTCGAGGATCTGGCGGCCAGCAAGGTCAAGGCCTGCTGGATTATCTGCACCAATCCGGTGGCGAGCATGGCCAACCGCAGCACGGTGATCGAAGGGCTGAAGGCCTGTGAGCTGGTGATCGCCCAGGACGCCTTCCTCGACACCGAAACCAATCGCTACGCCGACATCCTCCTGCCCGGCGCACTGTGGGCCGAAGCCGAAGGGGTGATGATCAACTCCGAGCGCAACCTGACCCTGATGCCGCAAGCCGTCGAGCCGCCCGGCGAGGCCATGGCCGACTGGCGCATCATCGCCGAGGTGGCCTGCGCCATGGGCTTTGCCGACGGCTTCAGCTACAGCTCGGCCGAGCAGGTGTTCGAGGAGATCAAACGCTTCCACAACCCTAAAACCGGTTATGACCTGCGCGGCGCCAGCTACCCGCGCCTGCGCCAAACGCCGCTGCAATGGCCCTGCGCCAGTGAGGAGGGCGACGGGCGTATGCCGCTGCGCTATATCAACGACGGAATCAGCCAGCATCTGCGCATTCGCGACGATGACAGCACGCCGCGCCTGGCCTTTGCCACGCCCAGCGGCAAGGCGCAGTTTTTCCCGCGCCCGCACCTCGACCCGGCGGAAATGCCCGATGCCGATTTCCCCTTTGTGCTCAATACCGGGCGCCTGCAACACCAGTGGCACACCCTGACCAAGACCGGCAAGGTCGCCACGCTGAACAAGCTCAACCCCGGCCCCTTTATCGAAGTGCACCCGCAGGACGCCGCCGCCCTCGGCGTGCGCGACCGCGACCAGCTGGAAGTCCGCTCGCGGCGTGGCCACGCCGTGCTGCCGGTGCAGATCAGCGACCGCTTGCTGCCCGGCGGCTGCTTTGCACCGTTTCACTGGAATGATGTGTACGGCAACAACCTGGCGATCAACGCGGTGACCAGCGACGCCATCGACCCCATCTCGCAGCAGCCGGAATTCAAGTTCTGCGCCGTTAGCCTGCGGCGTATCGAGCTGATCGCCCATCAACGCCTCGATACGTCCGCCGTCGAGGCCGTCGACAGCACTCGCCTATCTCACCCGCCCGAGGAACTCGCGATGTCGAGCATCGAAACCTTTGCGGCCCTGGTCGGCGTCGATTGCATCGCGCCGCCGCCCCTCAGCGAAAGCGAGCGCACCTATATGGCTGGCTATATCAGCGGCCTGCGCAGCAACCCCGGCGGCGGTGTGCCCAGCCTGCCGAGCCAGGCGCCCCTGGCCGAGCCGACCCGCCTGTGGCTCGACGGCATGCTCGCCGGAATATTCAGCCGCGTAACTTCATCAACGTTGACCGCGAACCCAGCGGTGACTCTGCTGTGGGCCTCGCAAACCGGCAATGCCGAAGCACTGGCCGAACGCCTGGCCGCGCACCTGAACGAAGCCGGGGTTGCCGTGGCGCTCAGCTGTATGGCCGATTACCCACCGCAGCAACTGGCCAGCGCCGGCTCGGTGTTGCTGCTGAGCAGCACCTTCGGCGACGGCGATGCGCCGGACAACGGCCAGGCATTCTGGAGCGCGCTGCAAACCAGCGACCTGCGCCTGGAGAATCTGCGCTATGCGGTACTGGCGCTTGGCGACCCGAATTACGAACAGTTCTGCCAGCACGGCAAAAACCTCGACCGCCGCCTGGCCGAACTTGGCGCCACACCACTGCGGCCCTGCCTGGATTGCGACAGCGATTTCGACGACGCAGCATCAGCCTGGCTAAGCGAGCTGCTGCCACTGCTGCGCCCGGCCGAAACAGCAGTTCCGGCACACCGCGCCGTCGCAACGGAGCCCGTCAGCACGCAGTTAGTCAGCAAGACTCAGCCGCTGCCCGCGCGCCTGGCGCTGAACCTGCGTCTGAACGCAGCAGGTGCGAGCAAGGACACCCGCCAGTTCGCCTTCGCCCTGGGCGACTCAGGCCTGACCTACGAAGCAGGTGATGCCCTCGGCGTATGGCCGCGCAACTGCCCGGAGCTGGTCGAGGAAGTACTCGAACTGGCGCACCTGGACGGCGAGCAACTGGTCAACGTGGCCAAGGTCGGCGAGCTGCCGCTGCGCGAGGCGCTGACCAGCCATTTCGAAATCGCCCGACCGAGCAACGAGGCCCTCGCCCTGGTCGCCGAACGCAGCGCCAGCAGTGAGCTGCGCAGCCTGCTTGGCGAGCGCAAGGCCGAGCTGAAGGACTGGCTGTGGGGCCGCCAACTGGCCGATGTGCTGCAAGCCTTCCCGGCCGAACACACGGCAGGCGAGCTGCTGGGCAGCCTCAAGCGGCTGCAACCGCGCCTGTATTCCATCTCATCAAGCCCCAAGGCGCATGCCGGCGAAGTGCACCTGACTGTGTCCGCCGTGCGCTACGGCAAGCGCAAGGGCGTGGCCTCAACCTTTCTCGCCGACCGTGCGGATAACGCCGAAGTACCGCTGTTCGTGCAGAGCAACAAATACTTCCGCGTGCCGCGCGATGGCGACGTGCCGATGATCATGATCGGTCCCGGCACCGGCGTGGCGCCGTTTCGCGGCTTCCTCCACGAACGCCGCGCGCGCGGCGATACCGGCAAGAACTGGCTGTTCTTCGGCGAGCAGCATGCGGCCAGCGACTTCTACTACCGCGACGAGCTCACGGCGATGCAGCAGGACGGTCTGCTGACCAACCTCAGCCTGGCCTTCTCCCGCGATCAGGCGCAAAAGATCTACGTGCAGGATCGTATTCGTGAACAGGGCGGCGAGCTGTGGCGTTGGCTGGAGGAGGGTGCGCAGCTGTATGTCTGCGGCGACGCCAACCGCATGGCCAAGGATGTCGAGCAGGCGTTGCGGGATGTGGCGCGCAAGCACGGCGGTTTGAGCGAGGAGCGGGCGGCCGAACATATCCGCCGCCTGGCCGAGCAGAAACGCTATCTGCGTGATGTGTACTGAGTAGGGTGGATCACGCTTATCGATCCACCATTGCGGTGGACGTGAAAAGCGACGTCCACCCTACGGACTAGCTAATTAATCAGAGCCTGCGCCATACACTGGCCAGCCAGGGCTGCTGGTCACGCGGCAAGCCTGCCGGGCGGTAGTAATGCTGCAGTTCGACAAATCCAGCGGCGTTGAGCAGCACGCGCCAGTTGGCCAGATCGTGATAGGCGCCATAGCGCTCGCCATTCCAGCCTTCCTCGTTCTCACCACGGGGGTTGGAGCTGAACAGCACGCCGCCGGGTTTAAGGGTGGCATGCAGCTGCTGCAGCACCCGTGGCAGTTCCTGGCGGGGAATATGAAACAGCGAGGCATTGGCAAACACCCCATCGAAGCGCTCAGGCGGCAGATCGAGGGCAAGAAAGTCCTGCTGCCAGGCCTCGCAGCCACTGTCGGCGCGAGCCATTTCGACAAAGCGCCCGCAGCCATCCAAACCGACAGCGCTGTGGCCCATAGCGCCAAAGGTGCGCAGATCGCGCCCCGGCCCGCAGCCGAAATCAAGAATCTGGTAAGGCGCCGTGGCCTGAATATGCGCGAGCAGGGCGGCGATATTCTGGCTGACATCGTGATCGCGGGTGCCCTCGCGAAAGTCTTCGGCGCAGTCCTGATAATGGCGCAGGGTCAATGCGCTGATTTGCGCCAGTTCGTCGGCACTCAATCCCACAGTCTTAGCCCTCGGCCAGCAGGCGGCGCAGTTCGGCCAACACCGGGGCGCTGGCTGGGCGCACATCGCGCCAGAGGGCAAAGGCTTCAGCGGCTTGTTCGACCAGCATGCCGAGGCCATCCAAAGCGCGCGCCGCGCCATGCTCGGCAGCCCAGCGGTTAAAGGCGGTCAATTCCTTGCCGTACATCATGTCGTAGCACAGGGTATGGCCGGGCTGAATCAGGCTTGCGGCAATCGGCGGCAACTCGCCGGCCAGGCTGGCCGAGGTGCCATTGATGATCAGGTCCACCGGCGCGTCGATCCAGTCATAACCACTGGCAACCACCGGGCCCAGATCGGCGAATTCGCGGGCCAGTTGCTCGGCCTTTTCCACCGTACGGTTGGCAATCACCAGCGCCGCCGGCTGTTCGGCCAGCAACGGCTCCAGCACCCCGCGCACCGCACCGCCGGCGCCGAGCAGAAGAATGCGCTTGCCCTTGAGGGTTATGCCAGCGTTGACCGTCAGATCACGTACCAGGCCAGCACCGTCGGTGTTATCGCCAAGCAGGCTGCCGTCGGCGAGCTTCTTCAGGGTATTTACCGCACCGGCGCGTTGAGCACGGGCGCTGAGCTGATCAGCGAGAGCAAACGCCTGCTCCTTGAACGGCACGGTGACATTCGCCCCCAAACCTTGAGCAAAGAACGCGCGGGCAAATCCGGGGAAGTCATCCAGCGGCGCGAGCAGCGCTTCATAGCTCAGCTGCTCGCCGGTCTGCTCGGCAAACAGGCGATGGATCAGCGGCGACTTGCTGTGGCCAATGGGGTTGCCGAATACGCCGTAGCGGTCCATGGAGAGTCCTTATGTAGCAACAGAGCGCGCTCGTAGGTTGGGTTAGCGGCGCACTCGCTCATCAGAAAAATACAGCGGTATAAGCCGCCGCGTAACCCAACAAGGCGTCAGCAGGTACTACGCAATGATGGGTTACGCCGCCTACACACCGCGTTCAACTTCGAGCACGGCGCGGACGGCTAACCCATCCTACGGCCTAGCCCTTACGAATTATGGCGCGACACCTAACCAGTCACGGTCGGTGAGGAAGTACTCGGTCAGACGCGCCTCTTCGCTGCCCGGCTCCGGCTTCCAGTCATAGCCCCAGCGCACATGTGGCGGCAGCGACATCAGGATCGACTCGGTACGCCCGCCGGACTGCAAGCCGAACAGCGTGCCACGGTCGAACACCAGGTTGAACTCGACATAGCGGCCCCGGCGGAAGGCCTGGAATTCACGCTCGCGTTCGCCATAGGGCGTCAGCTTGCGGCGCTGCACGATGGGCAGGTAAGCCGCCAGGTAGGCATCACCGATGGCGCGGATAAAGGCGAAGCTGGTGTCGAAATCCCACTGGTTGAGGTCATCGAAAAACAACCCACCAATGCCGCGCGGCTCGCCACGGTGCTTGAGGTGGAAGTAGCGATCACACCACTCCTTGAACTTCGGATAAACCTCGGCACCGAAGAGCGCGCAGGCGTCATGAGCGACCTGGTGCCAGTGCCGGCAATCTTCTTCATTGCCGTAGTAGGGCGTCAGGTCGAAGCCGCCGCCAAACCACCAGACTGGCTCTTCGCCTTCTTTCTCGGCGCTGAAGAAGCGCACGTTAGCGTGGGAAGTCGGCACATAGGGGTTTTCCGGGTGGATCACCAGCGATACGCCAAGGGCCTCGAAGCCACGCCCAGCCAGTTCCGGCCGATGCGCGCTGGCCGAGGGCGGCAGGCTGTCGCCGAACACGTGGGAGAAGTTCACCCCGCCCTTTTCGATCAGCGCACCGTTCTCCATCACTCGCGTGCGCCCGCCACCACCGGCCGGACGCTGCCAGGCATCCTCGAAGAATTCGGCACCGCCATCTTCGGCTTGCAGGGCAGTGCAGATACGGTCTTGCAGATCCAGCAGGTAGGCTTTGACGGCCTCAGTACGGTCACTCACGGCGGCACCTTGAAAACGGGTAAGGCCAGGCGGCACGTGGCCGCGGGGAAAAATGGGTGGCCAGCATAACACCAGCCACCCCACGGTCGCAGTTGACGACGGTCAATGCAGACGATTGGATAACGGCACATTTCTGCCCGTGCGGGCATCATCCAGGCATTCAATCGCTAAGGAACCTGAAAATGGCCATGCGTATCCAGTTCAGCCGCCACGGCGGCCCGGACGTTCTCGACTACACCGACTACACACCCGCTGCCCCAGGCCCCAATGAAGTTCGCGTGCAGAACCAGGCAATTGGCCTGAACTTTATCGACACCTATTTCCGCAGTGGCCTGTATGCGCCACCAAGCTTGCCATCCAGCCTGGGCACCGAGGGTGCGGGGATCGTCGAAGCCGTGGGTTCTGCAGTGAGCGGCTTTCAAGTGGGTGACCGCGTGGCTTATGCCACCGGACCACTAGGCGCCTATAGCGAACTGCACGTGCTGCCGGCCGAGAAGCTGGTGAAACTGCCGGATGCAATCAGCTTCGAGCAAGCCGCCGCCGTCATGCTCAAGGGCCTGACGGTGCAGTACCTGCTGCGCCAGACCTACCCCCTGCAGGGCGGCGAAACCATTCTGTTTCATGCCGCCGCCGGCGGTGTCGGCTCCTTTGCCTGTCAGTGGGCCAGAGCGCTTGGGGTCAAGTTGATCGGCACGGTCAGCTCCGCCGAAAAAGCCGCACGGGCCATAGAGCAGGGGGCCTGGGCGACCATCGACTACAGCCATGAGAACGTCGCCCAGCGGGTGCTGGAGCTGACCGACGGCAAGAAATGCCCGGTGGTCTACGACGGCGTCGGCAAGGACACCTGGGAAACTTCGCTGGACTGCGTGGCCCCGCGCGGCCTGCTGGTCAGCTTCGGCAACGCCTCCGGCGCGGTCAGCGGGGTCAACCTAGGCATCCTGGCGCAGAAGGGCTCACTGTTTGTCACCCGCCCAACCCTGGCCGGTTACGCCGATACGCCGTCTCGGCTGCAAAGCATGGCGGACGAACTGTTTGCCATGATTGCAAGCGGCCAGCTGCAGGTGGAGATCAGCAATCGCTATACGCTCAAGGATGCCGCGCTGGCACAAACCGCCTTGAGCGCGCGGCAGACCACAGGATCGAGCATTCTGTTGCCGTAAAAATCCAAGGGTGGGTTAGTGACGTATCCACAAAACGTGCATCCCGTGAGGTGCCTGGGCGTCGCGTAACCCACCCTGCATAGGCGCGGCAGCCCTTAGGATGGCCTGACTACATCACCACTGATCAAATCACGAATCAGGCTGGGGTTCTTACGTCCGCCCAAGGCCCCACCCAACACAGCATCCAGCTGACCGGGGAAGTACTGTTCAACCCGCAGCCGCGAACGTGCCGAGGGCCGCCCTGCCGGATTGGCCGAGGTCGACACCAATGGCCCGGTCAACCGGCATAGCGCACGCACTTGTGGATGGTCGCTGACACGCAGGGCCACGCTGCTGTATTGGCCGCTGATCCATTCCGGCAAGCGGTTCTGATGCGGCACCAGCCAGGTATTGGCCCCCGGCCAGCTGCCGGCCAACCGCGCCAGCCAGATTTCCGGCAGGTCTGTGAGAAGAAAGTCGAACTGTTCAATATCGGCGGCCACCAGAATCAGCCCCTTGTGCACAGGGCGATCCTTCAACGCCAGCAAACGCTCCACCGCCTCGTCATTCCAGGGATCACAACCCAGCCCCCATACCGCTTCGGTCGGATAAGCAATCACCCCGCCATTGCGCACCACCTGTGCGGCCTGTTGTATCTGCCAGTTGCTGACCATTCACTGCTCTCCGCTAAACACTGACGGGCAGTGTATCCAAGCCAAGACCCTGTTCAAGGTGCGCGGCCCACCCAGCGGCCATTTTCGCAGGCAACGCGGCCGTCTAACTCTAGCTCTGTCAGCGCCGCCAGCACCTCGGTCAGCGACAAACCACTGGCCACCACCAACGCTTCACTGCTTTGCGGCGCAGCATGCAGCAGGGCCAGCAATGGGTGGTGGGGCGGTTCTGGGGCGCGCGAAGCACTTGCGGGTGGCTGCGCCTGCCAGCCGCGCAAGGCCTGCAGAATATCCTCGAGACTCTCCACCAGCGTCGCCCCTTCGCGGATCAGCTGATGACAGCCGCGCGCGCCGGGATGATGGATCGAACCGGGAATGGCATAGACCTCGCGGCCCTGTTCGGCGGCCAAACGTGCAGTGATCAGCGAACCGCTGGAGGGGCTGGCTTCCACCACCAGCACACCAACGGAAAGGCCACTGATGATCCTGTTGCGCCGCGGGAAATTGCTCGCCTGAGGCGGACAATCCAGCGGCAACTCGGAAACCAGCGCGCCGCCCTGGGCGACAATCGCCGCCGCCAACTGCTTATGCCGCGCCGGATATAAACACTGCAAGCCAGTCCCAAGCACCGCCACCGTCTTGCCGCCGGCATCCAGTGCGCCCTGATGGGCCGCACCATCAATGCCCAGGGCCAAACCGCTGGTAATCACAAAGCCGCCACCGGCGAGGCTGCGGGCAAAACTCTGCGCAGTATCCAAACCCGGGCGTGAGGCCCGGCGACTGCCGACCATCGCCAGCTGTGGCTGCTCGAGCAAACTTGGATCACCCTCAACAAACAACAGCGGCGGGGCATCTGTCAGCTCAGCCAACAACCCTGGATAACCCGGGTCATCCCACATCAGCAGGTGATGCGCATCACCCTCCAGCCAGGCCAGACTCTGGGCTGCTCGCTCACGGACTGCGGGACTGCGCCGTGCCTCACTACACGCCAGTGGTAAACCAAGCGAACGCCAGGCACTGGCTGGTGCGCTAAGCGCCGCCGACGCATTGTCGAAGGCACTGAAGAGTTTGCGAAAGCGCCGAGGGCCCAATTCCGGCAAGCAGTGCAGGCGCAGACGGGCTTCCAGTTCAGCGGGAGAAACAGCAGGGGAAATAGCAGAGGATTGCGACATACGGATCATCCTTGATCGGTCGCGCCGCGTGGCGGCAGGGTGACGGCCAGGAATGGCGCGCCATAAAAAGCCCCGCAAATGCGGGGCTTTTTGGTGTTACGGGTTACGCACTTTGTCCATGATCGCCAGCGAGCGAGACGCTCCCAGCACTAGACCATAACTGAGCTTGTCGTAGGTGCGGAACACCATCAACAGGCCCGAACGCTCGTCCGGAATCTTCACCGACTCACCGGTTATCCGGTCACGTACGGTTTCACCAGTCTTATAGATCGCCAGTACGTTGCCTTCACTCAGGCCGTCACGGACGCCCTTGTTGATGGTGACCACATCAAACTGACCAATCTGGGTCACGCCACGCGGCACATCGAGGATCACGCCGTTGACTTCACCAGCCGGCTCACTCGGCATAAAGGTCGAGTTGATTGCACGCTCTTCGGTGGCAAACAGGCGGTCGCCGAGGCGTACTTCCTGAGTCGAGCGACTCAGAAGCATAGTGCCAACATCGCCCTCCTCGGCAACGATCTCGCCCGAACCAATGTCATCGGCGTTGATACCGAGGAACTCTTGGGTCTCCGGGTCCGTGTAGGTTTTACCCTGACGGAAGATGCCATAGGCCGGCGCCGACTCATCGAAGCTGCCACGGGCATACACACGATCACCTGCGCCACTGACCACACGCTCGGCATTGCCGGCCACGATATAGGGCGCGCCCTGGAACTGCTCAGGGGTATCAACGATGCGGTTGCTCAGCAGGAAGCTGTTGATCGCCTCCAGCGGAATCGCCGGAATGGCTTCGGCCATCGGCGTGCTGCGCACCTGCGGTGACAGTTTGATGGTACCGCGCGACTCGCCACGGTTAAGCATCAGACGTGGCTGACCATCGATATACACCAGGCTCAGTTGGTCGCCCGGGTAGATCAGATGGGGGTTTTCTACCTGTGGATTGGCGTGCCAGATTTCTGGCCACTTCCACGGCTGGCTAAGAAATTTTCCGGAAATATCCCAGAGGGTATCGCCCTTGACCACGGTATAACGGTCTGGGTGACCGTCCTTGAGTTGCACGGCGGCCTGGGCCAAGCCACTTGCCGCAACCAGCAGCAGGGCGAGTAGTGATTTCCTCATGCGGTGAATCCCTTTATTATGTGTCTTCACGTGGAGCGCCCTAGCGCCGCGACAAAACCCAGTCGTGCTGCGGCGTGAAGCCGTTTTTCAATGCTGCTCATCATCTTAGCAGCGGATTTTGACTTTATTCCACAAGTGCATCACAAACGCATATGGCGATCCTGAATATCCTCGAATTTCCCGATCCGCGCCTGCGCACCATCGCCAAGCCGGTGGACGTAGTCGATGACGCCTTGCGTCAGCTGATCGACGACATGTTTGAAACCATGTACGACGCCCCGGGCATCGGCCTGGCGGCGACCCAAGTCAACGTGCACAAGCGTTTGGTGGTGATGGACCTGTCCGAAGACAAGTCCGAACCACGGGTGTTTATCAATCCCGAGTTCGAGCCACTGACCGAGGAAATGGATCAATACCAGGAAGGCTGCCTCTCGGTGCCGGGCTTCTACGAAAACGTCGACCGCCCGCAGAAGGTCAAGATCAAGGCGCTGGACCGTGATGGCCAGCCCTACGAGCTGATCGCCGAGGGCCTGCTTGCCGTGTGCATCCAGCACGAATGCGACCACCTCAACGGCAAGCTGTTTGTCGATTACCTGTCTAATCTCAAACGCGACCGGATCAAGAAGAAGCTGGAAAAGCAACATCGCCAGCAGGCTTGATCCACATCTTTCAAAGGCTTGCTGCGGCAAGCCTTTTTCTTTAGCGAGTCCTCATGACTGAAGCACTGCGTATTGTCTTTGCCGGCACCCCGGAATTCGCCGCCGAACACCTCAAGGCGCTATTGAACAGTTCTCATCAGATCGTCGCGGTGTACAGCCAGCCCGATCGACCGGCCGGTCGCGGGCAAAAACTCACACCCAGCCCGGTCAAACAGCTGGCCCTGCAACACGATATTCCTGTGTACCAGCCGCAGACCCTGCGCGACCCCAATGCCCAAGCCGAACTGGCCGCACTCAAACCCGACCTGATGGTGGTGGTGGCTTACGGCTTGATCCTGCCGCAGGTGGTGCTGGATATCCCGCGGCTGGGTTGTATCAACAGTCACGCCTCGCTGCTGCCACGTTGGCGTGGCGCCGCACCGATCCAGCGGGCAGTCGAAGCCGGTGATGCTGAGTCCGGCGTAACGGTGATGCAGATGGAGGCCGGCCTGGATACCGGGCCGATGTTGCTCAAGGTCAGCACACCGATTGCTGCCGAAGATACCGGTGGCAGCCTGCACGATCGCCTGGCCACACTCGGCCCACAGGCCGTGATCGCGGCCATCAGCGGCCTGGCCGCCGGCAATCTGGTTGGCGAAGTGCAGGACGACAGTCTGGCCACCTACGCACACAAACTGAATAAGGATGAAGCACGCCTGGACTGGAGCCGCCCGGCCATTGAGCTGGAGCGCCTGGTGCGGGCCTTTAACCCCTGGCCGATTTGCCATAGCACGCTGGGCGGCGAGACATTGAAAGTACACGCGGCAGAGCTGGGCGATGGCAGTGGCGCCCCAGGCACCATTCTCGCCGCCGATAAGTCCGGGCTGACCGTGGCCTGCGGCGAAGGCGCATTGCGCCTGACCCGCCTGCAACTGCCCGGCGGTAAGGCGCTGAACTTCAGTGACCTGTACAACAGTCGCCGCGAGCAGTTTGCCGTTGGCCTGGTGCTAGGAGCATGAACCCACGTCTCGCCGCCGCCCGTGCCCTGGCCAGCGTGCTGGCCGGCAAGGCCTCGCTGGGCAGCAGCCTGCCGCCCTTGCTGGACAAGGTCGAGCAACGCGACCGTGGCCTGGCCCAGGATCTGGCCTTCGGCACCGCCCGCTGGCAGCCGCGCCTGGCATTGATCGCCGAGAAACTGCTGCAGAAACCCTTCAAAGCCGCCGACCGTGATGTCGAAGCGCTGCTGCTGATCGGCCTGTATCAGCTGTTCTACACGCGCATTCCGGCCCACGCCGCCATCGGCGAAACGGTGGCCTGCGTCGATAAGCTGAAGAAGCCGTCGCTCAAAGGCCTGCTGAATGCCGTGCTGCGCAATGCCCAGCGCGACGGCGAGGGCATTATTGCCAGCTTGGAACGTGACCCGGTGCTGCATACCGCCCACCCACGCTGGCTGCAGAAAGCCCTGAAAGCTCAGTGGCCGGAACACTGGGAAGCCATTTGCGCGGCCAACAACGCCCATCCGCCGCTGATTCTGCGGGTCAATCATCGCCTCGGCAGCCGTGACGATTACCTGGCCGAACTGCGCCGGGTCGGCTTCGAGGCCGAGCCGTGCACCTTTAGCCGCGACGGTGTCCGCCTGCTGCAAGCCTGCGATGTCACCACCCTGCCAGGCTTTACCGAAGGCCGCGTCAGCGTGCAGGACGAAGCGGCGCAACTGGCCGCTGAGCTGCTTGATCTCGCGCCCGGGCAACGCGTGCTGGACGCCTGCGCTGCGCCGGGCGGCAAGACCTGTCACCTGCTGGAAGCCGAGCCCGCATTGGCTGGCGTAGTGGCCGTGGATCTGGAAGAAAAGCGCCTGGTACGAGTGCGTGAGAACCTCAAGCGCCTGGGCCTGGAGGCCGAGCTGATCGCCGCCGATGGCCGCGAGCTGGCTGCATGGTGGGACGGCAAGCCGTTCCAGCGCATTCTGCTCGACGCGCCCTGCTCGGCCACCGGGGTGATTCGCCGTCACCCGGATATCAAGTTGACTCGCCAGGCCGATGACATCCCCGCACTGGCCAAGCTGCAAGGCGAGCTGCTGGATAGCCTGTGGCAGACCCTGGAAGTCGGCGGCATCCTGCTCTACGCCACTTGTTCGGTAATGCCGGTGGAGAACAGCGAGAATATCGCCGCCTTCCTGGTGCGCACTCCAGGCGCCCGTGAGCTGGATATTGCCGGTGCGTTCGGCCATAAAACCACCCACGGTCGCCAGCTATTCCCGCAAGTCGACGGTCACGACGGCTTCTACTATGCCAAGCTGATGAAAATCGCTGCCGCACCGCGCGGCTGAGGAACAGACTGCATGAAGATCATCATTCTCGGTGCAGGCCAGGTAGGCGGCACCCTGGCCGAACACCTGGCCAGCGAAGCCAACGACATCACCGTGGTCGACACCGACGGCGACCGTCTGCGTGACCTCGGCGACCGTCTGGATATCCGTACCGTCCAAGGCCGTGGCTCGTTCCCTACGGTGCTGCGCCAGGCCGGCGCGGACGATGCCGACATGCTGGTGGCCGTAACCAACAGCGACGAAGTCAACATGATCGCCTGCCAGGTAGCCTACAGCCTGTTCCACACCCCGACCAAGATTGCCCGGGTGCGTGAAGCGGCCTACCTGACCCGCAGCGGCCTGTTCTGCAACGAATCGATCCCGGTCGACGTGCTGATCAGCCCCGAGCAGGTAGTGACCAACTACATCAAACGCCTGATCGAATACCCCGGCGCTTTGCAGGTGATCGACTTCGCCGAAGGCAAAGCTCAGCTGGTGGCGGTCAAGGCCTACTACGGCGGCCCGTTGGTCGGTCAGCAGCTGCGCCAGCTGCGCGAACACATGCCCAATGTCGACACCCGCGTGGCGGCGATCTTCCGCCGCAACCGGGCGATCATGCCGCAGGGCGACACGGTGATCGAAGCCGATGACGAAGTGTTTTTTATTGCAGCCAAGGCGCACATCCGCGCGGTGATGAGCGAAATGCGCCGTATGGAAGACAGCTACAAGAAAGTGGTGATCGCCGGCGGCGGGCATATCGGCGAACGCCTGGCCGAAGCCATCGAAAGCCGCTACCAGGTGAAGATTATCGAGATGAACCCGGCACGCTGCCGCTACCTCTCGGAAACCCTCGACAGCACCATCGTACTGCAGGGCAGCGCTTCTGATCGCGACCTGCTGGTGGAAGAAAACATCAGCGATGCTGACATCTTTCTCGCCCTGACCAACGACGATGAAGCCAACATCATGTCGTCCCTGCTGGCCAAGCGTCTGGGTGCACGCAAGGTAATGACCATCATCAACAACCCGGCTTATGTCGACCTGGTGCAAGGCGGCGAGATCGACATCGCCATCAGCCCGCAGTTGGCCACCATCGGCACCCTGCTGACCCACGTGCGCCGTGGCGATATCGAAAGCGTCCACAGCCTGCGCCGTGGCGCCGCCGAAGCCATCGAGGCAATTGCCCATGGCGATTCCAAGTCCAGCAAGGTGGTCGGCCGCATGATCGAAGACATTGCCCTGCCGCCGGGCACCACCATCGGCGCAATCATCCGCAATGAAGAAGTGCTGATTGCACACGACGATACGGTGATCGAATCCGGCGACCACGTGATTCTGTTCCTGGTCGACAAAAAGTACATCCGCGATGCCGAGCGCTTGTTCCAGGTTGGCCTGACCTTCTTTTAGGAGTTGCCCATGAGCACCGAAGCCCTGGAAAAGATGCTGGCCAAAGGCATAGACAACGCCCTGCTGCGCTTCGGCCTGGGCAAGGGTTATCTGGACGCGGCTGAGTTCGCTCGAGCGGCGGAGCATTTGCAGCGCTGCGTTGAGTTCGATGCGCAGTATTCAGCGGCCTGGAAACTGCTCGGCCAGGCGCTCAACAAACAGGGGCTGCGCGATGAGGCGCGGGCGGCCTGGACGCAGGGCTTGCGGGTGACAGAAGAGAAGGGCGACAAACAGGCGGGCAAGGAAATCAGCGTGTTTCTCAAGCGCCTGGATAAGCAGGCTCAGTAGCCCAGAGAAAATAGTCCAGACTAATCCTCGGTTTGCACAAAGCGTAGGCCAACGCCCAGGACTTCAACGCGTACCACTTCGAGCGTGAGAATCGGCGCTTCCATCGGCAAACCCTGCACCTGGCCCTGCACCTGCTCGCCCATTCTGAGCATATCCTGCGCCTGGTCCATCAGCACATAAACGCCGCATTCGGAAATATCCCGGGTGGTGACCAGCAACTCGCCGTGCACCGGGTGGTCGATACGCAAGCGCACCTTAAGGGGGGTGCGGACATTCTTTCGACTATTGCTCATGCGGCGTCCGTCAGAGTGAGTTCCACCAGCCTAGTCGAGAGCAGGCTCAGCCTGCAACTCAGACCCATTTAATACCATTTGGCCTCGCCAGCTGGTCGCTTTTTGAAGCGCTTCATGCTCCACATGTACTGGCTCGGGTAGGTGCGTACATAACGCTCAATAACCTTGCTCATGCCTGCCACCGCTGTTGCCGTATCGGTGCTGTACATGTCATCCGGCGCAGCCTCAAAGATGACCTTGAACCCAGAGCCGTCCGCCAGGCGCAATGCATGCAAAAAGACACCGCAGGCCTTACCACCGCTCAACATGCCGGCAACAAACTTACTGGTCAGCGCTTCTGTGGCCAGAAAAGGCACGAAGACACCGGACGTCAGGCTCGGCTCAGGATCAGCCGGAATACCCACCACACCGCCTTTGCGCACTTCCTTGATCACACTGAGGATGCCTTCCTTGGTCGACGGCGCAACACGGTTACCCAATTGCACACGCTGCTGGCGCAGCAGTTCATCAACAGCCTTCAGCTTCGGCGGACGGTAGAAGATGATCGGTTTGCACTGCGCGCAATAGAAGTGATTGAGCACTTCCCAGTTGCCCAGGTGGCTGGTGATGCCTACCACGCCCTTGCCACTGGCCAATGCCTGCTGCAGGGCTTCCAGACCTTCGACTTCACGCACTAGGCCAAGGGATTTCTGCGCCGGCCAGATCCAGGCACAGGCGCTTTCGGTCAGGGTTTTGCCGATATCCATCAATGAATCGCGCAACAGACGCTGATGCTCGGTTTCGGTCAGTTCAGGAAAGCACTTGCGCAGGTTGATGCTGGCAACTTCACGCGAGCTGTTCGGCAGCTTCCACATTAACCAGCCAATCGCAGCGCCCAAGGCCTGTACTGCGCGCCATGGCAGCAAGGCAAACAAGCGCAGAAAGCCCACCACCAGGGCACCTTTGAGCTTTTCCACAGGCAACTCCAGCCGATCAAAAGGCGCTTATTGTAACCACCAGAGCTAGCGAGTGGTCAGTTGCGCGTAGCGGTCACAGTCGGTGGTGTGGTCCATGACCATGCCGGCGGCCTGCATATAGGCGTAGCAGATGGTCGGGCCAACAAAGGTAAAGCCAGCCTTTTTCAGCGCCTTGCTCATGGCTTCAGCCTCGGCGGTGACGGCCGGCACCTGGCCGCGCTCAGTGAAATGATTGATCTTCGGTTGGCCGCAGACAAACGACCACAGCAGCGCAGACGGATCTTCCAGTTTCAGCCAGGCCTGAGCGTTCTTGCGCACAGCCTTGAGTTTGAGGCGGTTACGGATGATGCCGGGGTCCTGCATCAGGGTTTCTTCGATGTACTCGTCGCTCAGTGCGGCCAGGCGCTGCACATCGAAACCAAACAGCACCTCGCGGTAGCGTTCACGCTTCTTCAGCACGGTGATCCACGACAATCCCGCCTGAAAGCCCTCCAGCAGCAGCAACTCGAACAATACTTTGGGGTCGCGTTGCGGCACGCCCCATTCTTCATCGTGGTAAGCCTGATAAAGCGGATCGTCGGTGCACCAGAAACAGCGTGGCATGCGGGTTTTCCTGAGCTTCGGTATACTCGCGGACTTTCTCAAGCCGCCAAAGTACGGGTGAAATTTGTGAGCCAGACTACGCCTGCCGTGCGCACCTTCCAAGACTTGATCCTCGCCCTGCAACAGTACTGGGCCGAGCAGGGCTGCGTGGTGCTGCAACCCTACGATATGGAAGTGGGTGCAGGCACCTTCCACACCGCGACATTCCTACGCGCCATCGGCCCCGAGACCTGGAACGCTGCTTATGTACAGCCTTCGCGCCGTCCTGCGGATGGGCGCTACGGCGAGAACCCCAACCGCCTGCAGCACTACTACCAATTTCAGGTGGTGTTGAAGCCTAACCCGGAAAACTTTCAGGAGCTGTACCTCGGCTCGCTGAAAGCCATCGGCATCGACCCGCTGGTGCACGACATCCGCTTTGTCGAAGACAACTGGGAATCGCCGACCCTCGGCGCCTGGGGTCTGGGCTGGGAAATCTGGCTGAACGGCATGGAAGTCACCCAGTTCACCTACTTCCAGCAAGTCGGCGGCATCGAGTGCTACCCGGTGACCGGCGAGATCACCTACGGCCTGGAACGCCTGGCCATGTATATCCAGGGTGTCGACTCGGTGTACGACCTGGTGTGGACCGACGGCCAGTTCGGCAAAGTCACCTATGGCGATGTGTTCCACCAGAACGAGGTGGAGCAATCCACCTACAACTTCGAACACGCCAACGTCGACAAACTCTTCGAGCTGTTCGACTTCTATGAAAGCGAAGCCAACCGCCTGATCGAGCTGGAGTTGCCGCTGCCAACCTACGAGATGGTGCTCAAGGCCTCGCACACCTTCAACCTGCTCGACGCCCGTCGCGCTATTTCGGTGACCGCGCGTCAGCAGTACATCCTGCGCGTGCGGGCCCTGGCCCGCTCGGTGGCGCAGAGCTACCTGCAAGCGCGGCGCAAGCTCGGCTTCCCGCTCGCCGCTCCCGACCTGCGTGATGAAGTACTAGCTAAGCTGGAGGCAGCAGAATGAGTGCGCGTGATTTCCTGGTAGAACTGGGCACCGAAGAGCTGCCGCCGAAAGCCCTGAAAACCCTGGGTGAAGCCTTCCTCGCCGGTGTCGAGAAAGGCCTGAAAAGCGCCGGCCTGAACTATGGCCAAGTGCGCTATTACGCTGCGCCACGGCGTCTGGCCGTGCTGATCGAGCAGCTTGAAGAGCAGCAGGCCGATCGCACTCAGAACCTCGATGGCCCGCCCGTACAGGCAGCCTTCGACAAAGACGGCAACCCGACTCAGGCAGCGCTGGGCTTCGCTAAGAAGTGCGGCGTTGAGCTGGTCGATATTGACCGTAGCGGCCCCAAGCTGAAATTCAGCCAGAGCATTCCCGGCCAGGCCGCAGCCGGTTTGCTGCCGGCTATCGTCGAAACCTCGCTGAACGAGCTGCCGATTCCCAAGCGTATGCGCTGGGGCGCACGCAAGACTGAATTTGTCCGCCCAAGCCAGTGGCTGGTAATGCTGTTTGGTGACGAGGTGATCGACTGCGAAATCCTCGCCCAGCAAGCCGGCCGGGTTTCCCGTGGTCACCGCTTCCACGCCAACCACGAAGTGCGCATCAGCGCGCCGGCCAACTACGCCGAAGACCTGCGCAGCGCCTATGTGATCGCCGACTTCGCCGAGCGCCGCGCGCAGATCATCGCCCGGGTCAATGAACTGGCTGCAGCAGAGCAGGGCAGCGCCATCGTGCCACCGGCGCTGCTGGATGAAGTCAGCGCCCTGGTCGAGTGGCCGGTGCCGCTGGTCTGCTCGTTCGAGGAACGCTTCCTCGAAGTGCCACAGGAAGCACTGATTACCACCATGCAGGACAACCAGAAGTACTTCTGCCTGCTCGATGGCAACGGCAAGCTGCTGCCGCGCTTTATCACCGTGGCCAACGTCGAAAGCAAAGACCCGGCGCAGATTATTTCCGGCAACGAGAAAGTAGTGCGCCCGCGCCTGACCGACGCCGAGTTCTTCTTCAAGCAGGACAAGAAGCAGAAGCTGGAAAGTTTCAACCAGCGCCTGGCCAATGTGGTGTTCCAGGCCCAGCTCGGTTCGGTCTATGACAAGGCCCAGCGCGTCTCGGCCCTGGCTGGTTTTATCGCCCAGCGCATCGGCGGCGACGCCACCCGCGCCGCACGCGCCGGCATCCTCTGCAAGTGCGACCTGGCCAGTGAGATGGTCGGCGAATTCCCGGAAATGCAGGGCATCGCCGGTTACTACTACGCCAAGCACGACGGCGAAGCCGAAGACGTCGCCCTGGCGCTGAACGAGCAATATATGCCGCGCGGCGCGGGTGCCGAGCTACCGAGCACCCTCACCGGCGCTGCCGTGGCCCTGGCCGACAAGCTGGATACCCTGGTCGGCATCTTCGGCATTGGCATGCTGCCCACCGGCAGCAAGGACCCTTACGCCCTGCGTCGTGCGGCCCTCGGCGTGCTGCGCATCCTGATCGAAAAGCAGCTGGATCTGGATCTGGTTGAAGCCGTTGGTTTTGCGATCAAGCAGTTCGCCGACAAGATCAAGCCCGACGGCCTGGCCCCCCAGGTGCAGGACTTTATCTTCGACCGCCTGCGCGCGCGTTACGAAGACGAAGGCGTCGACGTGGCCGTGTACCAAGCCGTGCGTGCGGTCAGCCCGACCTCGCCGCTGGACTTCGATCAGCGCGTGCAGGCGGTGCAGGCCTTCCGTGCATTGCCGCAGGCTGCCGCCCTGGCTGCAGCGAACAAGCGCGTGTCCAACCTGCTGAGCAAGGCCGAAGGCCAGGTCGCGGCGAGCGTCGAAGCGCATCACTTCGACAACCCCAGCGAGTTCGCCCTCAACGCGGCCATCCAACAGGCCGAGCATGCAGTACGGCCGCTGGCTGAAGCCCGTCAGTACAACCTGGCGCTGAGCCAGCTGGCCAATCTGCGCGAGCCGGTGGACGCCTTCTTCGTGGCCGTACTGGTCAACGCCGAAGACGCTGCCGTACGGGCCAATCGTTATGCGCTGCTGGCCAAGCTGCGTGGCCTGTTCCTCGGCGTCGCTGATATCTCGGTACTCGGCTAACGCCTGCCGCGCGTCCGATGGGCTGCACGCAGCCCATCATCACCTTTACCGGCGTGCGGCCATCACCGCGCGCCGGTTACGGATTACCGCATGAAACTGCTGATTCTCGACCGCGACGGCGTGATCAATTACGACTCCGATGCCTATATCAAAAGCCTCGCCGAATGGATTCCGCTACCCGGTGCCATAGAGGCCATCGCGCGCCTGTCGCAAGCCGGCTGGACGGTCGCCGTGGCCACCAATCAGTCCGGAGTCGCCCGCGGCTATTACGACCTGGCCACGCTGGAGGCCATGCACACGCGCCTGCGCGAACTGGTGGCAGCGCAGGGCGGTGAGCTGGGCCTGATCGTGCACTGCATCCACGGCCCGGATGAGGGCTGCGCCTGCCGCAAACCGAAACCCGGCATGCTCGAGCAGATTGCTGCGTACTATGGTGTAGCACTTAAGGGCGTGTGGTTTGTCGGAGACAGCAGCGGTGACCTGACAGCGGCCGGCGCCGTCGATTGTCAGCCTGTTTTGGTAAAGACCGGCAAGGGCGAACGTACCCTGGCGAAAGGATTGCCAGCGGACACCCTGGTATTCGATGATCTGGCGGCGGTTGCCGATCAGCTTCTCCACTTATAAAGCAGGCGCTGCCTGCGACGGTAAAAGCTCCCATGTCGACAGTGCAGACCCTCAGAACCTTCCTCTTCTACCTGCTGCTGGCTTCCACCTCCTTCTTCTGGTGCACCCTCAGCGTCTTCGTCGCGCCCTTTCTGCCGTTTCGTGCACGCTACCGCTTTGTCGTGCAGAACTGGTGCCGCTGCGCCACCTGGCTGGCCAAGGTGGTGGTCGGCATCAACTACGAGATCAAGGGCCTGGAGAATATTCCCGATAAGCCCTGCGTGATTCTCGCCAAACACCAGAGCACCTGGGAAACCTTCTTCCTCTGCGGCTACTTCGAGCCGCTGAGCCAGGTGGTCAAGCGCGAGCTGCTGTATGTGCCGTTCTTCGGCTGGGCGATGGCGATGCTCAAGCCCATTGCGATTGACCGCAGCAACCCCAAGGCGGCCCTCAAGCAGCTGGCCAAACTCGGCCACAAACGTCTGGGGCAGGGCGCCTGGGTGCTGGTTTTCCCGGAAGGCACACGCATTCCACCGGGCCAGATCGGCAAGTTCAGCCGTGGCGGTGCATCCCTCGCGGTGAATGCCAACCTGCCAGTGCTGCCAATCGCGCACAACGCCGGTGAGTTCTGGCCCAAGCAGGGCTGGCGCAAGACGCCCGGCACCGTTCAGGTGGTGATAGGCCCACTGATGTACGCCGAAGGCACAGGCCCACGCGCCATCGCTGAACTCAATGACCGCGCCTTTGCCTGGGTCAGTCAGGCACAACGCGATATCGGCTCGCTGGATGCACAAAGCCAGCCGCTGGAAACCCAAGCGCCGGCCTGAGCAATTGTGGATAAGCTGTGCACCGAATAGCGTCAAAGTGCCATTACTCAATATAAGCAGTTGATTTAACTAGAATTAACGCCTGGAGCGAAATATCAGGCGATGGGGGATAAGTTTCCCCCATAACGCCCCGGTGGCTGCCAACCAGCAAATCCGGGCGTTTGCGCACAGTCTTAGCAGCCTGCGCGCCAGGCAAAGCGGCTAAGCTGGATCGACGTGCCCAAGCAGCGAAAAGGAATTCTTCGCCATGCTCTCCATTTACCAGCTCAAGCCGGCTTTTCAGAACCTCCTGCGCCCGGGTGTCAAGCGCCTCTACGACAAAGGCGTGACGGCCAATCAGGTCACCCTGTTCGCCGCCGTGGTTTCCGTGCTGCTCGGCACCCTGCTGCTGGCCTTACCCGAGCATACCTGGCTGTTCGCCCTGATCCCGCTGTGGATGATTCTGCGCATGGCGTTGAACGCCGTCGACGGCATGCTCGCCCGCGAGTTCGGCCAACAATCGCGGCTCGGCGCCTACCTCAATGAGATCAGCGACCTGATCGCCGACAGCGCGCTGTTTCTGCCCTTCGCCTTGCTCCCCGGGGTCTCGCCGCTGCTGGTCGTGCTGGTGGTGCTGCTGGCCCTGATCAGTGAGTACGCCGGCGTGCTCGGGCCTATGGTCGGTGCCTCGCGGCGTTACGACGGACCTATGGGCAAAAGTGACCGTGCCTTCTGCTTTGGCGTGCTGGGCGCTGGCGTGGCCTGCGGGTTGCTGCCTGCCGCTTGGCTCAACGGCCTGCTCGCGGTGATTCTCGCCCTGTTGCTCTACACCCTCTATAACCGCGTACGCCAGGGCCTGGCCGAAGCGGCACAGCTAACTGACTCGAAATAAGGATGTCTCGATGCGCGAAGCCCAAGAATTCAGCTTTACCACCCATGACGGCGTAGAGCTGTTCTACCGCCACTGGCCAGCCAGCAACCCTGAAGCTTGCGCACCGAAGCGCGCAGTGGTGATGTTCCACCGCGGTCACGAACACGGCGGGCGCATGGCCCATCTGGTCGATGAACTGGAGATGGCGGATTTCGAATTTTTCGCCTGGGACGCGCGCGGCCATGGCCTGTCGCCAGGTGAGCGCGGCGACAGCCCGAGCTTCGCCACCAGCGTGCGCGATGTGCAGACCTTTATCGATCACATCGTCTACAGCCACGGCATGCCGGTGGAGGATATTGCCGTACTGGCGCAAAGCGTCGGCGCGGTGCTGGTCGCCACCTGGGCGCATGATTATGCGCCGAAGATCCGCGCCCTGGTGCTCGCCTCGCCGGCGTTCAAGGTCAAGCTCTACGTACCCTTTGCCAGGCCAGGCCTCAAGTTGATGCGCGCGCTGCGCGGCAACTTCTTCGTCAACAGCTATGTGAAGGCCAAGTACCTTAGCCATGACCCGGAGCGGATTGCCTCCTTCAATAACGATCCGCTGATCGCCCGGCCGATCTCGGTAACTATGCTGCTGGGCCTGTATGACGCCGCCGAACGCGTGGTGGCCGACGCCCAGGCGATCCAGATTCCCACTCAGCTGCTGATTTCCGGCGCCGACTTCGTGGTGCACCGCAAACCCCAGCAGCAATTCTTCGAACGCCTAGGCAGCCTGCGCAAGGAAATGCACATCCTCCCCGGCTTCTTCCACGACACCCTCGGTGAACGCGACCGCAGCCACGCCCTGAGCCGCGCCCAGCGCTTTCTGCTGCGCTGCTTTGAAGAGCCGGTACAACGGCCGTCCCTGCTCGACGCGGATCGCCTCGGCCTGACCTGCGCCGAATCAGAAAGCCTGGCCGCACCGCTGCCGCATAACTCCCTGGACGACCTTTACTGGCGCGCCACCCGTGCCAGTCTGCGGCTCGGCAGCAGTCTGGCCGACGGGGTCAAGCTGGGTTTCGACACCGGCTTCGATTCCGGCAGCACCCTGGATTACGTCTACCGCAACCAGCCCAGCGGTAAATCGCCTATCGGCCGGCTGATCGATCAGAACTACCTCAACTCCATTGGCTGGCGCGGCATTCGCCAGCGCAAGTTGCACGCCGAAGAGCTGCTACGCCTGGCGATGGGCAAGCTGCGCGAGCAGGGCCGTGGCGTGCGCATCGTCGATATCGCCGCCGGCCATGGCCGCTACATCCTCGAAGCCCTGGAAGGCATGGAGCAGAAGCCGGACTCGATCCTGTTGCGTGATTACAGCGATATCAACGTGCGCGACGGCGGCGCACTGATCGAACAGAAGGGCCTCACGGATATCGCCCGCTTCGTCAAAGGCGATGCCTTCGACCGTGCCGATCTCGCCGCGCTTGAGCCCAAACCGACTCTGGCGGTGGTCTCCGGTTTGTATGAGCTGTTCGGCAGCAACCAGATGGTTGGCGACTCGCTCGCCGGGCTGGCGGCAGCCGTCGAGGAGGGCGGTTATCTGGTGTACACCGGGCAGCCCTGGCACCCACAGCTGGAGCTGATCGCCCGCGCCCTGACCAGCCACCGCGGTGGCGAAGCCTGGGTTATGCGTCGGCGTAGTCAGGCAGAGATGGATCAACTGGTCGAGGCCGCAGGTTTTCGCAAGATCACCCAGCGTATCGACGAGTGGGGCATCTTCAGTGTCTCCCTGGCGCAGCGGGTGTCCTGATGGCGGAAGTTAGCCGTAGCCGCGAAGCCGGGTTATGGAAGCGCGGCGTGCTTTGGCTCTTGCTCTTGGCGCCGCTGTTCTTCGCCAGCTACAGCTTCGCCAACTGGCTAAGCGGTCAACGTGACGATGTGGGCACCCTAGTATTTGCCTGGGAAAGTCAGATGCCACTATGGCCATGGACTATCGTGCCTTACTGGTCAATTGACCTGCTTTATGGATTGTCCTTTCTGCTGCCGGCCACCCGCCGGGAAATGGATCGCCACGGCCTGCGCCTGCTTAGTGTGCAAGTGCTGTGCATTGCCTGCTTTCTGCTCTGGCCGCTGCGCTTTACCTTCGAACGGCCCGAACTGGATGGTCTGTTCGGCGGCATGTTCGACGTGTTGATGGGTTTCGACAAGCCATTCAACCAGGCACCTTCCCTGCATATCGCCCTGCTGGTGGTGATCTGGGTGATGTTCACCCGGCATACCAATGGCGTGCTGCTCCGCGGCCTGATGCACACCTGGATGGCCTTGATTGGCTTGTCGGTGCTGACCACCTGGCAGCACCATTTTATTGATGTGCCCACCGGGGTTCTGGCCGGCTGGCTGTGCGTCTGGCTGTGGCCGCTACAAGGTCGCAGTCCGCTGCTGGCCTGGCAACTGACGCGCGAGCCGCAACGCATGCGTCAGGCATTGCACTATAGCCTGGGTGCAGCGCTGCTCAGCGCCCTGGCGGTGAATCTCGGTGGTGCCTGGCTATGGCTGCTCTGGCCGGCGTTCTCCTTACTGCTGGTGGCGCTCAACTACCTGCTGTTCGGCGCGGCTGGCTTTCAGAAGGCGGCCGATGGGCGGCTGAGCAGCGCCGCAACCTGGTTGCTCACGCCCTACCTCGCCGCCGCCTGGCTCAATTCACGGCTATGGACCCGCGCCCATCCGCAGGCGGATAAAGTGGTTGAAGGTATCTGGCTCGGCCGCATTCCAGCGCCGGGGCAGGCTGAGCAGTTCGCCGCGCAACTCGATCTGTGCGCGGAGCTACCGGCAAAAAAGGTGCCCAGCGCCTACCGCGCACTGCCCGTACTCGATCTAACCGCACCCAGCGCCGAAACCTGTCTAGCCGCCGCGCAAGCCATCGAAGAGCTACGCCAGCATGGCCCGCTATTGGTCTATTGCGCGCTGGGCTACTCGCGCAGCGCTACAGCGATCGCCGCTTGGCTACTGCACACTGGCCGTTGCAAGGATGTCGCGGATGCTCTGGCACAGTTGCGCCAGGCGCGCCCGCAAGTGGTATTGGGTGCGGCTCAACAACACGCACTGGCCGACATGCTGTTAATTCCCCATGTACAGACAGCAACCATGGAGGCCATCGTTAATGGCCACTGAAATGCAGCTGTTCACCGTGGCCAGCTTGCTGCGCCGGGGCAAGGCGCTGGATGGCTTTTCCTGCGGGCTCAGTGCCATCGCCTTAGGGGTTGGCCTGGCGCCGCTGCTCGGTGCCACAGCGCAACCGGGCACAGCCATCCTCTGTTCCCTGCTGATACTGCTGGGAGTGATCCAGAAGTATTGGGCACTGCGGGTGGCATTGGACGCCGAGCTGTTCCAGCGCCTGGCCGACAACGCCGAGCAACTGCCGATGCACACCGGCGATCTCGATGAAACGCTGATCAAACTCAAACTACAACCAGCCAATCCGGTCTCCCGCTCATGGGATGAACGCAGCCACGCGGCCCTGCGCTTGTTGCGCCGGCAAGCAGTCTGGCTCTTGTCCCAACTGCTACTGGCCGGGTTAATCATCCTCAGCCTGCCTTGGCTTTCAATCACAGGATAAGGAACCGTCCATGCTCGCTTCCCTGACTGCCTTTGCCATCACCTCAGCTGCACGCCTGCTGACCGGCGCTCGCGCGCTTTGGCTAGGTTGCAGCGCCGAACCGGCACAACGGCTGTATTACGCCAACCACAGCAGCCATGGCGACTTCGTCCTGCTCTGGGCTTCACTTCCAGACAACCTGCGGCGCACCACACGCCCCGTGGCTGGCGCCGATTACTGGCAACGTGATGGTCTGCGGCGCTACCTGATCAACAGCGTGTTCAATGGCGTGCTGATCGACCGCGAACGCAGCTCACCTGAAGCCAACCCACTGCAACCGATGCTTGATGCCTTGGATAACGGTGACTCACTGATCCTGTTCCCCGAGGGCACGCGTAACCTAGAAGACGGTCTACTGCCATTCAAAAGCGGCCTGTTCCATTTGGCGAGCGCCCGACCACAGGTCGAACTAATCCCCGTATGGATTGCCAATCTCAACCGGGTCATGCCCAAGGGCAGGGCGCTGCCTTTGCCCTTGTTATGTACCCTGAGCTTTGGCGAGCCGCTGGAGCAAGTGGAGAACGAAAGTAAAGCTGCGTTCCTCGAACGTGCGCGTAACGCCCTGTTGGCCCTGGCGCCCGAGGAGGTTTGAAATGGATAACAACACGCTGCAGCTGTTCGCCGGGATTGGCGCATTACTGATGCTCGCTTCGGCCATCGGCTGGTTGCTCAAGCGCCGCGCCGGGGGCACAGAAAACCCGGTCATCGACAACCTCAACGCTCGGATTAACGCCTGGTGGGTGATGGTCGTAGTGATCGGGATTGCTTTCCTGTTCGGCAATCTGGGCGTGATCCTGCTGTTCTATTTCGTCTCCTTCTACGCCCTGCGCGAGTTTATGACACTCACGCCCACCCGGCGCAGTGACTACCCGGCATTGGTCGCGGCCTTCTACTTCGCTCTACCAATGCAGTACTTGCTCATCGCCTTCGACTGGTACGGCCTGTTCGCCATTTTTATTCCGGTTTACTTGTTCCTGCTGCTACCAATTCTCGCCTCACTTGGCGGCGACACCACACGCTTCCTTGAGCGCGCGTCCAAAGTGCAATGGGGTCTGATGATTGCGGTGTACTGCATTTCTTCGGTACCGGCGCTGCTGACCCTGGATATCCCAGGCTATGAAGGACGCAACCTGTTGTTGATCGCCTGGTTGATCATCGTGGTGCAAATCTCCGACGTGTTGCAGTACGTCTGCGGCAAGCTGTTCGGCAAACACAAGATCGCCCCACTGCTGTCACCATCGAAAACCGTAGAAGGCTTTGTCGGTGGCGTCAGCCTAGCCTGCCTGGTTGGCGCGCTGTTGTGCTGGATC
This sequence comes from Pseudomonas sp. EA_35y_Pfl2_R5, assembly GCF_963970805.1. Lineage (NCBI taxonomy): Bacteria > Pseudomonadati > Pseudomonadota > Gammaproteobacteria > Pseudomonadales > Pseudomonadaceae > Pseudomonas > Pseudomonas sp. EA_35y_Pfl2_R5. The sequence continues at coordinate 622,011 of NZ_CAXAOW010000001.1, read as the reverse complement.
ACCCCATTCAGCTTCTGGCAGGCGGCTTTGATGGCCCTGACTGTCAATTTGCTGGGCTTTGCAGGCGGTCTGGTGATGTCGGCAATCAAGCGTGATCGCGGCGTGAAAGACTGGGGCTATATGATCGAAGGCCACGGTGGCATGCTCGACCGCCTCGACTCCGTATGCTTTGCCGCCCCGGTTTTCTTCCACTTCGTGCGCTATTGGTGGGTACCGCTGGCCTAAAACACAAACAAAAAATGCCCTGTAAATCGGGGCATTTTTTTGCGTCTAACCGTGAGCACTTCCATATTCACGCAACGAAAGCTCAAGGTTAATCCGTCCATAACTTTTCTAGAGGCAACAAAAAACCCGCCGAAGCGGGCTTTTTCCTGACCATTCAACATCCTGTCAATGCATCCTAGCGGTGGTCAATCATCCTTGATACCGAGCAGATCCGTTGCTTGGTGGATGTGTTTAGATTAGTGCGCGCCGGTCAATGTAAACAGCGCCAATCACCACCGAAGTCTGTAAGCCATTCGCTATAACGACTTGCTGAATGCGTTACTCCAGAATGAAAAACCCCGGCACGAGGCCGGGGTATTACCGCTTATTTCGCGACATCAGTTGCCTGTAACACGACAACTTATCTGCCATCGACACCTGATCAGAAGTCCAGGTTAGACACTGCCAATGCGTTGGTCTCGATAAAGTCACGGCGCGGCTCTACAGCATCACCCATCAAGGTGTTGAAGATCTGATCGGCGGCGATAGCATCTTCAATACGCACCTTGAGCATACGGCGCACTTCTGGGTCCATGGTGGTTTCCCAGAGTTGATCCGGGTTCATTTCACCGAGACCTTTATAGCGCTGAATACTGTGACGCTTGGTGCTTTCGGCCATCAACCAGGCCAGTGCATCCTTGAAGGTGGTGACCGCCTTCTTACGCTCACCACGCTGCACGTAGGCGCCTTCCTCAAGCAGGCTGTTGAGTTGGTCGCCCAAGCTGGTAACAGTTTTATAGTCATTACTGGCGAAGAAGTCGCGGTTGAAGATGATGTAGCTGGAAACCCCATGGGATACCAGTTCAACCTGCGGCAGCCAGACGTGACGCTCCTGATCTTCATGCAAGCTGGTTTTATAGATCAGACCGGACTTTTCCATCCCCTTGAGGCGCGCATCGAGCAGGCCCAACCACTGCTCCATGGCTACCTTGTCCGCCAATTGCTCGGCTTCCACACGCGGGATATAGACGAAGTGCTCAGTCAGCTCTAGCGGGTAAAGACGCGACAAACGATTGAGGGTCTTCATCACCAGGCGATAATCGTTGACCAGGCGTTCCAGCGACTCGCCAGACAGGCCTGGCGCGCTTTCATTGACGTGCAGGCTGGCATCTTCCAGGGCCGACTGGGTCATGTATTCATCCATGGCCTCGTCATCCTTGATGTACTGCTCCTGCTTGCCCTTCTTAACCTTGTACAGCGGCGGCTGAGCGATATAGATGTAGCCGCGCTCAACAAGCTCCGGTAGCTGACGGAAGAAGAAGGTCAGCAGCAGGGTACGGATGTGCGAACCGTCGACGTCGGCGTCGGTCATGATGATGATGTTGTGATAACGCAGCTTGTCGATGTTGTACTCATCGCGGCCGATACCACAGCCTAAGGCGGTGATCAGGGTGCCGACTTCCTGGGAGGAAATCATCTTGTCGAAGCGCGCTTTCTCAACGTTGAGAATCTTGCCCTTGAGCGGCAGGATCGCCTGAGTTTTGCGGTTACGGCCCTGCTTGGCAGAACCGCCCGCGGAGTCCCCTTCCACGATGTAGAGTTCGGAAAGAGCAGGGTCTTTCTCCTGGCAATCGGCCAGCTTGCCCGGCAGCCCGGCGATATCCAGCGCGCCTTTACGGCGAGTCATTTCACGGGCTTTGCGCGCCGCTTCACGGGCGCGCGCGGCATCGATCATTTTGCCAACCACAAGCTTGGCTTCGTTGGGGTTTTCCAACAGGAAGTCGGAGAAGTACTTACCCATTTCCTGCTCGACCGCAGTCTTCACTTCGCTGGAAACCAGCTTGTCTTTGGTCTGCGAGCTGAACTTGGGATCCGGTACTTTTACCGAAATAATCGCAGTCAGGCCTTCACGGGCGTCATCGCCGGTGGTGGCAATCTTGTGCTTCTTGGCCAGACCTTCCTGCTCAATGTAAGCATTCAGGTTACGCGTCAGGGCCGAGCGGAAGCCGGCGAGGTGGGTGCCGCCATCGCGCTGTGGAATGTTATTGGTGAAGCACAACAGGTTCTCGTTAAAGCTGTCGTTCCACTGCAGGGCCACTTCTACGCCGATGCCGTCTTCACGCTGCATGGTGAAGTGGAACACCTGATTGACCGCGGTTTTGTTGTGGTTGAGGTATTCAACGAAGGCACGCAGACCACCTTCGTACTTGAACAGCTCTTCCTTACCGCTGCGTTCGTCCTTAAGCAGGATGCCCACGCCGGAGTTGAGGAACGACAGTTCGCGCAGACGCTTGGCCAGAATATCCCAGCTGAAATGGATATTGGCGAAGGTGTCTTCGGACGGTTTGAAGTGGATCTGCGTGCCGGTGACATCGCTGTCGCCAACCGCTGCAATCGGCGCCTGAGGCACGCCATGCACGTAGGTCTGCTCCCAGATCTTGCCGCTGCGGCGGATGGTCAGAATCAGTTCCTTGGACAGGGCGTTAACCACGGACACACCCACACCGTGCAGACCACCAGAAACTTTGTAGCTGTTGTCGTCGAACTTACCGCCTGCGTGTAGCACGGTCATGATCACTTCAGCAGCAGAAACGCCTTCTTCCTTGTGCATATCGACCGGGATACCACGACCGTTATCGCGCACGCTGATCGACTCATCCGGGTGGATGGTGATGGTGATTTCGCTGCAATGCCCAGCCAACGCCTCGTCAATCGAGTTGTCGACCACCTCGAACACCATGTGGTGCAGACCGCTGCCATCGTCGGTATCGCCGATGTACATGCCAGGCCGCTTGCGTACGGCATCCAGGCCCTTGAGGACCTTAATGTTATTGGAGTCGTACGTTTGGTTTTCGCTCATGCCTTCACTCCCGGTGGTCGTGGGTCTGGGTAATGCCACCATGTTCCACGTGGAACATGGCAACTGGCGTATCCGTGCGCCAGCCTTCCCTCAACAATTCATGGTCTACACAGGTGATAAACACCTGGCAGTGCAAGTCTTCCAACAATCGGCACAACGCACGACGATGCTGTTCATCCAGTTCTGACGGCAGGTCATCCACCAGATAGATGCATTGGCCGTGCTTGGCCTGATTGACTAAATGGCCCTGCGCAATGCGCAGTGCACATACAACTAATTTCTGCTGGCCGCGCGAGAGTATCTCGGCGGCATTGTGCGCCCCCAACCGTAGCCTTAAATCGGCACGTTGCGGACCTGCCTGAGTATGGCCCAATTGCTGATCGCGGGAGAGGGTGGAGGCGAGCACTGTATTGAGCTCACGCTCTTTATCCCAACCGCGGTAGTAACTGAGGGTCAAACCTTGCAGCTCAACCAGCTCATTCAGGGTGCGTTCGAAAACCGGTTTCAGGGCCTGAATATAGGCGCGCCGATAACCGTCAATTTCGTCGCTGGCCAGGCACAACTCTCGGTCCCAGGCCGCCTGCGAAGCGGCGTCAAGTGTACCATGCCGCAGCCATGAGTTCCGCTGACGCAGGGCCTTCTGCAGGCGCTGCCAGGCCGGCAGAAAACGAGGTTCCACGTGGAACACTCCCCAATCGAGGAACTGCCTACGAATCTTCGGCGCGCCTTCGAGCAGGCGGAAACTGTCCGGATTGATCAGCTGCAGCGGTAAAGTCTCTGCCAGTTGCGCAGCACTGCGCGCGTTCTGCCCGTCGATACGTATCTGAAACTCGCCCTGACGATCTCGCGAAATACCCAGGTTGCTTTGCCGACCATCAGACATCTGCACCTGACCGAAAATGGTGCAGGCGAGCTGATCGTATTGAATCACCGGAAGCAGGCGAGTGCTGCGAAAGGAGCGAGCCAGACCCAGCAGATGAATGGCTTCGAGCAGGCTGGTTTTGCCGCTGCCATTGTCACCGGAAAGGATATTGATACGCGGGGAGGGTGAGAGGGTCACCGGGTGCAGATTACGCACCGCGGTGACGGTAAAGCGAGTAAGGGACATTAACTAACAGACCGTTGAAGAACGTTACGAGCGCAGTAGTTATTCAACGGTCTGGATTACAGACGCATCGGCATAACAACATAAGACGAATCGTCGTTGTCAGCTTCTTGCACCAGGGCACTGCTGTTGGCGTCAGAAAGAATCAGACGCACCTGGTCGGTTGTCATCACGCTCAATACGTCGAGCAGGTAGCTGACGTTGAAACCGATTTCCAGCGCACTGCCGTTGTAGTCCACAGCGATCTCTTCTTCGGCTTCTTCCTGCTCTGGGTTGTTCGCCTGAATTTTCAGCAGACCGGATTCCAGTTGCAGGCGAATACCGCGGTACTTCTCGTTGGACAGAATCGCGGTACGGCTGAACGCTTCGCGCAGGCCCTGGCGATCGGCAACCACTAACTTATCACCACCACGCGGCAGCACACGCTCGTAGTCGGGGAACTTGCCGTCGACCAGTTTCGAGGTGAAGGTGAACTCGCCCGTGGTAGCGCGGATATGGTGCTGACCGAGAACGATGCTGACGCTGCCATCCTGCTCGGTGAGCAGACGGGCCAGTTCGAGAATGCCTTTGCGCGGCACAATGACCTGGTGGCGCTCAACCTGCTCAATCGCCGCTTCCATCGAACACATGGCCAGACGGTGACCGTCGGTGGCAACCGCGCGGAGGATGCCGGTCTGTACTTCCAGCAGCATGCCGTTGAGGTAATAACGCACGTCCTGCTGGGCCATGGCAAAGCTGGTGCGTTCGATCAGGCGACGCAGCCTGCTTTGCACCAGGCTAAAGTTCAGCGAACCTGGACCTTCTTCAACAGTGGGGAAGTCATTGGCGGGGAGGGTGGACAGACTGAAGCGGCTGCGGCCGGCTTTGACCAGCAGCTTCTGCTCGTCGATACGAATATCGATCAGTGCGTCGCTCGGCAGGCTCTTGCAGATGTCCATCAGCTTACGCGCCGGTACAGTGATCTCACCGGGTTGCGCAGGCTCCTCCAAAGTTACGCGACCAACCAGCTCGACTTCCAGGTCGGTACCGGTCAGCGACAGCTGCTGGCCTTCGACCACCAGCAGCACGTTAGAGAGCACCGGCAAGGTCTGGCGGCGTTCCACGACGCCGGCGACCAGTTGCAGAGGTTTCAACAAGGCTTCGCGTTGAATGGTGAAATGCATGGTCTAGTCCCTTGCCTAGTGGAGTTGCGTATTAGGTTGTCAGCGTACGCAGCAAATTCTTATAGTCCTCGCGGATGTCCGCGTCGGATTCCTTAAGTTCAGCAATCTTACGGCATGCATGCAATACCGTTGTGTGATCGCGGCCGCCGAAGGCATCACCGATTTCCGGCAGGCTGTGGTTGGTCAGTTCTTTCGACAAGGCCATGGCCACCTGACGGGGCCGCGCGACCGAACGCGAGCGGCGCTTGGACAGCAGATCAGAAATCTTGATCTTGTAGTACTCGGCCACAGTGCGCTGGATATTGTCGATGCTGACCAGCTTGTCCTGCAGGGCTAACAGGTCCTTAAGCGATTCGCGGATCAGCTCGATGGTAATGTCCCGGCCCATGAAGTGCGAGTGGGCGATTACGCGCTTCAACGCGCCTTCCAGCTCACGCACGTTGGAGCGGATGCGCTGGGCAATAAAGAAGGCGGCATCGTGGGGCAGATCGACTTTAGCCTGATCGGCCTTCTTCATCAAAATCGCCACACGGGTTTCCAGCTCAGGCGGCTCGACGGCTACCGTCAGACCCCAACCGAAACGCGACTTCAGGCGTTCTTCCAGGCCTTCAATTTCTTTCGGGTAGCGGTCGCTGGTGAGAATCACCTGCTGGCCACCTTCGAGCAAAGCGTTGAAGGTGTGGAAGAACTCTTCCTGGGAACGCTCTTTCTTGGCGAAGAATTGAATGTCGTCAATCAGCAACGCATCCACCGAGCGATAGAAGCGTTTGAATTCGTTGATCGCATTTAGCTGTAACGCCTTGACCATGTCCGCAACAAAACGCTCGGAATGCAGATAAACCACCTTGGCATTCGGGTTCTTCGCCAACAGGTGATTACCCACCGCATGCATCAGATGGGTCTTACCCAGGCCCACGCCACCATAAAGAAACAGCGGGTTGTAACCGTGCTTGGGATTGTCCGCCACCTGCCAGGCCGCTGCGCGGGCCAGCTGGTTGGATTTACCTTCGACGAAGTTATCAAAGGTAAAGGTGCGGTTCAGGTAACTGGTGTGCTTCAACCCACCTTCAACCTGCACCGAACGCTCGGTACGCGCAGGCGCCTGCTGGCTGGCCGCACCAGCCATCGGATCGAAGCTGGCGCGCGAAGGCTCTGCCTGCGTAGTAGAGGTTGCGGCTGTGGTGACTGCCGCAGGTGCTGGCGTGCTCGGCGCAGCGGACGGGGTACTGACAGCTGCGGCACGCGGTGCCGAGCTGCGTTTGCTACCTATTAATAAGGAGAGCGCTGGAACCAGACCGTTGGTCCGTTCAGTGAGTAACTCGAGCAAACGGCTGAGGTACTTCTCATTAACCCAGTCGAGGACAAAACGATTCGGCGCATAGACGCGGAGCTCGTCGCCTTCGGCTTCGACCTGCAGTGGACGGATCCAGGTGTTGAATTGCTGAGCAGGCAGCTCATCGCGCAGAAGCTCGACGCACTGCTGCCAAAGTTCCACAGACACGGACATCCCCTAAATCGCAAGGCGCGAGGCAAAAAACAGCCGTCATTGTAGCCGCCGAGGCTTGAGTTATCCACATGTAAGCTTGCTTATGCGTAAGGAAAATCAACGCGTTATTAGCGTTAGTGGCTTATAACTCGAGTCGGGAAAAAGCTGTGGATAACCACTCATAAGCTCACGGGATAACCCAGGGTAAAAACCAGTGGAAAACCCTATTGTGGGTAAAACGGTATTCCATCCTCAGCTTTTGGACTGCTTCCACACAGTTGCGGCACGCCTTTTCGACAGACTTACCCTTGGCTGAACAGCCATAACCTTTTGGCCTCCAAGCACTTATGCACAGATCGATGACCAGCTAATAGCTACTAACATCACTAAACATCTTTAAATATTCTCTTCTTTATATTTCTTTATTCAGGAAAAGCCTGGTTGGAAATTGACCTGACCCTCGGGTTTCTCTAGAATTGCCGGTCTCTTAAAACGGGGGCCATTCCGGCCCGTAGTCGACCACCCAGGTACCGCATCATGAAACGTACTTTCCAACCCAGCACTATCAAACGCGCTCGCACCCACGGTTTCCGTGCTCGTATGGCCACCAAGAACGGCCGTGCTGTCCTGTCGCGTCGTCGCGCAAAGGGCCGTAAGCGTCTCGCCGTCTAAATTTCGGTCTTGTGGTGAGTCGAGACTTCAGTCGGGAAAAGCGTCTGCTAACCCCCCGGCAATTCAAGGCAGTCTTCGACTCCCCTAGCGGCAAAGCTCCGGGCAAAAATGTCCTGCTGTTAGCGCGCAACAACGAACTTGATCACCCCCGACTGGGATTGGTGATCGGCAAGAAGAGCGTCAAACTCTCTGTTGAGCGCAATCGTCTGAAACGCCAGATCCGCGAATCGTTCCGTCTCAACCAGGACAACCTGGTGGGATGGGACATCGTGGTGGTTGCGCGTAAAGGCCTTGGTGATCTGGAGAACATCGAACTGGCTCGCCAGTTTGGCAAACTCTGGAAACGCCTCGAACGCAGTAAGCCAAGCCCGGAAGCCGTCGCAACACCTGGGGTGAACGACAGTCCCCATGCGTAAACTGGCTTTGCTTCCCATCCAGTTCTACCGCTACGCCATCAGCCCCTTGATGGCCAGCCACTGTCGTTTCTACCCAAGCTGTTCTTGCTACGCACTTGAAGCCATTGAACATCATGGCGTCATGCGCGGTGGCTGGCTGACCCTGCGTCGGCTTGGCCGCTGTCACCCGTGGAATCCCGGTGGATACGACCCGGTTCCCTGCGTGAAAACCTCCCGTTCCTCTTCGATGGCCGAATAATCATGGATATTCAACGCTCGATCCTGATCGTCGCCCTGGCAATCGTGTCCTATATGATGGTTCTCCAGTGGAACCAGGACTACGGTCAAGCTGCCCTGCCGACAGAAATTGCCGCGACCAGCAGCACCGTACCCGGCCTGCCGGATACTACTGCCACCACTTCAACTCCAGCTGGCAGCGACGATATTCCGAGCGCCTCCCCGGCTGTTGAACCCAGCTCCATCAGTGCTGCACCGGCTATCGCCAGCGATGAACTGATTCGCGTGAAGACCGATGTACTGGATCTGGCCATCGACCCGCGCGGTGGTGATGTGGTGCAACTGCGTTTGCCGCAGTACCCGCGTCGTCAGGATCGTCCGGATGTCCCTTTCCAGCTGTTCGACAACGGTGGCGAGCGCACATACCTGGCGCAGAGCGGTTTGATCGGCAGCAATGCACCGGACAAATCCAGCGGTCGTGCTCTTTGGAGCAGCGAGCAGAAGAACTATGAACTGGCCGACGGCCAGGATCAGCTGCAAGTTGACCTCAAACTCAGCGAAGACGGCATCAACTACATCAAGCGCTTCACCTTCAAGCGTGGTCTGAACGCTGAATGTGCGGCCAAGGATCAACAGCAGAAGAAACCCGGCTGCGTTGATCCATCTTCCTATCAGGTAACAGTCAGCTACCTGATCGACAACCAGAGTGCTCAGGCCTGGAGCGGCAACATGTTTGCCCAGCTCAAGCGTGATGGCAGCGACGATCCGTCCTCCACCACTGCTACCGGCACTGCGACCTACCTCGGTGGTGCGCTGTGGACCAGCGAAGAGCCGTACAAAAAAGTGTCGATGAAAGACATCGACAAACAAGCCTTCAAAGAAACCGTTCAAGGAGGCTGGGTTGCCTGGCTACAGCATTACTTCGTCACTGCCTGGATTCCAAGCAAAGACAGCACTAACCAAGTACAGACCCGCAAAGACAGCCAAGGCAACTACATTGTCGGCTTTACCGGCCCGGCCATTCAGGTTGCTGCCGGCGCTCAGGGTGAAACCAGTGCAATTCTGTATGCCGGCCCGAAGCTACAAGGCCATCTGAAGACTCTGTCTCCAGGTCTTGAGCTGACAGTCGACTACGGCATTCTGTGGTTCCTGGCTCAGCCGATCTTCTGGCTGCTGGAAGTTATCCACAACCTGCTCGGCAACTGGGGCTGGTCGATCATCATGTTGACCGTGATCATCAAGCTGATCTTCTTCCCGCTGTCCGCTGCCAGCTACAAATCCATGGCGCGCATGCGTGCCGTTGCGCCAAAACTCGCTCAGCTGAAAGAGCAGCACGGTGATGATCGCCAGAAGATGTCCCAGGCGATGATGGAGCTGTACAAGAAAGAGAAGATCAACCCGCTGGGCGGTTGCCTGCCAATCCTCGTGCAGATGCCGGTATTCCTTGCGCTCTACTGGGTGCTGCTGGAATCCGTGGAAATGCGCCAAGCGCCATGGCTATTGTGGATAACTGACCTGGCGATCAAAGACCCGTTCTTTATCCTGCCGATCATCATGGGCGCCACCATGTTTATCCAGCAGCAGCTCAACCCAACGCCGCCGGACCCGATGCAAGCCAAGGTACTGAAGATGATGCCAATAATCTTCACCTTCTTCTTCCTCTGGTTCCCAGCGGGTCTGGTGCTGTACTGGGTAGTCAACAACGTCTTGTCCATCGCCCAGCAGTGGTACATTACGCGCAAGATCGAAGCCGCAGCCAAGGCCGCAGACGCCTAAGCAGTGATTGCTTCTAAGCTGTAACAAACGCCCCTTTTCAGGGGCGTTTTGCTATGTCGTATTCAGGAGAACCGCATGCCACCCGTTGCTGAAACCATTGCCGCCGTCGCCACCGCCCAGGGCCGGGGTGGCGTTGGCATCGTGCGAGTTTCCGGGCCGCTGGCCGGCACCTTGGCGCAGGCGATCTGCCAACGCGAGCTGCAGCCGCGCTACGCCCACTACGGGCCGTTCTTCGCCGACGCCCAGCAGGTGCTGGATGAAGGCCTGGCCCTGTACTTCCCGGGCCCCAACTCCTTTACCGGCGAAGACGTGCTGGAACTGCAGGGCCACGGCGGGCCAGTAGTGCTCGATCTGCTGCTGCGCCGCTGTGTACAACTCGGCGCACGCCTGGCGCGCCCCGGTGAATTCAGCGAACGCGCCTTTCTCAATGACAAACTCGACCTCGCCCAAGCCGAGGCGATTGCCGATCTGATCGAAGCCAGTTCCGAGCAAGCCGCGCGCAATGCCTTGCGCTCGCTGCAAGGCGAGTTCTCGCGCCGTGTGCACGGCCTGACCGAGCGGCTGATAAGCCTACGCATCTATGTCGAAGCCGCCATCGACTTCCCGGAAGAGGAAATCGACTTCCTCGCCGATGGCCATGTACTCAGCCTGCTTGATACCGTACGCACAGACCTCGCCGACGTGCTGCGTGAGGCCGGCCAAGGCGCCCTGCTGCGCGATGGCATGACCGTGGTGATCGCCGGCCGTCCCAACGCGGGTAAATCCAGCCTGCTTAATGCTCTGGCCGGGCGCGAGGCGGCCATCGTCACCGAGATCGCCGGCACCACCCGTGACGTGCTGCGCGAACATATCCACATCGATGGCATGCCGCTGCACGTGGTCGACACCGCCGGCCTGCGTGATACCGAGGATCAGGTCGAACGCATCGGCGTCGAGCGTGCGCTGAAAGCCATTGGCGAAGCCGACCGCATCCTGCTGGTGGTAGATGCAACGGCGCCGGAAGCCGACGATCCCTTTGCCCTGTGGCCGGAATTTCTCGACCAGCGTCCCGATCCGGCCAAGGTCACCCTGATCCGCAACAAGGCCGACCTGTCTGGCGAGTCGGTGGTACTGGAGGTGTGCAATGACGGTCATGTCACCATCAGCCTGTCGGCCAAATCGACTGAAGGCCTGGATCTACTGCGTGAACACCTCAAGGCTTGTATGGGTTATGAGCAGACCTCTGAGAGCAGCTTCAGTGCGCGCAGACGGCATCTGGAAGCATTGCGCCAGGCCTCGTCTCACCTTGAGCACGGCCACGCTCAGCTGACCCTGGCCGGTGCCGGCGAGTTACTGGCAGAAGACCTGCGCATGGCTCAACAAGCCCTGGGCGAAATCACCGGGGCGTTCAGCTCCGATGACCTGTTAGGGCGGATCTTTTCCAGCTTCTGTATCGGCAAGTAGGATGGGTTAGCGACGCAGGACAGCTAACCTGCGAGCAGCACAAGTCCTCCCGCGCCGCGTAACCCATCATGACGTGGCGCCTTCCTGATGGGTTACGGCGCATCGAATCATGCGCTGCATCCGCAATTTCCTCCCAGCGCCTAACCCATCCTACGTCCTGAAATCCCAACTAATGCCGTTCGGGAAGGCATTCGCCTGGGCGAAAGATGCTGCCAATCCACTTATTGATCCACCTAAGCCCTGTGGAAAACCCGGCCTAAGCCCTGCCGATAACTCGGTGATAAAACAGAGGATAACTGCCTCTGTGGATAACCATCGCTTTCATCCACAGCTTGCGTACGGCAACTGAACAGGCAGATGGCAGGATCAGCACAGACTTTTTAAACGCTGTAGGCACTGAATCCATTGGTCTGTAGCAATCTATCCACAGAAAATCCGTTGCTAAATAATAAACATATAAACAAGGCTTTATAAAAATTCTCTCTTTTATTCTTTATTAACCGACACAGCCGAACAGCGCCCAAGCGAGCTGGCTATTTTTTGTGCAAAAGGCTTCTTTCACACCGGCTAAATCCCTATACTTGCCGCCTTTCCCGCTTTTCAACCCAAAAAGCCCCCCATTTCTCAACAGGCACGAGGTGCGTGGTGGATTTCCCTTCCCGTTTTCAGGTGATCGTCATCGGCGGCGGTCATGCCGGTACCGAGGCAGCGCTGGCAGCTGCACGCATGGGGGTAAAAACCCTGCTGCTGACCCATAACGTGGAAACCCTCGGGCAGATGAGCTGCAACCCGGCGATTGGCGGGATCGGCAAGAGCCATCTGGTCAAGGAAATCGACGCCCTTGGCGGTGCTATGGCTGAAGCCACCGACAAAGGCGGCATCCAGTTCCGTGTACTGAACAGCCGCAAGGGCCCAGCGGTACGCGCCACTCGCGCCCAGGCTGATCGTGTGCTGTACAAAGCCGCGATTCGCGAAACCCTGGAAAACCAAGCCAACCTGTGGATATTTCAGCAGCCAGCTGATGACCTGATCGTCGAAAACGACGAAGTCAAAGGTGTAATCACGCAGATGGGCCTGCGGTTCCTCGCGGATTCCGTGGTGTTGACCACGGGCACCTTCCTCGGTGGACTTATCCACATCGGTCTGCAGAACTACTCCGGTGGACGCGCCGGTGATCCACCTTCGATTGCCTTGGCGCAACGTCTACGTGAATTGCCGCTGCGTGTCGGGCGCCTGAAAACCGGTACGCCGCCTCGCATCGATGGCCGTTCGGTGGACTTCTCGGTAATGACCGAGCAGCCAGGTGATACGCCAACGCCGCTGATGTCCTTCCTCGGTCGTGCCGAGCAACAACCGCGTCAAGTCAGCTGCTGGATCACCCACACCAATGCGCGTACCCACGAAATCATCGCCGCCAACCTTGACCGTTCGCCGATGTATTCGGGCGTGATCGAAGGCGTCGGCCCACGCTATTGCCCGTCGATCGAAGACAAGATCCACCGTTTCGCCGACAAGGACAGCCACCAGGTATTTATCGAGCCCGAAGGCCTGAATACCCATGAGCTCTACCCCAACGGCATCTCCACCTCGTTGCCGTTCGATGTGCAATTGCAGATCGTGCGCAGCATCCGTGGCATGGAAAACGCGCATATCGTGCGTCCCGGTTACGCCATCGAGTACGACTACTTCGACCCGCGTGATCTCAAGTACAGCCTGGAAACCAAGGTGATTGGCGGGCTGTTCTTCGCCGGTCAGATCAACGGCACCACCGGTTACGAAGAAGCCGGTGCACAAGGTTTGCTCGCCGGCTGCAACGCCGCCCTGCGCGCTCAGGGCAAGGACAGCTGGTGTCCGCGTCGCGATGAGGCCTATATCGGCGTACTGGTCGACGACCTGATTACCCTGGGTACCCAGGAGCCTTACCGCATGTTCACTTCGCGCGCCGAATACCGGCTGATCCTGCGCGAAGACAACGCCGACCTGCGCCTGACCGAGAAAGGCCGCGAGCTGGGTCTGGTCGATGATGTGCGCTGGGCGGCGTTCGAGAGCAAGCGCGAAGCCATCGTGCAGGAAGAACAACGCCTGAAAAGCACCTGGGTACGCCCGGGTACGCCCCAGGGCGATGCGATTGCCGCGCACTTCGGCACGCCGCTGACTCACGAATACAATCTGCTCAACCTGCTGGCCCGCCCGGAAATCGATTACGCCGGGCTGGTGACCATCACCGGCGGTGGCGCGCAGGACCCGCAAGTGGCCGAACAGGTCGACATCAAGACCAAGTACGCCGGTTATATCGACCGCCAACAGGACGAAATCGCCCGCCTGCGCGCCAGTGAAGACACCAAGCTGCCGCTCGATATCGACTACGCAGGCATATCCGGGTTGTCCAAGGAAATCCAACACAAGCTAGGCAACAGCCGCCCGGAAACCCTTGGCCAGGCCTCGCGGATTCCCGGCGTTACCCCGGCGGCGATTTCCCTGCTGCTGATCCACCTGAAAAAGCGTACTGCCGGTCAGCAGTTGGAGCACAGCGCCTGATGTCGTTGGTTACCGCACGTCACGCCGAAGAACTGAGCCAGGGCGCTCTGGAGCTGGGTGTCCAACTCAGCGCGCAGCAGCACGAGCAGCTGCTGGCCTACCTGGCCCTGCTGATCAAGTGGAACAAAGCCTACAACCTCACCGCAGTGCGCGACCCGAATGAAATGGTCTCGCGCCATCTGCTCGACAGCCTGTCCGTGGTGCCTTTCGTCACCGAGGCTGGGGATAACTGGCTGGACGTCGGCAGTGGCGGCGGCATGCCGGGCATTCCGCTGGCCATCCTGTTTCCCGAGCGGCAGTTCACCCTGCTCGATTCCAACGGTAAGAAGACCCGCTTCCTGACCCAGGTGAAGCTGGAGTTGAAACTGGCCAACCTGCAAGTTATCCACAGCCGTGTTGAAGAGTTCACCCCAGCTGTGCCGTTAAGCGGTATCTGCTCGCGGGCGTTCAGTTCTCTGGAAGATTTCAGCAATTGGACCCGCCATTTGGGCGATGGCAATACCCAGTGGCTGGCGATGAAGGGCGTACACCCGGATGACGAGCTGCAGGCCCTACCAGCGGACTTTCGTCTCACCGCCACTCATGTACTCAAGGTTCCCGGTTGCCAAGGTCAGCGCCATCTGTTGATACTGCGTCGCTCGGTTTAGGGGGAACGCAGCATGGCTAAGGTATTCGCAATCGCTAACCAGAAAGGCGGCGTGGGCAAAACCACCACCTGCATCAATCTGGCTGCCTCGCTGGTGGCAACCAAGCGCCGCGTGCTGCTGATCGACCTCGACCCCCAAGGCAACGCGACCATGGGCAGCGGTGTGGATAAGCACGGCCTTGAGCATTCGATCTACGACGTACTGATCGGCGAATGTAACTTGGTCGATGCCATGCAGTTCTCCGAGCACGGCGGCTATCAGCTGTTGCCGGCCAACCGCGATCTGACCGCCGCCGAAGTCTCGCTGCTGGAAATGAAAATGAAGGAAAGCCGCCTGCGTTATGCGCTGGCGCCAATCCGCGAGAATTACGATTACATCCTGATCGACTGTCCACCGGCGCTGTCGATGCTGACGATCAACGCCCTGGTGGCCGCCGATGGGGTGATTATCCCCATGCAATGCGAGTACTACGCGCTGGAAGGTTTGAGCGACCTGGTCAACAGCATTCAGCGCATCGCCGAGATACTCAATCCCAAGCTGAAGATCGAGGGCCTGCTGCGTACCATGTATGACCCGCGCATCAGCTTGACCAACGATGTGTCGGCGCAGCTCAAGCAGCACTTCCCTAACCAGCTCTACGACGTGGTGATCCCACGTAACGTACGCCTGGCCGAGGCGCCAAGCTTTGGCATGCCGGCGCTGGTGTATGACAAGCAATCCCGTGGTGCCATAGCCTACCTGGCGCTGGCCGGCGAGTTGGTACGCCGCCAACGCGCAAATGCCCACACCGCAACCGCATAAGGAAATACCCATGGCTGTGAAAAAACGAGGACTGGGACGCGGTCTGGATGCCCTGTTGGGCGGCACCAGTGTCACTGCCTTGCAGGAAGAGGCCGCGCAGGTCGACAGCCGTGAACTGCAATACGTGCCCCTGGACCTGATCCAGCGCGGCAAATACCAGCCGCGCCGCGATATGGACGTTACCGCTCTGGAAGAACTGGCGCAGTCGATCAAGGCTCACGGCGTGATGCAACCGATTGTGGTGCGGCCGATTGGTGAAGGACGTTTCGAGATCGTTGCCGGCGAACGCCGCTGGCGTGCCAGTCAGCAGGCTGGTCTGGACAAGATCCCGGCCATGGTTCGCGAGCTGCCGGATGAAGCCGCCATTGCCATGGCGCTGATCGAGAACATCCAGCGTGAAGACCTCAACCCCATCGAAGAGGCCATGGCCCTTCAGCGCCTGCAGCAGGAGTTCCAACTGACTCAGCAGCAGGTCGCTGATGCCGTGGGTAAGTCGCGGGTGACCATCAGCAACCTGCTGCGCCTGATTGCCCTGCCGGAAGAGATCAAAACCCTGCTGTCCCATGGCGATCTGGAAATGGGTCATGCCCGCGCCTTGCTCGGTTTGCCGGCCGAACAGCAGACCGAAGGTGCGCGACATGTTGTCGCACGCGGCCTCACCGTGCGCCAAACCGAAGCACTGGTGCGCCAGTGGTTGAACAGCAAAGAGAAGCCGGCGGCAGTGGTCAAAGCCGATCCGGACATCACCCGCCTGGAACAGCGCCTGGCTGAGCGCCTGGGCTCGCCGGTGCAGATCAAGCATGGGCAGAAAGGCAAAGGTCAGCTGGTGATCAGCTACAGTTCGCTGGATGAGTTGCAGGGCGTACTCGCTCACATTCGTTGAAACAATTGAGCGTGTAGCGACTAGTCGGAAATCACTACCCGGCAGTTGAATGGGGGGGGAAGCGCCCCTATACTCTGCGCGCATTTCGTCGGCACAAAGTATGCCAAGTTATTGATTTCAGGTGCCGACGCCCGAGTTCAGCTTTCAGGAAAACAAGATGGACGTTCGCACGCCGAATCGCCTGCCTTTCCATCGTCTGGCTGTTTTCCCGGTACTGCTGGTGCAACTGCTGGTACTGCTGTTGCTGGCCCTGGTGGTGTGGCAATGGCAAGGCGCAGTGGCAGGTTACTCCGGGTTGTGTGGTGGTCTGATTGCCTGGCTGCCGAATCTGTACTTTGCCCACAAGGCGTTCCGTTTCAGTGGAGCGCGGGCTGCTCAAGCCATCGTCCGGTCTTTTTATGCCGGTGAGGCGGGCAAACTGGTTTTAACGGCAGTGCTGTTTGCACTGACCTTTGCAGGTGTGAAACCTTTGGAACCGCTGGCGGTATTTGGCGTGTTCTTCCTGACCCAGTTGGTCAATTGGTTTTCGCCCCTGCTGATGAAAACAAGACTTTTAAGACCTTAGCGCTCGAGGGATATATGGCAGCAGCAGAAACCGCTTCGGGTTATATCCAGCACCACTTGACCAATCTGACTTACGGTCAGCACCCGGTTAACGGCTGGAGTTTCGCCCACAACGCAAAAGAAGCTCAGGAAATGGGCTTCTGGGCATTTCACGTCGACACCCTGGCGGTGTCTGTCGTGTTGGGCCTGTTCTTCATCCTGCTGTTCCGTGCCGCTGCTAAACGCGCCACTTCCGGGCAACCGGGCAAGCTGCAGAATTTCGTTGAAGTCCTGGTCGAGTTCGTTGACGGCAGCGTCAAGGACACCTTCCACGGCCGCAACGCCCTGATCGCACCGTTGGGTCTGACCATCTTCGTCTGGGTATTCCTGATGAACTTTATGGACCTGATCCCGGTAGATTGGTTGCCAATGCTGGCGGCAAAAATCTCCGGCGACCCGCACCTGTACTTCCGCGTCGTACCGACCACCGATCCAAACGCCACCCTGGGCCTGGCCCTGTCGGTATTTGCTCTGATTCTGTTCTACAGCATCAAAGTCAAAGGCCTCGGCGGCTTTATCGGTGAGTTGACCCTGCACCCGTTCGGCAGCAAGAACGTATTCGTTCAAGCGCTGCTGATTCCGGTCAACTTCCTGCTCGAATTCGTCACTCTGATCGCCAAGCCGATTTCCCTGGCTCTGCGTCTGTTCGGCAACCTGTATGCCGGCGAACTGATCTTTATCCTCATCGCGATCATGTTTGGCGGCGGTCTGCTGCTGGGCGCGCTGGGTATTGCCCTGCAGTGGGCGTGGGCTGTGTTCCACATCCTGATCATCGTGCTGCAGGCGTTCATCTTCATGATGCTGACCATCGTCTACCTGTCGATGGCGCACGAAGACAACCACTAAGAGCGCTTAGGCGCTCGCAGTGGACGCCCGCAAGGGCAACCAGAAGTACCGATTTTGCTTTACCGCTTTACCTTAGAAAACCTTAACCAATACGACATAAAAAGTCGGGAGGAAAGATGGAAACTGTAGTTGGTCTGACCGCTATCGCTGTAGCACTGCTGATTGGCCTGGGCGCCCTGGGTACCGCAATCGGTTTCGGCCTGCTGGGCGGCAAGTTCCTGGAAGGCGCTGCGCGTCAGCCGGAAATGGTTCCGATGCTGCAAGTGAAAATGTTCATCGTCGCCGGTCTGCTCGACGCCGTGACCATGATCGGTGTTGGTATCGCACTGTTCTTCACCTTCGCGAACCCCTTCGTTGGTCAAATCGCAGGCTAATCCACTCGATTTCGAGTGAATTGGTTTGATGGACAACGAACGAGCGAGGTGTTGGCGTGAACATTAATGCAACCCTGATTGGCCAGTCCGTTGCCTTCTTCATCTTCGTGCTGTTCTGCATGAAGTACGTGTGGCCTCCGGTCATTACGGCTTTGCAAGAACGTCAGAAGAAGATCGCAGACGGCCTGGACGCTGCTAGCCGTGCGGCTCGTGACCTGGAGTTGGCCCAAGAAAAAGCGGGTCAGCAACTGCGCGAAGCCAAAGGCCAAGCAGCCGAAATCATTGAGCAAGCCAAGAAACGCGGTACTCAGATCGTCGACGAAGCCCGTGAACAGGCCCGTGTCGAAGCTGACCGTGTGAAGGCCCAGGCTCTGGCCGAGATCGAGCAGGAACTGAATGGTGTCAAAGACGCGCTGCGTGCCCAACTGGGTAGCCTGGCCGTTAGCGGTGCCGAGAAGATCCTGGGCGCATCTATCGACCAAAACGCGCATGCGGAGCTGGTTTCCAAACTGGCAGCCGAAATTTAAGCGAGGGGCGCGATCATGGCAGAACTGACCACGCTGGCCCGACCTTACGCTAAGGCTGCCTTTGAGCATGCCCAGGCCCACCAGCAGCTGGCCAATTGGTCAGCCATGCTCGGCCTGGCTGCAGCGGTGTCGCAAGACGACACTATGCAGAGCGTGCTCAAGGCTCCGCGTTTGACGAGTACAGACAAGGCCACCACGTTTATTGACGTGTGTGGTGACAAGTTCGACGCCCAGGTACGCAATTTCATTCACATCGTCGCTGAAAACGATCGCCTGGCCCTGTTGCCACAGATCGTTGAACTGTTCGAGCTGTACAAGGCCGAGCAGGAAAAGTCGATCGACGTGGACGTTACCAGTGCCTTCGCATTGAGCGATGAACAGCAAGACAAACTCGCCAAGGTTCTCAGTGCACGGCTCGGCCGAGAAGTGCGTCTGCACGCCGCGGAGGATGCCACCCTGATCGGTGGTGTCGTGATCCGCGCCGGCGACCTGGTTATCGATGGCTCAGTTCGTGGCAAACTCGCGAAGCTGGCCGAAGCATTGAAATCTTGAGTTTGAAGGGGCAGCAGAGCTATGCAGCAACTCAATCCTTCCGAAATAAGTGAAATCATCAAGGGGCGTATCGAGAATCTCGATGTCGCCTCTCAAGCCCGTAACGAAGGCACTGTCGTCAGCGTATCTGACGGTATTGTGCGTATTCACGGTCTCGCCGATGTGATGTACGGCGAAATGATCGAGTTCCCGGGCGGCGTCTACGGTATGGCACTGAACCTGGAGCAAGACTCCGTCGGTGCTGTTGTGCTGGGTGCTTACACCAGCCTTGCCGAAGGCATGAGCGCCAAGTGCACCGGCCGCATCCTCGAAGTTCCGGTTGGTCCGGAACTGCTGGGTCGCGTTGTTGACGCACTGGGTAACCCAATTGACGGCAAAGGCCCGCTGAACAACGTCGCTACCGACGCTGTTGAGAAGGTTGCGCCGGGCGTGATCTGGCGTAAGTCGGTCGACCAGCCGGTGCAAACCGGTTACAAGTCGGTTGATGCCATGATCCCGGTTGGCCGTGGCCAGCGTGAGCTGATCATCGGTGACCGTCAGATCGGTAAAACCGCTCTGGCCATCGACGCCATCATCAACCAGAAGAACAGCGGCATTAAGTGCGTCTACGTTGCTATTGGTCAGAAGCAATCGACCATCGCCAACGTGGTACGCAAGCTGGAAGAAAACGGCGCGCTGGCTAACACCATCGTTGTCGCGGCTTCCGCTTCCGAATCCGCTGCTCTGCAGTTCATTGCACCGTACGCCGGTTGCACCATGGGCGAATACTTCCGCGACCGCGGTGAAGACGCGCTGATCGTTTATGACGATCTGTCCAAGCAAGCAGTGGCTTATCGCCAGATTTCCCTGCTGCTGCGCCGTCCGCCAGGCCGTGAAGCTTACCCAGGCGACGTGTTCTATCTCCACAGCCGTCTGCTGGAGCGCGCTTCCCGCGTTTCCGAAGAGTATGTTGAGAAGTTCACCAATGGCGCCGTGACTGGCAAGACCGGTTCCTTGACCGCTCTGCCGATCATCGAAACCCAGGCGGGCGACGTTTCCGCGTTCGTTCCGACCAACGTGATCTCGATCACCGACGGTCAGATCTTCCTGGAATCGGCCATGTTCAACTCGGGTATCCGTCCTGCGGTCAACGCCGGTATTTCGGTATCCCGCGTGGGTGGTGCTGCACAGACCAAGATCATCAAGAAGCTCTCCGGTGGCATCCGTACCGCTCTGGCTCAGTACCGTGAACTGGCGGCATTCGCCCAGTTTGCTTCTGACCTGGACGAAGCCACCCGTAAGCAGCTTGAGCATGGTCAGCGCGTTACCGAGCTGATGAAGCAGAAGCAATATGCGCCGATGTCGATTGCTGACATGTCCGTATCGCTGTATGCCGCTGAGCGTGGTTTCCTGGTCGACATCGAAGTTGCCAAAGTTGGCGCATTCGAACAGGCCCTGATTGCTTACTTCAACCGGGATCACGCCGCTCTGCTGGCGAAGATCAACGAGAAGGGTGACTTCAATGACGACATCGATGGCCAGCTGAAAGCCGGTATCGAGAAGTTCAAGGCCACCCAAACCTGGTAAGCCGCAGTGGGGACCGTGAGGTCCCCGCTTGCTAACCCGATAGGTGTCAAATGGCAGGCGCAAAAGAGATTCGCAGCAAGATTGCGAGCATCAAAAGCACGCAGAAGATCACCAGCGCCATGGAAAAGGTGGCGGTCAGCAAAATGCGCAGAGCACAAATGCGCATGGCTGCTAGCCGTCCCTACGCGGAGCGTATCCGTCAGGTGATTGGTCATCTGGCCAACGCCAACCCGGAATACCGTCACCCGTTCATGATCGAGCGCGAAGTTAAGCGCGTAGGTTATGTCGTGGTGAGCTCGGACCGTGGTCTGTGTGGTGGTCTGAACACCAACCTGTTCAAGGCTCTGGTCAAAGACATGGCGAGCAATCGCGAGCAAGGCGTTGAGATTGATCTCTGCGTCGTTGGCAGCAAGGGTGCGGCGTTCTTCCGCAACTTTGGTGGCAATATCGTTGCTGCGATCAGCCACCTGGGCGAAGAGCCATCGATCAATGATCTGATTGGTAGCGTCAAGGTAATGCTCGATGCCTACCTCGATGGTCGCATCGATCGTTTGTCCGTGGTCTCGAACAAGTTCATCAATACCATGACGCAAAAGCCGACAGTGGAGCAGTTGATTCCGCTGGTGGCCGATCCGGATAAAGAACTCAAGCACCACTGGGATTACCTGTACGAACCCGACGCCAAAGAGCTGCTCGACGGCTTGATGGTGCGTTACGTGGAGTCGCAGGTTTACCAGGCAGTGGTTGAGAACAACGCGGCTGAACAAGCGGCCCGGATGATCGCGATGAAAAACGCCACCGACAACGCTGGCGATATCATTAAAGACCTGCAGTTGGTTTACAACAAGGCACGTCAGGCAGCGATCACCCAGGAAATTTCGGAAATCGTCGGCGGCGCTGCCGCGGTTTAAGCACGGTTCAAATATTCAGAGGAACCAAAGATGAGTAGCGGACGTATCGTTCAAATCATCGGCGCCGTTATCGACGTGGAATTCCCGCGTGATCAAGTGCCGAATGTTTATGAAGCGCTGAAAGTAGTCGGCGCCGAAACCACCCTCGAAGTTCAGCAGCAGCTGGGCGACGGCGTGGTACGTACCATTGCAATGGGTTCGACCGAAGGCCTCAAGCGTGGCCTGAGCGTTGGCAGCACTGGCGCAGGTATCCAGGTACCGGTTGGGGTGAAAACCCTGGGCCGTATCATGGACGTGCTGGGCAACCCGATTGACGAAGCTGGCCCGATTGGTGAAGAAGAGCGTTGGGGCATTCACCGTCCTGCGCCAACCTACGCCGAACAAGCTGGCTCCAACGAGCTGCTGGAAACCGGCATCAAGGTTATCGACCTGGTTTGCCCGTTCGCCAAGGGCGGTAAAGTCGGTCTGTTCGGTGGTGCCGGTGTCGGCAAAACCGTAAACATGATGGAACTGATCCGTAACATCGCCATCGAGCACAGCGGTTATTCCGTGTTCGCCGGTGTGGGTGAGCGTACCCGTGAGGGTAACGACTTCTACCACGAGATGAAGGACTCCAACGTTCTCGACAAGGTAGCCCTGGTTTACGGTCAGATGAACGAGCCACCAGGCAACCGTCTGCGGGTAGCACTGACCGGCCTGACCATGGCCGAGAAGTTCCGTGACGAAGGCCGTGATGTTCTGTTCTTCGTGGACAACATCTACCGTTACACCTTGGCCGGTACTGAAGTGTCCGCACTGCTGGGCCGTATGCCTTCCGCAGTGGGTTATCAGCCGACCCTGGCCGAAGAAATGGGCGTTCTGCAAGAGCGTATTACTTCGACCAAGACCGGTTCGATCACTTCGATCCAGGCCGTATACGTACCTGCGGACGACCTGACCGACCCAAGCCCGGCGACCACCTTCGCCCACTTGGACGCCACCGTTGTACTGTCGCGTGACATCGCTTCCCTGGGTATCTACCCAGCGGTCGATCCACTCGACTCGACGTCGCGCCAGCTGGACCCGATGGTTATCGGCCAGGAGCACTACGACACCGCTCGCGGCGTGCAGTACGTGCTGCAGCGCTACAAAGAGCTGAAGGACATCATCGCGATTCTGGGTATGGACGAACTGTCCGAAACAGACAAGCAGCTGGTATCTCGTGCTCGTAAGATCCAGCGCTTCCTGTCCCAGCCGTTCTTCGTGGCCGAAGTCTTCACCGGCTCGCCAGGCAAGTACGTTTCCCTGAAGGACACCATTGCCGGCTTTAGCGGCATTCTGAAAGGTGACTACGATCACCTGCCAGAGCAGGCGTTCTACATGGTTGGCAGCATCGAAGAAGCTGTTGAGAAAGCGAAGAAACTGTAATCACCCGTGCGCCCGGCAACGGGCGCTTACGATCTGTTTATCCGCGTAGTAGTGGGTAAACAGATCGATACGTGAGGTTAGACATGGCTATGACAGTCCATTGCGACATCGTCAGCGCAGAAGGCGAGATCTTCTCCGGTCTGGTCGAGATGGTGATTGCGCACGGCAACTTGGGTGATATCGGTATCGCTCCAGGCCACGCGCCGCTGATCACCGACCTCAAACCGGGTCCGATTCGTCTGGTCAAACTGGGTGGCGAAACCGAGGTGTTCTACATCTCCGGTGGCTTCCTGGAAGTTCAGCCGAGTGTGGTGAAAGTTCTCGCCGATACCGTGCAGCGTGCTGCCGATATCGATGAAGCTGCTGCTCAGGAGGCCCTCCGGGCTGCCGAGAATGCCTTGAATGAGAAGGGCGCGGAGTTCGATTACGGTTCCGCAGCCGCTCACCTGGCTGAGGTCGCGGCTCAGCTGCGTACCGTTCAGCAGTTGCGCAAGAAGTTCGGCGGTTAATTCCGACGCTTCATCGCAAACGAGTAAAAGGGTAGCCTTGGCTACCCTTTTTCTTGTCTGTCATTTCATCTTTCCCGTTGGTTGTGTCGTGGACTTATCCACAAGGAACAGCCAGTGACTGCCCAGGATTTGCCCCCATGTCGCTCGATATCGTTATCCTCGCCGCCGGCCAAGGCACCCGCATGCGTTCTGCCTTGCCGAAAGTCCTACACCCGGTTGCTGGCAAAGCCATGCTTGGCCATGTGATCGACACCGCCCGTCTGCTGAAACCGCAAGGCATTCATGTGGTGATCGGACATGGCGCGGAGCTGGTGCGTGAGCAACTGGCGGCGGATGATCTGAATTTCGTGCTGCAGAGTGAGCAACTGGGCACCGGCCATGCCGTGGCTCAGGCGCTGCCTGCATTGAGCGCCGAGCGCGTGCTGATTCTCTATGGCGATGTACCGCTGATCGAAGTGGAAACCCTGCAGCGCCTGCTGCAACAGGTCAGCGAACAGCAGCTCGGCTTGCTCACGGTCAACTTGAACGACCCGACCGGTTACGGCCGTATCGTGCGTGATGAGGCAGGCGTGGTGAAGGCCATCGTCGAGCACAAGGATGCCAGCGCCGAGCAGCGCCTGATCCGTGAAGGCAATACGGGCATCCTCGCCGTACCGGGGAACAAACTGGGCGACTGGCTGGGTCGCCTGTCCAACAGCAACGCCCAGGGCGAGTACTACCTGACTGACGTAATCGCCATGGCCGTGGCCGACGACCTGGTAGTCGCTACTGAGCAGGCGGCTGACGAGATGGAAGTGCTGGGCGCCAATGACCGTATCCAGCTTTCGCAGCTGGAACGCCACTATCAGTACCGCGCTGCGCGTCGGTTGATGCTGCAAGGCGTGACCCTGATCGACCCGGCGCGTTTTGATCTGCGTGGTGAAGTGACGGTAGGCCGTGATGTGTCGATCGATATCAACGTGATCTTCGAAGGCCAGGTAGTGATCGAAGATGGCGTGCAGATCGGCCCGAACTGCGTGATCAAGAACTCGGTCCTGCGCAAAGGCGCCATCGTCAAAGCCAACAGCCATCTGGAAGGTGCTGAAGTCGGTGAGGGCGCCGATTGCGGTCCCTTCGCCCGCCTGCGTCCGGGTTCCGTGCTGGGCGCTCGCGCCCATGTGGGTAACTTTGTCGAACTGAAGAACGCCAAAATGGGCGAGGGCGCCAAGGCCGGCCATTTGAGCTATTTGGGCGATGCCGAGATCGGTGCGCGCAGCAATATCGGCGCCGGCACCATCACCTGCAATTACGACGGTGCCAATAAGTTCAAGACCGTACTGGGTGAGGATGTGTTTATTGGCTCCAACAGCGCCCTGGTCGCTCCGGTGATGCTGGGCGATCGCGCCACCACTGGCGCCGGCTCGGTCGTTACCAGTGATGTGCCGAATAACACCCTGGCAGTCGGCCGCGCCAAACAGCGCAATATCGAAGGCTGGAAGCGCCCGACCAAGAAGTGAGGGCGTCGTAGGATGGGTTGAGCGCAGCGATACCCATGCGGATCGGTGAGGGGTTACGCCTGTGGCTAACCTACGCGGCCCGACCCATTCTACGAGCTGAGCAGCAGTACAAAAGGTGGCCTTGGCCGCCTTTTGTCGTTCTCAGGCTTGACGAAAAAGCTTCATTAGGTTTTGATTCGCGCAATTATCTTTCGAATCGAAACTTAGCATGTCGAAACGCAACACTCCGCAACGTCGTCACACCATTCTTGCCCTGCTCGCCGAGCAGGGTGAGGTGAGTGTGGATGAGTTGTCGAAGGCGTTCGCCACCTCGGAAGTGACCATTCGCAAAGACCTCGCTGCTCTGGAAAAAAGCGGATTGCTGCTGCGTCGTTACGGCGGTGCGGTGCCGATGCCGCAGGAACTGATCAGCGATATCCAGCCTATCTCGCAGTACAAACAGGCCATCGCCCGCGCTGGCGTGGCGCGCATCCGTGAGCACGCGCGGATCATTATCGACAGCGGTACCACCACCGCGGCGATGATCCCGCAGCTTGGCCACAAGCCCGGCCTGGTGGTGATGACCAACTCGCTCAACGTGGCCCGCGCCATCAGCGAACTGGAGCATGAGCCGGTGTTGTTGATGACCGGTGGTACCTGGGACCCGCATTCCGAGTCGTTCCAGGGCCAGGTCGCCGAGCAGGTGCTGCGCTCTTACGACTTCGATCAGCTGTTTATTGGCGCCGATGGCATCGACCTAAACCGTGGCACCACCACCTTCAATGAGTTGCTCGGGCTAAGTCGGGTGATGGCGGATGTGGCGCGCGAAGTGGTGGTGATGGTCGAGAGTGACAAGATCGGCCGCAAGATTCCCAATCTGGAGCTGCCCTGGAGTGGTATCCATACCCTGATAACCGACGAACGCCTCAGCCCTGAGGCCCGTGAACAATTGACCGAGCGCGGCATCAAGCTGATCTGCGCGGCTGTTGAAGCTTAGGAGAAGACTATGTGTGGCATCGTAGGTGCAGTCGCCGAACGTAATATCACCGCCGTGCTGGTTGAAGGCCTCAAACGCCTGGAATACCGCGGTTACGACAGTGCTGGTGTAGCGCTGCTGACGGACAAAGGCGACCTCGACCGTCGCCGCCGTGTTGGCAAGGTCAGCGAGCTGGAAAGCGCGTTGAGTGCCGAACCGCTGGCTGGACGCCTGGGCATCGCACACACACGCTGGGCCACTCACGGCGCACCGAGTGAGCGTAATGCCCACCCGCACTTCTCCAGCCATGATCTGGCGGTGGTGCACAACGGCATTATTGAGAACCACGAAGAACTGCGTGCTCAGCTCAAGGCCTTGGGTTACGTGTTCAGCTCCGACACCGACACCGAAGTGATCGTGCACCTGCTCGACCACAAGCTGAAAACTCAGCCGCATCTCACAGCAGCACTGAAAGAAGCGGTCAAGGAACTGCACGGCGCCTACGGCCTGGCGGTGATCAGCGCCAAACAGCCGGATCGCCTGCTCGCCGCGCGCAGCGGTAGCCCACTGGTGATCGGTTTGGGCTTGGGTGAGAACTTCCTCGCTTCCGACCAGCTGGCTCTGCGCCAGGTCACTGACCGTTTCATGTACCTGGAAGAAGGCGACATCGCCGAGATTCAGCGCGACAGCGTGCAAATCTGGAGCGTCGACGGTCAGCCTGTGACGCGCGAAAGCGTGCAGTATCACGAAGGTGCGGAAGCCGCCGACAAGGGCGAGTACCGCCACTTTATGCTCAAGGAAATCCATGAGCAGCCAAAGGTCGTGCAACGCACCCTGGAAGGTCGTCTCGGTACTGACCACGTGCTGGTTCAGGCCTTCGGCCCGCAGGCCGCCGAGTTGTTCGCCAAGGTCCGCAACGTGCAGATCGTCGCCTGCGGCACCAGTTATCACGCCGGCATGGTTGCTCGTTACTGGCTGGAAGGCCTGGCCGGGATTCCTTGCCAGATCGAAGTGGCCAGCGAGTTTCGCTATCGCAAGGTAGTAGTGCAGCCGGACACCCTGTTTGTCAGCATCTCCCAGTCCGGCGAAACCGCCGATACCCTGGCCGCGCTACGCAATGCCAAGGTGCATGCGCCTGGTCAGGGCGGCTACCTGGCCAGCCTGGCGATCTGCAACGTCGGCATCAGCTCCCTGGTGCGCGAATCCGACCTGACCCTGCTGACCCAGGCCGGCCCGGAAATCGGTGTGGCTTCGACCAAGGCTTTCACCACCCAACTGGTTGCGCTGATGCTGTTGACCCTGTCTCTCGGTCAGGTGCGTGGCACCCTGGATAAAGGTCTCGAAGCCGAGCTGGTCGATGAACTGCGTCGCCTGCCGACCCGTCTGGGCGAAGCCCTGGCCATGGACAGCGTAGTGGAGAAGGTCTCCGAGTTGTTCGCCGAGAAGCACCACAGCCTGTTCCTCGGCCGTGGCGCGCAGTACCCGGTGGCGATGGAAGGCGCACTAAAACTCAAGGAAATCTCCTATATCCACGCCGAAGCCTACCCGGCCGGCGAGCTTAAGCACGGTCCGTTGGCGCTGGTGGACAGCGATATGCCTGTGGTCACCGTGGCGCCGAATAACGAGCTGCTGGAAAAGCTCAAATCCAACCTGCAGGAAGTGCGCGCCCGTGGTGGCGAGCTGGTGGTGTTTGCCGACGAGCAGGCCGGCATGAGCAATGGCGAGGGCACCCACGTGGTGAACATGCCGCATATCCACGACGCCCTGGCGCCGATCCTCTACACCATCCCACTGCAGCTGCTGTCCTACTACGTCGCCGTGCTCAAGGGCACCGACGTCGATCAGCCGCGCAATCTGGCCAAGAGCGTAACGGTTGAGTAAGCAGGAGCCAGCTAATGCGGCGTGAAGATATACAGAGCAAGCAGGCGCAGGGTGTGCTCTTCGATACCCATATCATCGCCAATCCGGCCAATACCCGGGAGTGGATCGTGCTGTTGAAGAAAGGCGCGGGCACCAGCTTCTTTCTGGTCGATGACCAGGAGCAGGTGGAGTCCTTCGCCGACCTTAATGGCCTGATCGAAGAGCTACGCCTACTCGGCATCAAGGCTGCTGAGATTCACCTCTAGCAGGCTATTAGTCGCCCGCTGATCTGAACAGATGATGATGCTCGGCGTTGTATAGCGCAGAGTCGGCGAACTGTTCGGCGTGCAGCACGCGGCCGACGAGGATCAGCGCGGTGCGGCGAAAGCCCTTGGCGCGCACCTGTTCTTCGATGGTGGCGAGGGTGCCGCTGACCCAATCCTGATCCGGCCAACTGGCGCGATGCACCACGGCAATCGGGCAATCCGCGCCGTAATGCGGCAGCAGCTCAGTAACGATCTTGCTCAGATGCACCACGCCCAGGTGGATGGCCATGGTCGCACCGTGGCGTGCCAGGTCGGCCAGCGCCTCGCCCTCGGGCATGTTCGACTTGCTCGCGTAGCGCGTGAGAATCAGCGTCTGCGACACCTCGGGCAGGGTCAGTTCGCTTTCCAGCAGGGCGGCGCAGGCCGCAGTGGCAGTCACCCCAGGGATGATCTCGAAGGCAATGCCCAGCCGGCGCAGATGGCGGATCTGCTCGCCAATCGCGCCATACAGAGACGGGTCGCCGGAATGCACGCGGGCCACATCCTGGCCTTTGCCATCGGCCTGGCGGATCAGCTCGATGATTTCATCCAGGTGCAGCTCGGCGGTGTTGATCACCTGCTCGGCGCTGTGGCCTTCGAGCACCGCTGCAGGCACCAGCGAGCCGGCATAGAGAATCACCGGGCAGCTGCGCAGCAGGCGCTGGCCTTTGACGGTGATCAGCTCGGGGTCGCCGGGGCCGGCGCCGATAAAGTAGACGGTCATGACACATCCTTGGGTGCAATCGACGCCAGGGCGCAGGTGGCGCTGGCGTTGCGGGTTTTCTCGCCGAGCAGACGCGCCGGTTGGCCGCCCAGGTGTTCGGCCAGGGCCAGGGCGCAGGGTTCGGCGACCGCCGGGCTGCCGGTGGCGGCCAGGGTGTGTGGCGAGCCTTGACCGAGGTGCTGATAGGGCTGCAGTTCGGCTGTACTAAAGCAGCTCAGCTGCAGACCGAGGCGTTCGGCCAATGCCAGCAGGCCCGGCTCGCTTTGTTTATGCGCGATGCTGGCCAGTCCGGCCAGGTTATCCACAGTCAGGCCATGCGTCTGCAGGCTGTGCAGCAGCAGGCTGAGTAAGTCCTCCACACCGCAACCGCTGCGGCAGCCCAGCCCAGCGACCACCTGAACGGCGGCAGCGGGGCGGCGAGGGGTGTGGCTGGGGATCATCTGCGGCGCTCGGTGTGTGCGGCGGCGTAGCTCAACATGGCGGCCGGCACCGGTCAACCGCGATTGACCGGCCGCCATGGCCTGCGTAGCCTTGTCGCGTTCGAGGTTCTTCATGGGCATGCCCATGAAGCTAAGAGGGAACAAGGTTGATGCCTTGGCTGCCCCCGCAACTGTGAACGGTCCAAAGCCCTTCAATACACCACTGCCGTATGGCGGGAAGGTGAAGGGTCGCGCAAGGCGCAGACCGTGAGCCAGGAGACCTGCCTCGTCACGCTTTCGACAACCGGGCGGGGTGATCCGGTGGTGTTGGCTGACGCCCCGTGGCTGTCATGTCTGTGCCGCCTGCCTGCTCGTCTTTCTTTCGACGCCATGCAGGACTCGCCATGCAAACCCTCGCCAAACTCCCCGTCACCATCGTTACCGGCTTTCTCGGCGCCGGCAAAACCACCCTGTTGCGTCATCTGCTGACCCATGCGGAGGGACGGCGTATCGCGGTGATCGTCAACGAGTTTGGCGAGCTGGGCATCGACGGCGAAATCCTCAAGCAGTGCTCCATCGGTTGCAGCGAAGAAGAAGCCAACGGCCGTATCTTCGAGCTGGCCAACGGCTGCCTGTGCTGCACCGTGCAGGAAGAGTTCTTCCCGGTGATGCGCGAGCTGGTGGCGCGCCGCGGCGAGCTGGACCATATCCTGATTGAAACCTCCGGCCTGGCCCTGCCCAAGCCGCTGGTACAAGCCTTTAACTGGCCGGAAATCCGCAACGCCTGCACTGTCGATGCGGTGATCACCGTGGTCGACAGCCCGGCCGTGGCCGCCGGCACCTTCGCCGCATTCCCCGAGCAGGTCGACGCGCAGCGCAAGCTCGACCCCAATCTGGATCACGAATCGCCGCTGCATGAGCTGTTCGCCGACCAGCTGGCCAGTGCCGACCTGGTGATTCTCAACAAGGCCGACCTGCTCGACGCCGCCGCTCTGGCTGCGGTGCGTGCGGAAGTGGCGGAAGAGCTGCCGCCGGCGGTGAAAATCATCGAAGCCCATGGCGGCGAGCTGCCGCTGGACGTGCTGCTGGGCCTGAACTGCGAGACCGAGCTGCATATCGACGGGCGCAAGACCCACCATGATCTGGAAGGCCATGAAGACCACGATCACGACGAGTTCGCCTCGTTCCACGTGGAACTACCTGAAGCCGAGGAAGCCCGTCTGCTGCAAGCGCTGAAGGAGGCGGTCAGCAAACACGGCATTCTGCGCATCAAGGGCTTCGCGGCGATTCCCGGCAAGCCGATGCGCCTGCTGTTGCAGGGTGTTGGTCAGCGTTTCGACAAACACTTCGACCGCGCCTGGCAGGCCGATGAGCCGCGCATCACCCGCCTGGTGGTGATTGGCCAGACCCTGGATCAAGCCGCCATCGAAGCCGAGCTAAACGCCGCGCTGGCAGGCTAAGCTCGCATGCACCTGCTGCGCACCCAGCCCGGCAGCCAGCTGCCGCTCGACAGCATTGCCGACCTCGGCCAGACCCCGGCCGAGCTGGTGATTCTCTGTACCGGCGATTCGCACCTGTCGTTGCTGGCCGAAGTCGCGCGGCAGTTGCCTGCGGATTACCCCAGCCTGCGCCTGGCCAGCCCGGCGCAGCTGAGCAATCACGCCTCGGTGGATCTCTACGTCGAGCAGGTGCTGCAGCACGCCAAGGTCATCCTGATCTCCGTGCACGGCGGCGTCAGCTATTGGCGCTACGGCATCGAGCGCCTGGTTGAGCTGGCCGGGCGCGGCGCGTGGGTGATTATGGTGCCGGGCGACGACAGTCCCGATCCCGAGCTGATGGGCCTAAGCAATGTCGACAGCGAGAGCGCCCACAGGCTCTGGCAGTTTCTGCGTCAGGGCGGTGCGGGCAATGCGCTGCAACTGTTTAACTGCATCGCCAGCCAGTGGCTGCAGCGCGACTATGCCTGGGTAGAACCGCAGCCGCTGCCGCGCGTGGGCCTGTATCACCCGCAGTTGGCCAATCCAAGTCTGGCCGATTGGCAAGCCAGTTGGCAGGCTGATGCGCCGGTGGCAGCGCTGCTGTTCTACCGCACCCAGGTGCAGGCGGCGAATACCGGCTTTATTGATCAGTTCTGCCAGCGCCTGCAGGCCCAGGGCCTTAATCCGCTGCCGATTGCCGTGGCCAGCCTCAAGGAGGCCGCCTGTTTGGCCCAGGTTGAAGACTGGCTGGACGCGACCGATACGGCGCTGATCATCAACACCACGGCCTTTGCCCTGTCCAACCCGGAAGCGCCGAGTGCACGACCCTTTCGCCGCGATATCCCGGTGCTGCAAGCCATTTGCGCGCTGGATAACCACGAACAATGGCAAGCCAATGCCCAGGGCCTGGGTTCGCGTGACCTGGCCATGCATATCGTGCTGCCCGAGCTGGATGGCCGGCTGATCACCCAGCCGATCAGCTTCAAGGGCCTGGCCTGGCGCAGCGAGCGCAGCCAGAGCGATGTGGTCTGTTACCAGCCCCATCTGCCGGGGATGGATTTCGTTGGCGAACTGGCGAAGAAATGGATAGAACTGGCGAGAAAAAGTAACGATCAAAAGCGTATTGCCCTGATTCTGGCCAACTACCCGACCCGCGATGGTCGCCTCGGCAACGGCGTCGGCCTGGATACCCCGGCGGCGGCGCTAAATATCCTCCGTGCGCTGCAACAGCAGGGCTATCCGGTGGAAGGCCTACCCGACAGTGGCACCGCGCTGATCCACCAGTTGCTCGGTGGCGTGACCAATGATCTGGACAGCCTCGACGCGCGGCCTTGCGCCCAGAGTCTGGCGCTGGACGAGTACCTGGCGTTCTTCCACAGCCTGCCCGCCGCCAACCAGCAGGCGGTGCGCGAGCGCTGGGGCGAACCGCAGAGCGATCCGATGTACCGCAGCGGGCGGCTGATGATTGCCGGTCTGCGTTTTGGTTTGACCTTCGTCGGCATCCAGCCGGCGCGCGGTTATCAGCTGGATGCGGCGGCGGTGTATCACGACCCCGATCTGGTGCCACCGCACGGTTACTTGGCGTTTTATTGCTGGATCCGTAGGGTATTTGCGGCGAACGCCGTCATACACGTCGGCAAACACGGCAATCTGGAATGGCTGCCGGGCAAGAGCGTCGGCCTGTCCGCGCAATGCTGGCCGAGCGCGATTCTCGGCCCGCTGCCGAATATCTACCCTTTTATCGTCAACGATCCGGGTGAAGGCGCGCAGGCCAAGCGGCGCACCCAGGCGGTGATTATCGATCACCTGATGCCGCCGCTGACCCGCGCGGAAAGCTACGGCCCGCTGCGCGATCTCGAGCGCCTAGCCGACGAATATTACGAGGCCAGCCAGCTCGACCTGCGCCGCGCCGCAGAGCTGCGCGGCGAGATTCTGCTCAAGGTGCGCGAGGCCAGCCTCGACCGCGAACTGGGCCTGCAACTGAATGCAGACCCCAACAGTTGGCTGCCGCAGCTGGATGCCTACCTGTGCGATTTGAAGGAATCGCAGATCCGCGATGGCCTGCATGTATTCGGCGAATCCCCTGCCGGCAGCCTGCGCCGCGACACCTTGCTGGCGCTGTTGCGTATTCCCCGTGGCGACGGCCAGGGCGGCAACGCCAGCCTGCTGCGCGCCCTGGCTCGCGATCTGCAACTGGACTTCGATCCCCTCGATTGCGAGATGGCCGCGCCCTGGCAGGGCCCGCGCCCCGCGCTGTTGCAGCGTCTTAGCGATGACAGCTGGCGCAGCGCGGGCGATACCCGTGAACGGTTGGAGCTGCTGGCTTTGCAGCTGATTGAGGCTACTGACTGCGAATCCGTTGGTGTGGAAAGCACCCAGGTGCTGCAACGCCTGCATGAGCAGATCGCACCGCTGCTGGATGCCTGCGGATCGGCTGAGATACACGGCCTGCTCGCGGCGCTAAGCGGGCGCTTTGTTCCGGCTGGGCCGAGTGGCGCGCCGAGTCGCGGTCGCCTCGATGTGCTGCCCACCGGGCGCAATTTCTACAGCGTCGATGTGCGCAACCTGCCCACGCCGACCGCCTGGCGTATCGGCGTGCAGGCGGCGGATCGCCTGCTGGAGCGACATCTGCAGGATCACGGCGATCATCTGCGTCAGCTTGGCCTGTCGCTGTGGGGCACGGCGACCATGCGCACCGGCGGCGATGACATGGCCCAGGCCCTGGCGCTGATGGGCGTGCGCCCGGTGTGGCAGGCCGGCAGCCAGCGCGTCGAACGTTTCGAGGTGCTGCCGCTGGCGCAGCTCGGCCGCCCGCGGGTGGACGTGACCCTGCGCGTCTCCGGGTTCTTCCGCGATGCCTTTAGCAACCTGATCCGCCTGTTCGATGACGCGGTGCAGGCGGTGGTCGATCTCGATGAGCCGGAAGAGATGAATCCGCTGTCGGCGCGGGTTTGGCGTGAGTCTCTGACCTTGCAGGACAGCGGCCTGGATGAGCACGAGGCACGCAGACAGGCGGGCTGGCGGGTGTTCGGCAGCAAGCCGGGGGCCTATGGCGCGGGCGTGCAGAACGCCATCGAAGAACGCCTGTGGCAAACCCGTGAGGACCTGGCCGAGGTCTACCTGAATTGGGGCGGCTACGCCTACGGCAGCCACAGCGAAGGCACCCCGGCGCGCGCACAGTTCGCCGAGCGCCTGGAGCAGATGCAGGCGGTGCTGCACAACCAGGACAACCGCGAGCACGACATCCTCGACTCCAACGACTACTACCAGTTCCAGGGGGGCATGCTCGCGGCGGTGGAAACCCTGCGCGGGGCCAAGGTGGCGAGTTATCACGGCGATAACAGCCAGCCGGACACGCCGCGCATCCGCACCCTGAAGGAAGAACTCAGCCGCGTGGTGCGCGCCCGTGCGGCCAATCCCAAGTGGATTGAGGGCATGAAGCGCCACGGCTACAAGGGCGCGTTCGAGCTGGCGGCGACCATCGACTACCTGTTCGCCTTCGACGCCACCAGCGAACTGGTTGATGACCACCAATACGCGCTGCTCACCGATGCCTATCTGCTCGACAAAAGCACCCGCGACTTTATCCAGCAGCACAACCCCGGCGCTCTGCAGGATATCCTCGAACGCCTGCTCGAAGCCCAGCAACGTGGCCTCTGGCAGCACCCCGGCGAGTACCGCGAAGCGCTGGAAAATCTGCTGATCGACAGCGAAGAATCGTAGGGTGGATGGCGCTTTATCCATCCACCAAAACACCGTCATGGTGGACGAGAAAAGCGTCGTCCACCCTACGCAAACTTGATGGACTGCAACCATGACCGATAGCCACTTCCCCCTCGCTGCCGTGGTCGCCGCCGATGACCTGAAACTGGCGCTGTGCCTGGCGGCCATTGATCCGGCGATTGGCGGTGTGCTGATCGAGGGGCCGCGCGGTATGGCCAAATCGACCCTGGCCCGTGGCCTGGCCGATCTGCTCGCCAGCGGCACCTTTGTCACCCTGCCGCTAGGGGCGAGTGAGGAGCGTATCGTTGGCACCCTCGATCTGGATGCCGCGCTGGGCGAGGGCCGTGCGCAGTTTTCTCCCGGGTTGCTGGCCAAGGCCAATGGCGGCGTGTTGTACGTCGATGAGGTCAACTTGCTGCCCGATCATCTGGTCGACCTTCTGCTGGATGCCGCCGCCAGCGGGGTCAACCATATCGAGCGCGACGGCATCTCCCATCGGCATGCTGCGCGTTTTGTGCTGATCGGCACCATGAACGGCGAGGAGGGCGAGTTGCGCCCGCAGTTGCTCGATCGCTTCGGCCTTAACCTGGCCCTGGATGCCCAGCCGCAACCGGCCCAGCGCGCCGAAATCGTTCGCCGCCGCCTGGCCTTCGATGCCGACCCGCAGGCGTTTCTGCAGCGCTGGCAGGTGCAGCAAGACGAGCTGCGCGAGCGTTGCCAAAGCGCCCGTGAGCGTCTGGCGGCGATTCCCCTGGATGACGCCGCTCTGGAACAGATCAGCCAACGCTGCTTCGCCGCCGCCGTCGACGGCCTGCGCGCCGATCTGGTCTGGCTGCGCGCCGCTCGCGCCCATGCTGCTTGGCGTGGTGCCGAACATATCGAGGCGGTGGATATCGATGCGGTGGAAGACTTTGTGCTGCGTCACCGTCGCCGGCATACCCTGCCGCCTGCCGCGCAGCCGCCACAATCACAGCCCGAATCGCAGCCAAATAACAGCGCGCCGAGCGAGCAGCCACAAGCGCCGCAAGGCGAAGGCCAGTGGGGCGAGTTGCCCGCCCAGGCACAGAGCCTTGGCGTCCGGCGTGAACCGCCGCGCTGGACAAAAAAGCCCTAGGCATCCGCCCGCGCACAGCCCTAGGCGCGGATGCCCGGGCCGCACCCGGCACACTGGGCAATGGTAGTAACGGCGCCAGTCGCAGTGGCGCTGCGGGCCGTATCGACTGGCCGGCGAGCCTGCTTAAAGGCCGCCCGCGCAGTCGCCAGGATCTCGTGCTGCGTCCGCGCAGCGCCAAGCCAGCGGAGCTCTGGCTGGTGATAGTCGATGCCTCGGCCTCGACCCGCCGCCATGGCGCGTTGAGCAAGGCGAAGGGTTTGCTCAGTGAAGTGTTCGAGCAGGCGCGCCGGCAGCGCGCGCGCCTGGCCTTGTTGCATGCGACTGGCCGTCAGGCGCAATGGTTGTGGCAGGGGCAGAAGCCTTCCCGGGCCTTGCAGCAGTGGCTGGCCGAGCTGGGCGCGGGCGGCGGCACGCCGCTGTTAGATGCTTTGCAGCAGGCCGCCGACTGGCAGGCGCGGCGTCAGCGCCTGCATCCGGCCGAGCGTCAGCGTTTGCTGATCATCACCGATGGCCGCCTGCGCGATTGGCCGGCGTTAGCGCCGAGCGCTTGCCCGGCGCTGTTGGTGGATATCGAAAGCGCACCGATCCGCCTGGGCCGCGCGCGTCAGCTGGCCGCCGAGTTAGGTGCCGACTACCGACATATCGATTCGCTGCCGGTTATAGCCGGCAGCCTGGAGACAGCCTTATGAAAACCCTGTTGATCATCGGCATCGGCGCCGGCGACCCGGACTATCTGACCGTGCAGGCGATCAACGCGCTGAACCGCACGGACCTGTTCTTTCTGATGGACAAGGGCAGCGCCAAGGACAGCCTGATCGGCCTGCGTAAGACCATCTGTGAACGCTTTATCCAGGGCCGCGACTACCGCTTTGCCAGCGCCGACTGCCCCGAGCGGGTGCGCGATGTAGCGGACTATCGCGGCAGCGTGGTCGATCTGAATCAGGACAAGCAGCAGGTGTTCGAAGGCATGATCCGCGAGCAGCTGCGCGATGGCGAAACCGGGGCCTTTCTGGTCTGGGGCGACCCGGCGCTGTACGACAGCACCCTGCGTATCGTCGAGCAGATAGTTCGCAACAGCGCGGAAGAAATCGAGTACGAGGTCATCCCCGGCATCACCAGCCTGCAAGCCCTGGCGGCCAAGCATAAGGTCTGCTTTAACAGCATCGGCCAGGCCTTCCAGATCACCCCGGCGCGGCGCCTGGCCGAAGGCGGCTTCCCAGAGGGCGTGGACAGCGTGCTGGTGATGCTCGACGCCCAGGACACTTACCAGCGCTTTGTCGATCAAAACATGCAGATCTACTGGGGCGCCTATATCGGCACCCCGGATGAAGTGCTGATCGCTGGGCCGCTAAGCGAGGTCGCCGAGACCATCTGCACTCGCCGCGCCGAATTGCGGGAGCAGCATGGGTGGATTATGGATAGCTATTTATTGCGTAAGCTGGGGAAGGAGAGGGCTTGAGGTACTTGGTGGACAAGCGAAGCCTTGTCCACCGTTGGTTATTCAGACTATTTGCTGCCGTCGTCTTCGCGCTCGACAGCCATTGTCAGTCATTATTCCGCTGACTATTCTCGACCGTCCGATGCACGAAAAACTGAGCACATGAACAGCAAGCCTGGCAGGAACGACCCGTGCCCCTGCAATAGCGGCAAGAAATTCAAAAAGTGCCACGGCTCGCCGGAGCAGCTGGTGACAGAGCGGGCTACCGCCCGCATGGCGCTTGAAGCGCCGCATCGTTCGTCTCAATCTCGGCTTGAGGCGCGTGAGTTTCAGCGCCGGGAGCAGCAAGGATTGGGACGGTCCATTATTTCCACGCAGCTCCAGGAGCACCGTGTTGTGGCCGTCGGCCGCCGGTGTCACACGTCGAAGCACTGGAAAACGTTTCACGACTTCTTGCGCGATTACCCCAGGATCGTTCTTGGCGAAGACTGGTGGCAGGAAGAAATACGTAAGCCGGTGGAATATCGGCATCGCATTGTGGCTTGGTTCATGCGTGCCTGCGAGCTGGCGGCTACGCGTCAGGCAAACCGCGAAGAACTTGGATTGGCTGCGACTGGAGCGTTGTCGGCGTACATGCGCTTCGCTTACGACTTGTACGCGCTTCAGCATGCAGTTGACGTTGAGCAGTTGCTCATTGATCGGGTCAGGAGTCCTAGTGGATTTCCGGGGGCGATGTATGAGGTCCGTGTTGCTGCATCGTTGCTACGAGCTGGGTTCACCCTCGAATTGGAGGATGAGACGGACCGCCGTACCACGCACGTGGAGTTCGTTGCCACCCATGTCGCCACTGGTGCCAAGTTCTCCGTTGAAGCCAAACGACGTGAAGGTGCCAGGCTGAAGGTCAATAAGCTTTTGCACAGTGCCTTGACGAAGCACGCCGAGTATCCCCGAATTGTTTTCATCGACACGAACGACGGGCGACTAGAATTCCACCGGCTAGAGGATCTTCCCATCGCTCTGGCAGAGACCAGGCAGCGGCTGAAACGCTTTACGGAGGACCCGGTCGGAAGAACGCTGCCCGCGGCGTATGTAATCGCAACACTCAGTCCCGAAGAGCATCATCTTGACGCAACCGGTCTGCCCTTCAGCTTTCTGCTGTGGGGGTTCCGTGTGAATGACATGCAGCCTGGCTTCAAGACCTTGATAGATGAGGTGCAGACGCGGCGACGCCACTTGCCGGTGTTCGAGCTGATCGAGTCAATGGGGAAGCATCGGGCGATCCCAGTGTCCTTTGACGGCGAGGCGGATGCTTTCGCAAACAACTCGCCTCCGAACCGCTTCCAGATCGGTGAGAGCTATGTGGTGCCGGGGCCTGATGGCGTGGTTGACCGCAATGCGGGCCGCAAGCCATTGAGAACAGCAATGGACTGCTTCAATTTCCTTTGGGAGAGTGCCAGTGACACGCCGAGGGAAAGACTGTTGGACCATATGAAAGCGGCTCCAGACATAGACGAACTGGCTGTGCTTTCTCAGATCGATCTGGCAACGCACTACTGCGTGCGCATGGCAGAAGCGATGATGCGAGATGCTGCGCCGCGACAGTCCTCCGCTGCCGCATCTGGCAACGAGAGTACGTGACGCCTACAGTTGAGCTGCCAACCCATAATCTGTGAACCGTAAAACCCATGCTGCTGCCAGCCCACCATCAGTGAACCGTCAAAACCCTCGATGGGTACCACCTGTGACAATAGGGGACAGACCACGGTTTCGCTTGAATGATCAAGCAGAAGCGAAAAACTGTTGTCTGTCCCCTATTACTGTTTTCAAGGACCTTACCTAGAGAGGCGGCGAGGCGGTGCTTCGCAGGCGGCGGTGGTATTGCCGCATGCAACGCCGATGGCGGAGTATTCTCGGCAGAGCCTCATTTATCTACCGGGAGCAAACCCATGTTTTCCCATATCTGCATCGGAGTGAGTGGCTTCCCGCGAGCGCTGGCCTTCTACCAGCCGATCATGACGCTACTGGGTATCGAGCTGCGTTTTCTCGATGAGCACAAACCCTGGGCGGCCTGGCAATCGAAGCCGGAACCCCGGCCGCTGCTGCTGATCGGCAAACCCCATGACGGTGCCCCGCATCACCCAGGCAACGGGCAGATGGTGGCGCTGTTGGCGCAGAACCGCGCACAGGTCGAGCAGGCCCATCGGCTGGCGCTTGCTCACGGTGGGCGCTGTGAAGGGCCACCGGGGCTACGCGCCGAGTATCACCCGGACTACTACGGTGCCTACTTTCGCGACCCCGACGGCAACAAGCTTTGCGTGGTTTGTCACCAGCCCGAGTGAGGAGCCCCTTAGCGGGGGCCAGGCCAAGCCGCTTGTAGGATGGATTGAGCGTAGCGATACCCATGCTGCCGCAAGCCCATCATCTGTGAGTTGCCAAAACCCGCGATGGCGATTGCAGGTTCAGCTGGCCTGGCCCTGGTTACCCCCACATCACAAACCCTCACGCGCCACCATCGGTACGCAGGGTTTCGTCGCTATCAGCAGTCAAAGCCGTGTTGGCTGCGGTAGAACTCCACCTGCTCAGGGGGCATCTCTTTGAACAATGCACAGATGGTGAAGCTACCAACCTGGCGACCGTTTTTCAGGTAACCCCAGTCGGTGATCTGTTCGCGTGTAAAGCGCAGTTGTTGACCCCAGGTCACGCTTTTGACAATGCGTGGCTCGTTGGCCACGGTGCCGATAAAACCCTGTTCAAGCGCGTGGAAGGGCGTGACCCAGAAGGTTTCAATGCCGTTGCTGTCTTCGGCCATGACCTGAACCTTGTAGTCACGGGTATTGGCGGGCGGTTTGGCGGCCTGTGCCAGGAACTCGGTCAGGCCTGCCTGGGCCTGGCGCACGGCAGCTGAGACGGCCGGGTTTTGCCGGTCAGAGGTGACCACTTCATTGGTGTCGCGCGCGCTGGCGTGGAATGTAGCCAGGCCCAGTGCGAGCAGAGGAGCGATAAGGAAGGGGCGCATGCTGATTCCTTTCGTTAGTAGCTTGCCTGCTGTTCTGTGGCTTGCAGTTCTAAGTCCGGGCATTGGGCGGTTTCATCGATCATTTGCCGCTTGCCCCAGTTTTCCAGGCGGGTGTACCAAGGTAGATCGCTGTCATCCAGTCGCTCCTTGGCCTCTTCACTGCCGTTGTTGGCGGCCAGTTCCAGCCACAGTTGCTGCTGGTCGCGATTGACCGGTACGCCAGTGCCGGTGCTGTAGGCCTCGCTGAGGCTGAATTGCGCGGGGGCATGGTTGCTTTGCGCGGCTTTGCAGATCCAGTAAAGCGCTTTGCTGTCGTCGCTGCTGAAGTGTATGGCGCGCTCATCGCCGCTGGCGGCAAACTCCACACCGCTGTCGCGGCTCCAGTACAGCTCACCCAGCAGGTATTGGCTTTGTATATCGCCCTGGTCGGCCGCTTGTTCAAACCAATGCATGGCTTGGTAGCGCTCATCCTGATCACCGGGGTTGTCCAGATAATCGATGCCCAGTTCAACCTGAGCCTGGGTAAAACCCTGCTCGGCTGCCTGGTTCAGCCAGCGTTTGCGCTCGGAGTCGTCACCCGGCAGAAGTTTGTCGCGGTAGAGCATGGCAATTTCAAATGCCGCGCGGCTGACCCCTTGCTCGGCGGCTTTGGCGTACCAGCGTTCACTCTCGGGATAATCCTGCTGGGTGTAGAACTGGTAGCCCATATTGAACTGGGCACAGGCATCCCCGTTATTAGCCCGCTGCAGGTGATCCAGAATGTTGTCATCGTCGGACTGATCAATCGTCACTGGGCAGTGCTTGATCGCCGCCTGACTGGTGAGCGTGCAGAGCAGCAGGGCGCTGGCGAGCAGCGTGGCGGTAAGGGCGTGGGTGCGTAGCATGTCGATCATCCTTGATGGGTTAACCCGAGCCTGATGCGTCCGGGGCTGATAAACAGTGACGGTTACCTTAGTGACTCATCGTTAAACAAGACAAGTTATGCCTGCCCAGGCTGTCGATTAATCGTCTTTTTGCAGGACTGCCGAGTGCAGTGGTTCCGGCCTATATCTGTGGATAACTACGCGGCGTATACACCCACTCGCCACCCTCGGCGCGGGGGAAGCGGCAGGTTTGGCTGGAGCCGATGATTACCAGGGTGCGCATATCGACCATCTCTGGCGTCAGCTCGCCGAGGGTAAGGCTGCGCAGGGTTTCGCCGGGGCGGCCGATATCGCGGCCTAGCACCACCAGAGTATCTGGCGTGCGTTGCTGGCGGACGATGTCCAGCGCAGAGCCGAGCTGCCAGGGGCGGGCTTTGGAGATGGGGTTGTAGAAGGCCATCACCAGGTCGGCGGCGGCGGCGTGCTCTAGGCGTTTTTCGATAATGGCCCAGGGCTTGAGGTTGTCCGAGAGGGAGATCAGGCAGAAGTCGTGGCCCAGCGGCGCGCCGGCTTTGGCTGCGGTGGCCAGGGCGGCGGAAACGCCGGGGAATACCTGTAGATCGACGCGCTGCCATTCGGCGTCGGTCGATGCGTGCAGGGCTTCCAGCACGGCGGCGGCCATGGCGAACACGCCGGGGTCGCCGGAGGACACCACCACCACACGGCGACCGCTGGCGGCCAATGCAAAGGCATGGCGGGCGCGCTGCATTTCTTCGCGGTTGTCGGTGCAGTGGCGCACCTGCTCCGGGCGCAGCGGGCCGGTCATCTTGATATAGGTTTCGTAGCCGAGCAGGTCCTGCGCTTCGTCCAGCGCCTGGCGTGCGGCGGGCACCATAAACTCGGCGGCGCCGGGGCCGAGGCCTATCACCGTCAGACGGCCGCGGGGTCGGCCGAGTTGGCTGGCGTCGATGGGCGCCGCGGCCAGCAGCAGACGCAGGTTGGCGTGCTGGCTATGCAGCGGCGGCAGTTGCGTGGCGTCATCGATAAAGCGCAGCGGCAGTTCGAGCTGTGCGGCGGCGCTGTGCAGGTCGGCGTTGGCCATCAGTTCTGGCGCGGCCAGCAGGCAGGCCAGGCTCTGCGCGGCCAGGTTGCTGGTTTGCAGCGCCTGTTGCAGTTCGCTGAGTAAATCGGCGCTGGCGCGTTCGATCCACACGGCCACCTGTTGCGGGTGGATCAGCAGTTCGTCGGCATTGGCCGCGCGGTTGAGCGGGCTGATATGGATCACCCGGTTGGCCTGGTTATCCACCGGCAGTTTGGCCTGGGCCAGCCAGGGTGCGTCGCCCTCGATCCTCACCGCCTGGCCGCCGAGCAGGTCGCTGACAAAGCTTTTGCCTTGTTCCAGATCGGCCAGTACATAGCCGGCTGGTGGCTCCAGCAGGCAGGTGCCAAAGCGCAGTTCGCCGCTGGTGGTGATCGCCGCGCTGGTCTGCAAATGCGCGGCAATTTCCCGCGCCATGCGGTTGACCCCACCGAGGCCGCCGAGCAGCGGCACCACGGCGCTGCCATCTTCGGCCACGGCCAGCACCGGTGGCTCGTGGTCTTTCTCGCCGAGCACGGCGGCCAGGCTACGAATCACGATGCCGACGGCGCACAACACAATCAGCGGCGTACCGGCGCGATAGAGCGTGCGCAGGGTGTCGCCGAAGTCGTCATAAAGCCGATCGACATCCGCCACTCGACCGCTCAGGCCGTGGATTTGCGCCTGTGAATAAAGCGCCTGGATGCGCCGAGCGCAGGGCAGGGCGGAGGGGCCGAGGATAATGATGGCGGGAGCAGCGGTCATAAGGTGTTCCGTGGTTGGCGTAGGAGCGGCCTTGGCCGCGATCAATGGGTAGGGTGGATGACGCTTTTTTCATCCACCATCTCGGCGTTGGTGGATGGGTGAAGCGTCATCCACCCTATGGGTCGTTAAGCCCCGGTTAACCGCGCCATTTCTCGCCGGGGATCACGATCAT
The DNA here is from genome assembly GCF_963970805.1 of Pseudomonas sp. EA_35y_Pfl2_R5. NCBI lineage: Bacteria > Pseudomonadati > Pseudomonadota > Gammaproteobacteria > Pseudomonadales > Pseudomonadaceae > Pseudomonas > Pseudomonas sp. EA_35y_Pfl2_R5. Next base: position 579,100 of record NZ_CAXAOW010000001.1, on the reverse strand, counting down.
CGAGAAGTACGGCGAGGACATCGGCTCCACTTCATCCAGCGGCACGATGCGCTGGTTGCCCATGGTCGCGCGCTCGACGTAGTGGGCGCGCTGGTCGATGCCCAGCTCTTGCAGCACACGGCGAACTTTCTCGAAATTGCGCCCCAACTTTATGATCACCGCGGCTTCGGCGCTGTGCAGGCGCTGCTTGAGTTCGTCTTCGGGCAACACGCCGGAGAGCACGCTCAAAGATTGATTGCGGTACACCAGTGGGGTGCCGAGCACCGAGGCGCAGCCGAGCATGGAGCAAACGCCGGGCACCACTTCCACCTCGTACTGGCCGGCCAGACGGTCGTGCAGGTACATATAGGAGCCGTAGAAAAACGGGTCGCCTTCGCAGATCACCGCTACATCCTGACCGGCGTCGAGCCGCGCGGCGATCTGCACCGCGCAGGTGTCGTAGAAGTCGCTGATCACATCTTCATAGCTCAGCGGCGCGGCGAGTTTTTCCGTGGTCACCGGGTAGACCAGCGGCAAGCGCTGCTGGGTGTCGGTCAGGTGCTGCTCGATAATGCCGAAGGCGTTACCGCCCTGGCCCTTGTTGGCTTTGGCCTTGGCCACAAAGTAGCCGACCACAGCGGCCGATTGCAGCAGGCGCAAGGCCTTGAGGGTAACCAGCTCGGGGTCGCCGGGACCGACGCCGAGGCCGAGCAGGCGGCCTTTTTGTGTGCTCATCACTCCACCTCCGTGGCCAGGGCGTTGACCGCCGCCACCGCCATGGCGCTGCCGCCACGCCGACCACGGACGATTACATAAGGCACGCCACGGCTGTCGGCGGCGAGGGCGTCTTTGGATTCGGCTGCGCCGATAAAGCCCACTGGCATGCCGATAATCAGCGCCGGTTTTGGCGCGCCGGCGTCGAGCATTTCCAGCAGATAGAACAGCGCGGTGGGCGCGTTGCCGATCACCACCACGCTGTCTTCCAGGTGCTCGCGCCAATGTTCCAATGCGACTGCCGAACGGGTATTGCCCAGTTCGCGGGCCTGCTCGATCACGCCGTCGTTATGCAGGGTGCAGATCACCGGGTTATTCGCGGCCAGGCGCGGGCGGGTGATGCCTTCGGCGACCATCCGCGCATCGCAGAGAATCGCCGCACCCTTGGCCAGGGCCGCGCGGCCAGCGGCACCTGCGCCGGGGGAGAAGCGCAGGTCCTGCACCACATCGACCATGCCGCAGGCGTGGATGATACGCACGGCGAGCTTTTCCAGATCGGCCGGGATCGCTGACAGGTCAGCCTCGGCGCGGATGGTGGCGAAGGACTGACGGTAGATTTCCTGGCCGTCGCGGATGTACTCAAGCATCGCTGTTTCCTGTTGCGCAGTGGGCGGCGAACCAGTCGCCGGCCTCGTCGATAGTCATGGCGCTGGCCTGCAGCTGACCGAAACCGGCCGCCTCGGGCGTGCGTTGATAGAGTTGGTAGTGGCCAGCGCTGCTGGCCAGCAAGGTAAAGGGCGCGGTATGGGCGGCGGCGCAGGAGCGCGGGCAGGCGCTTAGATGCACCTGCGGCCGTGCGCTGCTGGTGCGCAGGCGCTTGGCGAGCTGCAGGGCATCGGCCTTGCTGTCGCTCAGGCCTTTGCTGCATGCGGCTGAGCCGGTACAGGCGATCAGATTGCTTAACGGCTCCTGCGCATCGGTGAGCAGGCCGAGTTCGGCCAGTGCGTGCAGCAGTTTGTCTGCCGATGGCTTGGGGATATTCGGTAGCAACAGGCCCTGCCAGGGCGTCAGGCGCAGGCTGGTATCGCCACAGTGCTCAGCCAGCTCGGCCAGGGTTTTGAGTTGTGCGGCGTCGATCCGCCCCAGCCGCGAGGCGGCGGCGACCATGTACAGGCCGGCCTGCTGCTGTGGATAAATGCCCATCGGCGCGCGTGGGCTGACTGGTTTGCGTTGCCAATCAGCCGGGGCCGCTTGCACGGTAAAGGGCAGGCGCGTTTGCAGCTGTTGCAGCAGTTGGTGGGCGGGAATCACGCTTAGCAGCTGGCGCATCCGGCTGTGTTCGTTGCCAGCCAGATCGAGGAACAGCCTGAGCAGCTGTTCTACCAACGGCACGGCCTGCTCAACGTTGACCATGCCCAGCGGCGGATCACTGGGGCAACCCGCCAGGCCAAACGTCAATCGGGCCGGCGATCCGGGCAGGGCGCTAAGCCAGATATCGTGGGGGTGTTCGAGCATCGCCAGGGCTTCGCCGCCGTCCAGCTGCAAGGCGAACTTGGCCGACAGCCCATGCAGCGCCGGGGTGGTTTGCAGCAGGGCGAGCAGCGCGGCGGCCAGTGGGCGGGTGTCGAGCAGGGCGTGCGGGTCGAGGCCGGCGGCGGGGCTGAGCAGCAGGTTGCGCACATCGTCGGCGGCCGGGTTGCTTGGGCCCAGGCCGGCGGCCAGCAGGCGCTCGATCAGCTCGGCCTGCTGGCCAGCCAATACGCCACGAATCTGCAGATTGCTGCGGTTGGTCAGCTCCAGCAAACCGTTGGCGCAGCGCTCGGCCGCCTCGGCGATGGCGCGTGCCTGTTGGCTGTTAAGCACGCCGCCGGCCAGTTTGACCCGGCAGATGCCGCCGTCCAGCGCCGGAACGATACGCAGCAGGCCGGGACACGCGCTAGGACGTGGGTCGGGCAGGTCGGCGGAGGTTGGACGGTCGCGCAAAAAGGGTCACCAGCAACAAAGACGCGGCGACCGAACCAGCGAAATCCGCCCACAGGGGATTTCATGGCATCGGTACACCCCGCCCGATGTTGGCACTCGCGACTAGCGTCGTCGGCAGGTCTCCTGGCTGACAGGTCATCATCTGCCGCGGCCTTCCCGGTTACCCAGTGGCGCAGTTGCGGCAGACTCGCTGTTTACAGTTGCGGGGGCAGCCACGGTTTAACCGTGTTCCCTCTTAGGCCCTATGCACAATGGCGGCGGGCACCGACGAAGGCGCTATTATGCCCGCTTTGTTTGACGCGCAGACACCCTTGCTCGTCGGGCGGGCGCAGAGGAGTGGGTATGACGGCCTGGTTAACCCTGGTGGGCATTGGTGAAGACGGTTACGCCGGTCTGGGTGAGGCGGCGCGTCGGGCGCTGGGCGAGGCGCAGTGGATTGTCGGCAGCCCACGACAGCTGGCGCTGTTGCCCAGCGATCTGCCAGGGCAGCACGAGCTGTGGCCGAGCCCATTCAGCCTGGAACCCGTACTGGCGCGGCGCGGTACGCCGCTGTGTGTGCTGGCCAGTGGTGATCCGCTGTTCTACGGGGTTGGTGCGAGCCTGGCGCGGCAGCTGCCAGCGGAAGAGTTGCGGGTGTTTTCCGCACCGTCTTCGGTGTCCCTGGCCGCCGCCCGTATGGGCTGGCCGTTGCAGGAGGTGACGGTGCTGTCGCTGGTGGCGCGGCCGTTGGCGGCGCTGCAGGCGCAGATTTTCCCCGGTGCGCGGCTGCTGCTGTTGAGCAATGACGGTGATAGCCCGGCGGCGGTGGCCGAGTTGCTGCGCGCGCGTGGTTTTGGCCTCAGCCGGTTGACCGTGCTGGAGCATTTGGGCGGCGCCAGTGAGCGGCGCATCGACGGCTTGGCCAGTGACTGGTCGCTGCCACGGGTGGCTGACCTTAATCTGCTGGCGGTCGACTGCGTTGCAGATGCCGACGCGCGCTTGCTGCCGCTCACGCCGGGTTTGTCGGACGACACCTATCAGCACGACGGCCAGCTGACCAAGCGCGACGTGCGCGCCATCACCCTGGCGCGCCTGGCGCCGCAACCCGGCGAGCTGCTTTGGGATGTCGGAGCGGGTTGCGGTTCCATCGGTATCGAATGGATGCGCACACACTCCAGCTGCCGGGCGCTTGCGGTCGAGGCCGATGCCGGCCGTCAGGCGCATATCCAACACAACCGCGATGCCCTCGGCGTGCCCGGCCTGCAATTGGTCGCCGGCCGTGCGCCCGAGGCCTTGGCCGGCTTGGCCGCGCCAGATGCGATCTTTATCGGCGGTGGGGTGACCATCCCCGGCGTGTTGGAGCAGTGCTGGGCCAGCCTTAAGCCGGGCGGTCGGCTGGTGGCCAATGCCGTCACTCTGCAAAGCGAAGCGGCGTTGGTGGCCTGGCGCGAGCAGGTGGGCGGCGAGTTGATCCGTATCAGCGTGGCCCAGGCGCAGCCGCTGGGCGGTTTCGACACCTGGCGCAGCGCCTTGCCGATCACCCTGCTGGAGGTGTGCAAGCCGTGAGCCCGCGAATTCTGCTATTGGGCGGCACTACCGAGGCGCTGCGCCTGGCGCGGCGTTTAAGCCCTGAAGCGATCTACAGTCTGGCCGGGTTGGGCCGGGTGCCGGATGACTTGCCCTGTCAGGTGCGCGTCGGCGGCTTTGGCGGAGCCGAAGGGCTGGCGACGTTTATCCGCGAACAGGGCGTCGAACTGCTGCTCGATCTGACCCACCCCTATGCCGCACAGATCAGCACCAATGCCGCCCGCGCCGCCGAGCTGAGCGGAGTTGCCTGCTGGGCGCTGCGCCGCCCCGGCTGGCAGGCTGGCGCCGGAGATGACTGGCGCGAAGTGGGTGACTGGAACGAACTGGTGGCTGCGCTGCAAGACTTTCGTCGTCCGCTGTTTACCCTAGGCCGCGAACCGCTGGAGCATCTGCATGAAATCCCCCCTCATCAACACTGGACGGTGCGTTGCCTAACGGCCCAGGAGGCCGTGCCGCGGGCGACAATTATCGGCGCTCGCGGGCCGTTTGATCTGCACGGCGAGCGCGCACTGTTCGCTCTGTTGGGCAGCGATGTGTTGGTCAGCAAGAACAGCGGCAGCCAGTCCACCGAGCCGAAACTGCAGGTGGCGCGGGAGCTGAGCGTGCCGGTTTTGCTGCTGCGTCGGCCTGATTTGCCGAGTGTGGAGCGCGAGTTTGCCTGCCTGGAAGATCTTGTCGAGGCGCTGCAGTTATAGGGTAGGGTGGATGACGCTTCATCCACCCTACGTGCCAAATGCAAAACATCCCCTGCTAGACTGCCGCCCCGCTTTGGAGGCCGCCATGACCACGCCCGTTTCACCCTACGCCCGCATTTTGTTTGTCGGCCCGGAGCTGACCGAGGGCTCGTTTGCCGAGCTGCTGCGTCGCCGGTTGGTTGAGCTGCGTGGTGAAGCAGCGCTGGCCGATATCGTCGACACCAGCGCAGGCTATGCGCCGCTCTGGCAGCGCGTGGCCGAGGCTGAGCGGCCGCTACTGGTGATCGACCTGGAGCCGCAGAGCAGCAGCCCGCACCTCGATTGGCTGCGCAGCGAACTGTGCCAGCAGGCCGAGCCGGAGCAACTGTTTGTCGCCAGTGCGATTGGCCAGGCCGACGGCTTGCCGGTGGAGGCCGCCTGCGCGTTGATCGAGCGCCCTGAACTGCACCTGCCCTGTGTCGGTGTGGCCGCCGTGCCGGGACATCACGCCTGGTCGCAGATTCCGCCGCACGCGCAACGCCTGCTGCTGTGCAACGGCCCGCGCTGCACCCGGCGTGGTGCGCTGGAGCTGTGGAAGGCCTTGCGCCAGCGGCTCAAGGCTGCGGGCAAGCTGGAGTGCGAGGGCGGGGTGCATATCACCCGCACGCAGTGTCAGTTTCCCTGCGATCTGGGCCCGACGGCCAGTCTCTACCCGGCCGGCGAGTGGTTTCGCGTGCGTGATGAGGCCGAGCTAATCCGTCTGGTCGATGAGCGCCTGGTGGCCGGGCGCGCCGTGCCTGAGCTGCGGATTGATCAGGGCTGAGTCACTGCGCCACGAATGGTGGACAAGCTTCGCGTTGTCCACCCTACGCCTCATCAGAAACCGCCGCTAAAGCGCCTCCCACAGATGTAAAACCTCGCCCTTGAGCGGGTGGCCTTGTCGAGTTCACGCCTTGACTTGTGTCGGCGCGGATGGTCATATCCGCGCCGTTTCAGGTGTCTCACGCCGCCGTGCGTGAGGTTAAACGGGAAGTCGGTGCGCCCTTTTTGGGTTAGTCCGACGCTGCCCCCGCAACGGTAAGCGAGCGACGTCATCACGATGCCACTGTGCAGTTTCTGCATGGGAAGGCGATGACGTCATGACCCTCGCAAGCCCGGAGACCGGCCTGATTCTAAGAACCTGAACAGGTTCTTAGGGATGTTGCACGCTGCCAGTGATGCAGCGGCAACTCCCAACTGTTTGGCAACCCGCGGTGGGCGGGCGTTGACGCCGATCGTGGGTGCCTGTGCGCCCGTGTTTTGCTGTTGCGCGTTTCCATCGGGATTGCCGTGCCTTTTCCCTTTGCGATGGAAGCATCATGGCGCGCTATCCCCTGTCTCAACTCTCTGTTTCCCTTACCCTGTTCCTGGCCGGTACGGCTGTGGCGGGCGAATCTCCGGTCAATCTGCCGGCCACGACCGTGCAGGCCAAGGTTGCTGCGGAGGGTGAAAGCGATCTGCATACGCCCACCAGCAGCGGTTCGCGCCTGGGCCTGACGGCCCTGCAAACCCCGGCTAGCACCAGCAGCCTAAGCGGCGCACAGGTGCGTGGGCGCAACAACCTCAGCGTGCAAGACGCGGTCACCCGCACCCCCGGCATCAGCAGCATCGGCAGCCCCGGCAATGGCGGCACCGCGCTGTCGGCGCGCGGCTTTACCGGGCACAGCGCGATCATGCAGCTGTACGACGGCACCCGTCAGTATGTCGGGGCCGGCACCGTGACCTTCCCGGTCGACACTTGGTCGGTGGAGCGCATTGACGTGCTGCGCGGCCCGGCCTCGGTGCTCTACGGTGAAGGCGCGACGGGCGCGGTGATCAACGTGGTGCCGAAAAAGCCGTTCAGCGGCGCCATCAGCAACCAGCTGCGCCTCGGCTACGGTAGCGACGACCGCCGCCAGGCCGCGCTGGACAGCGGCGGCTCGCTGACCGATACGCTGAGCTACCGGCTCAACCTCAATCAACAGGCCAGCAATGGCTGGGTCGATGACGGCGAGTCGCAGAGCCGGGCGCTCAGCGCTGCCCTGCGTTGGGATGCCAGCGATGCGCTGAGTTTCACCCTGTCCCATGATCAGGGCGATCAGGACCCGCAGCGCTACCTGGGCACGCCGCTGGTCGCGGGCAAGTATCGCGAGAGCCTGCGCGAGCGCAATTACAACGTCGATAACGCCGAGGTTCGCTACAACGACCAGATCACCCGACTGGTCAGCGACTGGCGGATCAATGACGCCCTGACCGCCAGTAACCAGCTCTACTACATCAAGACCCAGCGCTACTGGCGCAATGCCGAGTCCTACCGCTGGCAGCCGGGCGATCAGGTCAAGCGCAGCGACTTCTACGAGATCAAGCACACCCAGGAGCAGGTCGGCGATCGCCAGACCTTCACCCTGGAACACGCCCTGTTCGGCCTGGATAGTCGCACCGTGGTGGGCGTGGATTACAACCGCATCCACTTCGCCCGTCAGCACGATTTTTCCAGCAGCTTCACTGACACGGTGCCGCTTGCCGGCAGCGGTGGCGGCCAGTATCAGAGCACCGATCCGCTGGGTTATGGCCCGCGCGAGCGCAACCTGGCGCGGCAGTTCTCGCTGTTCGCCGAGAACCGCACCCAGCTGACCGACCGCCTGTCGCTGGTCAGCGGTGTGCGCCGCGATCAGGTGCATATCCAGCGCGACAACCTGCTGACCGACAGTAGCGCCGACCGCAGCCTGACGGGCGATAATTGGCGCGCCGGATTGGTCTTCGAGGTTACGCCCGAGCTGTCGCTGTATGGCCAGTACGCCACCAGCACCGAGGGCGTGAGCAACCTGCTGACGCTTAATCCGACGCAGCAGCAGTTCGACCTGAGCGAGGCCAAGCAAACCGAGATCGGCCTCAAGCAGGCGTTCTGGAATGGCCAGGGCGAATGGACGCTGGCTGCTTACCATATCGTCAAGGAGAAGCTGCTCAGCCGTGCCACCCCGACCGCGCCGACCGAGCAGATCGGTCAGCAGTCATCCGACGGTCTGGAAGCCACTCTGGAACTGGCGCTGGGGCAGGGTTGGCAAGTGTCGGCCAACGCCGCGTGGGTGCGTGCCGAGTACGACGACTTCCGCGAGGCCGGTGGTGACCGAAGCGGCAATCGGCCGACCAACGTGCCACGGCGCACCGCCAACCTGTGGCTGAGCAAGGCGCTTAGTGAGCAGGTGCAGGCCGGTATTGGCGCGCGTTATGTCGATGCGCGCTATGCCGACACAGCGAACAGCGTGACGCTGCCGAGCTACACCGTGGTCGATGCCAATATCGGCTGGCAGGTGCAGGCGGACGTGCGCCTGGGCCTGGAGCTGAACAACCTGTTCGACCGCCAGTACGCCACCACCGGCAGCAGCGATGGCCAGCAGTGGTACCTGGGCGCGCCGCGTTCGTTGTTCGTCACTGCCGATTACCGTTTCTGATGCCGCGCTTGCAGATCAGCGAGCTGGCCTGGTCGCCCAGCGGCGAGCAGGCCTTGCTCGATGGCATCGAGCTGGCGGTGGGCGATGGTCAGCTGGTCGGTCTGCTCGGTCCCAACGGCAGCGGCAAGACCAGCCTGCTGCGCTGCGCCTACCGCTTTCAGCGGCCTGATCAGGGCCGTGTCGAGCTGGACGGCGAAGCGCTGTGGAGCCGTTCGCCGCGCTGGTGCGCGCAGCGGGTGGCAGTGGTGCTGCAGGAGTTTCCCCAGGACTTCGGCCTCACCGTGGCCGAAGTAGCCGCCATGGGGCGCACGCCGCACAAGGGCCTGTTCGATGGTGATGATCAGGCCGATCTTGTTCTGGTCGAGCAGGCTCTGGCGCGGGTGGGTTTGACTGAGCACAAGCGCCAGGCGTTCGCCCATCTCTCCGGCGGCGAGAAGCAGCGCGTGCTGCTGGCTCGCGCGCTGGTGCAGCAACCGACGCTGCTGATCCTCGACGAGCCGACCAACCACCTCGACCCGCGCTATCAGCTGGAGCTGTTGCGGCTGATCAAAGCCCTCGGCCTGGCGACCCTGGCCAGCTTTCACGACCTCAACCTGGCGGCAGCCTTCTGCGACCGCCTGTATGTGCTCGACCACGGCCGCGTGGTGGCCAGCGGCACACCCGCCGAAGTGCTGACTGAAGCGTTGCTGGCCGAAGTGTATGGCGTGCAGGCGCTGGTCGACCGTCATCCTTTCGCGGGGCACCCGCGTATTACCTGGATCAATCCATGAAGCGTTTTCTGCGTTACGCCCTGTGCCTGCCGCTGCTGGGCGCGGCCCTGTCCGCCCAGGCGGTTACCGTCACCAGCTGCGACCGCCAACTGACCATCGCGCAGCCGCCACAACGCGCAGTCAGTCAGGACATCAACCTGACCGCCATGCTCCTAGCCCTCGGGCTGAAATCGCGGATGGTCGGCTACAGCGGCATCAGCGCCTGGAAAACCCCAAACCCCGAGCTGATGGCGCAGCTGGCCGATTTGCCCGAGCTGGCCGCGCGGCACCCGTCGTTGGAAAACCTGCTCAACGCCGAGGCGGATTTCTTCTTTGCCGGCTGGAACTACGGCATGCGCGTCGGTGGTGAAGTCACCCCGGCGAACCTCGCGCGTTTCGGCATCCCGGTGTACGAGCTGAGCGAGTCCTGCGCCCACGTCATGCCACGCCGGGTGGCCAGCCTGGAGGATGTCTACAACGATCTGCATAACCTCGGCCGCATCTTCGCCGTGCAGCCGCGCGCCGAGGCACTGGTGCAGAGCATGCAGCAACGGGTGGCGGCGGTGCGTGAGCGCCTGGCCGACAGCGGCCCGGCGCCACGGGTGTTTCTCTACGACAGCGGCGAGGAAAGCCCCTTTACCGCCGGCCGCCTGGCCATGCCACAGGCGCTGATCGAAGCCGCTGGCGGGCGCAATGTCATGGATGTGCTGGCTGCGAGTTGGGTGCGTGTTGGCTGGGAAGCTGTGATCAGCAGCGACCCCGAGGTGATTCTGATCGTCGATTACGGCGAGCGCAGTGCGGCGCAGAAACGCGATTTCCTATTGCACCACCCGGCCTTGCAGGGGCTGACGGCGATCCGTGAGCAGCGCTTTGTGGTGCTGCCCTATCTGGCGGTAACGCCGAGCCTGGATAACGCGCAAGCGATTGAAACGCTGGCCGCCGCGCTGCACCCGCAGGCGTTTGCGCGATGATTCGCAGCCCGCACGCCTATCGCCTGCTACTGGTGCTATTGGCATCGGCCTTAGCGATTTCCTGCGCCGCCTCGCTGGGTTTTGGCGCCGCGCCGGTGCCACTGGCGCGGGTGCTGGATATCCTCGGCCAGCGTCTGTTTGACCTGCAGCCGGCGCAGGCGGTGAGCAGCGCCCAGGACAGCATCGTCTGGCTGATCCGCGCGCCACGGGTGGTGCTCGGTGCGCTGGTCGGTGCCGGGCTGGCGCTGGTCGGCACGGCGCTGCAGGCGGTCACGCGCAACCCGCTGGCCGATCCGCATCTGCTCGGGGTCAGCTCCGGCGCGGCGCTGGGTGCGGTGATTGTGGTGCTGTATCTGGGTGAATTTGTCGGCCTGCTTAGCCTGCCGCTGGCGGCCTTTGTCGGTGCACTGGTGAGCATGCTGCTGGTGCTGGCGATTGCCAGTCGCGGTGGTCGGCTGGAGAGCGACCGCCTGTTGCTGGCCGGGGTGGCGGTGTCGTTTGTGATGATGGCGGCGAGCAACCTGCTGCTGTTTCTCGGCGATCACCATGCCGCCAGTTCGGTGATCTTCTGGATGCTCGGCGGCCTTGGTCTGGCGCGTTGGGAACTGCTTTGGTTGCCGGCGCTGTGCTTGATGCTGGCCCTGCTGCTGTTGCTCGGTCTGGCGCGGGCGTTGAATGCGCTGATGGCCGGTGAACACAGCGCGGTCAGCCTGGGCCTGGAACCGCGTCGGGTGCGCCTGCTGGTGTTTGTCTGCGCGTCGCTGCTGACCGGGGTGCTGGTGTCGCTAAGCGGTGCCATCGGGTTTGTCGGACTGATCCTGCCGCATATCGCGCGCTTTCTGGTGGGCGCCGAACACCGTCGCCTGCTGCCGGTCAGTGCGCTGCTCGGCGCGCTGTTTCTAGTCTGGGTGGATGTCGCCGCGCGCACCCTGCTGGCGCCGCAGGACCTGCCAATCGGCATCGCCACGGCGGCAATTGGTGGGGTGTTCTTCGTGCTTTTGCTGCGTCGGCGCTGAACGACTAAAGTTTTTTTCAGCGCGGCTGTAACGCCTGTTCGTCTCGTCGCTCTAGTTAAATGCCGGCACACAAACCCCTTTTCGTCCGGCCAACCCAGATCACCCGAGGATACGCACATGACCATGAAATCCACCGCTGCTACTGGTGCCGCCATTGCCTTCGCCGCTGCTGCCATGTTCGCCGGCATGTCCGGCACTGTCGTCGCAGCTGAAGAAGCCAAGGTGCACTGCTACGGCGTGACGTCCTGCAAAGGCCAGAATGACTGCAAGACCGCCGAAAACAGCTGCAAAGGTCAGGCTGTCTGCAAGGGCCACGGCTTCAAGGCCATGACTCAGGCCGAGTGCGATGCTGCTGGCGGTACTGTCGGCGAGTAAGTGAGCCGGGGCAGCCGCGTGCGGTTGCCCCGCATCACCCTGCAAGGAGCCAGCAATGAATGCTCAACGCGGCAATCTGGGCTTTGGCCTGGGCCTGCGCAGCACCTATTACCAAGCCATTCTCGAGCAGCAGCCGGCGATCGACTGGTTCGAGATCGTCTCGGAAAATTATCTGGTAGCGGGCGGCAAGGCCCTCTACTTTCTCGATGCCATCGGCGAGCAATACCCGCTGGTGATGCATGGCGTGTCGCTGTCGATTGGCGGCCCGCATGAGCTGGATCGCGACTACCTGCGCCAGCTCAAACACCTCGCCGCGCGCGTGCAGCCGGCGTGGATCTCCGATCACCTGTGCTGGAGCCAGGGTAATGCCCACCAGTTGCATGACCTGCTGCCGCTACCCTACACCGAGGAGAGCCTGCAGCATGTGGCGGCGAGAGTGCGTCAGGTGCAGGACGTGATCGAGCGGCCGCTGGTGCTGGAAAACGTCTCCAGTTACTTGCGCTGCGCCGATGATCAATTCAGTGAATGGCAGTTTCTCGCGGCCCTCAGTGAACTGAGCGGCTGCGAGCTGTTGCTCGACGTTAACAACGTCTACGTCAGTGCACGTAACCATGGCTTCGATGCCTGGGAATTTATCAGCAGCCTGCCCCCGCAGCGTATTCGTCAGCTGCATCTGGCCGGGCACAGCGATTACGGCAGCTACTTGATCGACACCCATGATCAACCGGTCAGTGATCCGGTCTGGCAGCTCTATCAGCGCACCTTGCAGCACCTCGGGCCGGTGTCGACCTTGCTTGAGCGCGATGACCATTTCCCTGATTTAGACGAACTGCTCGGCGAGCTGAATAAGGCCCGTATGGTGGCCGCTGAAGCCCTCAAAGGTTCGACGTTATGCGCCTGAGTGACTGGCAGGCAGAGGTGCAGAGCTACCTGCTGAATGGCGATGTAATACCCCATCCGGCTTTGCAGGCGAGCCTATTGGGCAGCGCCGCATTGACTGCCGAACAGGGCCTGGCGATTTATCACAACGCCTATCGCGCGCGCCTGTTGGAAACGCTGCGTGGTGACTATCCCGCCGTGCATGACTGGCTCGGTGACGAGGAGTTCGATGCCTTGGCGCTGGCCTATCTTAGTGCGCACCCGTCACAACACTACAGCCTGCGTTGGCTCGGCGCGCAGTTGGCCGACTTTATCGATGGTTATCTGGTGCCGGCGCAAGCTGCACCGTTAAGCGAGCTGGCGCGGCTGGAATGGGCCTTCACCCTGGCCTTTGATGCTGCAGACGCCAGCGTGCTGAGCATGGCGCAGATGGCTGAGCTTGCGGCTGAAGATTGGCCGACCTTGCAGGTACGCTTGCTCCCCAGCGTGCAATGGCTGGCGTGTCGGCATAACAGCCTGGCGCTCTGGCGGGCGTGCAAGGAGCAGGGCGAATTTCCCGGCAGCCAGCCACTGAGCGAGGTGGAAAGCTGCCTGGTGTGGCGCGACCACCTGATCACCCGCTATCGCAGCGTGGCGGCCGATGAAGCCGCTGCACTACAGGGCATGGCCGTGCAGGGCTGGAACTTCGCCGAGCTGTGCGGCGAGCTGGCGCATCTGGGTGAACAGGCGCCGGTACAGGCCGTCTCCTGGTTGCGCCAGTGGCTCAGCGATGGCTTGCTACAGCGTTACCCAACGGTCTAATCCGCTGCACCTAGCTTTTGCCTTACCATGCCGGCTCTGCCTTGTTGCGAGCCGTGCATGCCTGCTTTCCTGCTGCGTTACCGCGTTGTTCTGATCGTCCTGCTGATTCTGCTCGGCCTGTTGGCGAGCATCTGGCTGGCCGGGCGCTATGCCGAACAGCGCGCCTGGCAGGAGCGCAGCGTCGAAGCGCGCGGCCAATTGCAGCTGTATGCGCAGTCGATCCACACTCTGGTCGAGCGCTTTCGTTCGGTGCCCGAGGTGCTGGCGCTGGACAGTGATATCAAGTCATTGCTGCGTGCGCCGGCTGACAGCCTGCTGCGCAGCAAACTGAATGAACGCCTGGAGCAGCTCAACACTGCCGCCGGCTCCAACGTGCTGTATCTGCTTAACGATCAAGGCGAAACTCTGGTGGCCAGCAACTGGCGCGACTGGAGCAGTTTCGTCGGCAACAACTACGCCTTCCGTCCCTATTTTCAGGATGCCGTACGGCAGTCCTCCGGGCGTTATTTCGCGGTGGGCGTGACCACTGGCATCCCCGGATATTTTCTCTCCCATGCGGTGCGCGATGACGACGGCACGGTGCTCGGCGTGCTGGTGGTCAAGCTGGAGCTGGAAGAGCTGCAACGCGAATGGGCTAGCCAGTCCGGTGTGCTGCTGGTGGCCGACAGTTACTCGGTGGTGATCCTCAGCAACCGCCCGGCCTGGCGTTTCCTCGCCCTCGACAGCTTGAGCGAGCAGGCCCGCGCGGAGCTGGTGGAGGTGCGCAAGTACGCCGAACAGGCGTTGCAGCCGCTGTCCAGCATGCTGCGTCGGCAGATCGACAGCGACAGCCAGTGGCGCCGCGTGCAAGGCCCGGATGGCTCGCGTGATTACCTGTGGCAGCGCCAGGATCTGGGTGAAGAAGGCTGGACTCTGCACTTGCTACACGAACCGAAAACTCTGGTCGACAGCGTACGCAGCTACCGCCTGGCTGCCGCTGGGGTGTGGATGACCCTGGCGTTTCTGCTGCTCTACCTAGCCCAGCGGCGCAAGACTCAGCGCCTGCAGGCTAGCATTCGTGAGCGCCTGGAGCGTGAGGTGGCCCTGCGCACCGCCGAGTTGCGCGAGGCCCAGGAAGGCCTAGTACATGCGGCGAAGATGGCGGCGCTGGGGCAGATGTCGGCGGCCATGGCCCATGAAATCAACCAACCGCTGACCGCCATGCAGATGCAACTGGGCAGCCTGCGCCTGTTGCTCGATAGCGGTCGCCAGGACGACGTGCGTGAAGGGCTGCAGCGTATCGATAGCTTGTTGCAACGCATTGCTGGGCTCACCGGCCACCTGAAAACCTTTGCCCGCAAAAGCCCGGCGGGCCTGAGTGAGCGCCTGCGCCTGAGCGATGTGCTGGAGCAGGCGCTGCAATTGCTGGCACCGCGTCTGCGCAGCGAACAGGTGCAGCTGCACAGCGAGATCGACAGCCGCGCGCTGGTGCTGGGCGATGCGATTCGCCTGGAACAGGTGCTGCTCAATCTGCTGAACAACGCCCTGGATGCTATGGCGTCTGTAGAGTCACGGCAGTTGCAGATTCGCATCGAGCGCCAGGCCGAGCAGTGCTTGCTGAGCATCGCCGACAGCGGCGGTGGAATCGCTGCGGACGCGGTGGGGCATGTGTTCGAGCCGTTCTTTACCACCAAGCCGGTGGGTGCCGGGTTGGGCCTCGGCCTGGCGGTGTCCTACGGCATCGTTCGCGAACTGGGCGGCAGTCTGGAGGCGGCCAATGGCGAGCAGGGCGCGGTGTTTACCCTGCGCCTGCCAGCCGCGCCGAATCTGTAGGGTGGATGGCGCGGTATCCATCCACCAAGGCTGCCCCGGCTGGTGGATGTAAAGAGCGACATCCACCCTACAAAATGCCAAGGCAGTAGACTGCCGCCGATTGATCAGGAGGTGATATGACTGGGCACGTAATAGTCGTCGACGATGAAGCGGCAATCCGCGAGGCGGTGCAGCAGTGGCTGGAGCTGTCTGGCTTGCACGTGCACAGCTGCGCCACGGCGCAGGCCGCGCTGGCGCTGGTCGGCCGTGATTACCCTGGCATCATCATCAGCGATGTGCGCATGCCCGGCACCGACGGCCTGCAGCTGCTCGACAGCGTGCTGGAGCGCGACCGCGACCTGCCGGTGATTTTGATCACCGGGCATGGTGATGTGCCGATGGCGGTGCAGGCGTTGCGCCAGGGCGCCTACGACTTTATCGAGAAGCCATTCACCCCTGAGCGCCTGCTCGACAGCGTGCGCCGCGCCCTGGATAAGCGCCGGCTGGTTTGTGAGAACCGCCAGCTGCGTCAGCAGTTCGCCCTCAAGGACCATATCGAGGCGCAGCTGCTCGGCGTATCGCGGCCGATGGAAAACCTGCGTCGACAGATCCTCGAACTGGCCGGCACCTCGGTGAATATTCTCCTGCGTGGCGACACCGGCAGTGGCAAGGAGCGGGTTGCCCGCTGTCTGCATGATTTCAGCAACCGTGCCGGCAAGCCGTTTGTCGCGCTGAACTGCGCGGCGATTCCCGAGCACCTGTTCGAAAGCGAGCTGTTCGGCCATGAAAGCGGCGCCTTTACCGGAGCCCAGGGCAAACGCATCGGCCGTATCGAACACGCCGATGGCGGCACCCTGTTTCTTGATGAGGTGGAAAGCCTGCCGCTGGCCCAGCAGGTCAAACTGTTGCGCGTATTGCAGGAGAAGACCCTCGAACGTCTGGGTTCGAACAAGAGCATTCGGGTCGACTTGCGAGTGATCAGTGCAGTTAAACCGGACCTGCTCGATGAGGTTAAGGCTGGGCGTTTCCGCGAAGACCTCTACTACCGTCTGAATGTCGCCACCCTGCGTATTCCGCCGCTGCGTGAGCGCCGCGAGGATATTCCACTGCTGTTCGAGCACTTCGCCAATCAGGCCGCGCAACGCAATGGCCGCGAGACGCCAAGCCTAGCGCCCGCAGAGCTGAGCCGCTTGCTCGGGCATGACTGGCCGGGCAACGTGCGGGAGCTGATCAACGCCGCCGAACGCCATGCCCTGGGTTTGAGTGGTGACGTGGCGAATGCCGATGGTCTGCCGGTGCAATCGCTGGCCGAGCAGATGGAGGCTTTCGAGGCGCAATGCCTGCACCGCGCCCTGCAGCACTGTCAGGGCAATATCGCCGAGGTGATGGCGCTGCTGCAGCTGCCGCGGCGCACCCTCAACGAGAAAATGCAGCGCCACGGTTTGCAGCGCAGCAGCTATCGGCCTGCCGGCAGCAGCGACGAAGATTGAAAGCCCGTAGCCAGGATGCACGGACCATGTAGGGTGGATGACGCTTCATCCATCCACCGCCTGCGATGGTGGATGAAAACAGCGTCAGCTCCGCCCCCCGATCCACCCTACGAAATCGCATCTCCCTGTGACACAGTCGGCGGAATCTCGCTTATCCAGGTTTTTCCGCTGGCGGATTTCCGCTTACTGCAGCCGCCAGGTTGGCAGTGCTGATTGGAGTAAAGGCTCTAAACCGGGCTTTTCTCTCACTGGCACGGCATCTGCTATAGCTCTTGTCAGCCAGGCACTCGATTGCCTCGGCCTCTATAAGAAAGACAAGAGGTGAATCCCATGCACTGCCCAGCATCATCTGCGCGCTCGTCGCGTCCTGCATCAACCGCTCATCTCTTGTGCGCTCGGCTCAGGCCGCGCGTGAGCCTCTGCTCCTTTTCGCCTTTGCGTTAGTCCCGGCGCTGCACCGCCACCTGGGTGGCGCGCAGCGTCTACAGTGAAAAACTCTGCATAAAGCCATAACAACGACGGAGATTCTTCCATGCGAATGACCAAACGTTTCAGCCTGTTTGCTGCTGCCGCAGCCTTTACCGCGAGCACCGCAGTACTCGCCGCCCCGACCTTTATCAATATCCTTACTGGCGGCACCAGCGGTGTGTATTACCCAATTGGTGTGGGCCTGTCGCAGCTGTATAGCAACGGCATCGAAGGCTCGAAGACCTCAGTACAAGCGACCAAGGCCTCGGTGGAAAACCTCAACTTGCTGCAAGCCGGTCGTGGCGAACTGGCCCTGGCCCTGGGTGATTCCGTGGCCGATGCCTGGAATGGCGTGGAAGATGCCGGCTTTAAAGCGCCGTTGAAAAAGCTGCGGGCGATTGCGGGCACCTACCCGAACTACATCCAAATTGTTGCCAGCAAGGAATCCGGCATCACCACCCTGGCTGACCTGAAGGGCAAGCGCATCTCAGTTGGCGCACCGAAGTCCGGCACCGAGCTCAACGCCCGCGCCATCTTCAAGGCCGCTGGTCTGAGCTATGAAGACATGGGCAAGGTCGAGTTTCTGCCGTACGCCGAGTCGGTTGAACTGATCAAGAACCGTCAGCTGGATGCCACCCTGCAGTCTTCGGGCCTGGGCATGGCGGCGATTCGCGACCTGGCCGCGACCCTGCCGATCACCTTTGTTTCGGTACCGGCTGACGTGACCGCCAAGATCGGTAATGACGCTTACCAGCCTGCTCCGATCCCTGCCGGCACCTACGACGGTCAGGATGCCGACGTACCGACCGTGGCCATCACCAACATTTTGGTCAGCCATGAAGGCGTGTCCGAAGAAGTGGCTTACCAGATGACCAAGCTGATGTTTGAAAACCTTGAGCGTTTGGGCAACGCCCATTCGGCTGCCAAGGACATCAAGCTGGAAACTGCAGCGAAAAACCTGCCGATCCCGCTGCATCCGGGTGCTGAGCGCTTCTACAAGGAAGCCGGCGCGCTGTAAGGCTGCTGAAGGGTTGGCCACGTAGGATGGGTTGAGCATCGCGATACCCATGCTGCATGGTTTGAGCCTGGTGAGAGACTTCACCATCGCTCGATGGGTTACGCCGCTGCGCGGCTAACCCATCCTACCCATGCCTCCCTATTTCTAGAGCTACGAATAAAACCGGCGTGCGCGCCACGGCAGGTTTTGTTGGCGACTCTTGCGCTATCGACGTTGTAACGAGGGTGTGACCTTCATGAGTGAGCAAAACCAAGGCCTCGCCGCCAACCCCAGCGAGTGGCCGAAAGCGCTGTTTTATGTCGCGCTGCTGTTTTCCATCTTCCAGATCATCACCGCAGCTTTTCACCCGGTATCCAGCCAGATTCTGCGCGCGGTGCATGTGGGCTTTCTGCTGCTGGTGGTGTTTCTCTGCTTTCCGTCCCACGGCAAGGGCCAGCCTTGGCAGCCGATGGCCTGGCTACTGGGCCTGGCCGGTATGGCCACGGCGTTCTACCAGTGGTATTTCGAAGCCGATCTGATTCAACGTTCCGGTGATCTGACTCAGAGCGACATGGTCGTCGGCCTGATGCTGATCGTGCTGGTGTTTGAAGCCGCACGCAGGGTGATGGGCATCGCCCTGCCATTTATCTGCGCGCTGTTTCTGGTCTACGGTCTGTTCGGCCAGTACCTGCCGGGCGACCTGATGCACCGTGGCTACGCCATCGATCAGATCGTCAACCAGCTGGCCTTCGGCACCGAAGGCCTGTACGGCACGCCGACCTATGTGTCGGCCACCTATATCTTCCTGTTTATCCTGTTCGGCGCGTTCCTCGAACAGGCGGGCATGATCAAGCTGTTCACCGATTTCGCCATGGGCCTGTTCGGCCACAAGCTCGGCGGCCCGGCCAAGGTCTCGGTGGTGTCGTCGGCGTTGATGGGCACCATCACCGGTTCGGGCGTGGCTAACGTGGTCACCACCGGCCAGTTCACCATTCCGCTGATGAAGCGCTTCGGCTACAAGCCGGCGTTTGCCGGCGGCGTGGAAGCGACCTCGTCGATGGGCAGCCAGATCATGCCGCCGATCATGGGTGCGGTGGCCTTTATCATGGCCGAGACCATCAATGTGCCGTTCTTCGAGGTGGCCAAGGCCGCGTTGATTCCGGCCATGTTGTACTTCGGCTCGGTGTTCTGGATGGTCCATCTGGAAGCCAAGCGTGCCAACCTGCGTGGCCTACCGAAGGATCAATGCCCCAACCCCTGGGCTGCGGTGAAGCAGCGCTGGTACCTGCTGATTCCGTTGTTCGTGCTGATCTACCTGCTGTTTTCCGGGCGCACACCGTTGTTCTCCGGGATGGTCGGCCTGTGCTTGACCGCCATCGTGATTCTTGGTTCGGCGATCATCCTACGGGTGTCGTCCAAGGTTATGCGCTTCGCCTTCTGGATTGCCCTGGGCGTGCTCTGCGCCGGCTTCTTCCAGCTCGGCATCGGCGTGGTGTTCGGTGTGGTCGCGCTGCTGGTGGCGGTGTGCTGGTTTATCAAAGGCGGCCGCGACACGCTGACCATTTGCCTGCACGCGTTGGTGGAAGGTGCTCGTCATGCCGTGCCAGTTGGCATTGCCTGCGCCCTGGTGGGGGTGATTATCGGCGTGGTCTCGTTGACCGGTGTGGCCTCGACCTTCGCCGGCTATATCCTCGCTATCGGTCAGGACAACCTGTTCCTCTCGTTGGTGCTGACCATGCTCACCTGCCTGGTGCTGGGCATGGGCATCCCGACCATTCCCAACTACATCATCACCAGCTCGATTGCCGCGCCGGCGTTGCTGGAGCTGGGCGTGCCGCTGATCGTCTCGCATATGTTCGTGTTCTATTTCGGCATCATGGCCGACCTCACGCCGCCGGTGGCGCTGGCTTGTTTCGCAGCCGCACCGATTGCCAAGGAGAGCGGCCTGAAGATCAGCCTGTGGGCGATTCGCATCGCCGTTGCCGGCTTCGTGGTGCCATTTATGGCGGTGTACGAGCCGGCGCTGATGCTGCAAGGCGATAGCCTGCTAGCCACGCTCTATGTGGTACTCAAAGCGCTGCTGGCCATTGGCATCTGGGGTGTGGTGTTTACCGGTTACCTGCAGGCCAAACTGAGCTGGTGGGAGCGCGCGCTGGGCTTTGCGGCGGGCGCCAGCCTGATTCTGGCCACGCCGATGAGTGACGAAATCGGCTTTGCCCTGGCGGCGCTGTTTATCGCTCAGCACGTCTGGCGTGCGCATCGCGCCCAGGTAGCGGCGGCGTGATTGGTTTGTGCCTGGGTTTGGCGGGCGCGGTGTGGGCAGAAGTGCCTACGCCAGCCTTCACCCTGGCCTGGACGCACACGATTGAGAAGATACGTTGGGAAGAGGATTACCGCGTGACGCCTGAGGGGTTGCTGCTCGGCGAAGCGCGGGTCAAGGGTTCCGGGGCCGGAATGGAGATTCCAGACGGTGCCGAACTGCGCGAGGGCAGCTGGCATTACCAGCGTCAGCTACCACCCTTGCAACCACTGCGCTTGGGGCGAACCCCCGAGGCAGGGGATTATCAACTGTGTTTCAACCAGCGTTGCCACTCGATGAGTGAATGGCTCGGCCCGCCACAAGCGACCCAGCCGGCGTTGGAACTCTGGAGCTGTGAGCAAAGCTCCCCGGCCGCCTCGGCGGCAGGCCAGGACGATCGCTAAGGCGGCGTCTGCTCCCGGGCCACAAGCCCTGGCGTAAAAAGAGGAGAACCCCCATTTGGCTCAGCCGGTGGGGGTTTTGTTCGTTTGTAGTAACGGTTAGCTTCAGCAGATTGACTGACAAGCAGGATGTTATGAGCACCATCACCTATTACCTGGCTATGCAGCACCCCGAGCAGATTCTCGCCAAGCCACTACCGGCCGACCTGAGCGTGGTGGAATGCCAGCTCAAGCAGTTTCAGCTCAACCGCTTTCTCTACCAACTGGTCGGCGAGCCCTGGCAGTGGACCGACAAACTGAGCTGGACGGACGCGCAGTGGCGCGAGCTGATCGAGCAGCCTAATCACCGCACCTGGGTGGCCTATCACCAGGGAGCCATCGCCGGGTACTACGAGCTGCTGCGCGATGCCGACGGCGCGGTGGAGATTCTCTATTTCGGCCTGGCCGATGCGTTCTTCGGTCAGGGCTTTGGCGGCCCATTGCTGAGTCATGCCTTGCAGTCCGCCTGGGCTTGGCCGGGCACCAGCAAGGTCTGGGTGCATACCTGCAGCCTCGACCACCCCAGCGCGCTGGCCAACTACCAGGCACGCGGCCTGCGTATCTACCGCGAAGAAGTGACCGCGTAGGACGGGCGTATGGCGCCCACCGCGTCGATACCTTGATATTTGACACGCGCCGTTACCCATAGACGGCGCGGAGCGCTCTTGCTGGCCAGGTCAGGCCTCGGGTGTGTTGCCGCAGGAGTAATCCGGGACGACCACACCGCGAATGCACGGTTCAAGCCCATGAGCTGCAGATGACGTTTCTGTAGCATTGCACGCCGGTTTCAATACCGGTCGCTCGATACCTCGCTGTTAACCTCCGCAATCAGAGTGGAATGGGCCCTGTTAGCTATCAGTGTGCATATCCGCCGGTTGTCCGCTTGCGCACTTCAACAAAAACATAATAAGAAGCGAGGATACAGTAGATGGCTAACTATCCACCCAAAGGCGCAACGCCAGCGCCGACCCCTGATAGCATTCCGGCCCCCAGTGGGGCGGCCAATCTGATCGATACCGACTATGTGATCGGCCAGGACAACATCAAGGGCAAATATCTCTTCAACCTTGACATCCATGGCAAGGTCTTCAGCATTTCCGCGTTGCTAACCGTGCTGTTCGTGGTCTTGACCCTGGCACTGCAAAGCGAGGTAGAACCTCTGTTCACCGCCGTGCGCAACTGGTTGACCGGCAACCTGGCCTGGTTCTTCCTTGGCTCGGCGAATATTTTCGTCCTGCTCTGCCTGGGTCTGATCGTCTCGCCGTTGGGCAAGGTGCGTCTGGGCGGCAAGGAGGCAAAGGCGGATTACTCGTACACCGGCTGGTTCTCCATGCTGTTTGCCGCCGGTATGGGTATCGGCCTGATGTTCTATGGCGTGGCCGAGCCGATGTCACACTTCTCCTCGTCCATGGGCGGCACCAGTGTCGAGAATGGTGCGCGTACCGACTGGGCGCCGTTGGCTGCCGCCGCCGGCGATGCCAAGGCGGCCGCCAGCCTGAGCATGGCCGCCACCATCTTCCACTGGGGTCTGCATCCCTGGGCGATCTACGCCATCGTCGCGTTGGCACTGGCGCTGTTCTCCTTCAACAAGGGCCTGCCGCTGAGCATCCGCTCGATCTTCTATCCACTGCTCGGTGAGCGGGTTTGGGGTTGGCCGGGACATATTGTCGACATCCTCGCCGTATTCGCCACCCTGTTCGGTTTGGCCACCTCCCTGGGCCTGGGTGCTCAGCAGGCGGCTGCCGGCCTCGACTTCTTGTTCGGCATCCCCAATACCGACACGAGCAAAGTGCTGCTAGTCATCGGTATCACCGTGATCGCTCTGTGCTCGGTGCTGGCCGGTCTGGACAAGGGGGTCAAGCGCCTGTCGGAAATCAACATGGTGCTGGCGATCCTGTTGCTGCTGTTCATCATCGTGGTGGGACCAACCATGGCGATTTTCACCGGCTTTTTCGACAATCTGGGTAGTTACCTAGTCAACTTGCCGGCGCTGTCCAACCCGTTCGGACGCGAAGATGCCAACTTCAGCCAAGGCTGGACCGCGTTCTACTGGGCATGGTGGATCAGCTGGTCCCCGTTCGTTGGTATGTTCATTGCGCGGGTCAGTCGCGGCCGCACCGTGCGAGAATTTCTCGTCGCCGTGCTACTGGTGCCGTCGCTGGTGTCGGTGCTGTGGATGACTGCCTTCGGTGGCACCGCTCTTGGCCAGTTCGTCACCGATGGCTTTGCCGGGGTGCAGGATGCGGCGTTGGAACTGAAGCTGTTCGCCATGCTCGGCGAATTGCCGCTGACGCAGCTCAGCTCCTTTATCGGTATCGTGTTGGTGATCGTGTTCTTTGTTACCTCGTCGGACTCCGGCTCGCTGGTGATCGACACCATCACCTCCGGCGGCAAGGTCAACGCGCCGGTACCGCAGCGGGCCTTCTGGGCCATCTTGGAAGGTGTAGTGGCCATTGCCCTGCTGCTTGGCGGCGGCTTGGTCGCCCTGCAGGCCATGGCGGTGTCAACGGGCTTGCCGTTCACCATCGTGTTGTTGGTGGGTTGCGTGTCGATCGTCAAAGGTCTGTTGAGTGAGCCGCGCTAACCACGGCAGTTGGGTCATGCAAGAGCGCGCCTAAGGGCGCGCTTTTTTGTGGGCGGTCGGAAAATTCTACTGAGAGGGTTTGGCGGCAACCCGCTTTAGCTGCGAATGCTTAACCAGTACCCGGGCGGATGACGTCTTTTTCATCGCCCCCACGATGTTGGCGAACAGAGGGTTTTGTTGCGGTGGCAAGGCGGTAAATAGGGAAAGATGCCTTAATTCCACAGACTGCCCACCGGCGTGCTTGCCGAATAGTGTTTCGCCGTTTGGGCCTGCAGCAACTCCGCGGTCGCCAAGGCATCGGTCAGGGCATGGTGCGCCTGGTACAGCGGCAGGTTGTAACGCAGGCGGCTATCGGCCAGACGGATCGACACCGATGGCTTGTCGAATAAGTGGCGCAGCCAGCCGGCCCGCCGCTTACGCGGGTGTAGAAGGGCCTCAAGTTGCATGGTGTCGATTACTGGGAATTGCAGCCCCTCACCGAGCAAATGACGCAGCGCCTGGTCGAGAAAACCGCGTTCGATCGGGCGGTAGTGCACCACCATGATCTTGCCGGTCATGGCCGTCAGCAGCTGTTCCAGGACGCTGTCCAGGCCCGGTGCGCTTTGGATATCCGAGTGGGTGATGTGGTGGAAGGTGACCGACTGACTGCTCAGTTCGCCCGCCGGCTTGACCACCCAGTAGCTGGCCTCGCGGCAGCGAATGCGCTGCAGGTCGAACGGTACTAGGCCGAGGCTGACGATCGAGTCCCGGCTACTGTCCAGGCCGGTGGTCTCGACATCCAGGGCGATCAATGGCACCCGCTCCAGCGGCGTGTCGGCGCTGACCGTGCCGGCCTGGTAGAAGCGCGCCAGGCGAGGATCGCGGGCGCTCTGCGCCAGCTGGGCGAACAGCGCCGGCCAGTCGGGCGGCGCGGCAGTGCGCTGGCGTCTCATAGCGGCATATTTTGCGCTTGCCCCGGGTAGCGGAAGCGCAGAAATTTCTGCGCATTGCTCAGCACCTGGAAAGACGATTTGAGGTTGTGCCGGTCGCTAGCGGAGACCTTCTCCGGTTCGATGTAGTTGTCCGGTTTGCGGCCTTCCTGCAGGTCCATGGCCTGATGGCGGATGCGTACGATGGAGAGAAATTCCAGGGCGTAGCGCAGCTGGGTGATGGCCTCCTCGGTGAGCAGCTTGGTGGCGGCGATGGCGTCCAGGCGCTCCAGCGAGTTCTGTGCCTTGGAACCGCAGGCCAGGGCATGCACGCGGATCAGGTCGGTGAGCGGCGCAGTGCCGCGGCCCTTGAGGTTGATGATGTTGTTCTGCTCGCCATCCTTCTCCATCACGAAGGTGCGGAAGAAGCCCAGCGGCGGAGTGCGGTTGATCGCGTTGCGCGCCAGGTTGGCGAGAAACAAGGGGTTGTTGCTGGCCTTGTGCGCCACCAGCTCCTTGAGGTTTTCGACCAGCTCGGCCTCGCCGTAGACGCTGTCCAGGTCGAAGAAGATGCAACTGTTGAGCAGGGTTTCCGGATTGGGTCTATCGATCCAATCGGTGAAGTAGCCCCGCCAGACCCGCAGCGGCTGGCGCCACTTGGGGTTGCTGGCCATGATCCCGCCCTTGCAGTAAGTGAAGCCGCAGGCCGCCAGGCCATCGCTGACGAAGTCGGCGAGTTGCACAAAGTAGTCATCGTGAACCCGCGGATCGAAGCGGTTGTCGAGCACCAGGGCGTTGTCCTGATCGGTGACTATCAGCTGCTCGTCGCGCGCCATCGAGCCCAGCACCATAAAGCAGTAGGGCACCGGCGGGGGCCCGAGCTTCTCTTCGGCCAGCTCCAGCAGACGTTGGGTCAGGCTGCGGCCGATGCCGGACATGGCGCTGCCGATCATGTGCGCGGTGGCCTGCTCGTTGACCAGGCGCAGGAAGGTGGCGCGCAGGTCCGGCACCAGGGCCTGCAACTCCGCCACCGACTGGCGGTTGAAGATGCTGTTGACCAGATACAGGCTGCTCTGCGACTCGTACTTGATGATGTCCGAGAGGTTGATCACCCCGATCGGCCGCTGACGGTGCATCACCGGCAGGTGGTGGATGTTGTGCCGGAGCATGCACAGCATGGCCTCGAACACCGAGTCGTCGGCCTGGATGGTGATCGGGTTGGGCGACATGATCTGCTCGACCGGCGTGTCCAGGGCCAGGCCCTCGGCCAGCACGCGGGTGCGCAGGTCGCGATCGGTGGTGATGCCGACCATCGCCTGGCCCTGGCCGGCATTGCCCGACAGCGCGCCGAGGATCACCAGGGAAGACACGCCGTGCTCGGTCATCA
The DNA here is from genome assembly GCF_963970805.1 of Pseudomonas sp. EA_35y_Pfl2_R5. Taxonomy (NCBI): domain Bacteria; kingdom Pseudomonadati; phylum Pseudomonadota; class Gammaproteobacteria; order Pseudomonadales; family Pseudomonadaceae; genus Pseudomonas; species Pseudomonas sp. EA_35y_Pfl2_R5. The sequence continues at coordinate 553,559 of NZ_CAXAOW010000001.1, read as the reverse complement.
CCCGCGCCGCATCCTGCACCGAGGTGCCCAGCGGCACGCTGACGGTACGCCGGGTGACCAGCTTGCGCACCTCGATCTTCATCAGTTCGCTGGCATTGCCCTGGGATTGTTCCAGCGACTTCAGCCGCGACTGGCCTTCGGCCTCGACGAAGTCGGCGAAGGCCTCATAGGTCTCGCATAGCTGCTCGAACAGCGGGCCGGGGATGAAATAGATCAGGCTGTCCTCGATCGCTCGGGCCGGTAGCCGGACTTTCTTGCCGCGCAGTAAGCCGAATTGACCAAACACCTCGCCTTCGGCCAGACGGTTATACAGCTCTCCGTTACGCCGGTAGATCTCCACCGCACCGCTGCGGATGTAGTGCAGTTCGCCGATCGGTTCGCCATAGCGAAGGAGGTCGCTGCCAGCCTGAAAATAGCCGACTTCGACCTGTTGCGCGATTTCGTCGAGGACCTCGCTCGGCAGTCCGTCGAAAGGGGCGAAGCGACTCAGGTGGTCGCGTATTTCGATCAGCTCTACCTGCATGCGGATCTCCTGGCGGACGCTATGGTGAACATTGAACCATACGCCCGGCGGTGTCGGCAGTTACTGCCTTCGCGTGCGGTAGCAACCGTCGTTTGCAGGTAGCTGCGTGTCGGTTGGAGGTAGCCTTGGCTGGGTATCGGTATGGCGCAGTTTCGGGTATCCCGTCGGTTTTCTACCGACACCGGATGGCGGAGCCTATGCTTGGGCCAAATTAATTATCTGGAGCCGTGTCATGCGTCTATCACTGTTGAACAGCCTGCTGTTGGGGCTCTGTCTGGTGCCATTGGCCTGCAGCGCAGAGGAAATACAGCCCGGCCTCTGGGAAATCAGTTCAAACAATATGCAGGTCGGCGGCCAGGCGGTGCCGGGGATGGAACAGATGCTCGAACAGATGAAAAATCTGCCGCCCGAGCAACGGCAAATGATGGAGCAGATGATGGCCCAGCAAGGCGTTCAACTGGGCGACAAGGGCGTGCGCATCTGCATGAGTGAAGCGCAGATCAAAGCCCAGCAGATTCCCATGCAAGACCCCGAGTCCGGTTGCAGCAATGAAGTCACCGAACGCAGCGCCGAGCTGTGGAAGTTCCGCTTCAGTTGCCCCAACGGCCAGGGCGAAGGCGAGACGCGCTTTGTCAGCGACAAGGAGTTCACCTCAACGGTCAACGGTACCTTCGACGGCCAGAGCAGCAGCATGCAAAGCCATGCGCGCTGGGTGGCGACGGATTGCGGGACGTTGCAGCCGCAGTAAGCAGTCGAGGTCACTGGCTGTTAAGCGGATCACTGATGCCGTGGCGGTCTTTTAGCGTTTGCACCAGCTCGGCCTGGCTGAAGAGGAAGGCGTCGAACTGCTCGATCACCTCAGGGTGGTTGATGCTCGACAGGAAGTAGTGATCATCCTGATAGGGCAGGCTGGGGTCGAACACCAGGCCGCTTTGCGCGCTGTTATAGAGCTGGTGGCGCACCACTTGCGGGTTGAGGTACACACCGTCGACCCGGTCGCTCATGGCCATGGCCAGCAGCGAGTCGATCTGGTTGGCCTGGATCAGCAGAATCTTGCCGGCTTTGATGTCATTCAAGTAGGGCCAGGGTGTAAAGCCGCGCTGCGTGCCGAGGCGCAGTAGGCGTGCTTTGCCCTTGCCGAGGAACTGCGGCTTGACCAGCACACCATCGATGGCCGGCGCTGCCGCCTGGCTGAAGTGCACCTTGTGGCCTTGTTTCAGGTCGGCGTTCCAGCGCGGGTTGTCCGGGTATTTGAAATCCACCCGGCCGCTGAGAAAGTCGCTAAGCAGGCGCCGCACCGGCAGCGGCTGGTAGATAAATTCATGGCCCTGATGCGCCGCAAAGGCGTCGAGCAGATCACGGCCATAGCCCAGGTACTGGCCATCTTGCACGTTGGAGTAGGGCAAATAGGGTTGTAGCTCAACTCCAACCTTAAAAGTCTCGGCTTGTGCCAGCGAAGCCAGGGCAAGAACTAGACAAGCCAGCAGAATCAGCAATGCTCTCATCAGTGACATCTCGAACAGCGACCCTGAGCAGGCCATAGGCAAACCATAGCTAATTGCCACGACCTGCGGGAGGCAAGTGCCGAGATAATCTGAACAGGCAGACCAAAACAGCAATTGCGCAGCAGGCTGCAATGGCCGGTAATACTGGCTTTGCGCCTGCACGCAGCGGCCATGGCTGTTACCCTGTACCCGCAGCCGCCGCGATGGCGGCTGTACGAGTAGGGCAATCCGTCCTCGTGCGCGTAATGCGTGCCACACGCCAAAGGAGCATTCCATATGGAAAAAGACCCTTCGTCTGACACGACCCCGCAACCAGAAGCGGCAAATCTGGACGGCATCCCCGCCCCTTCGGGCGAGGCCAATCTGATCGACACCGACTACGTCATCGGTCAGGACAACATCAAAGGCAAGTTCCTGTTCAATCTGGACATCCACGGCAAGGTCTTCACCATCTCGGCAGTCGTTGCCGTGCTGTTCGTAGTGCTGGCACTGGCCCTGCAAACCCAGGTCGAGCCGCTGTTCAGCGCCCTGCGCAACTGGCTCACCCAGCACATGGCCTGGTTCTTTATCGGTTCCGCCAACATCTTTGTGCTGCTCTGCCTCGGCCTGATCGTCTCACCCCTGGGCAAGGTGCGCCTTGGTGGCATGGACGCGAAACCGGATTACTCCTACCTCGGTTGGTTCTCCATGCTGTTTGCAGCCGGGATGGGCATCGGCCTGATGTTCTACGGCGTCTCCGAGCCGATGTCGCACTTCAGCTCGGCCATGGGCGGTATCAGCGTCGGTGCCGATGGTGTGCGCACCGACTGGGCGCCGTTGGGTGGCGCTGCCGGTAATGCCGAGGAGGCCGTGCGCCTGGGCATGGCTGCGACCATCTTCCATTGGGGCCTGCACCCCTGGGCGATCTACGCCATCGTCGCCTTGTCGCTGGCGCTGTTCTCTTTCAACAAGGGCCTGCCGCTGTCGATCCGCTCGATCTTCTACCCGATCCTCGGTGAGCGGGTGTGGGGCTGGCCGGGCCATGTGATCGACATCCTCGCGGTGTTCGCCACCCTGTTCGGCCTGGTCACCTCCCTCGGTTTGGGCGCGGAACAGGCCGCAGCAGGCGTCGAATACCTGTTCGGTATCAGCGCCACCGACACCAGCAAGGTGCTGCTGATTATCGTCGTCACCATCATCGCCCTGGTTTCGGTGGTTGCCGGTCTGGACAAGGGCGTCAAGCGTCTGTCTGAGCTGAACATGGTCCTGGCCATGGCGCTGCTGTTGTTTGTGATTATCGCCGGGCCGACCCTGGCCATCCTCACCGGCTTCTTCAAGAACCTCGGCGCATATATGCAGTACCTGCCGGCGTTGTCCAACCCGATTGCCCGGGAAGACGCCAACTTCAGCCAGGGCTGGACGGCCTTCTACTGGGCCTGGTGGATCAGCTGGTCGCCGTTCGTGGGGATGTTTATCGCCCGCGTCAGCCGTGGCCGCACCGTGCGCGAGTTCCTGATAGCCGTGCTGCTGGTGCCGTCCCTGGTGTCGGTGTTGTGGATGACTGCGTTCGGCGGCACCGCGATCAACCAGTTGCTGGTCGATGGCTTTACCGGCGCGCAGGATGCCGGCCTGGAGCTGAAGCTGTTCAGCATGCTCGGCGAGATGCCGTTGACCAGCATCACCTCGCTGATCGGCATCGTCTTGGTGGTGGTGTTCTTTATCACCTCGTCAGACTCCGGCTCGCTGGTGATCGATACCATCACCGCCGGCGGCAAGGTCAATGCACCGACACCGCAGCGGATTTTCTGGGCCAGCATCGAGGGCGTAATCGCCATCGCCCTGCTGCTCGGCGGCGGCTTGGTTGCCTTGCAGGCCATGGCGGTGTCGACGGGTTTACCGTTCACCATCGTGCTGTTGGTGGGCTGTATTTCCATCGTCAAAGGCTTGATGAGCGAACCGCGCTGACCGCTGTTGGTGGGTAGTACAAGAGCGCGCCTTTGGGCGCGCTTTTTTATGCCCACGATTTGTGCTGGTTGGCGCCTGTAGGAGCGGTTCATGGCCGCGATGCTTTGCCTTGTTTTTCACCCCTCTCCCGCTTGCGGGAGAGGGGCTGGGGGAGAGGGCGCGGTTGGCTGCGTAGAATGGGTTGAGCTTGGCGATACCCATCACTTGGCTATTTGATCGATATGTTCGGCATTGCACCGCGTGTGCTGATGTTTCGTGTTGCGCCCCCTCGGGCGCCTCACTTTTCTTTGTTCCCGGAGCGCCGGCCGGTGCAAAGAAAAGTGAGCAAAAGAAACACGCCCCGGCATCCGGCCCTGCCTGCGGCAGAGTACGTTACTCGCTCCGCTCGCCCTTCGGGCCAGCCTACGGCTGTTACTACGCTTCGCTCCGTATCACGCCATTATTGCTCCAGGGGCCCGACCAAGAGGCCATCCATGGCCCATCGCAGCTCTCGCGGCATCCATGCCGCTCAACCCCTTCCGCAACGATTCTGTTCACCCTCCTGACGGGGGATTTGGCGCGCGGCTGGGAGTACTGGGTTTTTGAACTCAAAACGAGTGGCAAAGAACATGTTTATTTCTTGTCGCAGAACAAAAATAGATCCGCCCCTTAACGGCCTCCTTTACGTGCGCTCATCTTTTACAGTTGCGGCATCAAGTAGCTTTTGTGGGCTTTCATTCGCTAGGTCTACGTTGCTAGCGAGATCATCCAGATTGCCTGGCTGGGTCAGAAACAGAATAGCCCCCAGAATCTTGTCCGATTTATCCGCCGATTTTTGCAGGATTTCTTCTGCCTTTTCTCGATAGAGAGGACCAAATTTTTTATTGATGACCCAATCTCTATCGTCAGGGCTTAAACCGTATTCCCTTCTGTTCCTAGGCATAACCCTAAAGCCTCGAATTACACATAGTGCTGACGTGAGCGGCGCCCCAGTCGGGCGTACGCTCGATGGAATGGTTAGTCATCTCGAGTAGAACTAAGGTGTAGTGCTATTGCGATGACCATGTTCCAGAAAATGTACGACGGGATAACCCACTGTGGCGCGAACAATGCGTCTTTCCAGTCCATTGTTCGGAAGCATATTGCGAAGGGAATGCTGCCTAGAAATCCTGCAAAAGAAAGCACGATGAAGTAGCGAAAATACTGCCGAGACTGAATGAGGCGTGGGACGAGAAGCCCAAGTATCGCCCCGCTTATCGACCCCGCTGCGACAAAGGAAAGCCAACCGCCGATCCACCAGCCAAAGCCTCCAACTGCGAATGCAGCAACCCACGCGAACACGCCTATGCCCAGCGCAGCGACTGCGCGACCGGGGCTGACCCAACGACTATGGGGAACGAGAAGCAAGGCACCGAAGATAATCCCCGGCAAGATCCAGGCAGGAATTTCCGATACAACATCCTTATCAAGAAGGCCTAACGGGCCAACTGCCCAGGCAAGAAGTCCAGCCGCAAAGGCCAGCCAAAGTTTAATAGGCAATGAAGTTTTTATGTTTGTAGCAAGTTTTTTATGCATCAGCATGTTCCTGTGATGCCTAACGTTTGGTTAATGCGCTGGCTTTAGCACTGTTCCAGTGAGTGAACGGTTCGACACAGTTGTCAGGGCTCGTGCCACTCTTCATCCGGAGTTGACTCTTGTTCCGGGTTACCGAAACTGAACGTGTCGCCATTGCTCGCGGTGATAGTGCCAGTACCCAAATTGCGAATTTGCCACTGCCATGTGTCGTAACGAGTGCTAAGAGTCCCTCTTATAGAGCATGGCCCATACAGGAAAAAATCGTGCTCTTGGCGCCCAGAAATTAATACCGTTTTGTTAAAAAAGACATGGACCTCATCCGCTGTCATAACAAACGCGGCACACCCTTCGTTCTTTGGTCCGATGCCGCTCTCCATAATAGAGATATTTGTAATAACGCCAATCGGGCTAGCTAAACTTAGCGCGGGAAATATAAGTTCGACTATGAGTAGTAAGTGTAAGATTTTCTTATTCATCGGGAGCTAACGTTTGGTTAAGGGTGGGCTTTTGCCCGAAGCGAACGGTTTGAACCACTTGCTTATGCGTTTAACCGAACAGGCCAGAGATTGCAGTCGCAATGCCTTCGACTATCGCTACGGCACCATCGAATATTGCGTCGAGAGTACCTAATAGTATTTCTAGTGGACCATCATTGCTGAGACCAACAGGTGTTGCTACGCCTGCAATAGAAAATGCTACAGCTGCCATAGCGACAGAATGGAAGCCCGCAACCAAAATATAAATCACGGATGACAAGAGTAAAGTTACGCCAAGTGCATTAAAAGCTCTAAGGCCAACTGGGTTTTTGTTTTTTTTCTTCATTTACGCTCCATGTATAACTGAATGCCAAATTACCGTAGACGCATAACGTTTGGTTAAGGGGTGACTTTGCCGGTCCCAGCGAACGAAGTGAGCGCTTTGATATAAACATTGCTGTTGCTCAATGCCTGGTTTATTTCTTTTAGCATTTGATACTCTGCACCGGCAATTTCTTTGTTGTGCGTAGACAGCTTCGATAGATGAATTTGGGCGGCTATAAGTTTTGGATTGGCTTCTTCGGTGCGGCCAAGTTGATGCAGTGTAAGACCTAAACCAGCTTCAAAGATGCTGTTTTTCGTAATTTCAGGATCCCACCTTTCGGCTTTTGTGAGCAATTCGCAGCTTTTCTGATAGTTCCCCCGCCAATAGTGCATTAGACCTTGGGTTGCTACTGCTGGCGCGAAAGCCGCTTTGAAGAAGCTGATCAGCATGATCTATACCATTTGATTAAGGGGCGAAGTTTAGTCCGTCCTAGAGAGCGAAGCGAGAGATTCGAACCAATTGTTATGCATTGAGTCACTGGGGATCAACTAGAGAAGTAAATAGCCATACCGGCAGTAGCCCCAATGGCAAAGGAGAAAAAGTCATAAGTTAAACCGCTTAACGTAGATAATGCAGAATTATTTTTCAACAGAATAAACCCTGCTGTTGAACTAATTGCTGCGCTTGGTAGCAAGAAACAAATATGGATTAACCCTAATAGGCCTTGGTTTATCTGATGCTGCCAGTAAAAAAATATAAAAAATGATAGCTGTAAGGCCAAAGCCATTCCGCAACAAATATTAGAAGCTGTTGTGAGGAAATAATTTGCACCTATTATAAGTGCAGGTAGTAGAAGGTAATACCACAGTCCTATATAGAGATAGTCGCCGTTCAATATGACGATAATTGGTGCTGCTGCCGAGATAAGGCATGCAGTTTCAATATCCATTTCCATGAATTTATCTCGATTTCAGCTGTGCATAACGTTTGGTTAAGGGGCAGGCTTTAGCTCGTACCAGTGAGCGAAGCGAACGTTTGAACAGTTGTTAGAGGTTGCCATTACGGGCCCTGAATGTGCTTAACCCATATGGGAGCAGTATATCCAAGGAGACCGCCAATGATCGTAGCCAACGCATAACCTTCTGACCCTGCTTGAAAAGAAAAAGCAATGAGCAGGCAACCTAATATTGAGAAGCATATCTGCCAAGTAATAGGGTGACTAAAAGCCTTAGGTTCGATGTGCGGTGCTCCAATAGCGCCGAGGATAGCGCCTAAGGAAGAGAATAATAAAATATTGGGCAAGGTGTAGCCGTAAGTCAGTCCACCGAAGATAGCGAAAAATGCTGCGCTTGTGGCGGCGATTACTATTGCAACTTTAAGGGCAGAGGTGAGCTTCCGAGCCATCAAGACCTCTAACGTTTGGTTAAGGGGCGGGCTTTAGCCCGTCCCAGTGAGCGCAGCGAACGATTTGAACCAATTGTTATACGGCGATTACTCATGCGGCGTTCCTGCTTTCACATATTTCAAAATTTCTTCGCAGTTAGATTCATAACCCTGTAGTGGCAGGTTGCTAGCGAAATTCGCCCAATTTTTAAAAGCTTTTGGTTTTGAAGAGTTAGCTGCTTTCTGTGAGCCGGAGCCAAGCTCTGACAGTAATTCGGAGTAGCACATATTTTGGTTAAACGAGGTCGTAAAAGCACCTACCCCAAAGCATAAAGCTCCGAACGTAAGGCTTAAGAGCACAGCAAATATTGCTTTGATGGTCATTACGGGCTCTCCATAGCCTTATAACTATTAATTATGCGACAGGTCTATCGCAGTGCTTGTCGCATAAACTTCCTAGTCGTCGGCTAAGCCTGTGCCTGCATTGAAGTTTCTTCGCAGCAACGCGACAGCACTTAGAGGTAAACGCGACATGAAGGACGGCGAGCCCGAGTTGCTGGTGCAATGCTGGTAGGTTTGAGCCAGAAGCTAGTTCATTCGAGCCTAGGCTGTCCATGGCGGCGGCCGATAACGCAAATCCGGCCAGGTTTCGCTTTGGCTTTTCGCCAGTCACAGAGCATTAGCCGCGTGCCGACGCCTTATCAGAAGGCTGAGCGTAGGTGTTGCGTAGGAGGACGAGCCGCATGGATGCGGCGCGCTAAGGGGCGTAACCAGAAACTTCAGTACATAGGGTGGCGTGTCGAACGACTATGTAATAGCCGAGTATTGATGGATATCGCGCTGCTCAACCTACGCGAACCGACCCATTCTACGGCGCTTATTCCGTCGCTACTGCTGGCGCCGCAGCCATTCTGTCGCCACGTCGCCCATTGTTTTGGGCGACCCGTCTTTTATCCAAGCCATAAACGCGCGATTAAATTGGAAGCTCGGTCCGCAAGCGTCCGTTAAAAACCGGCGAACATTTTGCGTATTTCGATAGGTCGTAGTGATCGGTGTTTGGGCCGTTATCGTGTCGCTGTGCCAGTCGAAACTATTCATCTTGGTTTGCTCGAGTCATGCGGGCTGGGTTATTTACATGAGGTGGTCGGCTTACAAATCAATCGTGATGGTTTGTGTCGCCCAATTTCGTTCCTGAAGGTTTGTCTCAACTCCACAATTCCCCCACCAGCGTATCCCCCGAATACCGCGTCGCCACCTGCGCCTGCAGCAGCTCCGCGGTGGCCAGCGCATCGGTCAACGCATGGTGCGCCTGGTACATCGGCAGGTTGTAACGCAGGCGACTGTCAGCCAATCGTATCGACACCGGCTGGCGGCCCAACAACCGGCCAACCCAGCCCGGCTGACGCTTGGGATACAAACGCGCTTCCAGCTGCATGGTGTCGATTACCGGGAACTGCAAACCCTCACCCAGCTGCTGACGCAGTGCCTGGTCGAGAAAGCTGCGCTCGATAGTGCGGTAGTGCACCACCATCACTTTGCCGGCCATGGCCGTCAGCAACTCGTCGAGTATCTGCCCCAGACGCGGGGCGTGGCGGATGTCCGAGTGGGTGATGTGGTGGAAAGTTATCGACTCGCCGCTCAGCTCGCAGGCCGGTTTGACCACCCAGTAGCGCGCCGCGCCGCAGCGGATGCGTTGTAGGTTGAAGGGCAGCAGGCCGAGGCTGACGATGGCGTGCTGGTTGGCATCCAGGCCGGTAGTTTCTACGTCCAGGGCCAGCAGTGGCACTTGCTCCAACGGGGTATCGGCGGCCACACAGCCGGCCTGGTAGAAGGCTTGCAGGCGTGGTTCGGTCGCGCTGGCGGCGAGTTCGGTAAAGCGCGCAGCCCAGTCCAGTGGCGCGGTGGGCGTTGTCACAGGCTTTTGCTCGGTTGCGCGGGGTAGCGAAAGCGCAGGAATTTCTGCGCGTTGCTAATCACCTGAAAGGCTTCCTTGAGGTTGTGCCGATCACTGGCGGAGACTTTTTCCGGTTCGATGTAGTTGTTCGGCTGCGCACCGTCGGCTGCGGCCATGGCCTGGTGGCGGGCACGTACCAGGCTGAGAAACTCCAGGGCGTAGCGCAGCTGGCTGATGGCTTCGGGTTGCAGCAGTTTGGTTTTGTCGATGGCGTCGAGGCGTTCCAGAGAGTTCTGCGCCTTGCTGCCGCAGGCCAGGGCGTGCACGCGGATCAGGTCGGTGAGCGGCGCGGTGCCACGGCCCTTGAGGTTGATGATGTGCTTCTGCTGGCCGTCGGTTTCCATCACAAAGGTGCGGAAGAAGCCCAGCGGCGGCGTGCGGTTGAGGGCGTTGCGCGCCAGGGCAGCGAGGAAGGCCGGGCTGCTGCTGGCTTTCTGCGCGAGCAGGTCCTTGAGGTTTTCCACAAGTTCGAACTCGCCATACACGCCGTCGAGGTCGAAGAAGATGCAGCTGTGCAGCAGGGTCTGTGGCTTGGGTTTGTCGATCCACTGGTTGAAGTAACCGCGCCAGACGCTTAGCGGCTGCCGCCATTCGGCGTTGCTGGCCATGATGCCGCCCTTGCAGTAGGTGTAGCCGCAGGCGGCCAGGCCGTCGCTGACAAACTGGGCGAGGGCCGCGAAGTAGGCATCGTGCTGCGCCGGGTCAAAGCTGTCATCGAGCACCAGGGCATTGTCCTGGTCGGTGACCAGCAGCTGTTCGTCGCGGGCCATGGAGCCGGCAACCATAAAGCAGTAGGGCACGGGCGGCGGGCCGAGTTTCTGTTCGGCCAGCTCCAGCAGGCGCTGGGTAAAGGCGCGGCCGATGCCGGCCATGGCGCTGCCGACCATATGCGCGGTGGCGTGCTCGTTGACCATGCGCACAAAGGTGCCGCGCAGGGCTGCCAGCAGGTTTTGCAGGCCGGCGACATTGGGTTGGTTGAAGATTGAGTTGACCAGGTACAGGCTGCTCTGCGACTCGTAGCGGATGATGTCGCTGAGGTTGATCAGACCAATCGGCCGGCGACGCTGCACCACCGGCAGGTGATGGATATTGTGGCGCAGCATGCACAGCATGGCGTCGAACACGCTGTCATCGGCCTGCACGGTAAATGGTTCGGGTGTCATCACCTGGCTTACCGGCGTGCTGTCCGCAAGCCCGGCGGCGAGCACGCGCGTGCGCAGGTCGCGGTCGGTGAGGATGCCGACCATCATGGCGCCGGCGGCATCGCCATCGACAATCACCAGTGAGGACACGCTTTGCTCGGTCATCAGCTGCGCGGCCTGTTGCACGGGTGTATCCAGGCTGACGCAGACCGGCGTGCGCGAGATCAGTTTGCGCACCTTGAGCTGGATCAGCTCGCTGGCCTGGCCCTGGCTTTCCACCGCGGATTTGAGCCGCGACTGGCCTTCGGCCTCGACGAACTCGGCAAAGCCGTCGTGCTCTTCGCACAGCTGGGCGAACAACGTGGCGGGGATAAAGTAGATCAGACTGTCTTCAATCGCTCGCGCCGGGAAGCGCACCTTGTTGCTGCGCAGCAGCCCGGCCTGGCCGAAGATGTCGCCCTCACTCAAGCGGTTGTACAGCTCGCCGTTGCGTCGGTAGATTTCCACCGCACCACTGCGCACATAGTGCAGCTCGTGAATGGCCGCGCCGTGCTGGAGAATGTCGCTGCCGGCTTTGAAGTAGGTCACTTCGATCTGCCGGGCAATAGTGTCGAGGCTGTCCTCGGGCAGCATATCGAAGGGCGGGAAGCGCTGCAGGTGGTCGCGGATTTCCAGTAACTCGATCTGCATGGGGTGCCTCGCAGTGGCTGGTACTAAAGGATACGGCGATTATCGGATGATGTCCGCCTCGCCAGCGTTCTGGATGTGCCGGCACGCGTGGTCGACGCCGGCTATGGTGTGAGGTGGTGGCGGATAACACAGGCGACAGCTGGTTTTTATCAAGGAGTGACTATGCACGGTGCGGGATTCTGGGTGGTGCTGGCGCTGCTGTTGGCGCTCGCGGGTTTGGCGATTTATTACTACAACCGCCTGGTGTTCAACCGTGCGCGGGTGGCCGAGGCGTGGAGTGGTATCGATGTGCAGCTCAAGCGCCGCGCCAGCCTGATTCCGGCGCTGGTCGAGTGCGTGCGCCAGTACATGAGCTACGAGCAGGGCACCCTGCAGGCGCTGGTGCAGGAGCGCATGCGCGCGGTGCAGCTGGCCGATTCGCCGCTGGGCGAGCGCGCGCCGGTGGAGGCGCAGTTGAGTACGCAGCTGCGCCAGCTGTTCGCCCTGGTCGAGGATTACCCGGCGCTCAAGGCCGATGGCCAGTTTCTCGACCTGCAACGCACCATCAGCGAGGCCGAGGCGCATATCCAGATGGCCCGGCGTTACTACAACGGCGCGGTGCGCGAGTTGAATGTGCTGGTCGAGTCGGTGCCGAGCAACCTGGTGGCGCGGCCCTTTGCTTTTACCCTGGCCGAGTACTTCAGCCTGGATGACCCGCGTGATGCTCAGTCGCCAAAAATGGAGTTTTGATATGCCCGGATTACTGCGCGCTCTGCTGTTGAGCCTGTGTCTGCTCCCACTGTGGGCTACAGCGGCCGAGGTGATTGAGGACTTTGCCGTCACGCTGCAGGTGCAGGCGGACGGCAACCTGTTGGTGACCGAGCGAATCACCGTGCGGGCCGAGGGCGAACAGATCAAGCGCGGCATCTACCGCGATTTGCCTGTCAGCTATGGGAGGGCGTTGGGCTTGTTGCAGAGCAGCCCGATCACCCTGCTTGGAGTGAGCCGCGATGGCCAGCCGGAGCGCGTGCGGGTCGAGCAGAACGGCAGCTGGGTGCGTTATTACCTCGGCTCGGCGGACCACCTGCTGCAGCCGGGCCGCTATCAGTACGAACTGCGATACCGGGTTGAGCGACAGCTGTTGCATCACGCCACTACCGATGAGCTGTACTGGAACGTCACCGGTAATCAGTGGGTGTTCCCGATACTTCAAGCCTCGGTCGAGGTTCAGCTGCCGCCGGGCGCGCGGATGGGTGATGTGGCCGCCTATACCGGGGCAGGCGGTGAGCAGGGCAAGGCCTATGAGGTGCTTGAGCAGCGCGACGATTATTTACACCTGGCCACCACGCAAACTTTGCCGGCCTACCATGGCCTGACGGTGGCCGTGGATTGGCCAGCTGGCCTGGTGGCGCGGCCGGGCGCAGCGCAGCGCCTGGGCTCTCTGTTGCTGGATAACCTCGGCCTGTGCCTGGGCTCGCTGCTGCTGATCGGCCTGGTGATTTTTTATCTGCGTGCCTGGGATCGGGTCGGCCGCGACCCTGATAAAGGCTTGATCATTCCACTGTTTGAAGCCCCGAAAGGCATGAGCGCAGTGCAGGCCGGCTATCTCTGGCATCGCGGTTTGCAGGGGGCTTATCAGGATGCGCGGGCGTTTAGTGTGTGGCTCACCGATATGGCCATCCGCAAACACCTGCATATCGAGGACAAGCCGCGCGGCGGTGGTTTTAGCCTGGCCCGTGGCACAGGCGCGCGTGACGATTTCAGCGAGGCGGATCGCGAGCTGCGCAAGCGCCTGTTCCCGGCTAACAAGGAAGGTATCGCTCTGGAGATTGGCAGAGACTACGAGCCGCGTCTGGCCGATGCGTTAGCCGGGCTGAAAAGCCAGCTGCAAAAACAGGGCAAGGCCTGGTTCAGCAATAACCGCGGGCTCTGGGTGTGGGGGCTGGTGTGGGCAGTTGCTGCGTGTCTGCTGATGTTGTTTCTCGGTGCGCAGAGTGAGGACGATGTGGCTGCCGGCTTTGCGGGCCTGGTGTTTAGCTTGGGTTTTGGTGTGCCGTCGCTGTGGGTGTTTTATCTGGCCTGGCATCAACCTAGCTGGGGTAAACGGATTGGCCTGGGCTTGGCGGGCTTTATGTTTTTCTGGCCAGCGCCGATTGGCCTGTGGATGCTGTGCGACGCCGTATCAGTGCCGGCCTTGTTGCTGCTCTGCCTATTTGTGCTGGTGGTGGTGCTGTTCTACTACCTGCTGCCGGCGCCGTCGGTCAAAGGGCGGCGCTTGCTTGATCAGCTGGAAGGCTATCGCGACTACCTGCAACTGGCGGAAAGCGACGCGCTGGCCCTGGCCGGCAATGCCCCGGCGATGAGCATCGCGCTGTACGAAAAACACTTGCCCTACGCCATGGCCCTGGGCGTTGAGGACAAATGGAGCGCACGCTTTAGTACGGCGCTGGCCAATGGGCTGATTGACCCGGCGCAGCGTGACTATCAACCCGACTGGTACCACAGCCGCAGCAGTTTCAGCACCCCACTGGCGATGAGCACCGCTCTGGCTGCTGGCCTGAGCAGCGCCACGGCACTGGCTTCATCGCCACCGTCGAGCAGCTCGTCAGGCGGTGGCGGTTCATCTGGCGGTGGTTCGTCCGGCGGCGGCGGTGGTGGCGGAGGGGGCGGCGGTTGGTAGGGCACTAAGTGCTGTTGTAGGAGCGGCGGGGCGCCTAGCCCATGCCCGCGATTCGCATGGTTTAGTCATCCCCGCCGCACCTACAGGTTTGCGGCAGCTGTCGTGACACTAGGGCTTGCGGGTTTCCTGCAGCTTGGCCAGCAAGGCTTCGCTTTTCTCCAGTTGCTCGGCTTCGCTGAGTTGCGGGTTTTCCAGCACGCTGTCGAGTTGTGCGATCAGCTCGCTCTGCCGGTTGATCCGTTCATCCAGCTTCTCCAACTTGCGCTGGTTGTGCCAGCTCCACAGCGCCAGAGCGCAGGCTGCCAGCACCACGGCGGTCAGCACGATAATTGTCAGGGTGTTCATCGCGGCTCCAGAGTTTTGCCCATCAGCATGCGCGGCAACATAACAGCGCCGCGCGTCACCGTCTGTGCCTGCTGCACAGAAAATCCCTGGCTGGCAAAAAACGCCTGGGCCACTAGGCTGGCTTCGGTAAACAGCTCGCGCACACCGCCCTCCCGCAGGCGTTGTTCGGCAGCGGCATACAAGGCGCTGGCGACACCCTGGCGGGCATGGCTGGGCGCGCAGTACAGCAGATCAATATGCCCATCCAGGCTAAAGCCGATAAAACCGGCGATAACCTGGCCTTTTCCTGCGATAAACAGCTCAAGTGACGCCAAACGTGTTTGCCAAGTGGGCATGTCCGCAACCTCGGGAGACCAGGCCTGACGCTGCGCTGCGTCGTAGTGCTCGGTGGTCAACTGGCTGACCGAGGCCTGAAACAGTGCGACCAGGGCGGGTAGATCCTGAGGTTGGTAGGCCCGTAAGTTGAACGCGGCAGGCAGGGGAGTTGTCATCGGGATACCTGCAATTGGCTGCCCGGCAGGTTAGCGCCGGGTGCTGATCAGGTAAATCGCCGCTAGCGCCAGTTCCAGGCGCTAGCGGCCACCGCATCGTGGGCGTGCAGGCTTTCCGCGTGCACCACGCGCAGCTGAAAGGCGCTGAACGCCGGTTGCTCACGTAAGGCGCTGTGCAGGCGGCGCGCGGCGTCTTCGCAGAACATCAGGTTTTGTCCGTTGGCCAGGGCAAAGGCCTGCTCATCGGCGCGCTTTACGGCGGTTTGCACGGCGGTACCGAGGGTCTGTTCAGCGCTGTCGATCAGCGCAACCAGCGGCAACTCTGCGCTGTTGCTGTGCAGACGCACTTGCAGGGTGGCGTAGCTGCGCTGGCTGTGCGGCGTGGCGACGATGCCCTCGGGCGAGCCGAGCCAGGCCAGCAGTTGTGCGTGGTTCAGCGGCTGGCCTGCGAAGTCCTCGATAAAGCGCTGCTGAATCAGCTGGCGCGCCAGGGCAGCGGAGCACGGGCAGGTCGAGGAATAGGCCACTTCAACCTGCAGTTCCACGTGAAACCCCCATAGGTCCTGGCGTGCACGCACCTCGAAGGGGTAGGACTTCCAACCGGCCAGGTGGCTGACCAGTGCTGGGCGGCTGAGTAAGGCCTCGCCACGCAGGGCAATGGACGCCTGTTGCGATAGGTCTTGGTGGCTGTTCAGAAACTCGTCCAGCAGCTGCTGCAGCGTCGTCGTGCTCAGTTCGCGCTGTTCCAGCGCATGCAACGCCAGATACAGGCGTGACATATGAATGCCGCGGGCATTGCCATCACCCAGGTTGACCCCGACATCGGCGTGGGCATGGATGCGTTGCCCAGCCAGGTTGATCGGCAGCGCGATGCCCTGCATGCCGACCCAGTCCAGAGCCTGTGCGTGGGCAGGTGTTTGCGCGGCTATGTCCGGCAGGGTCAGTGCGTTCATCAGAAATCGGCGCTCGGTTATGGGTTTAAATGTTATGTTATAACAAGTAAATTACAAAGCCAGCGAATCCTGATGATGACCGAAACGCCGCTTACCCACGCCGAACTGCTCGCTCAGCCGGCGGATGACTATATGAACGCCGCGCAGCAGCAGTTCTTTCGCACGCTGCTGCTCAGCCAGCGCGATGAACTGCAGAACCGGATTGCCGAGGAGTTCGAAACCCTGCGCGAACGCGAAACCAGCAGCGACCCCGCCGACATTGGCAGCGCCGAAGAGCAACGGCAGTGGCAGCTGCGCCTGCTGGAGCGGGAAAAGAAGCTGCTCGACAAGATCGATGAAGCCCTTGAGCGCCTGGCCCGTGGCGAATACGGCTGGTGTGTGGAAACCGGTGAGCCAATCGGCCTTAAACGCTTGCTGCTACGGCCCACTGCGAGCCTGTGCATCGAAGCCAAAGAGCGTCAGGAACAACGCGAAAAACACCTGCGCCACGCAGAATTTTGATGGAGCCCGCAACCATGACCAATCGCCTTCCCGTAACTGTGCTGTCCGGCTTTCTCGGTGCCGGTAAAAGCACCCTGCTCAATGCCATTCTGAAAAACCGCCAGGGTTTGAAAGTGGCGGTGATCGTCAACGATATGAGCGAGATCAATATCGATGGCAGCGAAGTTCAGCGTGATGTCAGCCTGAACCGCGCCGAAGAAAAACTCGTGGTGATGAGCAACGGCTGCATCTGCTGCACCCTGCGCGAAGACTTGCTGGAAGAAGTCGGTCGCCTGGCCCGTGATGGCCGTTTCGACTATCTGCTGATCGAATCCACCGGGATCAGCGAGCCGCTGCCGGTGGCCGAGACCTTCACCTTCCGTGGTGAAGACGGCCAGAGCCTGGCCGATGTGGCGCGCCTGGACTGCATGGTGACGGTGGTCGACGGAGTGAACTTTCTGCGCGACTTCCATGAGGCCGAGAGCCTGGCCAGCCGCGGCGAAACCCTGGGCGAAGAGGACGAGCGCTCGATCACTGACCTGCTGATCGAACAGGTGGAATTCGCCGATGTGTTGCTGGTCAGCAAGATCGACCTGATCAGCAGCCATGAGCGCGAAGAGCTGATGGCCATTCTCAAGGGCCTGAATACCCACGCCGAAATCGTGCCGATGGCCATGGGCGCGGTGCCGCTGGAAAAGATCCTCAATACCGGCCGTTTCGACTTCGAGCGCGCCGCGCAAGCGCCGGGCTGGCTCAAGGAACTACGCGGCGAACACGCCCCGGAAACCGAGGAGTACGGCATTGCTTCCACGGCTTACCGAGCGCGCAAGCCGCTGCACCCCGAGCGGTTCTTCAATTTCATCAACCGCGAATGGAGCAATGGCCGCCTGCTGCGCAGCAAGGGCTTCTTCTGGCTGGCCAGCAAGTACCAAGAGGCTGGCAGCTGGTCCCAGGCGGGCGGTCTGATGCGTCATGGTTTTGCCGGGCGCTGGTGGCGTTTTGTGCCGAAAAGCCAGTGGCCCCAGGATGAGGAAGGGCTGCAGGCGATTATGAAAAACTGGCAGACGCAAACCGGCGACTGCCGTCAGGAGCTGGTATTTATCGGCCAGAACATCGACTTCGCTCTACTGACCGCCGAGCTGGATGCCTGCCTGCTCACCGAGGCGGAAATGGCCCTCGGTGTCGATGCCTGGCAGGCGCTGCCCGATCCATTCGGCCCCTGGCATGAGCAGGCCGCCTGATGCTGGCGCCTGTACTGCGTCAGCCGTTGCAGCAGGCCAGCAGCGAGCAGATTGATGTATTCGGTGAGGTGCTGCGTGATGAGGTCAACCTGGCTGTTTGGCAACGCCAGCTGCCGGCGCTGATCGGCGATTTCGCCAACGCTCTGTTAGCCCAGGGCGAGCCGCTGGGGCAATCCATCGTGCTCGAGCTGGCCAGCCCGGAGAGCACGCCGAACCTCAGTGGCCTGGTCGATGGCTACAGCGGTTTGCCGGGGCAGGCGGCCTTTCTGCAGGATGTTAGCTGGCTGGTCAGCGCCTTTGCCTGCCTGTTCGACGCCACACGCATCGGCCTGCGCCTGCGCATTCTCGACAAGGCCATGTGTCCGCGTTTTCACGTTGACCATGTGCCGGTGCGCTTGATTACCAGCTATGCCGGGATAGGCAGTGAATGGCTGGAAGAGGGCGTGATGGCGCGCCGTCGCCTTGGCGATCCGGCGGCTGAGCCCAGTGATGCTGCGTTGATCAAGCGAGCCGAGAGCGGGCATGTGCTGCTGGCCAAGGGGGAGAAATGGGTCGGCAACGAGGGCGGCGGGCTGATTCACCGCTCGCCGCAACCGCCGGCCGGTGAGCGGCGCTTGTTGTTGACGCTGGATTGGCTGGCCTGAATTTCAGGCAAAAAAATAGGCTGCGCAGACAGCAGCCTTAAGCACCAGAAAGGCATACCGGCGCGTGACCCGGCATGCAGGGGTGAGGTACCCAAGGCCACTAGAACATAGAAAGGGTTACGCTTTGATGACGGTTAACGAGCCATCCATACACCCTTACTCTGCTGCTCGCAGAAGGGCTTGAGGTAGGTGGCGTCGCTGGCAACGCCGTAATAATGCACATCCTGCTTGTAGGGCGTGCCGCCGACCGTTGAGTTGCGGCACACACCGAAGGAGCCCATCGGGCACTGCTCGACAAATTCCACTGCGACCTTCTGCCCTTTTAGCTGCGGCTGGCAGAAGCCAGTGCGGAACAGGTTGGGCGGGATGCTGCGATTCTGCTGACACACCTTCACATCCAGGCGTTCGGCCTGGCTATGCACCACACAGGCTTCACCCCAGGCCAGGCCGGACAATAGGGATAAGCCAAGCAGTAGAGCGACACGCATCGTTAAAAACCTCGATAGCAGGAATGGCCAAGAACAGGTGAGCGTTGTAGGAGCGGCCCATGGCCGGGAAGCGCAATCGCGGCCATGGGCCGCTCCTACAGTTCAGGTTGATGGCATGTCAAAAAATTGCTGCAAACTCTAGCACGCAGCTTTTATTCAGTCTGCGCCATGCTCGGGGTTCTCTCCCAGCAGGCAAACCCGCACCATAGGCCCATGCTGAAAAATATCCCTACCCATGTGATTGCCGGGCCGCTTGGTGCCGGCAAGACCAGCCTGATCCGTAATCTGCTGGCGCAACGGCCGGCGCATGAACGCTGGGCGGTGCTGATCAACGAGTTCGGCCTGGTTGGTCTGGACGCCGCCCTGCTGAGCAGTGATGACGACGGCATTGCCATGGGCGAAGTGGCAGGCGGCTGTCTGTGTTGCGTCAACGGCGTGCCGTTTCAGGTCGGCCTGAGTCGGCTGTTGCGCAAGGCCAAACCTGATCGCCTGCTGATCGAACCGTCCGGCCTCGGTCATCCCCTACAACTGCTCGAACAGCTGCGCGAAATGCCCTGGGCTGGTGTGCTGGCGGTGCAGGAGCCGCTGCTGGTGCTGGATGCTCAGGCCTTGGCTGCGGGTGAAGCGCTGCCAGAGAGTCAGCAGGCGACGCTTGGCCACGCCGGGCTGCTGCTGTTGAACAAGGCCGAGGGGCTGGATGAAGCCACCCAGGCGCGCATTCAGATGCAACTGCCCGCGCGCCCGATTTACTGGACTCGTCAGGGTGCTTTGCCACTGGCAGAACTGCCCGGTTTTAGCGCCCAGGCCGATAGCGTTGGCACGCTGGATAACCTGCCCACCGGCAGCGCGCCATTGCCGCAACTGTGGCGCAACCCGAGCGAGCCGATCTGCCAGATTCAGCAACAGGCCGAAGGCTGGAGCATCGGTTGGCGCTGGCACCCCAGCCAGCAGTTCGAGCTGCTGCGCGTACAGCAGTGGCTGAGCGGCCTGCCCTGGCGCCGTGCCAAGCTGGTGCTGCACTGTAACGCCGGCTGGCTGTCCGCCAACGCCCTGAACGGTGAGGCGCTGCATTGGCAGAACAGCGAATGGCGTAAGGACTCGCGGTTGGAGCTGATCTTTAGCGCGGCGCAGGATGTGCCGGCGTTGCAGGCCGGGTTTGCCGCCTGTGTTTTAGCGCCAGAGCATTTCGGCCAGGCTGCCGAATAGCAAAATCAGCACAGCCAGGGCGCTGATACGCAGAGCCAGAGGGGAGGTGAGCCACTGCAGTGCCTGCTGTTTCGGAGCTTCGCGCAGCGCATGCCACTCTTGATGGAACACCGGGTCGATGCGCAGGGCAAATATTCTGTCGCGGTACAACAGGTGCCGGGCGTGGCGCATCTGGCTGTAAAGCGGCAGGCGAATGGCAAAGTGCAGTTCGCCGTCTGCGGCGCGTCCCATGGCCAGTACATGGCAGTTGATGCCGGCGCTGCTGAGTTGTTCTTGCAGGTGCTCGATAAAGCCGGCGTGGCTGGATTCCAGTAAAACAAACACCCTGACGTCCTCCCTGATAGGTTTGCGCTCAGCATGCCGGAGTCAGATAGAACTGACGAGTCGTCTGGTTACGCTGATAATTCCGCTTAATAAATTCACGCAAGGCACGCCCATGCACCTTCTCCCCTGGTCCCACGACAGCAGCGCCGGCTTTACCCTGCGTGGCTGGTATACGCCGCCTACGGGCAAACCTGTGTTGCATTTTCTGCATGGCAACGGCTATTGCGGGCGGGTGTATACGCCGATGCTGGCGCTGTTGGCCGAGGATTTCGACCTGTGGTTGTGCGACGTGCAGGGCCATGGTGAGACTGATCACGGCGGGCGTTTCCATGGCTGGAACCGCAGTGCCGAGCTGGCGGTAGAGGCGTTTAACGCCGGTCGTGAGCGCTTTGCCGATGCGCCGGCCTATGCGCTGGGCCACAGCTTTGGCGGGGTGTTGACCAGCCTGATGCTGGCCCAGCAGCCGCAGTTGTTTCAGCGCGCGGTGTTGCTCGACCCGGTGCTATTCAGCCCGGCGATGATTGGGGTGATGGCGCTTTCCGATGTGGTTGGCCTGAGCCGGCGCACCACCCTGGCCAGCAAGGCGCTCAAACGTCGCAGTAGTTGGCCGGATCGCGCGGCCGCCCACGCAGCATTGCATGGCCGTGGGATGTTCCGCGGCTGGACCGAAGAGGCCTTTGCCGCCTATATCCAGCATGCATTGAAGGACAGCGACAAAGGCGCCGAGCTGCGCTGCCGGCCAAGTCGCGAGGCGGATATCTTCAGCTCATTCCCCAAGCGGCTGTGGCCGTCGCTGGGCAAAGTCACCACCCCGACCCAGGTGCTCTATGGTGAGCGCAGCTACCCCTTTGTGGCCAAGTCGGTGGCCCGTTGGTGCGCCAGCAATGGGCATGTCAGTGGCCATGTGGTGCCCGGCGGGCACTGCTTTATGCAGGAGCAGCCGGAGGCCGCTGCAGCGCGCATTAGCGACTTTCTGCTGCAGCGTGGCTAAGCATGCAGGCCGCGACTCGGGAGGACGTCTGGTTGATGTTGTCCGACCTGTGGCTGGATACCGAACTGGATCAGCGCTGGCTGGCAGGGATTGCTGATGTATTGCGGCGTAGTGGCCTGAGCAGGGCGCAGCTGGAGGCAGTCTGGTTGTATGAAGTGGCCCCCGTGGTCTGGCTCAATCACTGGAACTTTACCGGTGTGTGGGCCGGCTTCGATTCGCAGTGGTTGCTCGCCGGTTGCCGGCGCAACCAGCAGCGTGGGCGTTGGCATCGCTGCAAATGCCGGCTGTTGCGCTGGCCGATGACCTACGGCTGCCAGAGTGAGTGGCTGCAGATTCTCGGGTACTTGGCCGAGCCGCCTGCGGGCGGTACGAGTTAGCGCTTGGGCAGTGCCGCCTATGGCGCGTGAGGTGGTGTTTTCAGTGACGCGGGCTGCTGTCGTCGGGCAAATGACGCTGGCTGCGCCACTGCTCCATTTCGATCACCTGGGCACTGTCTGCCGGCGGTTCGCGGAAGGGATGGGCCGCCAGTTCGATACGCCCCACTTGCTTGCCGAACATGACGATGCTGCCGGCGTGGCGCTGCTCACCCGTAACCGTGAACTCGAAGCCATACACTCGTGCCAGGCGCTTGCGTCCGCG
This sequence comes from Pseudomonas sp. EA_35y_Pfl2_R5, assembly GCF_963970805.1. NCBI lineage: Bacteria > Pseudomonadati > Pseudomonadota > Gammaproteobacteria > Pseudomonadales > Pseudomonadaceae > Pseudomonas > Pseudomonas sp. EA_35y_Pfl2_R5. Next base: position 531,602 of record NZ_CAXAOW010000001.1, on the reverse strand, counting down.
CGCATCGGGCAACAGGGCGAGCCGGCGTAGGGCAACATTGCCATCGAGCAACTCCACATCAGCCTTGGCGCAGTGCTGCTGCACCAGGGCCAACGCGCGCTCACGCAGACCATGGGCATGCCACAGCCAGGCGCAGGCGGTGGCGAACAGCATCAGCAGAAATACATCGAAGAGGTCGATCATGGTGGCTCCGGCGGCAGAGTGCAGAGCTTAACCGATTGCCGCACAGTTCTTGGTGCCGGGCTTGTCGCCGTTAAGCAGTTGCTTTAGGGTCTGTTGCCGTTTCGTTCGCGGCCGCGCCGGAGCCTGTTTTAGCGCGAGGCAAGGCACGAGACACGAAGTTTGGTTGTCCCAAATGAGTGTCGAGAAACGCAGCATCGCGCTAAAACAGGCCCGTCCCTACGGGTTGCGCGCAAAATCTCGCCATGCGGTGTTGGAGGACTTGGCAAGGGAACAACCATTACCTGCGTCCTCCGCCTAGCCTGGCGAGATTTTACGCAGCAACGCGGCTCGCGACGAAACGGCAACAGACCCTAGCGTCCGCGCACGCCAATCCGAAAAGGAATTTCCCATGCAGTGTCCTGCCTGCCGTACCACCCCGTTGCAACCAACCAAACTGGATGACGGCCTGCTGGCCCACGGCTGCCCACAGTGCTCCGGCGCTCTGGTGGCCTTGTTGTATTACCGCGACTGGGCTGAGCGTCAGCCGCAGAACGATGAGCCGCAGGCGCAGGTTGCAGCTGAGGCGGCCAGCGAGAGCCAGCAGGCCCTGAGCTGCCCCAAATGCGCCAAATTGATGAGCAAATTCCAGATCAGCGGCACCCACGGCAACCGCCTGGATTTGTGCAGCAGCTGTGATGAGGCCTGGCTGGATAACGGCGAATGGCAACTGCTCAAGGCGCTGGAGCTTAGCCACAAGATGCCGAGCATTTTCACCGAGGCCTGGCAGCGCAAGGTGCGCCAGCAAGCCTCCGAGGAAGCGCGCCGGCAACGCTTCGCTCGGCTGGTTGGGGATGAAGCCATTGCCCGCGCGGACGATATTCGCAGCTGGCTGAAGGATCATCCGCAGCGCCGTGAGCTGCTGTTCTATATCGGTCACGAGTGACCCTGAAGCTGTTCGTGGAGCAGGACGCTGTATATGAACAAGTGGGCTGTTTCGGCGCTGGCTGGCCTGATGTTGTTGGTTACTGTTGGCTGGTTGTGGTCACGCGATGAAGCGTTGAGTCCGCAGGCTAAGGATTGGCTTGAGCAGGCGGCTGCCAATGTGGGTGAAAGTCCGGCCTACTACCAGCTTATGGGGATGGATGCATCTGCTGGCCGCGACCCGCAGATTGAAGGTCGTAAGCGTGTGGCGCTCTATCACCAGCGTTTGCTTAGCCAGGAGGCACAACCTGGTGCAGACATATCCACGCTGGCGATGCCGGGGCGGGCGTTGTGCGTGCTTGGTGCGCAGGGCTGTTTGCAACGGTTGCGGCTAGAGCCTACGCAACGGCAAGCGTTGCTCAGCCAGCACCGTGAACTGTTGCAGCGCTATCAGCAGCTGTTGATGCTTGATGCGCCGCATACCGTGGCACGACCTGGTCTGGATGAGCCGATACCCAACTATGCAGCGGTACTGCGGGGTAATCGACTGCGCGCTTTACAAGCGTTGCAACTGGCTGAAGAGGGCCGGGGTGAAGATGCTCTGGCGTTGCTTCAGGAGGATATTCGCCTGCTGCGTATCTGGCTGTCGGATGCCGATAACCTGATCATGAAAATGACCACCGTAGCGCTCATCGCGCAGAACCTGGATGCGCTAGCGATGCTGTATCAGGTCGGTCTGATTCCTCCGCCTGACATTCAACAGCCTTTGAGCGGTGAGGAGCGCTCGTTGTTGCGCGCCATGCAACGTGAGTTCGCCATGGTGGCTACTGGTCTAACGGAGCTTAGATATCAGGCAAATCTCGAGCAGGAGTTGGGTGTCAGTGCTTGGCGCTTGCAGTGGGTCTACAAGCCACAGATGAGTATCAACGACAGCTTGCCTGCCTATGCTCGCTCGGCCAGCGAGTCTTTTATGGATGCTGAGGCTTTTGTCGGAGTTTTGAGTGAGCCGGCGCCCTCTGATGTTTCGACTTGGCGGCGCGTGCGCAACCCTGTTGGAGGGATTCTGGTTGGGGTGGCGATCCCTGATTTCAGGCCTTATATGGCCCGGCTGCATGACTTAGACGCCAAGTTTGTATTGTTCAATCGCCTAGGGCGGCCTGCGCGGGTAGGCGGTAATCCCTACTCGCCCAACGAGCAGCCTGTTTGGGATGAGAAGCACCAACGTATGTGCTTTAACGGCCCGCTGGCAGACGCTAAGCAGGTGCGTTGTCTACCCGCTAACCCGCCACTTTAGCGCCTCGACAATCTAGGCAGATACGCTTACGCCCCTGCGCTTTGGCGTTGTATAGCTGGGTATCCGCCCGCTGCAGCTGTTGCAGGCTGTCGCCGGGACGGGCGCACGTCAGATCGATGCTGATGGTGTATGTACTTGTCTGCACGCTCAGCTTTTTTCTTTGTTCAAGGCCTGGTAGCGCTGCTGCAGTTCGTGGCGGATCTGCCGGCGCTGCAGGGCCTGGCGCTGGCGGCGTTCGGCGTCGGCGGTGGCGGGCTCTAGGGTGGGGATGGGTACGGGCTTTCCCTGTTCATCGACTGCCACCATGGTGAAGAAGCAGCTGTTGGTGTGACGCACCGAACGTTCGCGAATGTTCTCCGTGATGACCTTGATGCCGACCTCCATTGAGGTACGGCCCGCATAGTTGACTGAGGCGAGAAAGGTCACCAGTTCGCCAACGTGGATGGGCTTGAGGAACACCACCTGATCTACCGACAGGGTCACCACGTAGCAGCCGGCATAGCGGCTGGCGCAGGCGTAGGCGACTTCATCAAGGTATTTGAGCAGGGTGCCGCCGTGCACATTGCCGGAGAAGTTAGCCATGTCCGGGGTCATCAGTACGGTCATCGTCAGCTGGGCGTTTCCGGGTTCCATAACAGGCTCTGTACGGGGAAGTAGGCCAACCATAACAGCTGGCGCCTGCTGTTGGCTGCGTTTAAGGCAGGCTGGCGCTGCTTTGGGGCAGGTTGAACCGTTGGCGCAGCTGGTTTAATTGCACAGCCTCTTCGAGCAGGAAGCGGTCAAAGCGCTTGATCAGTTCGGGGTGTTTGTAGCTGCTCAGGTGAAAACTGGTGTTGACCTGCGGTAGCTGTGGATCGAGCTGCACCTGAGCGGGGTCGAGGCCGAGTTGGCGTAGCTGGTGCTGTACCACTTGCGGGTTGGCATAGATGGCATCCAGGCGGTTGCGCTCCAGCATGCGCAGCATGCTGTGGATATCCTGAACCTCCACCAGTTCGACGCCGTTTTTGGCCAGCACGGGCTGCCAGGCCTCGGCGGTAAAGCCACGGACAATACCCAGGCGTTTGACCGTGTGCAGTCCTTGGCCGAGTCGTTTAGCACGCACCAGGGTGGCGTCGACAATCTGGACCACCGGCTGGCTGTAATACAGCGTCTGGCCGTCGCGGGCCTTACGGGCCCAGGCCGGGTTATCGGGGAACAGCAGATCGAGGTTTTGTCCGCTGAGCATATTGCGATACAGGCGGTTGACCGGTTGCGGGCGCAGCTCCAGCTCAAGGCCTTCGCGCGTGGCAAAGGCTCGCAGCAGAGCGATGCAGTAACCATCGAAATCCTGACCTTCTACGGCGCTGTAGTAGGGGTAGTAGTCGTGATTTTCCAGGCCAACGCGCAACGGCTCGGCCGTTGCGAGTGTGCTGTACAGCCAGCAGGCCAGGATAAAGCAGAGGCGCATGGGCCACTCCACGGGTGTGCAGTTTTTGTACAGCATAGCCGCTAGGGACTGTTGCCGTTTCGTCGCAACCTGCGAACGAAACGGCAACAGTCCCTAGACACCGCACCGTCAGGCGTGGGTCAGGTACCAGCGCCAGTCCTGCTCGCCGACTTCGCCCATAAACTGGCGGAATTCATTCCACTTGATCGCCAGAAACACCTTGAGGAAGTCCTCGCTCAGCGCTTCTTTGGCCCAGGCGGAGTTTTCCAGCGCGCGTAGGGCGGTCAGCCAGTCGGTCGGCAGGGTTTCACGTGCCTGTTCGTAGCCGTTGCCGATGATTTCCTCGCCCGGATCGATCTGGTTTTTGATCCCGTGATGAATCCCGGCAAGGATCGCCGCTGCCGCCAGGTAGGGGTTGGCGTCGGCGCCGCAGATGCGGTGCTCGACATGCCGACTCTTGGCCGGACCGCCCGGTACACGGAACGACACGGTGCGGTTGTTCACGCCCCAGCTCTTGGCCAGTGGCGCGTAGCTGTTGGCCTGGAAGCGGCGGTAGGAGTTGGCGTTGGGGCAGAAGATCGCCAGGGCGTCGTTGAGCGTGGCCATCATCCCGCCGATGGCGTGCTTGAGCAGCGGTGTGCCATGCGGGTCGTCGCTGGCCATCAGGTTGTTGCCCTGTTCATCCGCCAGGCTAACGTGCATGTGCATCCCGCTGCCGGCCAGGTCGCCGAACGGCTTGGCCATGAAGCAGGCCTGCAGCCCGTGCTTGTTGGCCACGCCTTTAACCAGACGCTTGTAGCGCACACCTTCGTCGACGGCCTGCAGCGCGTCGAAGCGGTGCTCCAGGGTCAGTTCAACCTGGCCAGGGGCGTATTCGGAAATCGCCGTGCGTACCGGCAGGCCCTGTACCTCGCAGGCGCTGTAGAGATCGTCGAGGAAGGGCTGCAACTGCTCTAGCTCGTACACCCCATACACCTGCGACGCCTGCGGACGCACGCCGTTGGCCTGCATGGCCGGCTGCGGGCGACCGTTGGCGTCGCGCTGTTTATCTAGCAGGTAGAACTCCAGCTCCACCGCCATTACCGGGTGGTAGCCGTCGGCCTTGAGGCGGTCGATGGCGCGTACCAGCACATGCCGTGGATCGGCCGGCGCGGCGGGCATGCCTTGCGTTGGATGCATGCTCACCTGCAACTGGCCGGTGGGGTTGCTGCGCCAGGGTTGCAAGGTCAGGCTGCCGGGGATTGGATAGGTCCAGCAGTCGGCGTCGGCCACTTCCCAGACCAGGCCGCTTTCTTCCACGTCCTCGCCCTGGATGGTCAGCGCCAGGATCGAGCTGGGCAGCGGTCGGCCGTTCTCGTAGATGGCCAGCAGCTCGTCGCGGTGCAGCAACTTGCCGCGCGGAATGCCGTTGGCGTCGATCAGCATCAGCTCGATGCTGCGTACCTCGGGATGGGCGGCAAGGAAGTCGCGGGCTTCCTGGGGATCGGCGAATTGCATGGTGGTGTCCTGGGTAGGATGGGTTAGGCGCGTAGCGGCGTAACCCATCGATGCGCTCTGATGGGTATCGCTGCGCTCCACCCATCCTACGGTTTAGATCGTTTGGTTTACTCGCGGGCGCCGGGAATGGCCAGCAGCTCGGTCAGGGCCCGGTCGAGCATGTCGATCAACTTATCCACATCGTCTGCCGTGGTGCTGGGGCAGCACAGGGTCATATTGTGGAAAGGCGTGATCAAAATGCCGCGGTTGATCAGGTACAGGTGCAGGGCCATCTGCAGTTCGTCATGGAACGCCGCTTCGGCCTCGGCGCCGGTCTTCGGTGATACCGGGCAGAACTGGAACTCGCTGCGCGCGCCCAACTCGGTCACCGACCACTTGAGGTCGTGCTTGCCGATCAGGCTGCGAAAGCCCGCCGCGAGTCTGGCGGCCAGCGGCAACATATGCGCGTAGGCAGCCTCGGTCATCACCTGTTCCAAGTTGGCGCGCATGCAGTGCATGGCCAGGGCGTTGGCCGACAGGGTGGTGCCCATGCCGCTGTGACCGTGACCGTGGCTGCCTTCGCTGGCGCGTTTGCGCGCAGCGGTCATGGCCTCGGCCATCGCTGCGCTGCAGCCGAAGATACCGCACGGCACACCGCCGGCAATCGGTTTGCCGACCACAAAGAAGTCCGGTTCGAGGTTCCACAATTTCGTGCAGCCACCCATGTCGGTGGAGATGGTGTGAGTTTCGTCGATGATCAGCAGCGCGCCATACTTACGTGTGAGTTCGCGGCATTGCTGCATAAAGCCCGGCTCGGGCAGGACCATGCCGATATTGGTCATCGCCGGCTCGCAGAGCAGGGCGCACACATCGCCTTGGGCCAGTGCAGCTTCCAGCGCCGCGACATCGTTGAACGGGATCGAGCGGCTGTGCTCGGTCAGGTCATAGGCCTGGCCGATCAGGCCGGAGCGCGGCACGGTTTCGCCGTCGATACAGCGCACCATCACATCATCCACGGTGCCGTGGTAGCAGCCGTCGAATACCAGCAGGGTGTTGCGCTGGGTGATCGCGCGCGCCCAGCGCAGCACATAGCGATTCGAATCTGTTGCGGTGGCCGTGACCTGCCAGAACGGCAGGCCGAAGCGTGCGGCCAGCAGCTCACCGCAGACCACCGCGTCCTCGCCTGGGAGCATGGTGGTCAGGCCGTTGTTGCCTTGCTCGGCGATGGCCTTGGCGATCGGGTCCGGCGAGTGGCCAAACATGGTGCCGGTGTCCCCCAGACAGAAGTCGATGTATTCGTGGCCGTCGACGTCATAGAAACGCGCGCCCTTGGCCCGCTCGACGAACAGTGGCACCGGTGTCGACCAGTCGGCCATCCAATGCATCGGTACGCCGCCATACAGCGAGTTGCGCGCGCGTTCGGCCAAGGCCACGGATTTCGGGTTACGCGCAATAAAACGCTCGCGCTCACGGCTGGCGAAGGTTGCTACGGCGGATGGGCTGATACCGCTGGCAGTCATGTTGAACACCTCGTTCGAATATCTGCACATCCTATTTTGTGATCACAGAAAGCTCAAGCGTTGGTTTAATTCGGCTTTATTGCTAGATTGTCGTCATATTTGTGATCACAGGATGTTGCGAAATGGTCTTTCAACAGCAGGTCGCGCTGATCAGCGGCGCGGGCAGTGAATCGGGAATCGGCCTGGCCATCGCCCGGCGTCTGGGCCGTGCCGGTGCGCGGGTGTTGCTGACTGCCAGCAGTGCGCGGGTCGAGCAACGGGTCGCCGAGTTGTGCGCTGAAGGTATTCAAGCACGTGGCCGCGCAGCTGACCTGACTGATGAGCAGCAAGTGGCCGAGCTGGTCGAGTGGGCTCAGGCGCAGTGGGGGCAGATCGACATTCTGGTAAACAACGCTGGCATGGCCATGCAAGGCAGCCCCGAGCCGTTTGCCGAGCTGGCGGACATGGACCTGGCGACCTGGAACCTGTCCATCGCGCGCAACCTCGGCACGGCTTTTCTGCTCACCCGTGCGGTGCTGCCGGGCATGCGTGCGCGCGGCTACGGGCGCATCGTCAATATCAGCTCGACCACCGGCACTCGCGGCAGCAATCCCGGCGAGGCGGCCTACAGCGCAGCCAAGGCCGGCATGCTCGGCCTGAGCATGGGCCTGGCGCTGGAAGTAGCCAAGCAGGGAATAACAGTCAACAGCGTGGCGCCGGGTTGGATCGCCACCGGCTCGAGCACCGAGGAGGAGCGCCACGCGGCAGAGTACACGCCGATGCGCCGCGCTGGCCGGCCAGAAGAAGTCGCTGCCGCCGTGGCCTTTTTGGCTTCGCCGGAGGCCAGCTATATCACCGGCGAGGTCATCGTGGTGGACGGCGGTAATTGCCTGATCGAGAACAAAGCCCCCTGCTGAACGGCTGCGCGTCGATCTGGCTGTGTTGAAAAGCGGCTCGGAAAGCCGCTTGCGGTTAACGCGCTTTAGCGCGACCGAAGGGCGAGTGAAACGAGTACTGCTCATTTACAGCTCGTAAACTCGTGTGCGAGCCCAGTCCGCGTCCTCGCCGCTTTGACCAGCCGGAGGCTGTTACTAACGTAGCGCCTTGCCAGCTTCTAGCTCGCGCGCTCAGATGCTCGTACCTATTTTGGAGAACCCCATGCATAACTGCTCGCTGACCCTCACCCAACTCCCCGCGCCACCGCTACGGGGCTGAACGACCATGGCCGATAATCTGCAGGATCAGCTCTACCAACGTATTCGAGAAAGCCTGCTGGCGGGGCGCTTCCAGCCCGGCGAGCGCTTGAAAATTCGTGGTCTAGCCGCGGAGTGGGGCACCAGCCCGATGCCGGTACGCGCCGCCTTGCAGCGCCTGGTCGCCGAAGGCGCGCTGGAAGGTGAGCCGCAGCGCTCGGTGCGCGTACCGCCGATGACCCGCGAGCGTTATCAGAATATCGTTCAGGTGCGCCTGGGCCTCGAAGGCCTGGCCGTGGAATTGGCCACGCCACGCCTGACCCCGACTGATCTGGCCGAGCTGCGCGGTTGCGTGGCGCGCATGGACCAGGCCATCGAGCAGCGCCAGGTGCAGGCCTATCTGGATGCCAACAGCCAGTTTCACCTGCACCTCTACAGCGCCTGCGGCAACCCAGTGTTGCTGCGCTCAATCGAGTCGTTGTGGTTGCAGGTTGGGCCGTTCTTCAATCGGCTTTTTACTGACGCCGATCTGTCGCTGCGCCTCAACGACTTCCACGAGGATGCTTTTGCCGCCATCGAAGCCGGTGACGCCAAAGCCGCGCGCCAGGCTATGGAGCAGGACCTGAGCTACTTCGCGCGCTTCCTGCTCAATCTGCTGGACTTGGATCTGGCCCAACGTTGAGAAGCTGGCAGCGGGTGTGTTCTGGAACTCAACCAGAGCACTGGCAGTACTGGCCTTGGCCTGTACTTCTCGGCGCGTATTGCTGGCCTGCATTGCCGTGGCGAACACTGTGGGCACATTGAACTGGCTAATGGTGGCCACTCGGTGGCGGTGAGTTTCGCATTTACTTACCCTGATACCCCTCCGGCGTGCGGAGAGTAGAGAGATAAACCCCCATGATGCATATTCCCCGGGTGCTGAACCCGCAACAGGTGACTGAGTGCCGTGAACTGTTGCAGCGCGCGCAGTGGATGGACGGTCGGCAAACCGCTGGGCCGCTGTCGGCGTTGGTCAAGAACAACCTGCAACTGCCAGTGGGCAGTGCCGAGGCGCAGCAGATCGGGCAGATGATGCTGGCGGCGCTGGAAAGTAACGCGCTGTTTATGTCTGCCGCGCTGCCACGGCGAGTGCTGCCGCCACGCTTCAATTGCCACCAAGTTGGGCAAGCTTACGGTCTGCATGTGGACAATGCGGTGCAGCGGCTGGCCGGCGGCGAGATGTTGCGCTCGGACCTATCGGCCACGTTGTTTCTCAGCGGGCCTGACGAGTACGAGGGCGGTGAGTTGGAAATCGTCGCCAGTCTGGCTACCCACAGCATCAAACTGGCAGCTGGTGACTTGCTGCTTTATCCCTCGACCAGCCTGCATCAGGTCTGCCCGGTGACACGGGGCACACGCTTGTGTGCGTTTTTCTGGTTGCAGAGCATGGTGCGCGATGCCGAGCAGCGGCGCTTGCTGTTTGAGCTGGATCAGAGTGTTCAGCAGCTCTCGCGGGAGCTGGGCAATGACCATTCCAGCGTGCTGCAACTTACCGGCGTGTACCACAACCTGATGCGCCAATGGGCGGATATCTGACCTGAGAGACTGCGCTCTAGGGCACGCAGCTCAAAGGTTGCTCACGCCAGGCTGCCCAAGCCTGTGGCCAGCCCTCGGCATGACCGACACCTGGCAAGATGGCCGCCTCCAGGCAATCAGCTTGCCCTAGCGCCCGCCGGTAATCATCGAGTAGCACGCGCGGTATGACGCGGTCGGCGTCGCCCAGCAGATGGCGCTGCGGTATGCGGGCCAGACGCTCGCGCTGGTCGAGCGGTTCCAGTGAGCCGTCCAGCGGTGTCAGCTTGAGCGTCGCCGTCCAGCGACGCGGGCTGAGGTTGCCGGCCAGCGTTTGCACTTGGGCGATATCGTCGCGGCGTAGCGCCAGCAGCAGCGCCAACGTTGCGCCGCCGGAATAGCCGACTAGCTCGAAGTCCCGGTTGTCATAGCGCGCCTTGAGCTGATCGAGCGCCTGGTCGAGGCTGTGCACGATTTCTTCGGCATAGCGCCGGTTGGTCCACAGGGCCGTCGTGCAGGCGGGCGCACTGATGAACTGGCAGGGCCTCGCCAGATACAGGTTGGGCGTCGGGTCAGTAAAGGCCAGTTCGGCTAGCAGTAATTGGCGCGGGCTGGGATCGAGGCTGGGTTGGCTGGACGTTGCCCAGGCATGGCCGTCGCCTTCCAGATAGACACGTAGGCGCTGGCCCGGCACCGGGTGGCGCGGCGTGGCTAATACCAAGGGAAAAGGTGAGCCGGGCAGGTTTTCCACCTGCCGCTCATGCGCTGCGGCCAATTCCTGCAACTGGCTGAGCGGGGTCTGGCAGGCGCTCAACAGAGTTGCGAGCAGCAGTAGCGCGCTGCGTGTCGAATCTGCCAGAAGCGCCCTCATCAAAAGTCGTAACGCACCTTGGCCTGCAAGGTATCGGTCTGGAAGTCTTCCTTGCCGCTGTAGTCGTAGCTGACGCCAAAGGTGGTGGCGGCCAGTTTGTACTCCAGGCCGAGGCCAGCTTCGTAGCGGGTGCGCGCCGGGCTGGCACCAGTCGCCAGGAAGGGCGAGCCACCGAAGGTGAAGCTGGCGCTGGTGGCGACCCGGTCGGCGGCGAAGTCGTGGTAGACCATGACCTTGGCTTCCGGCTGCAGGGTGCCCTGGCCTAGTGGTAGGTTGCCGGACAGGCGCACGCCGGCACCAAGTTCGACCACTTCATAGCGTTGGTCGTCCACGTCCAATGCGGCGATTGAGCCCTTCTCACGGAAGCTGTCGATATCCACGCGGGCGTAGCGGGCGGCTGCGCGCGGTTCGACCTGCAGGCCGTTGTCCAGCTGAATGCCATAACCACCGAGCACATCCAGGCCGAGCAGCTGGCTGTCGTAGTCGCCTTTGGCCTCAGTGCCAGCAATATAGCGGGTGCTGTCGTTATGGTTGAGGCCGAGGGTCAGGCTGGAGTCGAGGAACCAGGCGTCCTGCTCATAGCCGCTGTACAGGGTGATGGCGTGGCCATCGATATCGGCCTGGTTGCCGCCATCGGCACTGATATCGCTGTTCAGGTAGCTGTAGGCTAGGCCCAGGGTTAGCTGATCGGTCACCTTGGTATCGGCGCCGATACCAAGGCCGGAGAGGTCGGCATCGTAGCCTTCGATACCGTCACGGCTGTCCTGCTCGACCTGGCTGCCCAGCGCTTTGATCCACAGGCCGGCGTCCTTGAAGCTGTCACCGGACGACTGGCCACGCAGGCCCTGAGTGCGCTGGTTGGCATTGAGGTGGGCTGTGTTGTTCAGGCCATAGGCGGCCTGCAGGCTGGCGCCGTTGACCTGGGGGACCAGCTGCTCGGCGGTATCTGCGACCTGCTGGGCATCACCAGCCAACGCATCGAGCACCGGGTTGTTTGGGCTGTTGGTGGCCATGGTGGAAAGCAGCGGCAGGATGGCACTGCCCGCCGACTGGGCGTTTGGGCTGTTGCCGATGAAGTTGTATTGGTCAACGGTGCTGACCGTGGCCACAACCTTGCCGGCATTCACCGCGAAACTGTCGACGCGCAGCAGCGCCGAATCGCGTGCAACCACGCTGAGGCCGTTGTTGACGATGCCTTCGCCGGACAGCAGGGTGTAGGTCGTGTTGTCTGCGGCGAAATCTGCGCCGCGCACCTTCAGGCCAATCTGCGAGCTGTTGCCGAAGGTGGCGGTGCCCAAACCTGTGACAATCGCATTGCCATCGCCGGTGCCGCTGGCCACAGGGGTGGCGCTGCTCAGGTACATATCCAATTTGGCATTGGAGGCCAGGGTCAGGCTGCCGGTGAGGGTGGTGCGATCCTGCTCCAGAGTCAGACGTGCGCCGCTAGCCACGTTGATCATCTGGTTGGCGCTGGCATTACGGTAGCGCACATCACCGTTGACGATGATGGTGTTGAGGCCCGTGATGGCTCCGATAATGCTGCCACCATTCCAGTTCAGGGTGGTGGTGCCGGCTGTGAAGCTTGTGTTGCTAAAGTCCACGTCGCCATCGACGTTGACCTGGTTCGCCCCCTTGACCAGGCCGCTGATGCTGCCGCCACTCCAATTAAGGGTAAGTATTCCTGCGCTCAAGTTGGTTATTGCATTTGGGGCGTTAATGCTGCCGCTTATTTGATTAATAGTTAAGTTGCTTGCTGATTCCAAATAAATGCCATACGAGTTATTGGAAATCGTGCCCCAGTTATTTAACGTATCTAAACTCCCAAGTGATGTTATGTAGAGAGTTCCTGAGGAGTTTCCAGTCCCGTTAAGTGTTCCGTAATTGTCGATACTGCCAATGGTTGTTTGTATTTCAATGACGTCTTCGCTGTCGTAGTTGTTCGCGATGATTGTCGTGGTACTGGGAATAGTTACTTGAGCGCAAGCTTGGTTGAGAATCACCTCAGCATTTGCACTGCCTAACGTAATCGGACAGCCAGGGACTGCTAAGGCAGAGCTGCTATGAGCAGCGATAGCCAGGGCGAGCAGGGAAAGGCGCGAAGCTGAAGGCGTCATGGGAGTCCTTGTTGTCATTGGCGGCAGGGCACTGATGGCCAATAGATGGCAAAGCGCCATATCTTGCCTAGCTGGCAAGAGGCAAACAAGTAAATTCAGGCGACCGTTTATCGCTGTGCACTGATGGGTCTATGGACTCGCGGCTGCAGATAACTTGGTTTGGAGCTACCTGTGGCTACGTGGAGAAGGACTATCGTGAGTCGATCTGGGCTCGCCAATCTGATGGCTGGCGAGCTTAGCGTGTAGTCGCCGTTCAGCTTTCCAGCCACACGTCACGCACCCAATGCCAGACCGATTCCCAGCTTTCGTCTTCGTTGATTTCGGTGGTGTCGGCTTCCCACAGCAGCACGGTGCCGTCTTCTTCGACCACGTAGTAGTTGCCGTGGTCTTCGCACAGCGGCACGAATTCGCGTGGCACGCCCAGGGACCAGGCGGTGGCGGCGACTTCCGGCAGGTAAGTGTGTGATTGCGGGTCGCTGGCGGTAACGGGCTCCAGGCGGCCGTAGACCACGTCGCTGACCTGTAGGAGGAATTCGCGCAGGCCGTAGGGCAGGTGGATCAGGATCTGCTCCTGAATCTCCACCAGGGTTTCTTCTTCCGGCAATTCCAGCGGGACGGGCACCGGCTCGTTGAGTTCGCGCAACTGTTCGATGACTTCTTCCACGGTGTCTGCCTCATTTATTACGGGGTATACGGGAGCGTCTTATACCCTAGACGGGTCTAAGCAAAAAGCTGGCACAGTGCTATTGTGCAGATGAACAGTGCGTCAATTTTTGAACGTCATAAGTTGGTTGGGTCATGAACAGTCAAACGCAAGAGTCCGAAGACGGTGCACTCAGCGAGGAAGAGCGGTTACAGCTGCTGACTACCGCTGGTAAGCGCAACCGCCTGTTTATCCTGGCGCTGGCCGGGGTACTGGGTAGCCTGATGCTGGTTTCGGTCGGGCTGAATATTTACAGCGCGTTCAGTGCCGGCGACGAGCCGCGTATTCAGGCGCTGGAACAGCAGATCCTGCAGCTTGAACAGCAACTGGCGGTGCAGCAGACCGCGTTGAGCAACCAGGAAGAACTGCTGGCCAGCCAGCAGGCATCGCAGCTGACGGGAATGTTCGAGCGCGCGGAGAACCCGGACAGCATCGCTGAAGTGAGTAAAGTGCTGCAGGCTCAGGAGCGTGATTACCAGCAGGTAATGCAGGGCCTGAAGGTCGGTATGCGTGACCTGGCCAATATGCTGCCAGGCTCGCGCAGCTGGCTGGCGCATTACGAAGAAGCGATTGACCGTGCCCAGTTAAACAGCCGCAAACGCAGTGAAGATATTCAGGCCTGGAGCGACAAGGCCCAGCAGCCTGCCCCGGCGGCCAAGCCGCCAGGTAAGAGCGCCAACTAGCCCATGTGGTAGAAGGCCAGCTTATTTCCATCCAGATCACGGATATAGGCGCCATAGAAGCCCGGTATGCGTTCGCCAGGTTTGCCTTCGCAGCTTGCACCCAGCTCGATGGCTTTGGCGTAGAGCTTGTCCACACCTTCGCATGAGCCGCCGGGCAGGGCGATCATCTGGCCATTGCCTGGGGTAGGCGCTTGCTTGTCGTAGGGCAGGCAGACGGCAAACATCGGCTGACCCTTGGCGATACCGTAGAAGGCGATGCGGCCCATATCCATGACCACTCTTGCGCCCAGTTTAGCCAGCAAGGGGCTGTAGAAAGCCTTGGCTTTTTCCATGTCAGTGGTGCCAACCGTGGTGTATCCGATCATTGCACAGTACTCGCGTTGGGTAGGTTCGAGCGGCTCAGATTGCACCGTGAATGGAGCGCGCGCCAGTCCATACATGTGCTGAATGATGGATAAAGAAAACCCGGGGCTTGCCCGGGCTTCTTGATGCAGCGAAGGATCAGCCGTTTTGGCGGATACCAGCAACCAGCCACGGCTGGTCGTCACCGACGGCACGCTCCAGGCGCCAGCTTTCGCTGAACACTTCGCCTTGGTCAAAGCGCGAGGTCTTGGCCACGCCGGTAAAGGTCAGGGTGGCGACGGTCTTGTCGCTGAGGTCATCTACGCCATCGAGCTGTACATCGAGGTTGTCGACGTAGGTGGACTGGAAGCCATCGCCCAGATCAGCACGTTCACGGCTGAGGAATTCCAGCAGCTGCGGGGTGACGAACTCGCCGATCTTGTCCATCTCGTTGGCATCCCAGTGCTGTTGCAGGCTGAGGAAGTGCTCGCGACCGGCGTTGATAAAGCTCTGCTCGTTGAACCAGGCCGGGGCGTTGATTACTGGCTTGATCGCGGCTGCGGCGCTGCTGCCGCCGAAGATCGAAGCTGGAGCTGCAGGCATTTCACGCTGCATTGGCGCACCGTTAGCAGTCGCCGGATTGGCTTGCTGGCGACGGGTGGCAAGGAAGCGGAACAGCAGGAAGGCGATCAGGCCGAAGATCAGCATGTCCATGATCTGCAAGCCTTCAAAGCCGTCACCCATAAACATCGAGGCCAGCAGACCACCGGCGGCCAGACCGGCCAATGGGCCCAACCATTTCGATGCACCGCTGGCTGCGGCAGGTTGACGACCAGCGGTCGCCGGGGCAGCGGATTGCTGGGCCGGCGCTTGGCGAGCCTGGTGGCTTGGCGCAGAACCGAAGGATTTGCCGCCGCCCAGACGTTTGGCTTCGGCGTCGAAACTCATGGTGGTCAGTCCCAGGCTGAGGAACATGGCCAGGGCGATGCTAAGGAAACGCTGCATGGTTAGCTGTCTCTTGGTGATTGGATCTACGCGCGGCATCTTGCCCGGCGTAGCCGCCGCTGGCTAGGCCTAGAATGTTTCCGGCTTTTGCCTTCGGGTCTGTCTCCGATCAGCTGCGCGTCGGCCCTGCCGCGTTAAAAACAGGCTCCGCAAGCCGCTTGCGGCTAACGCGCTTCAGCGCGGCCCGAAGGGCGAGCGAAGCGAGTAATGCTCATGTACAAAAGTACACTCGCGTGCGAGCCCAGTCCGCGTCCTCGCCGTTTTGACCAGCCAAAGGCTGTTACTAACGTAGCGCCTTGCAGGACTCTAGCTCGCAAGATCTTAAATAGGTTTTGGGTCTTGGTCAGCGGCGCAGCAGCACCAGCAATGGCCCGCAGCGTAACTGCCGGCGCAGCAGGGCGCGGAAGTCGGCGGGGTCTTCTTCGGGGTGGCGCAGCCAGTGGATAAAGCAGCGCAAATAGATGCCGGTCAGCAGGCTTTCCTCGGCGATGCGGCACAGGTGCAGGGTTTCCCGCTGCGCGGCTTCGCGCCACCACTGCACGGTGCGGCTGATACGCAGCAGGCCGCCAATCTGTAGGTGGATATGCCCTGGTTCGAGCTTGTACATCAGCATCTGTGCGCTGACTGCGCGGTGTGTGGCCAGGCTGTCGAGCCAGGCGATCAGCAATTCTTCCAGGCGTTTGGCCGGCCCCAGCGTCAGTAGGTCTGCGCCAGTGCCGCGCGCCAGCAGGGCCTGGTCGGCGCGGTCGAACCAGGCTTCAACCAGCTGATCTTTCTCGCGGTAATGCGCGGCGATGGCGTCCAGACCCACACCCAGGTCGGCGGCCACATCGAACAGGTGCAGGCGCTCCCAGCCGCAAACATCGGCCAGTTTTAGGGCGCTATCGAGTATCTGTGACGCAGAAGGGTTGGAGCGCGGCATGGTTGACCTCCGCACAGCAGTATGGCGGCTGAGCGGGAGGTGAGTGGCGGGATACGACGGGCGGGCTCTCCGTTATTACGCTGTCCTTGTGTAGCTGGGGTGGCCGGGCGACTTAGAAGTGGTAAGCCGCACCCAGGCGTACGCTCTGCTCGGTCAGGCGGTGATTGAATTTTTCATTCCACATTTCGACAGGAAGGTCTTCCTGGGTGCCGTAATCGGCATAGCGATACTCTAATCGGGCCGAAAAGCTATCACTTAGCAGGTACTCGGCGCCGAGTCCCGCTGTCCAGCCGCCCTGGCCATTGCTGCTGGATTCGGATGCGGCGGTAGGGAAGTTAGTTTGCCACTCGCGCTCGACCTTGGCGTAGGCGTAGCCGCCCGTTACGAATAGCAGCAGATCGTTACTTGGCATATAGCCAGCGCGAGCGCGCAGGGAGCCGCTGGCGTTGATACCGCTAGTGCCACTGAAAAGGGGGCTGCTGGTGCCATTGAGCTCCTGGTCGTTACTGTCGCTCTCGCCGCCACGGCCGTCGTAATCGGCTTCAACCCCTACCAACCAGCGATCTGCCAGCGTCCAGTTGTAGCCAGCGAGCGCGCCGTACTGTGCCGACTTTGGGTTGGTTTCTTGAGTCCAGCCGGTTTTCACGTCAAGCCCTTGGGCGTAGCTGGTGCCCTCATCTTTGGCCCAGGAGTAACCCGTATAGAGGCCTATGTAGGCTCCCTCGAAGCTTGGGCCAAGGTGGGCAGCGGGGTCAGAAGAGCAGCAAGGAGCAAGGCGCGTTTCATCGGGGTAATCCTTATTGTTGTTATCGGGCAGGGCTAGCCGCAGTGTGACCTAGCCCTGTCGGATCTGAATGTTCAGCGCCAGTTGTATAGCTCTTTCTCCGACAGCTGGTGCATCTGGCTGACCTGGGCCTGGAAGGCCTGCATTGAGGCCCAGATGCGGCCGTTCAGTTCGTTCTGTGCGGCCAGCTCGCCAAGCACCACTTCAGATTCGCGCTGCATGGCAGTCAGCACGTCGTCGGGGAAGCGCTTGAGCAGGGTGCCTTGTTGCTTGAGCTGATCCAGGGCCATGGCGTTGTGGTAAACGTAGTCGTCGAGCATGTCCTGGTTGGCGGCGCGGGTGGCCTCTGTGAGGATGGCTTGCAGGTCGGCCGGCAGGCTGTCGAGGGCTTTCTGGTTGACCAGCAGCTCGAGTACCGCCTGGGGTTCCTGCCAGCCGGGGTAGTAATAGAACTTGGCAGCTTTGTGCAAGCCGAAGGCCAGGTCGTTGTAAGGGCTGACCCAGTCGGTGGCGTCGATGGCGCTGGTTTGCAGGGCGGTGAAGATCTCGCCGCCTGGCAGGTTGACGGTGGTCGCACCAAGTTTGCTCAGCACTTCGCCGCCCAGGCCTGGCATGCGGATTTTCAGACCCTTGAGGTCATCCAGCGAGTTGATTTCCTTGTTGTACCAGCCGCCCATCTGCATACCGGTATTGCCCACCGCCAGCGGTTTTACGCCGAACGGTGCATAGGCTTCTTCCCATAGAGCCTGACCGCCGCCTTTGCTCAGCCAGGCGTTCATTTCGCTGGTGGACAGGCCGAACGGCACGGCGGTGAAGAACTGCGCCGCCGGCACCTTGCCCTTCCAGTAATAGGCGGCGCCGTGACCCAGCTCGGCAGTCCCGCGTGACACGGCGTCGAACACCTCCAATGGAGGCACCAGCTCGCCACCGGCATACACCTTGATGGTCAGGCGGCCGTTGCTCATGGTCTTGACCCGCTCGGCCAAACGCTCGGCGGCGGTGCCCAGGCCAGGAAAATTCTTTGGCCAGGCGGTGACCATCTTCCAGTGGAAAGTTTGCACCGCTTCGGCGCTGGCTTGCGGTTCGGCAGGTTCTTCCTTGCAACCGCTCAGGCCGATGGCGGCGAGCAGGGCGCTGGCGAGCAGCAGAGGGCGGCGGATCATGGGACTTCCTTATTATTTGAGAGGGCGGTTACTGACAGGGGGTAGGGTGGATGACGCTTTTTTCATCCACCATCGCAATTGGTGGATGGGTGAAGCTTCACCCACCCTACAAGGTCGCAGGTCTTGCAATAAACATAAGTGCTGCGGACGGCTGTTACAGTGCTTCCAACTTGGCGTAACTGAGCATCAACCATTTGCTGCCCTCGCTCTCGAAATTCACCTGCACCCGCGCCTGGGCGCCGGAGCCTTCGAAGTTGAGGATGGTGCCTTCGCCGAACAGTGAGTGCTGCACGCGTTGGCCGAGGTTGAAGCCGGTGTCCGGTACGGCGCTGCCGGCGAACATACTGCCACCGCTCATGCTATTGCCGCCCATATTGCGGCTGACCGAACCGAACGGCCGGCTGACGCTATTGGACAGGCGCACTTCCTGAATCAGCTGCGGCGGAATCTCGCGGACGAAACGCGACACCTTGTTGTAGGTCTCGCTGCCGTACAGGCGGCGCGTTTCGGCGTAGGTGATCACCAGCTTGCTCATGGCCCGGGTGATACCGACGTAGGCCAGGCGGCGTTCTTCCTCAAGGCGGCCGGGTTCTTCCAGGCTCATCTTGTGCGGGAACAGGCCTTCTTCCATGCCCACCAAGAACACCTGCGGGAACTCCAGGCCCTTGGCGCTGTGCAGGGTCATCAGCTGGATGCTGTCTTCGTTTTCCGCGGCTTGGGTGTCACCGGCTTCCAGCGAGGCGTGGCTGAGGAAGGCTTGCAGCGGGCTCAGCTCATCGTCTTCATTGTTCTCGAAGGAGCGCGCGGCGCTTACCAGCTCCTCAAGGTTCTCGATGCGCGCCTGGGCTTTTTCACCTTTCTCGGCCTTGTGATAGGCGATCAGCCCGCTCTGCTCGATGACGGTCTGGGTCATCAGGTGCAGCGACATGCTCAGCGCCTTGGCGGCGAGGTTTTCGATCAGTTCGATAAACCCGGCCAGCGCGCTCGAAGCACGGCCAGGCAGAGTCTTGGCGGCGACCATCAGGCGAATCGCTTCCCACATCGACACATCATGGGCGCGAGCGTATTCGCGGATGGTCTCGACGCTCTTCTCGCCGATGCCGCGCGCCGGCACGTTGATAACCCGCTCCAGCGCTGCGTCGTTGCCGCGGCCGTCGAGCAGGCGCAGGTAGGCCATGGCGTTCTTGATTTCCGCGCGCTCGAAGAAGCGCTGGCCGCCGTAGATGCGATAGGGAATCTTCTCGCGTAGCAGGGCTTCTTCGAGCACCCGCGACTGGGCGTTGGAGCGGTAGAGAATGGCGATTTCGCTGCGTTTGAGGCCGTCCTTGCGCAAGGCGTCCTCGATCGACTCCACCACATAACGCGCTTCGTCGTGTTCGTTGAACGCCGAATACAGGTTGATCGGCTCGCCGTCGCCGTCTTCGGTCCACAGTTCCTTGCCCAGGCGGCCCTGGTTATTGGCGATCAGCGCGTTGGCGGCCTTGAGGATGCCGGCGGTGGAGCGGTAGTTCTGCTCCAGGCGGATCACTTCGGCATCGCTAAAGTCGTCGGAGAACTGCTGGATGTTCTCGATCTTCGCCCCGCGCCAGCCGTAGATCGACTGGTCGTCGTCACCCACCACCATCAGGCTGTCGCCGCCCTTGGCGAGCATGCGCAGCCAGGCGTATTGCACGGCGTTGGTGTCCTGGAACTCGTCGACCAGAATGTGGCGGAAGCGCCGCTGGTAATGCTCCAGCAGGCCCGGTTTGTCACGCCACAAGTCGAGGGCGCGCAGCAGCAGCTCGGAGAAGTCGATGACCCCGGCGCGGGCGCAGGCCGCTTCGTAGGCTTCGTAGATCTTCAGCATGGTGGCCAGGAACAGGTCGCCGCCGGGCTGGATATTCTTCGGCCGCAGGCCTTCGTCCTTCTGTCCGTTGATAAACCACTGCGCCTGCTTAGGCGGCCAGCGTTGTTCATCCAGGCCGAGGTCGCGGATCACCCGTTTGACGATGCGTTGCTGGTCGTCGGAATCGAGAATCTGGAAATTTTCGGCCAGGCCGGCCTCCTGCCAGTGCGCGCGCAACAGGCGATGGGCCAGGCCGTGGAAGGTGCCGACCCACATGCCCGCAGGGCTCTGCCCGAGCATCTGCTCGATGCGGTGGCGCATTTCGGCAGCGGCCTTGTTGGTAAAGGTCACCGACAGAATGCTGTGCGGCGAGGCATTCTCGATCTGGATCAACCAGGCGATGCGGTGCACCAGCACGCGGGTTTTACCGGAGCCAGCACCGGCCAGCACCAGTTGGCGGCCCACGCGCGCGGCTACAGCCTGGCGTTGGGCATCATTAAGAGAGGCAATCAGGAGTTCGGGGTCATTTTGCATCGCGGCATTCTAGGGGGCTGTGCCAGGCAGGGCAAACCAGGGTATGACCTGAATCGGCGCAAGGGTTTTAGTGGACGACTGGTGAGTCAGCTGCGCGCGCGCAGAGGGGCCGCGCCTGCACTCGGCGAAAGTTAGGTATTTGTACTGTGAATTAGCGCACGTCTGGCTTGGGCGATGCGTCTAGCTCGCGTATGCTGCGCCGACGTTTAGGCAACCACTTATAAGAAAATCGCCTATGACCGCATCGACTTCATCTGCTGGCGCCAATGGCTTCAGGCCGACTCCCGGGCGGGAAGTGGCTCAGCTATTCGCGACAGACATAGCCGCCGAACGCACCCGCATGCTCTATCAGGGCTCGCAGGTGCCGACCCTGTTTATGCTGCTCAGCGGCGTGGTGTGTGCCTTCCTGTTGTGGGGCGCGCTGCCACCAGTGCTGCTGGTCAGCTGGTCGGTCTGGCTGGTGATCCTCGCCGCGCTGCGCCTGGTGCAGGTGCGCGCCTTCAACAACGCCTTGCCCAGCCGTCAGGCCGAACGCCATTGGCGTCGTCTGTTTCTGCTTGGCGCGAGCGCTTCCGGGCTGACCCTGGCGTTTGCCGCCATCGCCCTGGTGCCGGCGGATGTGTTCTACCTGCAGGCAGTGGTCTATGGCCTGATTGCTGCGGCGATTCTCTCGGCCAGCGTGGCCTATGCCATCAGCTTTACCGCCTTCCTCAGTTTTGCCTTGCCCTGCCTGCTGCCTTCGGTGGGCTATCTGCTGCTCAGTGATAACCCGCTGCAGCGCGGCTGGGGCCTGCTTGGCAGCATTCTGCTGCTGGCCCTGTTGGTGGTGGCGTGGCAGGTCAACCGCCTGGTGCAGCGCAGCCTGCTGCAGCGTTTTCACAACCAGGCGCTGATCAGCAACCTGGAGCACGCCAAGATGCAGGCCGAAGGGCTCAACGGCGAGCTGGCCCATGAAGTGGAACAGCGCCGCCGTGCCGAGCGCGAGTTGCGTCTGGCCCATGGCGAGCTGGAAATGCGCGTGGCCGAGCGCACCCTGGAGCTGGATGAAACCACCTACGCCCTGAGCAAGAGCCGCGCACGCCTGACCCTGGCCATCGAAGCCAGCGAGCTGGGCCTGTGGGACTGGGACCTGCAGAGCGACGAAGTGCACCACTCGCGCCTCAAGGAAATCTTCGGCCTGGAGCCGCAGGCCGTACAGGTGATGCTGCGCGACCTCAAGCCGCGCCTGCACCCGGATGATCTGCCGGTGCTGCGTCGCGCCTTGGTCGAGCATATGAAGGGCCGCAGCGACGACTATCAGGTCGAGTACCGCATCAAGCACGCGGCCGGCCACTGGGTGTGGATTGAGGACCGTGGTCGTGCGGTCGAGCGCGACGCCGAAGGCCGCGTGCTGCGTATGCTCGGCACCCGTCGCGATATCAGCGCGCGCAAGGTGCAGGAACAGCAGCAACAGCTGGCCGCCACGGTGTTCGAGGCCGCCAGCGAAGGCATCGTGATTCTCGACCCGGACTACCGCCTGCTGTCCGTCAACCAGGCCTTCAGTGACGTGACTGGTTATCGCCAGGATGAAGTGGTCGGCAAAAGCGTGATCAGCCTGATCAGCAGTGGCGACAGCCGCCGGCAGTACCAGCTGATCCGCCTGGAGCTGGAAAACAGTGGCACCTGGCGCGGCGAGCTGATTGAAACGCGCAAGAACGGCGAGCTGTATCCGCAGTGGCTGCAGCTCAATGTGGTGCGCGATGCGCGGGGCAGTGTCAGCCATATCGTCGGCTTCTTCGCCGATCTGTCGTCGCGGCGCGAGGCCGAGGAGCGCCTGCGCTACCTGTCGCACTACGACGAGCTGACCGGCTTGGCCAATCGCAGCCTGTTCAAGGAGCGTCTGCATGAGGCCAGTCAGCGCGCAAGGCAGGGCGGACGCAGCATTGCCCTGCTGCATGTCGACCTGGACCGCTTCAAGCTGCTTAACGACAGCCTCGGCCATGAAGTGGCCGACCAGCTGCTGCGCCAGGTCAGCCGCCGTCTGACTCAAGCGGTTCCGGAAGCCGATACCCTGGCGCGACTGTCCGGTGACGAATTCGCCATCCTTATCGACTCCTACGGCAGCCTCTCAAGTCTCGCGCGCCTGGCCAGCCGCCTGTTGAGCAAACTGCGCGTGCCGATGACCGTGGGCGGCCATGAGCTGGTGGTCAGCGCCTCCCTGGGCATCAGCCTGCTGCCCGACAATGCGCGGGAAATCTCCGCCCTGGTCAGCCAGGCCAATATGGCCATGCAACATGCCAAGCACCTGGGCGGCAACACCTTCCAGTTCTTCACCGACAACCTGCAGGCCTGCACCCTGGAGCGCCTGCAACTGGAAAACCAGCTGCGCAAAGGCATCAACGAAGGCCAGCTGGAAGTGTTCTACCAGCCCAAATTGTGTCTGGCCGATGACAGCCTGAATGCCGCCGAGGCGCTGGTGCGCTGGCGGCACCCTGAGTTGGGCCTGGTGCCGCCGAGCGACTTTATTGGTCTGGCTGAGGAAACCGGGCTGATTGGTGCGATTGGCGAATTTGTCCTGCGCCAGGCGTGCAAACAGGCCTGCGCCTGGCAACTGCAGGGGCTGGCGCAGATTCGCGTCTCGGTGAACCTGTCGGTGCATCAACTGCGTCAGGGCAACCTGCTCAGCCTGGTGCGCCAGGTGCTCGATGAAACCGGCCTGGCCGCGCAATTCCTGGAGCTGGAACTGACCGAAAGCCAGCTGCTGGACAACGTCGAAAGCGTGATCAGCACCTTTCAGCAACTGCGCGAACTGGGCGTCAAACTGGCGATTGACGACTTTGGCACCGGCTATTCCTCGCTGAGCTACCTCAAGCGCTTCCCGGTGGATTACGTGAAGATCGACCAGACCTTTATCCGCGATCTGACCCCTGGCAGCGAAGACGCCGCGATCACCCGCGCGATTATCGCCATGGCCCACAGCCTGGAGCTCAAGGTGGTCGCCGAGGGTGTGGAAACCCAGGCGCAGATGGACTTCCTCAAGAGCCAGCGCTGTGACGAGATTCAGGGCTACCTGATCAGCAAACCGGTGCCGGTCGAGCAGTTCGCCCAGCTGCTGCGCGAGCAGGCCAGCAAGTTCTGATTGGCCGGCCGGCGGCTTGTCTGTCGCCGGCCGGGTCGCTACTGTCGCGCTTTCGCTGATTTGCAGGATGCTCCATGCAGCCCACTTCTTCCGCCGCCGCGTCTCGCCCGGCCAATGCGACCCTGATCCTGCTGGCCTCGCTGTATTGCGCCCAGGGGTTGCCCTCGGGGCTGCTGGCCCATTCGCTGCCGGTGTTGCTGCGTCAGCACGGCGTCGATCTGGCGCTGATTGGCCTGCTCAAGTTGCTGGCGCTGCCCTGGTTGCTCAAGGTGCTCTGGGCACCGTGGGTGGATCGGCTGGCTTCGCCGCGTCTGGGCCATCATCGCGGCTGGATTCTGCCATTGCAGCTCGGCGTTATCGCGGTGATTGCGAGCCTGGCGCTGATGAATCCGGAGCGGCTGTTCGACAGTCATTTTCTGCTGCTGATCGGCCTGTTGCTGCTGGTCAACCTGGCTGCCTCGACCCAGGACATTGCCACCGATGGCTTGGCCGTACGCCTGCTGCCAGAGCGCTGGCGCGGGCTGGGCAACAGCCTGCAGGTGGGTGGCTACAAGGTCGGCATGCTGGTTAGCGGCAGTGGTCTGCTGCTGGCGATGGATGCGCTGGGCTGGAACCTGAGTGTGGCGCTGGTGGCGGTGCTGCTGGTGCTGATGACGCTGCCGATCTGGCGCTTTAACGAGCGGCGCGAGCTGCCGTTTCAACCCGCGCAGGCGGAGCCAGCCGGGCCTGGGCTGCTGCTGCGGCATTACCGTGGCCTGTTGCTGCAGTCCGGCATGCTGTTCTGGCTGGCGGTGCTGCTGAGTTTCAAGCTGGGCGATGCGCTGGGTTCGCCGATGATCAAGCCGATGCTGGTGGATCAGGGCTGGAGCAACGCCGAGCTGGGCCAGCTGACCCTGATCAGCAGCCTGGCCGGGATCGCCGGGGCGTTTCTCGGCGGCCTGTTGTATGCGCGCATCGGCGCGTTGCGCGCGCTGCTGCTGTTCGGCCTGTTGCAGGCTTGCGGGATCGCGGCCATGGCTGTCCTCGTAAATGCCGGCAGCAGCATCGGTCTGGTCTATGGGGTGGCGTTGTTCGAGCAGACCGCCGATGGCATGTCCACGGTGGCGCTGTTCGCGGTGATGATGCGCCAGTGCCGGCCCGAGCACGAAGGTGCGGACTTTACTCTGCAAGCCAGTGTGCAGCTGCTGTTGGCCGGGTTGGTGGGCGCCACCAGCGGCTGGCTGGCCGAGCAGTTGGGCTTTGCCAATCTGTTTATCAGCGCCGGCGCTCTGGGGCTGCTGGCGCTGCCCATCGTGCTGCTGTACTTCTGGCGCGGCGCACGACCGGCGGTCAGCGCCGCATAAGTTGCCTGCTTCAGCCAGGGGTGTTTCCTCTATTCCCACCTGCGCCGGGCGCTGCTTGCCCGGCAGGCGCGCAACCGGATCAAAGATGGCTGCCTTTGTGCTGCGCGCGGGCAATCCTGCGGGCCTGTCCGGATTGAATAGAGGTGCGTATGCGCAAACCCGCGAGCCTGAGTGTCGGCCTGCGCCTGCTGTTGGCGTCCCAGGCCATGGCCCCGTTGAGCGTCAAGCTGGGGCTGGTGCAGCAACTGGGGGCGGAGAAGGCCGCGCTGCTGGCACCGCATATGCCGCCGGGGCAGTTGCGTGAGCTGATCATGGTCATGCCCATCGAGTTTGCCGCTGCGGTGACCACGCACCTCGACCCACGGCTGATCCTCGACACCTACCTGAGCCTGCCGGACAGCCTGCACCTAGAAGTGGCGCGCCAGCTCTGTGCCGATGGTGCGTTTGCCACGGCGGCGCTGTATGCCGAATGCCTGTCGGCCAAACAGATCAAAGTGCTGATCTACGGCATCAACGATGTCGACCATGTGCTGCAGATTGCCCGGCATATCGTCGATATGCCGCTGATCAGCGAGAGCCTGCGCAGTTTCTCCACGGGATATTTGTGCAAACTGACCGAGGCGGCGGTGCTGGATCGCAACCTGCCAGTGGCCGCCCAGGTGTTAGGTGGCTTGTCACTGGCGCGGCAGGCGGATGTCTGCGCCGGGCTGCAGCCGGCGACCCTGCGCAAACTGTTGCCGCTGCTATTGCTGATCAGCGGTGATGGCTTGCGCAAGCAACTACCGGAGGCCGTGCTACAGATCTTCGAGCAGCAGTGGGCCTAGACCGCGCCCGCTATTCCATCCACTGCCGTTCATGGCGTTCCAGCAGGTTGCCGGCCTGCTCCGGGCCGTCGCTGCCGGCCGGGTAGGGCCGCGGGCTCTGGTAGTGCTGGTGCCAGCCTTTGATGATCGGGTCGACCCAGTGCCAGGCTGCTTCCACTTCGTCGCGGCGCATAAACAGCGTTGAGTCGCCTTCGATCACATCGAGCAGCAGGCGCTCGTAGGCGTCCCAGCGGCGCTGCTTGTGGAAGGCGTCGGCCAGGTTGAGGTCGAGCTCCACTGGCTGCAGGTGCATGCCTTTGCCCGGGCTCTTGCTCATCAGTTGCAGGCTGATGCGCTCCTCCGGTTGCAGACGGATCAGCAGGCGGTTGGCTTCGCCTTCGCCGAACAGCTGGTGCGGTACCGGCTTGAACTGGATCAGAATTTCCGAGGTCTTGTGCCCCAGGCGTTTGCCGGTGCGCAGATAGAACGGCACGCCAGCCCAGCGCCAGTTGTCGATCTCGGCCTGCACGGCGACAAAAGTTTCGGTGTCGCTGTCGTTGTCGACGTTCTTCTCGAAGTAATAGGCCGGCACTTCCTGACCGCCGATCTTGCCGGCGGTGTACTGGCCGCGCACGGTCTTGTCCTGCACGTCGAGGCCGGTGATGGGCTTCAGCGCTTCAAGGATCTTCACCTTCTCGTTTCGCACCGCCTCGGCGTCGAAGCGCACCGGCGCTTCCATGGCCACCAGGCAAAGCAGCTGCAGCAGGTGGTTCTGGATCATGTCGCGCATGGCGCCGGCTTTTTCGTAATAAGCGCCGCGGTTTTCCACACCGAGGGTTTCGCAGACGCTGATCTGCACATGGTCGATATGCCCGGTACGCCAGATCGGCTCGAACAGCGCGTTGGCAAAACGCAGGGCCATGAGGTTCTGCACCGTCTCTTTGCCCAGGTAATGGTCGATGCGGAATACCCGCGATTCATCAAACACCGCGCCAATCGCGGCGTTGATTGCCTGGGCCGATTGCAGTGAATGGCCGATGGGCTTTTCCAGCACGATGCGCGTTTTGGGGCCCGCCAGGCTGGCGGTTTTCAGGTGCGAGGCAATGTCTTCGAACAGGTCCGGCGCGGTGGCCAGGTAGTAGATGCGCACGCGTTCATGGTCTTGCCCCAGGCGTTTGCCCAGGCGTCCGAAGTCCGCGCTCTGGCTGGCGTCCATGGCGAAGTAGTCGAGACGCGCGGCAAAGCTGGCCCAGGTGTCATTATCGAAGTTGCTGCGCGCCACCTGTGCGCGGCAATGGCGTTCGGCCAGGGCTTGGAAGGCGCTGCGCGCCAGATTGCTGCGGGCCAAGGCAAGAATGCGCGTGTCGCCATGCAGGCGGCCGGCGCGATGCAGGTGATAGAGCGCTGGCAGCAGTTTATGTAAGGCCAAGTCGCCGGTGCCGCCAAACACCAGCATGTCGCAGGGAATGCTCAAGGTGGGAACTCCGACTCGGTTTAACCGTGCGAGGGCGGCGGCCATGTAGTATAACTACAAGTCCACTACAACCCGTCTTACGCCGATCATAACCGAGTCATGACTCCGATGCGGCGTGCTAGATGGATTCGTTAGCCAAATGCCGAGCCTAAACCTGTGAACCTGTTGCAGCACATTGCCCAGTCGCGTCATCTACTCCGCAAATCGGAACTCAAGGTCGCCGACCATGTTCTGCTTGACCCTGCGTCGGTCATGCACAGCTCCATGGCTGAGCTGGCGCACAGCGTCGGTATCAGCGAGCCGACTATCGTGCGTTTCTGCCGGGCGATTGGCTGCACTGGTTTTCAGGATCTCAAGCTGAAATTGGCGCAGAGCCTGGCTGCCGGTGCCAGTTTCGGCCAGTTCGCCATTCATGAAGACGATTCGGTGGCGGACTTCAGCCTGAAGATCTTCGACACCACCCTGCACACCCTGATCGAAGTACGCGAAAAGCTCGACACCCAGGCGCTGCAGCAGGCTATTGCCGCTATCGCCAATGCCCAGCGTGTGGAGTTCTATGGTTTTGGCGCATCCGGTGCGGTGGCGGCGGATGCCCAGCACAAGTTCTTCCGCCTGCTGCTGACCGCTGCCGCCTATTCCGACCCGCATATGCAGGCGATGAGCGCGGTAACCTTGAAGCCCACCGACGTGGCGATCTGTATCTCCCAGTCCGGACGCTCCAAGGACCTGCTGATTACCGCCAATCTGGTGCGTGAAACCGGCGCGACGTTGATTACCCTGTGCCCGAGCCAGACGCCGTTAGCCGACCTGGCCACGGTCAACCTGGCCATCGACGTGCAGGAAGACACCGAAATCTACACCCCGCTGACCTCGCGTATCGCTCACCTGGTGGTGATCGACGTGCTCGCCATGGGTGTGGCGATGGCCCGTGGCCCAGGCTTGGTCAACCACCTCAAGAGCGTTAAGCGTAGTCTGCGCAGCCTGCGGCTGTCGCCCAAGTCGCATAAAAACATCGAAGACTGAAACCTGTTCAGGATCTGCTGCTTGTCGACGATCCGGCGTTAGAGCTGGCCTTCGGCTGTTACTACGTTGCGCCTAGTTTCGCTCCAGCGCGCTAAATTCTGACTGAGGTTTGGCTCCGCTGATTTCACCACCACGTTATCGCGTGGCCATCAAAGCGTCATATTCAGGGTCGATGCTGGTACTCCCTTATTCAGCTTGGGAGTTGCACCCTATGTCTGGCTATCTGGATAAACCGCAGTCTCACGAAAGCAGCGACGCCAAGGCCCGGCGCAAGCTGCTGGACCAGCGCCGCATGGAATACCGCCGCGCGATCGAAAGCTATGCCGAGCAGCGGCAGCTGCAGCATGAGTTGATCGATTTTCCGGAGTTGATCGCGACCAGCTACCTGCACAGCCTGCAGGTGGGGTCGAAGAAAGGTGCGGCAGCGACGGCGCGCTGAATGCGCGAACCTGGGGCCGTATAAGGCGGCCCCAGGCTGCTAGGCCTTACTCGATATTAACGGTGTAATCCTCCACTTCACCGTAATTGAAGGTGCCACATGGCACAGGTGCGGTGTTGTAACGCATGGCCACACGCAGGCGGGTTTTCCCGGTCGCGGCGCCTGCGGGGATCACCAGGTTGCCATTCACCACCGTGCTGAGCGCGCGTGCGGAGGTGAACAGTTCTTCACCCGCGTCGGTGAAGTCGCCGTCCTTATTCAGGTCGACCCAGACCTTCCAGTACTCGTTGTAGGTAGAGCCGGCAAATTGCGGCGTCAGGCGCAGGCTGTTGCTGCCTCGTTGCAGGTTCACCACCTGGCCAATCCGCGCTTCGGTGAAGTCGCTGTAGGTGCTGGCGCCAGAGCTGCGGGTGAAGCTGCCGAAGCTGACCTGGCTGATCCACTCATCGTTGGCATTGCCGCTGGCCGCGCTGCAGTAGTTGGGCTGTGGCGTACCGCTGCCGATCACCAGAAATGCCGCCGAAACTGCACCCCAGGTGCCGGACGCATCCCGCGCGCGGACATACACGGTGTGCTTGCCGGGCTGCAGCCCAGTGGTGGCGATGTTGCCGGTCAGGCCTTCGGTCTTGCCGTTGAAGCTGCCGTCCAGGGGTTGCAATGGCATCGCCTGAGCGCCTGACTCCCAGGGCGCCTTGTCGATGTAGTACTCGGCGGCGGTGACGTTCTGCGTGGGCTCGGTGCCGTTGCGGGTGCTGAAGCGCAGGTCGCTCGCGGTAGCACTCAGCGTAACCAGAGTGCCGGCCGGCACGCCGCTGGAGGCATTACCACTCAGCGCAAGGTTGCTGATATCCGGGCCGCCCGGGGTGACGTAGGGCGTACGCACAACCTTGGCCGCATAGATCAGGGCCGGCAGGTTCTTCGGCTTGATGGTGTTCTGGTAGACGGTACAGCTCTGGAAGAACTGCGTGCCCAGCTCGAAGGTGTAAGCGGCGACGCCCAGCTCGCCATAACTGACCCCATCACTGGTGCCGTCGGTCGGGTAGAGTCCGATGGACTGCTGTGGCGAATAGCCATTGAACAGGGCGAATTTGCGTCCCAGGGTTTGCAGCGCGGTGCCATTCGGCGCTGCCTGGCTGGTATCGCCCCACGGCCATAGCACCAGTTCGCTGTAGCTGTGGATATCCAAGTGGATGCCGCTGGTGTCGCTTGGCGCCGCATCATTTTTGCCGGAGCCACGACGATCCGGCCAGAGGCTGCGCACATAAGCTTCCAGGGTCTGAATTTCCGGCTCGGAGCCCGCGCTTGGGCCACGGTAGGTGTCATTGCAGGCACTGCCGCTGGAGCCTTGGCCGTTGGTGCTGTTCCAGCCGAAGGTGAAGTTGCGGTTGAGGTCGGCGCCGCGGCTGTTGCTGTTGGCGCCGCAATAGTTCTGGTTGGCATTCTTGCGCCAGGACAGCCCGGTTTCGGCTTTCTTGCGACCGTCCGGGTTGGTCTGCAGCATCAGATGGACTTCGTGGTGATCGAGAATCCAGGTGGCGTCGGCATCGGTGCCGTAGCCGTTGACCAGCCAGCGGGCGAAATCCAGCACCAGCGGCGCGGTGGTGTACTCGCGGGCATGGATGGCGCTGTTGATAAACAGCTTGGGCTTATTGCCGGTAATGGCTTTATTGGTCAGCTTGAGCACACCGATGTCGTGTCCGCCCTGGCCGTTGAGCTTTTCCCAGGACTGGCCAACCAGCAGCCACTCGGCGATGCCGGGAAACTGGCTGGCCATGCCGCTGGCCACACTGTAGGTGCTTTCCAGGGTTTCATAGCAGGCGTAGCCGGGGATGCTGGCCAGGCTTGCGTCGCTCATCGCCGTGGCGCTTTTCAGGCTGCGCTGTTGCAGGCGATTCTGGATCAGCGTGAGGACTTCATTGCGCTTGGCAATAAACTCGTTGGCCGGTGCGAAGGTAAAACCGAAGGCCGCAAGTTTCTCCTGCTCTTCTTCGGTCAGCTCCATGATCAGGTAGCCCTGCTCATAGTGCGATTCAAGCAATTGACCGTGGAAGCTGATGGCCGCTTTGCGGGCAATGTCTTCGTTGGGAAAAAACGCCTTGTACACCTGGTTGGCGGCTTTTTCCTGCTCCAGCAGCATAAAGTCTTCTTGGGGGTGAGTCTGTGCCTGAACCGTGTTGAGCATGCAGAGCGCGGTGATGCTGGCGCTGATGGCGAGGGTTAACTTCCGCTTTCTCATTCTTGAGATTCCTATCCTTCACTTATTGTTTATCCGCCCCTGGTAAGGAACGGTGTGTTTTTTGCCCCCTTGTGGAGGGCGAGGGATGTTTGGCAGTGGAAGCTCTTGATGCCGAATGCGTTGGCGCTACTGCATGCCCCTGAACATCTTGTTATGCGAGGCAGGCCGATCTGGTACAAGAGTGCAAAGGAACTTAGAAGGCACTTGGCTGGCTGTCAATTTCTTCGTAGATCGCTGTCGTTTTTCGTATTTTCACGACATATAGCCGACACGATGCTCGTAAAAGTGATGGCTACTGGCTATGTATGGCAATCGTGTAAGGAGAGATTTATGCAAGGAATCAATGGATTGCGGATCGGCATGTTGCTGCTGACCCTCGGGTTGGCCTTGGGCTGTGCTTCAGGCGGAGCCCAGCAGCAGGCAGGCGTTGATAAGGGGTACGCGATGGCGGTCGAGTGGACGCAGTTGCGGCAAGCCAAGGGGCATTTTGCTGGGGGCGAATGGCGCGAGGATCTGGATGCCTGGCAGGGGCGCAAGCACCAGCTGATGCAGGCGTTGGCCGCAGAGGTGCTGGTTGCGCGCGGCGATACACCGACTGTATTGGCGCTGCTGGGCGAGCCGGATGCCAAGGTCACGGTCGGCCAGGCGGACTACGTCGACTGGCAGCGCCGCACGGAATGGCAGGGCAACCCGGGGCCGCTGCTGTGGAGTTACCACTGGCGCGGCCAGCATGATCAGCTGCTGGTGGCATTCAGCGAGGGGCGGGTCAGTGCGGTGGGTTGGTTGTATGCCTGGGAATAGCGTCCCCCATGGGCCCGGCAAAGCGCTCGGCTAGGGCGTTGATCAGGCTGCGCTGATCACGCACAAAGGCGAAAAATGCCTGACCCACCGGTGACAGGTATTTGTTGCGCGGGTGCACCAGGCACCAGCTGCGCAGCAGCGGCAGCTCGGCCACTGGCAGTTCGCGCAGGGCGCCGCATTCCAGTTCGCGGCGCACCGCGTGACGCGGCAGCAAAGCCAGGCCAAGGCCGGCGATCACCCCTTCGCATTGGCCTTCCATGGAGCCGACTTCCAGGGTCTGGGCGAAGTGCGCACGTTTCTGATGGCAATAGTCTTCGCAGGCCTGGCGCGTGCCGGACCCCGCTTCGCGGATCAGCAGCGGGAAGGCGGTGAGGTCCTGCAGGCTCAGCGGGCCCTGCGAGCACAGCGGGTGCTCGGGCGGCGCCACGGCGATGATCGGGTTATTCAGGAAGGGTAAAAACTCCAGGTTCATGTCCGTGGGCACGCGCGACATGATCAGCAGGTCATCGCGGTTGGCGTTCAGACGCTTGAGCGCCTGGGTGTGATTGGTGACCACCAGCTGTAAATTGACTTCCGGGTATTGTTGGCGAAAAGCGGCGAACAGGTGCGGAACAAAGTACTTGGCGCTGGATTCTATGGCCAGGCTCAGCTGTCCCTGCAGCGAGCCCTGCAGGTCGGCCAGCTGCATATCGAGGCTCTCCAGGCGGCCAAAAATATCCGCGCTGGCGCGTTGCAGCGCTTCAGCAGCCTCGGTCAGGTAGAGCTTTTTGCCGATATAGTCGAACAGCGGCTGGCCGATCAGCTCCTCCAGCTGACGAATCTGCAGGCTGACCGCCGGTTGGGTCAGGGCCATTTCCTCCGCCGCGCGGCTATAGGAGAGGTGGCTGCACACTGAGCGAAACACCTGGATCTGACGAAATGTCATACGTAGCAAAGACTTACGCACGGATAGAGCCTGTGTGGAATAGTCGATCAGGCTCAACTATAAGCTTTAGCTAATGCCTAGCCCAATAATTATTGATTTTGGTTAATCGCCAAGCCGGCGTAGCGTGAGTGCCCTGACCGCCACTGCTACTGCGGTCACACGTCGACCGGTTTTGTCGGTTGCCTGCTCACGTGATCGAGGATGCTGGCTTGTGATCAAGAAAATCCTGATAGCCAATCGCGGCGAGATCGCCGTGCGCATCGTGCGGGCCTGTGCCGAAATGGGCATTCGTTCGGTGGCGGTGTATTCCGATGCCGATCGCCAGGCACTGCACGTCAAGCGTGCGGACGAGGCCCACGGCATTGGTGCCGACCCGCTGGCTGGTTATCTGAACCCGCGCAAGCTGGTCAATCTGGCGGTAGAGACCGGCTGTGATGCGCTGCATCCCGGTTATGGTTTTCTCTCCGAAAACGCCGAACTGGCAGACATCTGCGCCGAACGTGGGATCAAGTTCATAGGCCCGAGTGCGGAAGTGATCCGCCGCATGGGCGACAAGACCGAAGCGCGGCGCAGCATGATCAAAGCCGGCGTGCCGGTCACCCCAGGCACCGAAGGCAATGTTGCTGACATAGCCGAGGCACTGAGCGAGGGCGACCGTATTGGCTACCCGGTGATGCTCAAGGCCACGTCCGGCGGTGGCGGCCGCGGTATCCGTCGCTGCAACAGCCGTGAGGAACTGGAGCAAGCGTTCCCGCGGGTGATCTCCGAGGCGACCAAGGCCTTCGGCCGTGCCGAGGTGTTTCTCGAGAAGTGCATCGTCAACCCCAAACATATCGAGGCGCAGATCCTCGGTGACAGCTTCGGTAATGTGGTGCACCTGTTCGAGCGCGATTGTTCGATCCAGCGGCGTAACCAGAAGCTCATTGAAATCGCCCCCAGCCCGCAGCTGACGCCCGAGCAGCGCGCCTATATCGGCGACCTCGCCGTGCGCGCCGCCAAAGCCGTGGGTTACGAGAACGCCGGTACCGTGGAGTTCCTGCTCGCCGAGGGCGAGGTGTACTTCATGGAGATGAACACCCGGGTGCAGGTGGAACACACCATCACGGAAGAAATCACCGGTATCGACATCGTCCGCGAACAGATCCGCATCGCCTCGGGCCTGGAGCTGTCGGTCAAACAGGAAGACATCATCCACCGTGGTTATGCCCTGCAGTTCCGTATCAACGCTGAAGACCCGAAAAACAACTTCCTGCCCTCGTTCGGCAAGATCACCCGCTACTACGCCCCCGGCGGCCCTGGCGTGCGCACCGACACGGCGATCTACACCGGCTACACCATTCCGCCTTACTACGACTCAATGTGCCTGAAGTTGGTGGTCTGGGCGCTGACCTGGGAGGAGGCGATGGACCGTGGCCTGCGCGCCCTGGATGACATGCGCGTGCAGGGGGTGAAAACCACCGCCGCCTATTACCAGGAAATCCTGCGTAACCCGGAATTCCGTAGCGGTCAGTTCAACACCAGCTTCGTCGAGGCGCACCCGGAATTGACCGAGTACTCGATCAAGCGCAATCCGTCGCACCTGGCCATCGCCATCGCTACCGCCATTGCCGCCCACGCCGGCCTGTAGGGGAAGGATTCAGATTATGAGCACTAAAAAAATCACGGTTACCGACACCATCCTGCGCGATGCCCACCAGTCGATCATCGCCACGCGCATGCGCCTGGAGGACATGTTGCCGATCTGCGCCAAGCTTGATCAGGTCGGTTACTGGTCGCTGGAAGTCTGGGGCGGCGCGACCTTCGATTCCTGCGTGCGCTTCCTCAAGGAAGACCCGTGGGAGCGTCTGCGCAAGCTCAAGGCAGGTTTGCCCAACACCCGTCTGCAGATGCTCCTGCGCGGGCAGAATCTGCTCGGCTACCGGCACTACAGCGACGACGTGGTGCGGGCCTTCGTAGCCAAGGCGGCGGTTAACGGTATCGACGTGTTCCGCATCTTCGATGCGATGAACGATGTGCGAAACCTGCGCGTGTCCATCGAGGCGGTTAAGGCTGCCGGCAAACATGCCCAGGGCACCATCGCCTACACCACCAGCCCGGTGCACACCGTCGAGGCGTTCGTGAAGCAGGCCAAGGCCATGCAGGCCATGGGCATCGACTCCATCGCGATCAAGGATATGGCCGGTCTGCTCACCCCATATGCCACCGCCGAGCTGGTCAAGGCCTTGAAGGCGGATGTCGACCTGCCGGTGTTTATCCATAGCCACGACACCGCCGGCATGGGCTCGATGTGCCAGCTCAAGGCGATTGAAGCGGGCGCCGACCATATCGACACCGCCATCTCCAGCTTCGCCTGGGGCACCAGCCATCCTGGCACCGAGTCGATGGTTGCCGCGCTCAAGGGCAGCGAGTACGACACCGGCCTTGACCTGGCGCTGATCCAGGAGATCGGCCTGTACTTCCATGCCGTGCGCAAGAAGTACCACCAGTTCGAGAGCGAGTTCACCACGGTGGACACCCGCGTGCAGGTCAATCAGGTGCCCGGCGGGATGATGTCCAACCTGGCCAACCAGCTCAAAGAGCAGGGCGCGCTGAGCCGCATCAACGAAGTGTTCGCGGAGATCCCGCGGGTGCGCGAAGACCTCGGCTTCCCGCCGCTGGTTACGCCGACCTCGCAGATTGTCGGCACCCAGGCGGTGTTCAACGTGCTCGCGGGCGAGCGCTACAAGACCATCACCAATGAGGTGAAGCTCTATCTGCAAGGCCGTTACGGCCTGGCCCCGGGCAAGGTCAACGAGCAGCTGCGCAAGCAGGCGATTGGCAGCGAAGACGTGATCGAAGGGCGTCCGGCCGATTTGCTCAAGCCGGAAATGGCCAAGCTGCGTGAAGAGATCGGCAGCCTGGCGCAATCCGAAGAAGACGTGCTGACTTACGCCATGTTCCCCGACATCGGGCGCAAGTTCCTCGAAGAACGCGCTGCCGGTACCCTGGCGCCAGAGGTGCTGCTGCCGATTCCTGAGGCCGGTGGCGTAGCGCCTGCCGGTGGCGAAGGGGTGCCGACCGAGTTTGTGGTCGATGTACACGGCGAAAGCTACCGCGTGGATATCACCGGCGTTGGTGTGAAGAGCGATGGCAAGCGCCACTTCTACCTGTCCATCGACGGCATGCCAGAGGAAGTGGTGTTCGAGCCGCTGAATGATTTCGTCGCGGGTAACTCAGGCAAGCGCAAACAGGCCAGCGCGCCGGGCGATGTCAGCACCAGCATGCCGGGCAATATCGTCGATGTATTGGTCAAGGTCGGCGACACGGTTAAAGCCGGCCAGGCGGTGCTGATCAGTGAAGCGATGAAGATGGAAACCGAAGTGCAGGCACCGATTGCCGGCACCGTGAAGGCGGTGCACGTGGCCAAGGGCGACCGGGTCAACCCGGGTGATGTACTGGTGGAAATCGAAGGTTAACCTCGGAAGCCCCGGCTGTTTGAACAGGCATTTGAATGGCTTTTTTGGGGCTTCTTTTTACACCGCCGGCGTGGCTCATTCGCTGCGCCGGCAAGGGTTTTGGGCCAAGTGCATAGGTACTTGTTGCCTGAGTCCCCTAGGAGCCTTACGGCTCCTTTTTTTCGGTTATGCCCCGCTGCGCAGGGGCCTGCTGTTCTCAGCAGGAAACTGGGCAAAACTGCGGGTATCAGCACAACGCGTGGTTGGGGCATGACCTTTTATTCGAGCAGGTGACGCACTAGGCGTCTAAGTAGCAGTTCAATTAGGGGAGCAATGCGCGGTGAGTCTGGATCCGGTGGTGCTGTTCTTTGTCTTCGGTCTGTTGGCCGGTTTGCTGAAAAGCGAGCTGAAACTGCCACCTGCGCTGTATGAAACGCTGTCGATCATTCTGCTGCTGGCCATTGGTCTGCACGGCGGCGTGGAGTTGGCCGAGCAAGCCAGCTGGCAGTTGCTCGGTCAGGCGGCCTGGGTGTTGGGTCTGGGTGTGGCGTTGCCGTTGCTGGCCTTCGGCGTGCTGCGCGGCCTGGGCTTCGACCGGGTCAACGCCGCGGCGGTGGCGGCGCACTATGGCTCGGTCAGCGCCGGTACCTTCGCCGTGGTGGTGGCCTATATGCTGGCCAAGGGCATCGAGTTCGAAAGCTATATACCGCTGTTTGTCGCCATCCTGGAAATCCCGGCGATCCTGGTCGGCATCCTGCTGGCCAAGGGTATTGCCCGCGACACGGACTGGGGCGAGTTGGGCCGGGAAATCTTTCTTGGCAAGAGCATCATGCTGCTGCTTGGAGGCTTGATCATCGGTGCGATTGCCGGCAAGGAGGCAATCAAGCCGCTGGAGCCGTTCTACACCAGCATGTTCAAACCGGTGCTGGCGCTGTTTCTGCTGGAGATGGGCCTGATTGCCTCTGGCCAACTGGGCTCGCTCAGGCAGTTTGGTCTGCGCCTGCTCGGTTTTGCCCTGCTGATGCCGTTGTGCGGTGCGTTGATCGGCGCGCTGCTCGGCCGCTTTATGGGCCTGAGCCTGGGCGGCACCGCCGTGCTGGCTACACTGGCGGCGTCGGCGTCCTACATTGCCGTGCCGGCCGCCTTGCGCTTGGCCTTGCCCGAGGCGAATCCGTCGCTGTCGCTAACGGCGTCACTGGGCATTACCTTTCCCTTCAATATCATCGTCGGCATCCCGCTGTACCTGATGCTGGCTGAGCAACTTATGGCCTGGGGGCTCTGAAATGGACGCACATATTCGCACCCTGCTTACCGTGATCTGCGAAGCCGCGTTGGAGAAAAAGCTGGTGGCTGATCTGGAACAGCTCGGCGCGCCGGGCTGGACCATCTCCGACGCCCGTGGTCGCGGCGGTCGCGGCGTGCGCAGCGCCGGCTGGGATACCGAAGGCAATATTCGCGTGGAGATCATCTGCACCCGCGATGTTGCCGAACGCATCGCAGCCCATCTACAGGCGCGTTACTACGCCAATTTCGCCATGGTCTGTTACCTGGCCCAGGTGGAAGTGCTGCGTGCGGAAAAGTTCTAGCGGCTCAGGCGGTGGGCTGTGCGCAGTTCCAGCAGATCTTGATAGGTGCAGGTCTGTGGCACTTCACCGGTCAGATCAAAGCACCGCTGGCCGAAACCCATGGGCCAGTAAGCGATGCCGACCGGTGGCCAAAAGATCGAGGCCACTCGGAAGCGGCTCTTCAACTTTCCAGAACGAATGGTATTGGCCTGGTTGTCTTCGATGCGATAGGGAATACCTGCAGTGGCACCCCAGGAGAAGGGGCGGCTGCGGACGAGCCCCTGGTTGTTCTTCGCCGGTCGTTCGTTGATCACCAGGGTGCTGTTTTCCGGCAGTTTGAACCAGGCGCCGGTAGAGCAGCCTGCGCTGGCTAGGGCTATGAGTAACAAGGCGCTAAGGCGGAGTGCGGACATGCGTGTCAATCCTTATGGTCATCCGTGAACATTCACGAGCGTGCGGCGGCCTGGCCATTGGCCAGCTTCGCGGAGGGGGCGCAAATATACCTAGTTTTTATCGGTTTTGCCTGGGTCGCTGGTGCTCCTGCAAAGTTTTCGCACCTGGCTGTGATGAGCGTCTTCCCGCAAGCGTCTAGCCACAGAGCCCGGGGCGTCTGGGCGCGGCTGTGGACCTAAGCATGCAAGCGCTGTTGAATGAGATTCTTGAGCAAGTCCGCCCACTGATCGGCCAGGGCAAGGTGGCTGATTACATCCCGGCGCTGGCCGATGTGCCGGCTAACCAGCTGGGCATCGCGGTGTACAGCAACGACGGCGAGCTTTACTGCGCCGGCGAAGCGGATACGGCGTTTTCCGTGCAGAGCATTTCCAAGGTGTTCAGTCTGGTGCAGGCGATTCAGCATTCCGGCGAGGATATCTGGCAGCGCTTGGGCCATGAGCCGTCCGGCCAGCCGTTCAATTCGCTGGTGCAGCTGGAGTTCGAGCGAGGTAAGCCGCGCAATCCATTTATCAATGCTGGCGCCCTGGTGATCTGCGATATCAACCAGTCGCGTTTTGCTGCGCCGGTGTTGTCGATGCGCGACTTTGTCCGCCGCCTGGCTGGCAATCCCGAGGTGCTAGTGGATGGCCGAGTGGCCGAGTCGGAATATCAGCACCGCGCGCGCAATGCGGCGGCGGCTTACCTGATGCAATCCTTCGGCAATTTCCATAACGATGTCGAGGCGGTGCTGCGCAGTTACTTCAGCTACTGCGCGCTGCGCATGAGCTGCGTCGACCTGGCGCGGGCATTCTGCTTTCTGGCTAATGATGGTTTCTGCAAGCACAGCGGGCAGCAAATCCTCAGCGCGCGGCAGAGCAAGCAGGTCAACGCGATCATGGCCACCAGCGGTCTGTATGACGAGGCGGGCAACTTTGCTTACCGCGTCGGCCTGCCGGGCAAGAGTGGTGTTGGCGGCGGCATCGTCGCTGTGGTGCCGGGGCGTTTCAGTGTGTGCGTTTGGTCACCGGAGCTGAACGCCGCCGGTAATTCCCTGGCAGGGATCAAGGCCCTGGAGCTGCTCAGCGAACGGATCGGCTGGTCAGTGTTCTGATCGCCGTTAGGGCGCGCAGCAGGCGCAGGTCAATCCTCCTCAGTTGCCGCCGCCTCTTCCTGCGTGACTTCCTCAGTCTTTGTGCAAATGCCGTTGGCACCCTGTTTACCGGTGTAGGACACCGTGGGCGCACCGCTGGCATTCAAGCTGATGGCGATGGTCACGCCTTCGCCTTTGGCCTCAAAGTACTGCTCGCTGAACTTGCTCAGCGTGACCTGTTTATCGTTGATAAAGACCGGGCCGCTGGCCTCGGCGCGCACTTTGATATCGGTCGGGCAGGTGAAGTCGAGGGCCGGCAGATTGGCGGCCTGGGCCAGGCTGCTGGTGGCCAGTAGGGCAATGCTGATGGGTAGCATGTTCATGGGCTTGCTCCATGCAGAGGGACTCGAGGCGCTGCAGTTTTAGCGCCCCGAGTAGTCAACTAAGCAGCCGTGTAGGGCCTTGTCCAGCTGCTGCGGACGTTGGCCGATAGGCTGCATCCGCTTATTGCCTCGGCTAAGGAGCGACCTGGGTTAGCCAGCAATCAGCTCCTTCGCCGCCTGGCGGTGGTCGGCGATCAGTTGGGCCACATCCAGGCCTTCGATCTGCCCATCGATCACCCGCCACTGGCCGCCGATCATCATCCGGTCAGCTTTGTCGGCGCCGCACAGCAGCAGGGCGGAAATCGGGTCGTGGCTGCCGGAGAAGCGCAGTTCATCGAGCTTGAAGAAGGCCATGTCGGCCTGTTTGCCGACCGCCAGTTCGCCGATGTCGCTGCGCCCCAGGAGTTTTGCCGAGCCCTTGCTGGCCCAGCCCAGCACCAGTTCCGGGGTGATCTTCTCGGCGCCGTAACGTAGGCGCTGGATATACAGGGCCTGGCGCGCTTCGAGGATCATGTTGGAGGCGTCGTTGGACGCCGAGCCATCCACGCCGAGGCCGATTGGCGCACCGGCAGCTTCCAAATCGAGGGTCGGGCAGATGCCCGAGGCCAGGCGCATATTCGAGCTTGGGCAATGGCAGATGCCGGTGCCGGCCTGGCCCAGGCGGGTGATTTCATCCGGGTTGAAGTGGATGCCGTGGGCCAGCCAGGTGCGCGAGCTGAGCCAGCCGACGCTGTCCAGATAATCCACGGTGCGCAGGCCGAAGCGCTGCAGGCAGAAGTCCTCTTCGTCGAGGGTCTCGGCCAGGTGAGTGTGTAGGCGTACGTCCAGCTCTTCGGCCAGTTCGGCGCTCTGGCGCATGATTTCCTGGGTCACCGAGAACGGCGAGCAGGGCGCCAGGGCAATCTGCACCTGGGCACCGTCGCCGCGCTGGTGATAGTCATGAATTAGGCGCTGGCTGTCGGCCAGAATCACTTCGCCTTCTTGCACCGTTTGCTGTGGCGGCAGGCCACCGTCGGCTTCGCCCAGGCTCATGGAGCCGCGGGTGAGCATGGCGCGCATGCCCAGTTCGCGCACGGCTTCGACCTGCACATCGATGGCATTTTCCAGACCGCCGGGGAACAGATAGTGGTGATCCGCCGCGGTGCTGCAACCGGACAGCAGCAGTTCGGCCAGGGCCACTTTACTGGCCAGGGCGAGCTTCTCTGGTGTCAGGCGGGCCCATACCGGGTACAGGGTCTTCAACCACGGGAACAACGGCTGGTTGACCACTGGGCCCCAGGCGCGGGTGAGGGTCTGATAGAAGTGGTGGTGGGTGTTGATCAGCCCTGGTAGGACGACATGCTCGCGGGCATCGAAGGTCCGGTTGCACGGTTGGCTCGGCTGTTGGCCGGCCTTGAGCAGTTCGCTGATCACACCGTCTTCAATCACTAGGCCGCCGGCGGCGTCGAGGTTGTTGGCAGTGAAGATGGCGAGGGGGTTTTTGATCCAGATACGTGTAGCAGCCATTGAATTGGCTCCTCTGAAGGTGGGTTCAGGTTCGCCAGCTCAGTGTTTACCCTGTCTGCTGATCCAGGTACGCGGCCGGCGCAGGTGGCCGGGCGTGGCGCAAAAGATAACGCCGTAATCTGCCTGCGGCAAGAGCGCAGGGCGGAATTTCTGACCGGACGGTCAGTGGCCTAGAACAGCTTGCGGTACTGGATGAAGCCGGAGCGTTCGGCGATGCGCTCATACAGCAGCATGGCCTTGCTGTTGCTCTCATGGGTCAGCCAGTAGGTGCGCGAGCAGCCCTGGGCCTGTGCCTCACGGTAGACGTGTTCGATCAACTGACGGCCGGCACCGCTACTGCGGATGTCCTTGGCGATAAACAGGTCCTGCAGGTAGCAGTAGTCGCCGCTGGTCCAGGTCGAGCGGTGGTAGATCCAGTGCACCAGACCAATCGCCTGGCCGTCATGCCAGGCCAGCGCGGCGTGCATCGGCTCGGCCGGGTCGAGGAAGCGCTGCCAGGTGATATCGCTGGTCGCGGCGGCAATCTCGGTCATATAGAAGCGCTGATAGCCCTGCCACAACGGTAGCCAGGCGGCATGATCAGCGTCGGTTATCGGACGGATTTCGACGGGAATGCGGATGGGCATGCTGGCAACCTCGTTGGTTTAGTCAAGCCCTTACAGCCTAGCTGCAAGAGCCCAGCCTTCAATCGGCGCGTTCACCACAGACATCCAGGGCATACCAGTGTTCCACCTCGGCCTGGCTCAGACCGGCGCCGAGCAGGGCGAACAGTTTGCCCAGAGCCGCTTCGCGGGTCATGCCGCCGGCGGAGATCAGCCCGGCACTGGCCAGCTGGCTGCCAGCAGCGTACACGCCGAATTCGACATGGCCGTGGGGGCACTGGCTGATTGCAGCCATTACCACGCCGCGCTGATGCGCCGCTTTGAGCACGTCGAGCAGTTCGGCGTCGTCCGCAGGACCGGTGCCGCTGCCGTAGCATTCCAGCAGCAGGCCCTGGACGCCGCTGTCCAGCACGGCACGTAGATGGTTCGCCTGGATGCCGGGATAGAACGGCAACACCGCGAGATTGACCGGCTGACGGGTCTGGCGGTAATCGATACTCGCCGGGATGTTTTCGGCGCGCGGACTCTGGCGCTGGCGCGGTAGCACATGGAAGGCGTCGAAGGCATCACTGCGCAGCTTGCTGACCCGTGCGCCATGCAGTAGCGCGCCATTGAAATACAGGTGCACACCTGGGGCGACGCCGGCTTGCAGCGCACGCATGGCGCCGAACAGATTGCCCCAGGCATCGCTGCCCTCGGCACCGGCCGGCAGCATCGAGCCGCTGAGGATTACTGGCACTGGCAAGCCCAGCAGCAGAAAGCTCAGGGCGGCGGCGCTGTAGGCCAGGGTGTCGGTGCCGTGTAGCAAGAGAACGCCATCGCAACCGTCCTGCTCGATGCCAGCGCGTATAGCCGCGACCATCGCTAGCCAGTTGCTCTGGTTCATATTGGCGCTGTCGATTGGCGGCAGCAGCTCGCGGAAGGTCCATTGCGGCAGCGGTTGGGCTTCCAGCGCCTGCTGCGTACGCAGCCGTGCCTCGAAGCCGGACGCAGGGGCCAGGCCATTGGCGCTCATCTGCATACCGATGGTGCCACCGGTATAGAGCACCAGAATTTTTTGACAACCCATCAGACGGGTCTCCATTTTTTATTGTTCTTAGAGCCTGTTTACGATCTAGCGAGCTAGAGCCAGGCAAGGCAAAAACAGCCGAGGATGCGGAGTTTACGAGCTGTAAATGAGCATTACTCGTTCCACTCGCCCTTCGGGTCGCGCTAAAGCGCGTTAGCCGCAAGCGGCTTGCCGAGGCTGTTTTTAACGCAGGCTTGCCGACGCGCAGCAGATCGTAAACAGGCTCTATAAGAAAACAGGGGGCCTAGCCCCCTGTTTATTACAGCTAATGCAGCTTCTGCAGTGACTTAGCGCTGGTGAACGCTGTTGCCGATTTCCGCATGGTTGACCGGGGCGTTTTGCGCCGCGTTAGGCCATACAGCTGGGTCGAGGTCCAGATCGGCAAAGTTCTTCGCGTCGAACACGGGCGACTCGACGCCGGCCTTGATCTGGTTGTCGTAGTCGCGCATCAAACGCAGGCCGACCTTGAACAGCAGCACCAGGGCAATCAGGTTGGCAATCGCCAGCAGGCCCATGGTCACGTCGGCAAAGGCGAACACAGTACCGAGATCCTGCACCGAACCCCAGAGTACCAGAGCGATCACCAGTACGCGGTAGACCATCACCGGGCCACGCTTCTTGCTGAAGAAGCCCAGGGCGTTCTCGCCGAGGTAGTAGTTGTAGATCAGGGTGGTGAACACGAACATCAGCAGGGCGACGGTGACGAACACCCGGCCCCATTCGCCAACCACGCTGGCCACGGCGGTCTGGGTCAGCACCACACCGGCGATGTCCATGCCTGGCTGATACACGCCCGACAGCAGGATGATCAGCGCGGTGCAGCTGCACAGGATGATGGTGTCGATAAACACGCTGAGCGACTGCACGATGCCCTGTGCAACCGGATGCTTGACCTCGGCAACCGCAGCAACGTTCGGTGCACTACCGAGGCCGGCTTCGTTGGAGAACAGGCCGCGCTTCACGCCCATCAGGATGGCCGCACCGATACCGCCGGCAAACGCAGGCTCAAGACCGAAGGCACTCTTAACGATCATCACCAGGGTGG
Organism: Pseudomonas sp. EA_35y_Pfl2_R5; assembly: GCF_963970805.1. NCBI lineage: Bacteria > Pseudomonadati > Pseudomonadota > Gammaproteobacteria > Pseudomonadales > Pseudomonadaceae > Pseudomonas > Pseudomonas sp. EA_35y_Pfl2_R5. Next base: position 487,846 of record NZ_CAXAOW010000001.1, on the reverse strand, counting down.
CCGGGATGGCGTCAACGTTGATGCCGATTACGAACAGCGCCATGGCGATATAGGCAAATGCCATGACTGGCACCAGCACGTCGGCGAATTTGGCGATGCGCTTGATGCCGCCGAAGATGATCAGACCGATCACCACAGTGAGGATCAGGCCGCTGACATAGGTCGGCAGGCCGAAGGTGTCATGCATCGAGCTGGCCACGGTGTAGGACTGCACGGCGTTGAAGCCGAAGCCGAAAGTCACCAGCAGCAGGATCGAAACGACGATGCCCAACCAGCGCTGGCCGAGGCCGTGCTCAATGTAGAAAGCCGGGCCGCCGCGATAGGTGCCGTCGTCTTCACGGCGCTTGTACAGCTGGGCCAAAGAACACTCGAAGTAGCTGGTGGCCATGCCGACCAGTGCTACGACCCACATCCAGAAGATGGCGCCGGGGCCGCCGAGCATGATCGCCACGGACACACCGGCGATGTTGCCGGCACCGACACGACCGGCTACCGAGAGCATCAGTGCCTGGAACGAGCTGAGTTGACCCGGCTGGCGCTGGAAGGCTTCGGCGAAGATGCGGAACATGCTGCCGAAGTAGCGAAACTGAACGAAACGCGAGGCGATGGTGAAATACAGACCAAGGCCGATCAGCATCACGATCAGGAGCTTGCTCCAGATCAGGTCGTTGAGAATATCGAGCATGGCAGGCGAGTCTCTCTTGTTGTTTTGTGAAGGAAAAATAGGCGGGGCCGAATGGTTGAGCAGACGCGAGCGTGGTGCAATTTCGCGGGTGGCGGCGAACTGACGCGAGTTGATGCTAGAATCGCGCCGCTCGCATCACCTGGAAATGCACCATGTCCGACCATCTAGGGCCCAATCTAAAGCTGTTGTGCGGCCATTACCGGTCAATCGCCGAGGTTTGCCGCAAGCTCGTGATCAATCGCGCCCAGTTCAATAAATACCTGAGCGGGCAGAGCCGACCGACGGCCTATAACCTCAAACGTATCTGCGACTTTTTTGGCGTTGAGGCCTACGAGTTGAGCCTGCCCGCCGAGCAATTTGCCGACCTGATCGGCGCGCGCGCGCCGGGCCAGGCTGCAGGTGCGCGCACCGACGCGTTGGTGGAGTTGCTCAAGCCGTTGCGCGCGCATGCCGGCAACCTCTCGCGCTATTGCGGCTACTACTTCGAATACTCCAACTGCATGTCAGTGCCGGGCACCGTGTTGGTATCGCTGGTGCATCTGCGGGAGGAGGACGGAGACTTTCTGTTCGAGCGCCAGGAGCGTCAGGAGCGCTCCGCCAGTGCTGACGTGCAGGGTGAGGATTGGGTGCGTTGCCGTTACCTGGGCGCCGCGTTCCAGCTGCAGGACCGCTTGTTTCTGATGGACTACGAATCGCTGACCCTTAACGAGATGAGCCAGACCATCCTTATCCCTAGCTACAAGAGCCGCATCACCCGCCTCAACGGCCTGAAAACTGGCGTCTCCAGCGGCGACCGGCGCAGCCCGGCCTGCACCCGCGTGGTGTGGGAATACCTGGGCACCGAAATCAACCGCATCAGCGCCTACCGCCAGGTTCGCCTGTACCGTCCGGATGACCCGCGCATCGACGACGACGTGCGCCAGCGCCTGTCGGTGGCGCCGCTGAAGAACGGCCTGTTCGAGATCGAATAAGCAAGGTGAGTTGGTCCACGCCTAATATGCGTCGAGGCCAGCGACAGCGTTGGGCTTCGCTGCGCTCAACGCCAACCCACCGTTTTATTTCCTCAACTCTTCCAGGCGCTGTGTCTGCTGGCCGTCGACGCTGAAGTTATCCGCCGCCAGCCAGCGTTCAAAGGCCGCGTTGCAGGCCGGCCATTCGCTGTCGAGGATGGAAAACCAGGCCGTGTCGCGGTTACGCCCCTTGACCACCATATGTTGGCGAAACAGCCCTTCGTAGCGGAAGCCCAGACGCTCAGCCGCGCGCATGGAGCGGACATTGGCGGCGTTGCACTTCCATTCCAGGCGGCGGTAACCGAGCGTGCCGAGCGCCAGCTTGGCCAGCAGATACACCGCCTCGGTCGACGCCGGGCTGCGCTGCATGGCGCGGCCAAAGGCGATATGGCCAATCTCGATACAGCCATCCTTGGGCGCAATGCGCAGATAGCTCAACAGGCCGACCACACGCCGCTGGTGCAGGTCGACCACGCTAAAGAACAGCGGGTCGCGGCTGGCGGCATGGCCGCTTAGCCAAGCATCGAACGCCGCGCGTTCGCTGAACGGGCCGTAGGGCAGGTACTCCCAGAGCAGCGGGTCGCTATCCGGGCCTTGTAACGCCTGCCACAGATCGTCGCCATGGCGTGCCGGGTCGAGTGGCTCAAGGCGTACATAATGGCCGTCCAAGGGTTTATGGGCCGGCGTGGGCACGGGCTGCCAGTCGTGTAGGGCTTGCTGGGGCATGCTGCGGCTCCTGTTCAGAACTGTTTACGGTATTGGATAAAGCCCGAGCGTTCGGCGATTCGGTCATAGAGTTGCCTGGCGTCGCTGTTGCTTTCGTGGGTTAGCCAATGCACGCGGCTGCAGCCGGCCGCCTGGGCCTGGGCATAGACGTGCTCGATCAGCAACCGGCCGATGCCGGCGCCGCTCTGATCGGCGGCGACAAACAGATCCTGCAGGTAGCAGCTGCTCTCCACCGACCAATTGGTGCAGTGGAAGATCCATTGCACCAGGCCCACGGCTTTACCGTCGCGCCAGGCGAGGGCGGCATGGGTGGGCTCGCTCGGGTCGAGAAAGCGCTGCCAGGTCATGGCGCTGACCTCGGCCGGCAACTCGCTCTGGTAAAAGTGCAGATAGCCCTGCCATAGCGGCAACCAGGCGGCGTGGTCAGCGGGGCTGATTGGGCAAATTTCAATGTTCATGAGACCTCCTTGTCTGGGTGATCGTTGCTCATCTGTGCCGCCAGCTCGAGGTCGCGCGCGTCGCTGCTGGCGGTCAGCCCCTCGCGTACGCCGACCTGATCGGTGCTGCTGCGGTTCTGCCCGAGCTTCCATTTGCCTTCCAGGCGTTCGATGGGCAAGGCGAAGCCGACGATGGCGCGCAGCATGCTGTCGATGTACTCACGCGGTGCATCGCTGACCGCCCATGGTTGCGGGCGCTCGGCTTCGTGCAACGCGCTGAGGCGGCTGACCAGGTGCAGCAAACGCTCGGCGTCATCAAACACTTCGACTTGGCAGTGGGCCTGCACGCTGATGTAATTCCAGGTAGGCACCACCTTGCCGTGCTCGGCTTTGGCGGCGTACCACGACGGGCTGATATAGGCCTCGGCACCCTGGAAAATCACCAGCGCTTCGCTGCCTTCGGCGAGGTCGCGCCATTGTCGGTTGGTGCGGGCGAAGTGGCCGTAGAGCGTGCCGTACCCACCTTCATCAGGTGCCAGTAGCAGTGGCAGATGGCTGGCGAGCAAGCCCTGATTGCCGTGGCTAACCAGCGTCGGCAGGCGCGTGGCACGCATCTGCTGGTGCAGGGTGGCGAGGTCGTCCTGACGAAAGGCGGCGGGTGTATACATGGGCAAGCTCCTGGCGAGATGGAGCCATGCTAGAGCGTGTATTGGCCTGTTGTAAGATCCATTTATTGCGAATTCAGTAGAGCCAATTTCATGCCTGCCCCTCCACCGAACCCACCATCACCAAGGCTTGACTCTGCCCTTAAGGACAGACTTTACCGTGGCGCAGCTGTTCTTAATCGAGTCTGCAAAGGTAGCGAGCCACGATGAGCAAATTATGTTTGGTGACAGGAGCCAATGGGCATCTCGGCAATACGCTGGTCAGGGCGCTGTTGGCGCGCGGTGACCAGGTACGGGCCGGTGTGCGCGACCTAGACAATCGCGCACCTTTCGAGGGCCTTGCCTGCGAACTTGTCTATGCGGAGTTGCAGGACAAGGTGGCCATACGCAAAGCGCTGGAAGGTGTGGATGTGCTCTATCAGGTCGCAGCCGTATTCAGGCATTGGGCTAGAGACCCGCACGAGGAAATCATTCTGCCCAACGTCAATGGCACCCGTGTGCTGCTGGAGACGGCAGCCGAAGCCGGCGTCAGACGAATTGTTTACGTCAGTTCGGTTGCAGCAGTTGGGCACAACGGCCAGTTGCTCGATGAAGAATGCTGGAACGATGAAGCGGACAACCCTTACTACCTGTCCAAGATCCTCTCAGAACGTATGGCCTGGAAGGTAGCGCAGGAGCACGGCCTGTGGATGGTATCGGTGCTGCCCTCGGCCATGGTTGGCCCCAACGCAGACCGTCTGACCGATACGATGAATTTTCTTCAGTTGGCTCAGGGTCGCAAGTTGCCGTTCGATCCGAACTTCCACTTCAATTTTGTGGATGTACGCGATGTCGCTGAGGGCATGATCCAGGCAGCGGAGAAGGGGCGCTCCGGTCAACGCTACATCCTGGCCAATCGATATTCGTCTTCGCTGGCAGTGTTAATCGACGCCGCCAATGCCATCGCGCCAGGTTATCGCCTACCTCCGTTAGCCCCGCGCTGGTTGCTGCTGGGCCTGGCCTGGTTGCAAGAGCGCCTGGCGCGGGTGACGGGTAAATCCGCTGAGTTGCTTGTTAGCCAGGTGCGGTTATTTTATGGGGTCAAGCAGGAGTACAGCATTGCCAAGGCGCAAGCCGAACTAGGTTACTGCCCGAGACCGCCGGAGCAGGCGCTAAAGGATGCGTTTGAATATCTACGTGATCGGGGCTAGTGACTAAAGGCCTGGGAGGTAGGCTCGGCAAATACGAGGTTAACTTCTGTGTGGAGCCCCGCTAGACGCTCATCCAGTGCTTTAAGTGCAGCAATATCTGCTTGCACCTGCTGGCGTTTGGCGGCGATTACCTGATTCGCCAGCTCAAGGGGGAAAACCTGTTGTCGTTCTTTCTCCTTGAGCAATGGCGCCATCTCGACAAGTTTGAAACCTGCGGCCTGGGCTGCCCGGATCATGCGGATGATGGTCACATGGTGCGTGTCATAGAAACGATAACGGCCCTGCCGGCTGGGTGCGTTCAGTAAGCCCAGGCTCTCGTAAAGACGGATGGCCTTCGGTGTACAGCCCGTTAGATCAGCAACTTTGCCAATGTACATAATGGAGTTCTGCTCTTTGTTATGGCCAAGGCAACGGACTCTAGCCCGCGCCTAGATTGGATGATAGGCGAGCGTTAGATCACCACACAGACCAGAGCCCGCAGTTTTGTCGCGCAGGGCGTCACGTTTAACGAACCAGTGTGGATAAATAACGGGCGTATACATGAGCAGACTCCTGGTGAGAGAGGGTCGTGTTAAAGCGAATATTGGTCTGTTGTAAGATCCATCTATTGCTAATTCAGTAGAGCCAATTTATATGCCTGCCCCGTCTGTTCCACCCTTGCCGGTGGACCTCTCCGGTATCCGCCTCGACCCGCAGCAGGGTCTGGCGCGTCAGCTGTATCAGGCGTTGCGTGAGCGCATTCTTGATGGCCGACTGCAAAGCCGCACGCGCCTGCCGGCGAGTCGCGATCTGGCGCAGTTATTGGCGATATCCCGCAACACCGTGACCCGTGCCTTCGACCAGCTCTACGCCGAGGGCTATGTCGAAGGCCGTATTGGTGACGGTACTTACGTTGCCGAACTGAGTGCCGCCAGCCGGCCGGTACCGTTGGCGACCGAGCCGGTGGCGCAGAGCGCCGCTCTAACGCGACTGCAGCAAAATCACCTGAACCCACCGTTAGCCGGCCCGCCGCGGGCATTTCGCGTCGGGGTGCCGGCCTTTGATCTGTTTCCGTTCGAGACCTGGGCGCGTTTGTCAGCGCGCTTCTGGCGCAAGCCCTCGCCGGCGCGCCTGGGTTATGGCGACCCGGCCGGTGACTGGCAATTACGTGAGCTGATCGCCGCTTACTTGCGTAACAGCCGTGGTTTGTACTGTGATCCGGCGCAGATTGTGATCACCAGTGGCGCACAGCAGGCCATCAGCCTATGCGCGCAGTTGCTGGTGACGCCGGGCGAGCGGGTGGCGGTGGAGAACCCTGGCTATCGTGCGGCCGGTCATGCTCTGGCGGTGGCCGGCGCGCAGTTGTGTGGTGTTGCGGTGGATTCCGACGGGTTGGACACGGCAGCGTTGGCGCAGATCGAGGGTTGTCGGCTGGTTTATCTGACGCCGTCGCATCAGTACCCCACTGGCGTCACGTTGTCGCTGGCACGGCGCCTGGAGTTGCTGGAGTGGGCCGAGCGCAATGACGGCCTGATTATCGAAGACGACTACGACGGCGAATACCGATACAGCGGCACGCCACTGGCGCCGCTCGCCGCCCTCGATCGACAGGGTCGGGTGCTTTACGTCGGCACCTTTTGCAAGATCGCCTTTCCGGCGCTGCGCCTGGGTTATTTAGTGCTGCCACCGGCACTGGCCGAAGCGTTTGCCCAGCGCCGCGCGGTGGACATGCGCCACTCGGAAATTGGCACCCAGGCGGTTATGGCTGAATTTATCGCCGCCGGGCACTTCCAGCGGCATATCCGGCGTATGCGTACCGCCGCGCGTAGTCGGCGCGATGCATTGTTAGCCGGCTGGCCTGATCACGTGCCGGGCTGCGCACCACTGCCGCTGGTGGAGGCCGGGCTGCATTTGTGCGTGCGGGCAGACAGCCTGGCCCGCGAGCGCGAGTTGATCGCCGCTGCTGAAGGCGTTGGCGTGGAGATGACCGCATTGAGCAGTTACTGGCTGCCGGGTAGCACCGCCCCTGAAAATCAGCGTGCCGGGCTGGTGCTGGGTTTTGCCGCCGTACCCGAAACGCAAATTGAGCAGGCGCTGGCTGCGCTGCGCCGTGCCTGGGAAGTCTAGCGCGGCCATATGACAAGGGCTGTCGTGGCTGGGGCTTTAGCCGCGACAGCTCCATTCCTCAGCGTGCTGCTTAATGCAGGTCGCGCTCGTTTTACGCGGATTACTCGTGCGGCACATGTTTATCCAACAGGTCATTGCCCTGGTCGGAGCGGATTTCCGCGTCTACTTTCTGCTCCAGGTGTTTGTCCGGGGTGACATCGAGCACCGCATCGCCGCGCTTAACTCGGGTCGCAGGAGCCCCATTTTTGTCCGCGCCGCCAGCCTGCGGGGTGACGCCAGTGCTTTTGCCATCCAGCGCGCTAAACAACGCGGTGTTGACCTCGGGGTCGAAACGCAAACGGTAAATGGGTTCGGGCAAGGTGAAGCCCTGTTCTTCCAGCGCGCGCATGGCAGCGCGAATGGCCAGACTGCGGGCTTTACCAAAATTGGTTTGGCGTTGATCGATCCAGGCATAGAACGTCAGCACGATGTTGGAGTCGCCCACCGTATTGATCAACGCGTCGGGCTCGGGGTCTTGCAGGATGAAATCGAGGGCGCTAATGGCGTCCAGTCCGGCCTTCATACCGGCCACCGGATCGTCTTCGGCATCGACGCCGAGTTCGAATTCAAAGCGCCTTTCCGGGTTGGTCGAGTAATTGAGGATGATGCCTTTGAACACCGCCGAATTGGGGATGCGCATATGGTTGCCGTCGAGGGTCATCAGGATTGTGGCGCGCGAGGTGAGGCGTACGACGATGCCTTCGATGTCATTGATGACCACATGATCTTTGGCGCGAAACGGCTGACGCAGGCTCAGCATCACGCTGGAAATATAGTTCTCCACCGTGTCGCGCACGGCGAAGCCGATGGCCAGGCCGATCACCCCTGCGCCGCCAAGGATCGTGGTTATGACGGTAGCCGCGCCTAGCAGGTTGAGCGCGAGAATAATCCCCAGCAGTAGAATGACGATGCGTGTTGCCTGGGCCATCAGATCGGCCAGGAAAGGGTTCGGTGCTATTTTTCGCCACAGTATTTTTCGCCGGGCCAGGAAGTTGCCCAGTAAGGCAAAGGCCGCCAGTACCAGCAATGCCAGCCCAAGCAGCGGCAAGGCTTTTATAAAATTCAGGGCTTGGGTGCGTAAACGCTCAATGACCGGCCGCACATTATCGGCCACGGCCAGCGTCCGGCTCATTTCGTCGGTGACCGTGACCACCCCGGCAAGCCGGCTGGCCAGTCGCTCGGCCTGTTGCGCCGCCACTTCATTGGCGACCTCGCCGCGCAGAATCACCACCCCTTCGCCGACATAGACCGTCACTTCGCGCAGCGGCTGCAGTTCGGCAAAAATATTCTCGATGCGGGCTCTGATCTTCTCGTCACTTTCGCGCGTCTGCGCATCGATAGCCATCTCGGCAGTGTCATCAACAGCGGGGCTTTCGGCCTCGGCCAAGAGTGAGCCGCCCGGCAACAGTGCCGCCAGTAAAGCCAGCGCCCGCGCCGTGTTGCGCAGGAGGCTAATCGAACATGTCATCGCATACGGCTCCGGTCAGTCGGCGAAAGTCACTTGGTCGCTGCCAAGGCGCAGAGCAGTTTCGGCTGAAACCTACGCTGTTGGTACGTTGGCATTGGGGCTCGCGTCCGCATACTTAAAGGGCTTGAACCAGCATCCATATCGCCATCGCGATCATCATTAGATTTTCGGTCAGCGAAACAAAGCCCAGTGGCACCTTACTGCCACCGCCGACACAGGCGCATTTAATCTCACGCTTGTCGACATACACGGCTTTGATGACTGAAACCGCGCCTACGCAGCCGATAAACAGCGCCACTGGCGCGGCAAGCCATATCAGCGCGCCCGCAATCATCAAGACCCCCGCCAGCCCCTCGCCGAATGAATAGAGATAGCCATAGCGCACCCACTTCCTCGCCAGCAAATCGTAGTTGAGGAACATGGTCGAAAAGCTTTCGAGATCCTGCAACTTCTGAATGGCCAGCACGCACATGGCCACTGCGATAAACCATTCGAGTGCTCGCACCGTGAACAGAGTGCCGTAAGCCGCCCAGCTCATGGCCAAGGCCATTAGCAAGGCGACGGCAAAGATTGCAATCACGGGGGTGTAGCTTGTTTCGTCTGGCCCTTTGACGTGCTCGCCAAAATATTTACGCAGTGCATCGTAGCCACCGATACGCTGCCCTCCAATCCAGGTCTGGGGAGTTGTCTCAACGTTGTGCTGCTTCTGAAAAGCATCAGTTTCAGCGCGGGTTGTCAGGTGGTGGTCGTCCACGTCGAAGCCTTTACGCTCGAGCAAATCCTTCGACTTGAGGCCATAAGGGCATAGGTGATTCTTCATCACCATGCGATACAGCGTGGCCTGCTTTGGCGTATCTGTGTCCATGACGTTTCTCCTGTACCAGCAGATTGTCCAGGGGCGCCTTGTTAGCGCCGTTTAAGGCGAACCAGCGGCCGTTAGCAATGGCGCGCCTGCGGCGCTTCTCAAGGTCGAAAATCCCAGCGGTAGTAAGTGCAGACCACCGTTATGACGTTGGATTCCATTGCATTTGCCGGGCACTGTTGACCTGCGTGGCCTGAACAGGTGTCAGGTTGCATCTCTGTGTGCGGCTTAGCGCCTGGTTCGCGAGCGCGAGCTGATCGATGCAGCCGAACGCGTCGCGTGGCGTTGAATGGCTTGAGCAGCTACTGGCCGTCAGACAGCAGCACTCCAGAAGACCAGCGTGTCGGGTTGGTGCTGGGTTTTGCCGCAGGGCACGGGCGCAGATTGCCGAGGCCTTGCAGTTACTGCGCAAGGCCTGGCATTTGTAGGTGTTATCAGGGGCGTGTTGTGTTCAGCACAGCTCGGGATTTTTCGCGCAGCTGCCGTAGCCTTCGCTGCGCATCTGTTCCAACGCGCTTTGCAGGCGTTCGATCACTTCGTCTGGGGTGTCCTTATTCAGGGCCAGGTACAGCTGTGAGGTTTCGAAGCTGAGCAGGGTTTGCAGATCATCAACACCTTGCTCGCGGGCGTAGAAACGCCACACCGGGTCAGAGGTGGCCCACAGGTCGATCTGCCCGCGCTGTAGCTTGCGGATATTTTCCTGGTCGCGCAGGGCATTGTTCGGGGTGAACCCCTGGCGCTCGAGGTACTGGCTGACCGCCGCGCTCTGATAAGCGCCGATGCGGTAGGCCTTGGCCTGTTGCAGATTATCCAATTGTGGGCTGCTGCCCTTGAGACCAACCAGCACGCTCTGGTACTCAGCGATCGGTCCGACCCATTTGAACAATGGCTTGCGTGCCTCGCTCATGGAAGTGGAAAACAGGCCGTGGTTGGGCTTATCCATCGTCTGCTGGTAGATGCGATCCCAGGGGAAGCGCAGGGTCAGGCTGTAGTCGATGGCGGCGCGCTTGAACATCTCGCGCACGATGTCGGCGCTAATGCCGGTGATATTGGCGTCGCGCGCAAAGTTCTTGCCGTGGTCGGCCATGTTGAAGGGTGGGAAGTTTTCCGTCTGCAGCACCACCTTGTAGTCAGGCGGCAACTGCGCCTGGCTCAGGGGGCTGAACAGCAGGCAGGACAGCAGTGCGGTGCAAAGAAGATGACGCATGGTCTGGCACTCCACTCGTAAGGAGAGTCCCGCGCCTGCCAACTGGCCGCGCGGGGCCTATGACATAAACAACAACACCCAGGCCAAGGGCCTGGGTGTATTCAGATCAACGCTGTTGGTGCGCGTTGAACGGTGGCAGGCTTGGCGCGTTTGGCCATACAGCTGGGTCGAGGTCCAGATCGGCAAAGTTCTTCGCGTCGAACACGGGCGACTCGACGCCGGCCTTGATCTGGTTGTCGTAGTCGCGCATCAAACGCAGGCCGACCTTGAACAGCAGCACCAGGGCAATCAGGTTGGCAATCGCCAGCAGGCCCATGGTCACGTCGGCAAAGGCGAACACAGTACCGAGATCCTGCACCGAACCCCAGAGTACCAGAGCGATCACCAGTACGCGGTAGACCATCACCGGGCCACGCTTCTTGCTGAAGAAGCCCAGGGCGTTCTCGCCGAGGTAGTAGTTGTAGATCAGGGTGGTGAACACGAACATCAGCAGGGCGACGGTGACGAACACCCGGCCCCATTCGCCAACCACGCTGGCCACGGCGGTCTGGGTCAGCACCACACCGGCGATGTCCATGCCTGGCTGATACACGCCCGACAGCAGGATGATCAGCGCGGTGCAGCTGCACAGGATGATGGTGTCGATAAACACGCTGAGCGACTGCACGATGCCCTGTGCAACCGGATGCTTGACCTCGGCAACCGCAGCAACGTTCGGTGCACTACCGAGGCCGGCTTCGTTGGAGAACAGGCCGCGCTTCACGCCCATCAGGATGGCCGCACCGATACCGCCGGCAAACGCAGGCTCAAGACCGAAGGCACTCTTAACGATCATCACCAGGGTGGCCGGGATGGCGTCAACGTTGATGCCGATTACGAACAGCGCCATGGCGATATAGGCAAATGCCATGACTGGCACCAGCACGTCGGCGAATTTGGCGATGCGCTTGATGCCGCCGAAGATGATCAGACCGATCACCACAGTGAGGATCAGGCCGCTGACATAGGTCGGCAGGCCGAAGGTGTCATGCATCGAGCTGGCCACGGTGTAGGACTGCACGGCGTTGAAGCCGAAGCCGAAAGTCACCAGCAGCAGGATCGAAACGACGATGCCCAACCAGCGCTGGCCGAGGCCGTGCTCAATGTAGAAAGCCGGGCCGCCGCGATAGGTGCCGTCGTCTTCACGGCGCTTGTACAGCTGGGCCAAAGAACACTCGAAGTAGCTGGTGGCCATGCCGACCAGTGCTACGACCCACATCCAGAAGATGGCGCCGGGGCCGCCGAGCATGATCGCCACGGACACACCGGCGATGTTGCCGGCACCGACACGACCGGCTACCGAGAGCATCAGTGCCTGGAACGAGCTGAGTTGACCCGGCTGGCGCTGGAAGGCTTCGGCGAAGATGCGGAACATGCTGCCGAAGTAGCGAAACTGAACGAAACGCGAGGCGATGGTGAAATACAGACCAAGGCCGATCAGCATCACGATCAGGAGCTTGCTCCAGATCAGGTCATTAAGAATATCGAGCATGGGGTCTCTCCCTTTTTTGTATTTATCGGGGAATTACAGGCCGTTTCTAACGCCGCGATGGCAACGTAGGTAGTTTTTCAACAGCCTGTTAATGGTGATGACGCCGCAGCGCCGCCCGGGTAGGGCGACGCTGGCGGACGGCACGGGTGTTCCGTGTGCTGGGAGCCTGTGCAGTCGGTCGGTGGCGAGGGTTGTGCGCCGACACAGAAACCCTGCGATGGCTGATGGCATGCCATAAACCGCCGCAGGAGGATTCGCCACCGAGCCGACTGAACGGGCTATTCAGGCACTAGGGCAGCGGGGATGGCCTGCTGCCTGGCGGAGAGAGACGACCGGGGTCGAATGCGTTCATGGGGTCACCCTGTGTGGTTGTTTTTATTGGTATGCCCTGGATGTCGATGGACATCTCGTTGGCTGCCGGGTCCTGCCGGCTATGCCGCTGCGCCGGGTTGGCGCAAAAGCCCCGCACGTCCGTGTGCGGGTGTTGCTCATGAGCACCGCGCCGCGTTATTGCGCGTTGTCGCTGTTGTAGATGTCGCGATCCAGCTCCTTCTCGCTGCTGCCCACCAGGGTGGTGGTCATCAGGTCGCCGGCGACGTTGACCGTGGTGCGCGCCATGTCGAGGATGCGGTCGATACCGGCGATCAGCGCCACGCCTTCCAGTGGCAGGCCGACCGAGGTCAGCACCAGGCCGAGCATGATCAGCCCCGCGCCCGGTACGCCGGCGGTGCCGATCGAAGCCAGGGTCGCGGTGAGGATGATCATCAGGTATTGGCCGCCGTTGAGGTCGACGCCAAACGCTTGGGCGATAAACAGCGCCAATACACCTTGGTAGATGGCGGTGCCATCCATGTTGATGGTCGCGCCTACCGGCAGCACAAAACCGGCCACACCCTGGGATACACCGAGGTTTTTGCGTGCACATTCAATCGACACCGGCAGAGTGCCGGCGCTGCTTGAGGTGCTGAACGCTACGGCCAGTGCCGGTGCCACGCCCTTGAAGAAGCGCAGAGGGCTGAGGCGTGCCAGCATGGTCAGCAGGCCGCCATACACCAGCAGCATATGGGCGATGCTGGCCAGGTAGATCACGCCGATTACCTCGGCCAGCGGCAGCAGCACTTCGATACCGTGGCTGGCGACTACGCCGGCGATCAGGGCGAATACACCGATGGGTGCGCAGCGCATCACCAGGTCGGTGAGCTTGTAGAAGACTTCGGCCAGGCTGTCGAACAGCTTGACTGCCGGCGCGGCTTTTTCACCGATCAGGTTCATGCTCACGCCCAGGGCGATGGCGAACACGATGATCTGCAAGATATTGCCTTCGGCAAAAGCGGTGACCGGATTGGTCGGCACCAGACCGACCAGAATCTGCACCAGCGAGGGTGCCTGCTTGGCTTCCTGGATGCCGCTGGCAACCATGTTCATGCCTTCGCCTGGTGCAAACAGGGCGCCGAATAACAGGCCAATGCTCACCGCAAATGCGGTAGTGGCCAGGTAGATAGCGATGGTTTTAACGCTGATGCGGCCGAGTTTGGCGCTGTCGCTCATGGCCGTGATACCGGCCACCAGCGAAACAAACACCAGCGGCACGATAAGCATCTTGATCGCATTGAGAAACAGCGTGCCAATGGGCGCGAGCACCAGTGCGTCGGCTTTGAATACCACGCCGATGAGTACGCCGAGGCCGAGGCCAATCAGGATTTGCTGCCACAGCGGCATGCGCCGCAGGAAGCCGAGGGAAAAGGTTGTGCTCTGACTCATGTGTATCACCCGAATTATCGTTTTTGTGGGGCTGTCTATGCAGCCTTGAGTGGTGCCGCCCAGTAGGCAGGGCGGCAAACTCTGTACCCGGCATCAAGGCCTGATACATGGCTAAAAAAACGCGCCGGTCCTTGCGGATACGGCGCGTTGTATTGCTCTGTGGATCAGCCTGCTAGTGGTACCAGGCGTGGGGCGATCATGTTCTCGGGCCGCAGGATGTCGGCCAGTTCGGCGTCGCCCAGCAGCTTCTCTTCGCGCACCAGCTCCAGTACGCCGCGGCCACTTTCCAGCGCCACCTTGGCGATGCGTGTGGCGTTCTCGTAGCCGATATAGGGGTTGAGTGCGGTGATCAGGCCGATGGAGTTTTCCATCAGTTCACGGCAGCGCGCTTCGTTGGCGGTGATGCCGTCGATGCACAGCTCACGCAACATATCCATGGCGCGGGTCAGCAGGCGGATCGAATCGAAGATCTTGTAGGCGATCAGCGGCTCCATCACGTTGAGCTGCAACTGGCCGCCTTCGGCTGCCATGGTCAGGGCCAGGTCGTTGCCGATTACTTCGAAGGCCACCTGGTTGACCGCTTCCGGGATCACCGGATTGACCTTGCCGGGCATGATCGAGCTGCCCGGCTGGCGCGGGGGCAGGTTGATTTCATTGATGCCGGTGCGCGGGCCGCTGGACAGCAGGCGCAGGTCGTTGCACATCTTCGACAGCTTCACTGCGGTGCGCTTGAGCATGCCGGAGAACAGCACAAAGGCGCCCATGTCCGAGGTGGCTTCGATCAGGTCGGCGGCCGGGGTCAGCGGGTGGCCGCTGATAATCGCCAGGCGTTTGACCGCCAGCAGTTGGTACTGCGGGTCGGCGTTGATCCCGGTGCCAATCGCGGTGCCACCCAGGTTGACTTCGGTGAGTAGGGTCGGGGCAAGCAGCTTGAGGTGCTGCAGGTCTTCACTCAGGGTGGTGGCGAAGGCGCGGAACTCCTGGCCGAGGGTCATCGGCACGGCATCCTGCAGCTGGGTGCGGCCCATCTTCAGTACGTGGCTGAATTCCAGCTGTTTTTTAGCGAGCGACTGGATCAGCTTGTCCAGGGCAGTCAGCAGGCTGTCGTGGCCGAGCAGCAGGCCCAGGCGGATGGCGGTGGGGTAGGCGTCGTTGGTCGACTGCGCCATGTTCACGTCGTTGTTCGGGTGCAGCTGCTTGTAGTCACCTTTCTCGAAACCCATGGCTTCGAGGGCAATGTTGGCGATGACTTCGTTGGCATTCATATTGGTCGAGGTACCAGCCCCGCCCTGGATCATGTCGACCACAAACTGGTCGTGGAACTCGCCCTGAATGATGCGTGCGCACGCAGTGCTGATGGCCGTGTGTTTAGCAGCAGACAGGTGGCCCAGCTCGCGGTTGGCGTCGGCGGCGGCCTGCTTGACCATGGCCAGGGCAACCACCAGTTTCGGGTAATGCGACAGCGTCACGCCGGACAGGCGGAAGTTCTGCACAGCGCGCAGGGTCTGGATGCCGTAATAGGCGTCAACCGGAACGTCGAGGGTGCCAAGCAGGTCTTTTTCGATGCGCGATGATGCAACAGGGGACATGATGGTTACAGTCTCTGAGAGTGCGGAATATGCCGCGATGTGCCGTAGGTTAGGGGGTGTGGCTTGATGCTGGCCAATGCTGTTAAACGCTAGGTCATGCATAATCGGCATAATGTTGGTGTGACGCCGAATTGTCGGCGGACGTGGGGTGGAGGCGCATTACCCATCCAGTAGTAGGGTGGGTTAGTGGCGCCATACACCGGTCTATAACCCGCATGCGTTTGTGGCGCAGCGCGTAACCCACCAGGCGATCGACCGCGTTGCACCAGTGGTGGGTTACGCCGCGCGTTGAATGGCACGGTGTTTGGCAATGGCGGGACGCGGCCAACCCACCCTACGCGCCTCCCGCAGGCCGTAGGGTGGATGACGCTTTACCCATCCACCACAACCAATGCCGGCTGGGCGATGGATGAAAGAGCGTCATCCATCCTACAAAAACAGGAGTGACGATGAACCTTGAAAGCAAATGGCTGGAAGACTTTGTCACCCTGGCCGCCACCCGCAGTTTTTCCCAGGCGGCGCAGAAGCGCTTCGTCACTCAGCCGGCGTTTAGTCGGCGGATTCGCAGCCTGGAGAGCATGCTCGGCCTGACCTTGGTGGATCGTAGTTGTACGCCGGTCGAGCTGACTGAATCCGGCCAGCTGTTTCTGGTCACTGCACGGAGCATGGTCGAGCAGTTGGGGGAAGTGGTGCGTCATCTGCACAACCTTGAAGGCCAGCAAGGCGAGGTGATGCAGATCGCCGCGGCGCATTCGCTGACCCTGGGTTTTTTCCCCGAATGGATTGCTCGCTTGCGCCGTGAGGGGTTGCCGCTGACCACTCGGCTGGTCGCCACCAACGTCGGCGAAGCGGTGCATTCGCTGCGTGAGGGCGCCTGCGACCTGATTCTTGCCTACTACGACCCCGATGCCGCATTGCAAATGGACCCGGAAATTTTTCCTTCGCTGCACCTCGGGCGCACCGAGATGATGCCGGTATGTGGGGTAGCGGAGGACGGTGCCCCGCTGTTCGACCTCAACAGCGGCCAGAGCGTGCCGCTGCTGGCCTATACCGCTGGCGCCTTTCTCGGTCGTTCGGTCAACCTGCTGCTGCGCCAACGCGCGCTGCGCTCAACCACGGTGTATGAAACGGCGATGGCCGACAGCCTGAAAAGCATGGCCTTACAGGGCATGGGCGTGGCCTGGGTGCCGCGCTTATCGGTGACTGCCGAGTTGGCGCGTGGTGAGTTGGTGGTATGCGGCGGCGAACAATGGCAAGTGCCGCTGGAGATTCGCCTATACCGCTGCGCACTGGTGCGCAAAGCCTCGGTGCGCTTGCTGTGGCGCAAATTGGAAAGTGGCGAGGTCGGCGCTTAACCGACCTCGCCAGTAGCGCGGATTAGGTCCCCGACTTGATGGTGGTCCAGGCACGCGTGCGTACGCGCTCGACCTTCTGTGGCAGGGGTTGCAGCACGTAGAGGGTTTTTTGTGCATCGGCGGTTGGGGTCAGGCCCGGGTTGTCGCGGATATCTGCGCCCACCAGTGGCATGGCGTCTTTGTTCGGGTTGGGGTAGCCGAGAAAGTCGCTGATTGGCGCCACGACTTTCGGGTCGAGCAGGTTGTTGAGGAACTCATGGGCTTCAGCCACGTTCTGTGCGCTTTTCGGGATGGCGAAGGAGTCGTACCACAGCGGCGCGCCTTCTTTTGGCAGACGCCAGTCGACCACCACGCCGTTGCCGGCTTCTTTGGCGCGGTTGGCGAACTGGTAGAAGCTGCCGGAGTAGCCGATGGCCACGCAGATGTTGCCGTTGGCGATATCGGTCATGTACTTGGCCGAATGGAAGTAGGCGACGTGGGGGCGAATTTTCAACATCAGCTCGGTGGCTTTCTTGTAGTCATCCGGCTTGGTGCTATTGGGGTCCAGGCCCAGGTAGTGCAGGGCAATGGGCAGAATCTCGCCCGGCGAGTCGAGCATGGCCACGCCGCACTGCTTGAGTTTGCTGATGTTCTCTTCTTTGAAGATCAGGTCCCAGCTGTCTACCGGTGCATCGGCGCCAAGCACCGCTTTGACCTTGTCCGGGTTGAAGCCAATCAGCACAGTGCCGTACATGTAGGGCACGGCGTACTGGTTGCCGGGGTCGTTGGCGGTCATCAATTGCAGCAAACCGGGATCCAGGTGTTGCCAGTTGGGCAGCTTGGATTTGTCCAGCTTCTGGAATACCCCGGCTTTGATTTCGTTCTCAAGGAAAGTGTTGGTGGGCACCACCAGGTCGTAACCCGAGTTACCGGTGAGTAGCTTGGCTTCCAGGCCTTCGTTGGTGTCGAAGATGTCCCAGGTCAGCTTGATGCCGCTTTTCTCCTGAAATTCCTTTGGTACCGACGGCAGCATATAGTCGGCCCAGTTGTACACGCGCAGTTCGCGCTGCTTTTCTGGAGTTTGCGCCTGGGCCGCAGTGGCCAGCAGGGTTGTGCCGCAGATGGCGACGGCGAGTAGGTGTTTCATTGTTGTCATTGTTTCGCACCCCTGTGTGATTGTTGATCTTGCGTAGGGTGGATGGCGCTTTATCCATCCACCTGGGTTATCTGGGTCGCTAGTGGTGGACGAAAACAGCGTCGTCCACCCTACGAATTGGCTGCTTCGAACCCTTCCAGCACGTTGACCGCGTTGACGCCAATGGCTTCCACCGCATAACCGCCTTCCATGACAAACAGCGTTGGCTTGCCGAGGGCCGCGATGCGTTTGCCCATGGCCAGGTAATCCGGGCTGTCGAGCTTGAACTGGGAAATCGGGTCGTCCTTAAAGGTGTCCACGCCCAGCGACACCACGATCACCTCGGCGCCGTAGTCGGCAATCCGCTGGCAGGCTTCATCCAGTGCGGCGCTCCACACTGTCCACGGGCTGCCCATGGCCAGCGGGTAGTTGAAGTTGCAGCCTTCACCGACGCCAATGCCGCGTTCGTCGGCGTAGCCGAGGAAGAACGGGAACTCCTCGGCCGGATCGCCGTGGATCGAGGCGAACAGCACATCACCCCGCGCATAGAAAATGTCCTGAGTACCATTGCCGTGGTGGTAGTCGACATCGAGGATCGCCACCTTCTTGTGGCCCTGATCGAGGAATGCCTGGGCGGCGATGGCGGCATTGTTCAGGTAGCAGTAGCCTCCCATCAACTCGCCGGCCGCATGGTGACCTGGCGGACGGCACAGGGCGAAGGCGCTATGGGCACCTTTGGTGATCTCGGCCTGGGCACTCAGCGCCACCTGTGCGGCGCTGTAAGCCGCCTGCCAGGTGCCGGCAGTAATCGGTGCGCCGCCGTCGAAGCTGTAGTAACCGAGCTGACCGTGCAGATCCTTCGGGATGACCGCACGCAGGGTGCGCGCTGGCCAGGTGAACGGCAGCAGATCGCCGCTGCCGTTCTGCGCCTGCCAGCGCGCCCAGGCGCCCTTGAAGAAGTTCAGGTAGTCGGCGCTGTGGATGCGCTCGATTGGCGCCAGGCCGAAATCCTGCGGCGGGCGCACGTCGCCGAGTTGGCGATCCTGGACGCGCGCAAGGATATGGTCGGCGCGTTGCGGCTTCTCGAAGCAGGGCATCAGCTGGCCGTCGATCAGCTCGCAGCTGCCGTGGTGCAGGTGATGGTCGTCGCTGTAAAAGGTCAGCATGCAGGTGGCTCCCAGGCTTGTTGTTCTGGCAGCCATTGTTCGCCCGTATGGCGCTGTGAAAGAACGCTGACAACGGCCAAAAGGGGATCGAAGTGGCCAAAAAATCGCCGACAGCGATTTTTGATGTCACACAGCGATGCCCGTGGGGTGGCCGTCAGGGATGGCTGGGCCATAAATTGCGCGGGCGGTCGCCATCTGGCAGGCCCACACCCTGTAGGAGCGGCCCATGGCCGCGATGGGTTTCGCGGGCATGGCCCGCTCCTACAAAAGCCTATGCCGCGTCTCAGGCGCGAAAACGGCTTGGCGGCACGCCACTCCAGCGCTGGAAGGCATGGCGAAAGCTGGCCGTTTCGCTAAAACCCAGGTATTCGGCAATCCGACAAATTGGCCAATCCTCCTGGCCGAGCAGGTTTTTTGCCCGCTCGAAACGCAGCTCGTCGAGCAGTTCCTGGTAGTGGGTGCCCAGTTCCTGCAGGTGCCGGCGCAGAGTGCGCGGTGAGCAGTGCATCTGCTGCGCCAGCTGTTCCAGGCCAGGTGGCGCGGTCAGCTGTTCGGCCAGTAGCTGGCGGATGCGCGCAAGCCAGGCCTGACGGCTGTTGAACTCGCTGTTCTGCTTGCGGCAGCGGTCGAGCATTTCGCGGTGGGTCACCGTATCGGCCAGAGGCAGTGGTCGCTGCAACCAGCTGGCAGGAAAGGCGAAGGCGTTGCGCGTGGCATCGAACTGCAGCGGGCAGGCGAAGCTGTGCGGGTAGCGCTCGCTGTAGTCCGGTTGGCCATAGCGAAACTGCGCGGCGCTAAGCGGCAGGGGCTGGCCGAGCAGGTCGTCGCTGATCAGTTTGAGCGAGGCCAGGCACATTTCCAGGTTGAACACCTCCAGCTCTGGGCGGTGCTGATAGTCGCTGGCGCTGACCCAGGCCAGCTCGCCTTCGAGTTGCATATCCAGTTTGAAGTAGGTGCCGAGCAGCGCCGGGTACTGCAGCATCAGCCGCCAGGCGTCACCAAAGGTGGCACTGGAGAGCGCGGCGTAACCGACCATGCCATAGGCCGACACGTGCATGCGCCGGCCTAGCTCCAGGCCCAGATCACTGCGCAGCAGCAGGGCGTTGGCGCAGACCTGCAATTCCTGGGTGCGGGTGATGCGCGTATCAGCGCAGGCCAGGTCAGCCACAGCAATGCCGCTGCCAGCCAATAGCGGCTCGGTCAGTTCAGGTTGAGTGGCAAAGATTTCCAGGATCTGCGAAACCACATGCAGGGTGGTCAGGTGGGCGTCCAACATCGAGGCAACCGCTACAGTTCAGAATGCCTGAATGAGGCAAGAACTATGCCGCGGAACCGCAGCAGACCGGCGCTATCCGGGCTGCTGCGGTCTAGTCAGAGTTAGCGATTACGCAGGAAGGCGTTGATAAAGTCGCCCTGGTTTGGTGCTTTCTCGTGGGTAGTGAACAGCAGGCCTGCATCGCCCTCGCGCAATTTGAGTTCGGCGTCAAAGCTGCACTGCACGGTTTTCAGCTGCTGGGCCTGGGCTTTGAACGCCGTGCTGCTCTCGCACAAGCTGGCCATCTGGCGGACCACTTCACCGCAGAAGCTCGGCACGCCAAGACGCTTGAGTTTGTCGTCGTCGAGGGCTTTCCAGTCCACCGCGGTGGTCAGTGGCGTACCGCAGCTCTGCGATGCTTCCTGGTCAATCTGTTGCAGCTGCTGGGTGAAGTCGGCCACGCGCTTTTCCCGGTCGAAGCGGCTCAGCTTGTCCTGAATGCCTTTCTTCTTCTGCTGCTCATAGAGTGCCAGCAGATTGGCCGGCTTGGCTTCTTTGCTCTTGGCTTCATCGAAGCCCAGTTCGAAACCGTCGGTATTGGGCAGATAGAGCTGGAAGCGCTCGCCACCCCAGCCCTGACGCTTGACCAGCATGTTGTAGGCGCTGCCATTGAGGGTGGTGGTGTAATCGCGCTCCTCGTTGCCGCGCTCTTTGATCGTGGTCAGCAGTACCACTTCATCCAGTGGATGATTGATGCCGCTGACCTGAACCAATGCCTGCGTGTCATCGCTGCTTGGCGCAACAGTGACGCTGATGCCTTTGCCGGCACCGAACACTTGAGGATATTTGGCCAGTTCGAGGGCGCTGGCGTTGAGGGTGAAGAGCGAAGCGGCGAGTAGCAGTGACAGCCTTGTCATGGTGGTGTCCTTGTTGGATTAAAAGAACGCCCAGTATAGCCAGGCCTCCGGTTGCGATTTGTGCGCCAGGTCTGCTCGCGGCCTTCGCCCGGCGCTGCTTTGACCTGCGCCTAGTATCGCGGCGAGCGGCCAGCGACAAACGGCGCGCCGGGGTGCACGCCAGCCCAGGCTTTACGGTATACTGCGCGGCCTTTGGCGGGCCGCACCGCCATAATTCATTCACTAACAAGCCACGCCTGGTTTCCAGCGTGGCTTGTTAGTTTCTGCAGCGCCTACGGGCACTTGATGAAGAAGAGGCACGACGATGAGCGCACTGGTTGGCGTGATCATGGGCTCCAAGTCCGATTGGTCCACCCTTAGCCACACCGCCGATATGCTGGACAAGCTGGGCATTCCGTACGAAGTGAAGGTGGTTTCCGCCCACCGCACCCCGGACCTGCTGTTCCAGTACGCCGAGCAGGCTGACGAGCGCGGTATTCAGGTGATCATCGCCGGTGCCGGCGGCGCGGCGCATCTGCCAGGTATGTGTGCGGCCAAGACCCACCTGCCGGTACTTGGTGTGCCGGTGCAATCGGCGGTGCTTTCGGGTGTCGACTCGCTGCTGTCGATCGTGCAGATGCCCGCTGGTATTCCGGTCGCCACCCTGGCCATCGGCAAGGCCGGGGCCGTCAACGCTGCGCTGCTCGCCGCGAGCATCCTCGGTCACCAGCACCCGCAGTTCCATGCTGCGCTCAAACAGTTCCGCCAGGAACAGACTGAAACCGTACTGGACAATCCGGACCCGCGTGAGGCCTAACCCATGAAAATCGGCGTAATCGGTGGCGGCCAGCTGGGCCGCATGTTGGCCCTGGCAGGCACGCCCCTGGGGATGAATTTCGCCTTCCTCGACCCTGCGCCGGATGCCTGCGCGCAAGCGTTGGGCGAGCATATCCGCGCCGATTACGGCGATCAGGATCACCTGCGTCAGCTGGCCGATGAAGTCGATCTGGTGACCTTCGAGTTCGAAAGCGTGCCGGCCGAGACCGTGGCCTTCCTCTCGCAGTTCGTCCCGGTCTACCCGAGCGCCGAAGCCCTGCGCATCGCCCGTGATCGCTGGTTTGAAAAATCCATGTTCAAGGACCTCGGCATTCCGACCCCGGATTTCGCCGATATCCAATCGCAGGCTGATCTCGACGCAGCCGTGGCCAGCATCGGTCTGCCGGCGGTGATGAAGACCCGCACCCTGGGTTACGACGGCAAGGGCCAGAAAGTCCTGCGCAAGGCTGAAGACGTCGTCGGCGCCTTTGCCGAACTGGGCAGTGTGCCGTGCATCCTGGAAGGCTTCGTGCCGTTTACCGGCGAAGTGTCGCTGGTGGCGGTGCGTGCCCGTGATGGTGAAACGCGCTTCTACCCGCTGGTGCATAACCGTCACGACAGCGGTGTGTTGGCGCTGTCTATCGCCAGCACCGATCACCCGCTGCAGGCGCTGGCAGAAGATTACGTCAGCCGCGTGCTGACCAAGCTCGACTACGTCGGCGTGCTGGCCTTCGAGTTCTTCGAAGTCGATGGCGGCCTGAAAGCCAACGAAATCGCCCCGCGTGTACACAATTCCGGGCACTGGACCATCGAAGGCGCCGAGTGCAGCCAGTTCGAGAACCACCTGCGCGCCGTCGCCGGCCTGCCGCTGGGTTCGACTGCCAAGGTCGGCGAGAGCGCAATGCTCAATTTTATCGGCGTGGTTCCGTCGGTAGAGCAGGTTATCGCCGTCGCCGACTGCCGTCTGCACCACTACGGCAAGGCCTTCAAGGTTGGCCGCAAGGTCGGTCACGCCACTCTGCGTTGCGCGGATCGCGCCACTCTGGATAAGCAGATCGCCGTGGTTGAGGCGCTGATCGCCAAGGCCTGAAACCTGCTTTGTGACTAAGCTCTTGCGTAGGCCATACACAAGAGCCTCGTCATGAAGTATCTGCTGCTGTTGTCTCTACTCTTCCTGCCGCTTTGCCATGCCGAACAGGTGTTGCGCGCTGATTATCGTGAGCGCCCGCCGGAAATGCAGGCCCTCGACTCGCTGCCCGTCGGCCCGCTGATCGAGGTTCTGGACACGGCCGCGCAACGCGTCGGCGCGCGCATCGAATGGCGTTACGCGCCCTTTGTGCGCAGCCTGGAAGACCTCAAGTCCGGGCGCATCGACCTGGTGCCGCGCGTGTTGTTTACCGCCGAGCGCAGGGACTACGTGCACTTTCTGCCATCCATCGGCACCCAGCGCAAAAGCATCCGCTTTATCGTCAAGGCCGGTCAGCAGGCCAGCCTGCGCAGCTATGCCGACCTGCACGGCAAAGTGATCGGGGTCAAACGTGGCACTGCCTACTTCGATACGTTCGATGGCGACAGTGCCCTGAATAAAAGCCTGGCCACTGACGATTACCTGCTCGCCGGGATGTTTCGTGCCGAACGCCTGGATGTAATGGTGGTGCTGGACGCCGAGGCCATTGAGGCGCAGTTCAACAAGATCGGCTTCAGCGATTACAGCTACGCCGACTACCAGTACGAGCAGTCTGTCGGTAACTATTACGGCGCTTCCAAGCGGCACTATCTGGGCGACAAAGCGGTCCTTTACGAGCAATTGGGACAGACGCTGCGCGGCATGCGCGAGAGCGGCGAGATTGCCCGCATCTACCATCGCTACGGCGTCGCACCGCCAGAGACCGAAGAGTAGCGAACTGCCAGCTTTTCCCGTGGTCAGATCAACGGTCGCAAATCCTACCGTCCACTCAGGAGTTCGCATGAGCATTATCGGCACCATCTTTATCGGCCTGATCGTCGGTCTGATCGCGCGCTTTATCAAACCCGGCAATGACAGCATGGGCTGGATCATGACCATCCTGCTGGGCGTCGGCGGCTCGATTGCCGCCACCTACGGCGGCCAGGCGCTGGGCACATCTACAAGGTGGGTGAATCCGCCGGCTTTATTGGTGCCGTGATCGGCGCCGTGGTGCTGCTGGTAATCTACGCCGCTGTCAGAAAGGACTGATGTCCTTTCACTCCGCTTCTTAGTGAGCCTGCCGATGCGTTATCTGCTGTTATCCCTGCTGTTTATTAGCACCCTGGCCTGCGCTGAACTACCGGAAACCGACTGGCTTGAGCTGATGCCTCCGGAAGATCGCCAGGCCTTGGAAGACATGCCCGAGATCAGCCACCAAGGCCTTGAGCAGGACAGCGGCTTCTACAACCCCGGCGGCCTCAAGCAGCAGGACCAGAACCTGCCCGCGGTGATGTACTCAACTAAAACCGTCGCCGCCTTCGACGGCAAAGCCATCCGCCTGGGTGGCTACCCGGTACCACTGGAAACCGACAGCAAAGGCCACAGCACGCTGTTCTTCCTGGTTCCCTACCCCGGTGCCTGCATCCACGTCCCACCACCACCGCCGAATCAACTGGTGCTGGTGCGCTACCCCAAAGGCATCGAGCTCGAAGACATCTACGCCCCGTTATGGGTCAGCGGCACGCTGAAGATCGAACAGGTCAATAACGAACTGGCGGATGCGGCGTATGCGCTGGAGGCGGGGGAGGTTAGGGTGGTTGAGGAAAGCGATCTTTAACGGTCATGTGCCGGCGGTCTTCCGGCACATCGCGCGCGCCAGCTGATAGTCGTTTTAGTTGGCCTCGATGGCGCGTAGCAGCTCCGCCGATGTCAGGCGTTTCAGCGTATGCATGGCAGGGTCCGTCTCCACATCCAGCGCCAGTGGCGTGATGCCGTCCGCGTCATACACGAAATAAGCGTTGCCGCTGCTCACTTCATAAGTTTTCCCACTCGCAGTCGCTATGGTTTTCGGGGTTGCACCCAGCAGCACGTCGAGCGAGTCGTAACGCAGCACTACGTCGACCTCGCCTAGTTGACCAAGGGGAGCGTCGGCCGCTTGAGAGGGCTCGGCCATCACTGATTGCAGAGACACCGCGTTTGAGGCGTCGATCCACTTGTCCGAGTAGGCGAAAATCAGGTCCTGATCCTCGCTCGACAGTGGTTTATCTAGGTTGCATACGGCCTTGCGAATGGATGCGCCATTCTGTCCATTGCGGATATTGCCGTATGCGCAATTGATCACCGGGGCGTTGTCCTTGATCGTGAGGGTATAGAACACCTCAAAAGATGTGTTTGCCCCGGCGTTTCTATAGGTCAGCGTAGGAGCACCGTTGAACGAAACCAAGGCTCTGGACGTCTGGCCTGCGTAGCCAACGATGTCTGCGATTACCATGGTTTCCGTTCCCCAGCTGATCGTCAACTCACCGGTTTTCATATCCGCCCAGTAGGTTTCAATGCTGCCACCTTTATCGAATGTGAGGGGCTTTGCCTGTGCTTGTGCGGGGGTGGCCAGCACAAGCATTAGCAGTAAGGTTATTGGAATAACGTAGGGCAAAGCGACGGCTCCATCAGTAAAAACGAGATCGTATTTCAGCGGTTTATGCACGTTTCATATTCTGTAGCGAACGATTTATCAAAAAGTAGTTTTTCAAGCTCCTCCACATAGCCTGAAATGTTGGTATATCGGCAGTGCGATCAATCAGGGCCAGGGTAGATCCGTACTCTGGCCCTAGATATGAGTTTGCGGGAGCCTCCGTGCGTATGGCTTAGCTGCTGATTTCCTCTCCCACTGCCTCGGTGACCATCTCCAGCCAGCCTGGCTTGTCTGTTGGTCGCTTGCCGTCTTCGGCATCTACTGCCGCCAAGGCCTGACCTAAGAGGCCGCTGATGTCCTTGCTCTCCTTCGCCTCTTGCAGGGCCTTGGCCGCATCTGCGGCTTTGAGGATGCTTTGTAGTTCTGGAGTTTTTGCGGTTGCTTCGTTGAGTGGCTCGGGCAGTGGCATGGCATTGAGCAGGCTGACAATATCGCCGGGCTGTCGGGTAAAAGCGCGCAGCGCGTCAACACCTTGCAGCATAGGTAGGGCAATACCGGTAAGGGGGTCGAAAGCACTGATTTCAGGTAGCTGTGGCATACCCACCTTGCCAGTCAGTACGGGAGTGGCCAGAGAGGGCAAGAACAGGCCCAGCAGGTAACGCGGGTTGCGCTTTTTGATGCTCAAGCCAACGCTGGCCAGGGCAATACCTACGCCAACGACGCGGCCGGCAGTGGCCAGCACGGACAGGCTCTTATTCGACTCATTGTCGAAATGCGCCAAACGAAACCGGAAGTAGTCGGTGAAAGGCTCGCGTTCACCAAGGCCTGAAGAATTCATAAACCAGGCGCGTGAGTCATGTATCTGCTCATCGAACAGCTTTACCAGCAGCTCTTTGCCTGGTGCCGGCACACCTGGTGTGACGAATAGCTGGTTGTAGCACTCAGTGCCATGTTTGTAGATTTTCGCGTATTCCTCTGCTTCGTCTTCCTCGTTGATTAGAAAGACGGTACCGCCCAGCAGGATATTGATGATCCCGCCAACGGAAAGGGTGTCTTCGGTAACGCCCCAGGTACGCTTGTAATCCTGTTCGAACTCGGCGGCGGCACGGCGCAGTTGCTGGTCATCCAGCGCGGGCTCGAAGGCCTTGTTGGTATTGATACGTTGATAGGCATCCTGGCCACCAATAGCCTCAATATCTTTTTCGTACTGCGCTTGTTCTGCTGCGTTCAGTTCGCGTGGAGGCTTGCCTTCTCGAGCGGCGGTGTTGTCCTTGGTCTTTTTCTCGTGCAGGCGTTTGTGGGCTTCTTGCTGCTCTTCGGTCATGTCCTGATTGCGAACATGGCTATAGAAGCCTTGCTTGTCGATACCGCCGGCATAGCGGTCGATACGCCATCCGGTAATCAGGGCGGTCTCGCGCTCGATTACCTCCTCAAGTGGCCCACCTTTGGCGTTGGCCTGCCAGGCGTTAAAGCGGGCGATAAGCACGTCACCGAATGCAAACTCGGCAAATGTATCGAAATCCATTTTCCGCCATGGCTCATGCTCACCTATTACCGTTTCAGGAACCTGTAGCGGTGCTCCGATGAAAAATGCTTCCCGATACATATGATGCAAAGGCACTTGTGACAACAGCTCGCCTGGGCCGCCCACGGCCTTGCCTTGATCCTTGGCTGGGTAGCCGCCGCCGACATCCGAGTGCATGCCGGGATAGAAATATTCTTTGGTGCCGGCGCGATAACGGGAGGGCAGCTGGTTATTGCGCTTGCCATCCGCCGTCTTCTCGCGGCGGCGGATAGAGTCCAGCGGGAAGCTGGCGCGCTGCTCATGGGCGGACACCAGGTGCACGCAACGTTTAAGAAAGCTACGGTCGTCAGGCAGCTCGGTGGGCATACAGGCTTGTATGCTTGCCTCATCAGGAAGGCGCATGGTGTCATCGGCCCAGCTCATATGGCCGGCGGCAAAGGGCGCGCTGTCGGCCAAACCGACGGCAGCCACGGTATCGAACAAGCCAAGAAACTCGATGGAAATCGGCAAGCCCGCAAAGCGGTATTCAGTGCCGTTGTCGCCCTGGCTCCGTGTCAGGTCGGCCAGCCAGTTGGCAAAGGTGCGGGCCTGGGCGGCGCCACGAGAAAAGCCGTAGACATATAGACGTAGAGCAAGAAGTTCGGGCTTTTCTTCGGCGGCCTGGCGCTTATCCAGCAGGGCTTTTAGTTTCTGTTCTTCCGGGCGTATCGCTGCCTCACGCTTGCGAGCGCCATTTTCCAGTAGGCCGCCGCTAAGCACATTGGCGGCCCAATTGGTGCTCATGGCTTCGACGAGGGAGTATGTTTGATCAAAAGATAGGGGTTCCTGCCCTGAACTCTTTAAAGTGTTTTTTAGGGCATCGATCAAGCGAGTTAGGCCCCAGTTGATGCGGTTCTCACCGCCTTGGGCACCAATCAGCCCCATGCCATTAGGCAGATATTCTTTGATCTCTTCGAAAACCGTACCCACGCCCGGACTGTAATAGCTGAAATATCCGTCGTCCCTCTTGTTAATAGACGCATGGAAAAGCCTTGCGACATTGCTGGTAGAGAGCGGATTCCCCTTATCTGAAGGCTCATGGTTATTGGTGCCATCAAAACACAGGCTGAGATGCAAGGTCTTGCAGCAAGGTGCGGGGGCTTCGTCGCCCTTGGCTGCTGCAGTAGCTGTAAGGCGGTTACCTGCACTTCGCTCATCGCGCTTTTGCTTACGAATATTGCCGGCAACTTCCCCCGTACTGAGTGGCAGGCCCGTACGAGTAAAGCGGGGCGCTGGCGATACGCTTGCCGGTGTGGGGTCACATCCTTGTGTCAGGGCTTCGGACATTCCGTATCCTCCATCTTGCGGGGGTAGTTGTAGGGGTAGCGAGGATCACCGACAAACATATTGTTAGCGGAGACTCGAACCTGATTGCAGGGCAAAAAGTGAACCTTTATGGTTCCGGCTTCTTGATATTGGGGTATTTCAACTGTGACGCTATGGCGGGTGTAATTGCCGCGATGTTTCTCCATGCGTTTATTCCATGCGTCGGAGAAAGGTGTTTCTGGCCAGCTGCCATAACCACGGGGATCTGGATCTCTTTCCCACTCAACAATAGCTCGTAATCCCTGTCGCCAATAACGTGGAACCGAGCCGCAACAGACTTGTCCTCCCTCACCGTAAGGGCCAATACGTGGGCCACCGGCACCATTGACGGTAAAGCGATTAATGGCGGCTGAAGTATGGTTATAGCCCTCCACTGGGCCGCCGAGCATCTCGGATTCCTTGGCCATACAGCCGCTAACTAAAAGCAGGCTAAGTAGCAGGATAGATAGGCGATAGAGTGGTTTAGTCATGCTTAAAAAGCCCTTCCGATTGCGTTATTTTGTAACCGTCCCTGGAGAACAAAGCGGAGCTCTGGCAGTACGCTTGCCTGGGTGGAGTCACATCCTTTTATAAGGGCTTCGGACATTCCGTATCCTCCATTTCGCGTGGGTAGTTGTAGGGGTAGTCGGGGGAACCTGGCTTAATAACCGTGGCAGTGACTCGAACCTGATTACAAGGTAAAAAGTGCACTGTTATTGGTCCGGCTTTTTGGTACTGAGGTATCTCCACCGTGGCACTGTGGCGGGTATAGTTGGCGGCGTGTTTTTTATAATTTTTCGGATCAATAGAACCGTATTTGTTTCGCTTTAATGGCACTGATGGAGAAGGATTTGGATCTTTTTCCCACTCCACAATGGCCCTTAATCCCGGTCGCCAATAACGTGGAATTGAGCCGCAGCAAACAAAACCACCGCCACCGCCATAAGGGCCAAGGTTAGGGCCGCCAGCTCCATTAACGGTAAAGCGATTGATGGCCGCGGAGGTGTGGTTGATACCACTTATATCCGCGCCAAGCATCTCGGATTCCTTGGCCATGCAGCCGCTTAGCAGTGAGGCGACGAGCAGGCTGGAAATTACAGCGGCCCTGCGGATCATGCCCACTCCTCGGCGTTTTCCGGCGGCGCCACTGGAGAGTGTTTGGCCAACCAGGCACGGACAAAGCTGTCACGCTGGTCGAGGTCATATAGCCCTTCACGGTTCGCTGCCAACTGCCCATGCATCAGATGGCGTATCAAGGGTTCCTGCTGAGCCATGCCATAGTCCTGGGGCTTTACATCCCAGTTACGGCGGTAGTCCTCTGCCGCACTCCATGCCAACAAACTGGTGACTTGCTGGTGTTTAAGGCGCAAGGGCGGCAGTGGCGATGGCAATTCCGGCTGACGTCTGAGGCTGCCCGCCAGGCTGCGGGGTTGGCGGTCGCGATCCTGCCAGTGCCAGGCGATAACGGGAGCGTGGAACCACATCTGTTGCGCGTCGAGCGCCTCGCTTGTGGCTACTAGCAAGCGAGGGTCGTAGAAGCGCAGCAGGCCGCTGCTTCTGCCCTCGTTCCACTCGGCCTGGGTGCAATGGCTCAGGTGGTTGGCAAGCGCGGCAAAGGGCCAGGGGCTAAGCAGCGCCAACAGGTGTTGATGGGCGTTTTTGCTGGCAAGCAATTCGCTAAGCCAGATTTGCTGGTCGAGTTGGTCGAGCCCCACTCGCAGTAGCAGCGGCCCGTTAGCCGCTATAGCCTCTTCCGGGGTGCCTTGCAGAAGCTTGGCTAGCTCTGGGGGCTGCCCAAGCTCGGCGAGGCGTGAGAGCAGTGGATAGTGCAGATTGCTGGAGTCGACCAACAGGTCGAAATGCTGCAGGCGCGCCTGCTCTGCTTGTTCGTAAAGCAGGCCTAGCCAGGTTTGGGGCGAAGGTTTCATAGCGTTCTGTTTGCCTCTCAACGTGCAACGAGTGCTTGAGCTTTATTTTGGGCGAGGCGCAAGCACTCCTCACACACCGCAGGTTGAGGCTTGTCTGTGCAATTGCTAAGCAGCCCAGGCTGCGCCTGCTCCAACAAACGCCCCGCCTTATCGCTATCCGCCGCACCCGGCAGCACCGGTGGTTTGATGCCGATGCCTGAGCCCTTACCCGGAGCTCCGCCGGCGTTGATTCTGGCTTGTGGGCCAACCAGGGTGATGCCGCCGGGGTCGAGTTTGATAAAGCTGCCGCCGGCTTTGATCGTCAGTTCGACGCCGGCTTCGATAACCATCTTTTGCCCGGCTTTAAGGTGTATTTCGCGGCCGACTTTGGTCAGTTGCGCGGTGCCGAGTTTGAGGTGTTGGTTCTGCCCGACGGTGAGGTGATCGTCGGGTTTGACTTCGACTTTGCGCTCGGTTTTGACGGTGAGGTTTTCTTCGGCCTGCAGCTCGGTGTAGCTATTGGCTTCGACGGTGTCGTGGCGTTCGTTGCCGACACGGATCTTCTGGTCGTGCTCGATGTTTTCGTCCCAGTCGCGCTGGGCGTGGAGGTAGATCTGTTCGGCGCCTTTCTTGTCTTCGATGCGCAGCTCGTTGTAGCCGCCACCGCCCGGCGTGCTGAGGGTTTTGAACACGGTGCGGGTCTTGTTCGCCGGCAGGTCGTAAGGCACGACATGTTCGGCGTGGTATAGGCAGCCGGTGACCAGCGGTTGGTCGGGGTCGCCTTCGAGGAAAGTCACCAGCACTTCCATGCCGATCCGTGGAATGGCGATGCCGCCGTAGCCATCACCGGCCCAGCTGGAGGCTACGCGCAGCCAGCAGCTGGTGGTGTCGTCGGCCTGGCCTTCGCGGTCCCAGAAGAATTGCACTTTGATTCGGCCGTATTCGTCGCAGTGGATTTCTTCGCCTGCTGGGCCGGTGACCACGGCGGTTTGGCTGCCCAGGACTTTGGGTTTTGGATGGGCCAGTGGCGGGCGGAAGGGCACGTCCCAAGGCGTGGCGGTGAAGTGGTTGCGGTAGCCCTGGGTGAAGCCGTCGCTGGCGGCGGTATGGCTGGTGACCGACTCTTCCAGCACCTGGGGTTGTTTGCCTTGGTGAATCACCTCGTGCAGCAGCCAGAGGTCGTTGTAGTCCTGGCGCGGGTGGTCGGAGAGTTCGAGGAAATGCCCGCAGAGCAGTTTCGGTTGATCGCCACGCCCTTCGGCCAGGCGGTAGTCGGTGCGGTGGCGTTCGAGGTGGCGTTGGCTGAGGTGTTTGCCGCGCACACGGTCTACAAAGCGGCCGGGGTAGTCGTAATCCTCAAGATCCGGCAACGGCTTGGCCTCGGGGTCGCGATCCTCCTTGAAGGCGGCTTCCATCAACAGTCGTGGCTGTTCGAAATCGTAATCACGGCGGGTGATGCGGCTGGTGCGGGTTTCCAGGCGTACGGCGAAGCGCTTGATCACCGGCTCATCGGCGGTCATGCCGTTGTCTTGCAGGTAGGCGGTGGGTTGGCCGAGTTTGCCAAACGCAGTCTGGTCATCACCAAAGGTCAGTACGTGGCCCTGACTGCTGTGCTGGAAGTGGTAGTGAATGCCTTCCTCCTCGCACAGACGTTGGATGAAGTGCAGGTCGCTCTCGTCGTACTGCACGCAGTAGTCGCGCGTGGGGTAAACCGTGGGGCCGAGCAGGAACTGGTAGCCGCCCTCGACGATGCCGTGCTCCTGCAGCACCTGGGCAACGATCTGCGGCACTGTCAGGTGCTGGAAAATCCGTTGGTTGGTGCGCAGGGCCAGGTAGCTCAGCTGCGGCACGATGCTCAGCTTGTAGCGGGTCAGGCGCTTGCCGGATTCGGCTTGGGCGACCTGATAGATCAGGCCGTGAATACCCAAGCCGTCTGGGGTAAAAGCGAGAAAGGCGCGCTGATGCAGCAGGCTTTGTAGGTCCAGCTCGGCGTTCTCGCTGATCAGTTCCACCTCGAAACGATAGGGCTGACTGATGGCTTCGCGGCCGCTGAACTCGAGCACTTGCAGGTCGTGCTCAAGGCCTTCGATGCTTAGGCTGAAGTGGGTTTCATTGGCCGGGTTGAACATAGTCATTTCCTTGTTAAAAGATCATCCATTGATGCTGCTGTGCGCGTGCTGCGTTCAACTGCGCCGTAGCCAGCGCCGCCAGCCGCTGGGTGTGGGCTGGCGAAATACCTCGAGCAACTGTGCGCAACTGATATTGCGCTGCGCTTCATCGAACGCCAGCGCGGTGCGCAAAGCGGGCCAGCAATGCGTCGGTAACTGCTCCGGACGTTGCAGCTGCTTATCCAGCTCCATGGCCTTGGCCTGTTTGGCACTCTGCCGGCGGAACGGGTGGCGCCCACTGGCCAGCTCATACAGCACGCACGCCAGGGCATAGACATCGGCGGCGGCAGTCAGCGGTGCGCCGTCGAGCAACTCCAGGGCGGCGTAACGCGGCGTCCAGGCGGTAAAGCGGTTACGGCACAGGCGCGGCAGGCCAGGTAGCAGGCCTTCCACGGGCTGGCCGAGACCATAATCGAACAGGCGTAGGCCGTCTTCGGCGAGCATCACATTGCTGGGTTTCAGGTCGCCATGCAGCACGCCGAGGCTGTGCGAATAGCTCAGGGCATCGAGCAGGGCGATGGCGATTTCCTGCAGCTCGCTCCAGGGCAGGCCCTCGGGGCGTTCACTAAGTAACTGGTCGAGGGTCAGGCCCTTGAGCAGCTCCAGGGTGAGGAAGGCGCGTTGACTCGGCACATCCACCTCGAAACCGAACAGGCGCACCACATGCGGATGATTAAGCCGCGCGGTGAGGGCGAACTCGCTGTACAGCAGCGAGTTGGCGTCCGGGTATTCGGCGAAGTCATCGCTGAGGGTTTTCAGTGCCACATAGGGCTCGGGATCACCGAACTGTTCGCGCAGCAGGTCACGGGCGCGATACACCGCACCCATGCCGCCAACGCCGAGCAGGCGCTCGATCTTGTAGCGGCCGCCGAGTACTTCCGGCAGTTCGCTGAGTACTTCGCGCGGGGCTTGCGTGGCCGGTTTGGCGGCAGTCGCGGCCAGGGCGAAGTAGGTCAGGTCGCTGGCCGGGCTGCTGGCCAGCTGCAGTTCGTCGAGCAGCTGTTCACTCATCCGTGAGTCCTCATCGGCGAATCACCACCGCACTCAGGTTGTCCCGCGCGGGGCCGTCGAGGGCCTGCTGGAACAAACGATTCAGGGTCAGCTGCGGTGACGGCAGGTTCAGCGCAGCACCCAGAGCATCGGCTGATAGGCCCTGGTAGAGACCATCGCTGCACAGCAGAAAGGCATCGCCGGGCAGCACATCGAGTTCGAGAATTTCCAGCTTCAGCTCGTCACTGGCGCCGATGGCGCGGGTCAGCGCGTGCGCTGCCGGATGCCGAGCGGCTTCGCTTGGGCTCAGTTGCTGCTCGTCAATCAGTTGCTGCAACAGCGAGTGATCGCGGCTGAGCTGATACAACCGACTGCCGCGCCACAGGTAGCAGCGGCTGTCGCCGGCCCACACGCAGGCGGCGCGGTCGCCTTCGATCAGCAGCGCCACTACCGTGCTGCCGATCACCGGATCGGGATGGGCAGCGGTAACTGTCAGCTCCTGGCCGAGGCGCCGGTTGAGCGAATGCAGGCGCTTGCGCAGTTCATCCAGACGCTGCGGCAAATCGCCTGCGCTCGGCTCGGCCAACTGCTCGACAATCAAGCGGCTGGCCAGGGCACCGTTCTGGTGCCCGCCCATGCCGTCGGCAACCACCCACAGGCCCTGCTCTGGCAGGGCCAGAAAGGCATCCTCGTTGCGCGCCCGCACCTTGCCGGTGTCGGTACGCGCAGCGCTGCGCCAGAGGTTGGCAACCTCCTGCATCAGAGCGTGGCCGGCAGTTTGAAGCTGCGCAGCTGGTCGAGGTCAAACGGGTTCGGCGAGCGCTGGCTGTGCAACAGGTAGTTGGCACGCAAGCCGCCCAGGTCGGCCTTGAGCATCAGCACGTCACGACCACTGTGGTAGTCCACGCTCATCAGGTCGAGCAGACGGAACAGCGACCAGGGGCCGGTGTTCTTCTCGATCCCGACCTTGCGTCCACCGAGCTCTTCTACAACCAGGCTGGTGCGTCCTTCATTGGCCTCGGTCGGCCAGCTGAAGGCAGTCTGCACGATAGGTCCGTGGCGGTATTCCATCTGCTGGTTGCCGAAACGGAAATCGGCACGGCCCAGGCTGGAATCCAGCGAGTAGGGCTCGAGCTTGAACAGCACTTTCGGCTCGTTGGGGTTCTCGGCAAAGAAGCTGCGGCGGATGGTTTGCGCATGGCTCATCTGCAACAGGAACTCGCGCGACAGTGGCAAGCCACGGCCATCCATACGGCGCAGTTGATACTGGCCGGCGGTGCCGCTGACAAATGGCTTGAGGTAGCTGTCGAAGAAGCGCTCGGCAATACCCTGAGCCTTGAAGAACTCGCGGAAGTCGGCAATCGCCACATCGCTTTCGCTGTGTGCGCTGAACGGATAACGCTGCTTCAACGAGCCATCGTAAGCGGCGTAGAGCTCGCTCTTATAGCGCTGGTTGAGGTAGTGGTAGGCGTCATTGAGCACTAGCATCCAGCTGTCTTCGGCGAGCAGGCCGAGCCAATTACCAACCGGTTGCGGCAGTCGCGCGGCACTGCTGCGCACCTGATTGATCGCGTCACGCTGGCCGCCCATGCGCGCCTTGGCCAATTCAAAGGCTGCTTGCTCCGGTGCGCTGGCGTGCGCCAGGCTGGCCAGTTGCAGCTGCAGGGCATCCAGCGCTTGCATGCTGGCAGCCAGCTCAGCCCCGGCACCGCCATTTTCATCAAGCAGGCGGTGCAGTGGCTCGAAACGACGCTCAAGGGTTTTGCGCGCAGTGTCCGGCAGGTTTTTCACCAGCGCCGCTTGCGCCTGTTCGGCGGCAGCACCGGCCAGTTTGGCAACTTTGCCCAGCTTGCCCTTGGCACCTTCCAGCGCTTCGGCGGCGGCACCGGCATCATCGGCGGCTTCGGCCATGCCTTTGAAACGGGTGTTATCACGCACTTCGACCAACAGCTGCAGCAGCGGTGAGTTGGCCGCAGTGAGGCTGGAAAGCTGCAGAGCGCCCTGATTGGCGCTGCCGATCGGGTCCAGCGACAACTGAGCAAGGGCTTCGCCCCAGTAGTTGGCGTAATCGCGGAAGTACAGCTGTTCCATTTCCACCAACAGGCGGCTGAGGTCGCTGCTGCTGAGGGTGTCGCTGTCGCCCAGTACCCAGTTATCGCGCAGCAGTTCGCGTACCAGGTCGGCACCCTTGGCGGTAAAGGTTTTCTGGTAGCCAGCCTGGGTATAGAAGCCCGGAATGGCGTAGTCGCTGCCGACAAATACGCCGGCTTGCGGGCCGAGCTTCTGGCTCAAGCGGTACTCCGGCAGGCTGCGGGCCTGGTCGCGGAGCATGCGGTAAACCACGTTGGCTAGCGATTCGCTACGCAGGATCTTGCGCGCTTCTGCGACCAATGGAGCGTTGAGCGAGTAAGGGGTAAACGACTCGGACAGCAAACGGTCGAAGTGCTCGTTGAGACCGCGCTGACCGACGCTGTTGCCGGCATAACGCAGCGACCAATCGGCTGCCAGCCATTCTTGCAGGAAGGCTTTGTCACGGCGCTCTTCGAGGTTGAGCATGAGGTAAGCGCGCAGGCTGTTGAGCAGGCGTTCACGGTCATTGAGGTTAGCGCGGACCTGGGCTTCCAGTTGGCGGCCAACACGGCTTAACAGCAGATTTTCCAGTTCGCCACGGTAGGCCCGCTGTACGGTTGGATCGGTTTTCTCACCCTGATACAAACCACCACGTTGCAAATAGGAGGCCTGATCCACCGGCGGGAATACCTGAGTGGCCGCGTAGCTTTGATCCAGCGCCTTGAGAGTGCGCAATGCATCGTCTTGCGCACTCAGGCTTTCGTGTTGCTGAGTCAGTTGCTGAGCGAGATCGCGCAGTTGTTCCAGGCGGCCGTGGTTACCGGAAAAACCATTGGCCCAGACCACACCAAACACACCGAGCACGACCAGGGCCGTGGCGTACATGGCGCGTTGGCCCCAGTCGATACGACGCACTTCCTTTTGATCCAGCCCGGCAAGGTCGGCCTCGGGGAAAATCACGCGATTGAGCACATGATTGATAAAGCGTGCGCGGCCGCTGCGGAAGGTCGGCAGGGCGCTGCTGGCCAAGCCGAGGTTGCGACCAATGCTGCTGGTGCTTGCATCGAGTTGGTCATTCAGTTCCGGTGCGCTGGTCAGATAGAAACCACGCAACTGGCTGGCGCGCTGATAGCGGTTGCCACTAAACGCCAGCTCGCTGAACAAGCACAGACGCTCGCCCAACAGGCCGAGTTGGTGCGGGAAGTCGAGAATGCGGCCACGGCGCTGGGTGTCGCGCTCCTGGTGCATGCGCAGGATCACCTGGCTGTTGAGGCGGCGCAGCAGCTCTTCGAACTCCTGACGGATTACCTGTACATCGGTGGCGTTCTGCTCCTTGCGGAAGCTGGCGCCGAGCACTTGATCGCTTTCTTCGCGCGATAGTTGGTCGAAGAACTCATCAAAGCCCAGCACTTTGTCGGCTTTGCTCAGCACTAGGTACACCGGCACGTTGGCGCCAAGGCGCTGATGAATATCCTGCAAGCGCTGACGGGTCTGGCGGGCGAGGTTTTCCAGTTCGACTTCGCTACCGCCTTGCAGGTACTCGACGGGGATATTCACCAGCACGCCATTGAGCGGGCGCGCGCGGCGTTTGCGCAGCAGGCCGAGCAGGGTTTCCCAGGCGCGGCCGTCGATGGCCGCGTCTGGTTGGGTCAGGTAGCGCCCAGCGGTGTCGATCAGTACGGCGTGGTCGGCAAAATACCAGTCGGCGTAGCGCGTGCCGGATACGTCTTTGGTCAGGCGTTGCTGGTCACCACGGTTGAGTGGGAAGTCCAGGCCGGAGAAGTCCAGCAGGGTGGTTTTACCGCTGCCTTGTGGGCCGAGCAGCATGTACCAGGGCAATTCACTGCGCCATTTTTCGCTGCGACCGCGGTACAGGCTGGAGCGTTTCAGGGTATGCAGCGCCTGCTTGAAGCGATGGCGCAACTCCATCTGTTCTTCATTGATCAGGCCTTCACGGCGCAGGCGCTCTTGGGCGTCGGCGTCATCTTCTTCGGCCTTCTTGCGGGCGGTGGCCTTCCAGCTGGCGAACACCATGGCCAGGCCCCAGATCAGGAACAGCAAGCTGATGCTCAGCAAGCGACTGGTGGCCGACTCCCAGAACTTGTAATCACTGACCGCCAGTAGCGGGCCGACGAACCACACCAGCAGGGCTAGCACCAGTACCAGGCACAGACTCCAGACCCAGGTCTTGCGAAAAAAATTGGCTAATTTGCCGAAGAAACTCTTCATTTCGTCTCATCCATGAATGCACCCGCGGACGGGTCAAGTTGCTCGTATGGCTGCAAAATTGTTTCGCGTTGCTCGCCCAGTACCCAGGCAAAACCGCCATACATCACTACCAAACAAACCACTGTGAACAGCGCCACCAGCCACCACGGCACGATGCGCACCAGGCGCCGACGGGTGTCTTTCAGGCCCTGCCAGTGCGGCGAGACTTCGCGCGGCACGTCACCGCGCATCTGGCGGATCTGTCGGTACAGGCTGTCGCGCACCGCTTCCAGTTCGAGCATGCCGCGTGGCAGCACGCGGTACTTGCCCTCGAAACCGAGCGACAGGCACAGGTACATCAGCTCAAGCATCGGCAGGTGTTTGACCGGGTTGCGCGACAGGCGCTCAAGCAGCTGGAAGAACTTCTCGCCGCCGAAGGTCTCGTTGTGGAAGCTCGACAGCAGGCTCATCTGCGACCACGTGCTCTCATTGCCCCACGGCGTGGTCACCACGGCTTCATCGACCACGGTGCAGAGCACATAACGGGCGGCCATGACCTGGCTGCTTTCCGCACCTTCGTGCAGGGCGCGATGCTCGAACAGCTTGATGGCGCTGGACAGACGTTGGTTGAGCGCGTGCATGTCTTCACTGTCGAAGCTGTGCTTGAGGCGCACCACCTCTGAGAGCAGATTTGCGGCTGCGGCTACCAGCGGGTTGAGGCTGATATTGAAGCTCTCCGCCGGGCGTAGTCGCGCGGCGTAGATCATCCGCTCTTCCAGCTGTTCGAACTTCGGCGGTGCGGCAAAATCGGTCAGCGGGCTGTGCGCTGGGGCATCACCTTTACGGTTGAGGATGACGGTTTTGTCGTCCTGGCCGTATTCCATTTCCTTGGTCGTCATAATCAGTTCCTGATCGCCCAGAATTTCATCTCAAGCCCGGAGAACTCGCCGGACACGTGGAAAGCGAAGCCGCCGGAGCGTTCCAGCTGCGCCAGGTCTTCGGAGCCCAGTTCCAGGGCGAAGTAGGTTTTGCCCGAATGGAAGGGGATCTGCCGTGGCGCCACGGGCATCGGTTTGACCTTGATCCCCGGCAGGTGCAGGTTGACCAGTTGGCGGATCTGCTCCACTGGGCCGACCTTGAGGTGCGCCGGCAGGCGGTTGCGCAGCTCTTCCGAGTCGCACTGAGCGCTAGCCGCGAGGACGAAGGTGGAGGTGGCGAGCAACTTGTGGTCGTGCAGCGGCGACACTTGAATGCCGTACTGACGCTGCTGCAGGAGCATTTCGATAGCGTGCTGCTCCAGCACCATCGACAGCACTTGGCGAATCGCGTCCATCAGCTTGCGGAAGCTGGTGCCCTGGTCGCTGTGCAGGTAACGGCCTTCCAGGCGCGGGCGTTTGATCTCGCTGGAGAAGGTCGCCAGCTCGCCGAGCAGGCCGAGCAACTCGCGGTAGATCTGCTCCGGGTGCACCTGTTCGATGCCCAGGTAATGACGCAGCACCGGCTCGAAGCGGTTGATTAGCTGCAGCATCATAAAGTCGCCGACTTCCGCACCGCCGACCTTGCCGGTGGCGCGAATTCGTTCGGCGAGAATGTCGCCGCGGTGCGCCAGCATGCTGATCACTTCCTTCAAGCAGCTGAGCAGGTAGCCGGAGGCCTGGAAGTTGACGTAGGTGGGGATGAACTCTGGATCAATGCTGATGACCCCGTCCGGAGTGGTGTCGAGCACATCGCACAGTTGCAGTTTGACGTAGGCCTGATCGCTCTGGTGTTCACCCAGCAGCAGGCGGAAATCCGGGCGGCCGCAGCTGACCTGACTCGATGCGCTGTCGCCGGCGTTGGAGTCGGCCACTTCTTCATCGAATGCGGTAAAGCGGGCCAGTACGTCTTGCTGTTCCGGGCGGCGGCTTTCGATATGGTTGCCGGTGACTAGCGGCAGGGCCAGGTACACCGGGGTGTTACCGGTATTCGGCGGCACGTCGAGAGCCAGTGGCTCGCGCTCAGCACCGATATCGAACAAGGTGCCGTCCGGCAGAATGCCGCTGGCCTTGCTGACTACCAGCTTGCCCATGTTGAGGAACTGGCGGTCGATCTCCAGCTCGAAAAAGCCCCACGCGTAGCTGTCGAGCTTCTGCGTGCGGGTTTTCAGTTGGTAGTCGTAGTAACGGTCGTTCTGCTGGAAGTGCTGCGGGCGCAGCAGCATGCCTTCCTGCCAGACCACTTTATGCATGGCCATGGCTTAGTCCTCGTCCTTGTCGGCTTTATCCGGAGCTTGAATGCCTTTGGCATCCAGCGTCAGCACGCTGTAGTTGTGCTCTTTTTCCTGCAACACAATCACTGTGCGCCAGTTGCTTTCTGGCAGGTCGCGGTAAGCGGCCAATACACCGACATAGCGGCTGCCAGGCTGTACCGAGAGTTTCAGTTTGCGCTGTTCGCCAGGACGCAGCTCCAGCTCTTCGAGCACCACCATGTCCGGCGACAGGGCTTCTTTCGGGCGCTGATAGAGCGAAAAGAAGTCGGCCGTTTCAAACGACACTGGGTGCTTTAACTCGACCAGGCGCAGGACGATCGGTGAAGGGCGGCCATTGAGGTCCGGGTTGAGTTCGTCCCGACCGTTAAGGGTCAGGTCGAGTTTGGTCATGTCCGAATAGGGCGACAGTGCGGCACAGCCGGTAAGGCCGAGCAGGGCGGCCAACAGGGCCAGGGGGAGCAAGCGGTGCATGGAAATCATCCTTGAACGTCGTTGTTAAGAGTGGCGATTAGGCGAACCTGCTCTTCATAGGTGCGGGCAAAGTCGCGGGCGAACAGACGGTCGCTCCAGTCGTCGTTCTGCTC
Source organism: Pseudomonas sp. EA_35y_Pfl2_R5 (assembly GCF_963970805.1). Taxonomy (NCBI): domain Bacteria; kingdom Pseudomonadati; phylum Pseudomonadota; class Gammaproteobacteria; order Pseudomonadales; family Pseudomonadaceae; genus Pseudomonas; species Pseudomonas sp. EA_35y_Pfl2_R5. Next base: position 447,346 of record NZ_CAXAOW010000001.1, on the reverse strand, counting down.
CAGCGCGCTGTGCAGACGGCGGTAGGCGCGCCAGCGGCTGCCGGCAGTGGCGATCAGTGGCTTACGCCCTTCGCGCTCGAAACGCAGGCTCAGCTGCTCCGGCGACAGTTGCTCGAACATGCCCTTGACCGCCGCACGGCTGGCGGCGAGCAGCGCCACCTGATGCGCCTGCAGATCACGGAAACTGCGGCTGATGGTTTGCTCGGCACTGAGCTGACCCGCCTTGCCGCCACGCAGTAGGGCGCTCAGCGCTTCACTGCTGTCTGCGGTGTGTTTGAGTGGGTTGTTACCGGCGCTCTGCACCGTGGTCAGGGCCAGGCGCAGCTCATTTTTCAGTTCGCTACGGGTGCGCAGGCTCTGTTGCAGGCTGCCGACGCTTTGCTTGAGCAGCTTGGCTGCATTCAGGGCCAGGGCTTCGCGGGCGTCATCGTCGAGGTCATCCAGCTTGACCCCGAGTGCTTCGCCGAATTTTTCCCAGAAGCTCAAAGGCAGGCGTACCGGCTCTGGCGCTGGCTTGGGTTGGGTGATTACCGGCGGTGCAATCAGCTCCGGCACCAGCAGGTTCTCTTCATCGATCTGCGCATAGTCGCGTTGCTGGGCATGCACGTTGTGCGGCTGCAACACGGCCGTCAGGTCATCGACCTGAGCGTACACACGCTCCTGCTGATCCAGTGCAGTCATCGGGTCGAGATCAAGAAAGGCGTCATCCGGAATAATGCTGCCGGCCGGCTGCGCACGGCCGATATCGCCGGCGAACAGCGCTGGGTCCTGAATCAGCCTTGCGCGCAGCTCAAAATCACCGAAGCAATACACGCTGCCATGCTCAATACGCTGGGCCTCGCCCTTGCGCAGGCTGGCGCCGCTGTCTTTCAGCTGAATACCGTTGCTGCTGGTATCGGTCAGGAAGAACGAGCCATTGCGATAGCTCACCTCGGCATGCCGGCTGGACAACACGCGCTTGCGATCCGGTATCACCCAATCGCACTCCTCCGCCCGACCAATAATGCCGCCGGCCTGCTTGAAGGTTTTGGTGGTCAATAGACCTGGCACGAACTGCTGTGCACTGACCACATCGAAGACCAGTTCCATGGTGTTTTACTCCTTGCGGTCAGTTGCCGCGGGTTTGAGCTTGCGGGTCGCCCAGCGGGCGGTATTCGTCGTCGCTGAACTTGTAATTGCCGGTGCAGGCAGAGAGGCTCAGAGCTGCGAGAAGAACGAGGGCGTAATAGCGTTTAGGCACGCGGATTTCCTCCTTGAAAGCGTGAATGGCAACGGTAGTCACCGTTGTAGTGGCAAAGTGCTGCTTGTGGGCGGGCATTGAAATGCAAGACAGAGCCTTGTCAGGTGACCTGGTTCATAAAAATGGCGGATGAGCGCCCGAAACTGAGAGCTGTGAGCGTTGAAGTTGTGTTGGCATTCTCCGATGTCACTTGTGTGTCTGCAGTGGTGACGTCACTAGGATCATGCATATTGGTGCCTGCTAGGACTTGGTATCCGTGCTAGTTGGGGTGTCTTTCGGTTTTCGTTATGCGCTAGCCAGCGAGCAACCAGTTGTTCAAACTCGGGGTGGTTCTGCGCGTTGCCGTACACCGCGCTGGATGTGATCGGTTGTTTTGCCAACAGCGCAAGACGCTGAAGCGTCATATCCAGCTTGTCGATTTCGACTGTGACGTCTTCTTCTATCGCCGCTTTGGCTTCTTGGTAATTCCGGCGCAGATCCCAGGTTGGGATGGAGCGATTACGTGGGTCATTTTTGTATTGCGACCAGGTGACGTTTTTCCAGCGGCGCAATTTTTTGCCATAGGTCTCGATTTCGTCAGATAGCCACTTCTGTTCGAGGTTGGTGAGGGTACTGCCGCCGCGCTTGAGACTTTCCTGCCAGCGCAACAATGTGGCGTGGCACGCAGGGATATAGCCACCGAGCATTGTGTGATCCATGACGGATAAACTGCTGCGTTCGGGCATGTCACCTTTTAGGGCTAGGTAGTTGTAACGCGCGCAGGTGGCTTCTTCGATGCCGGTGCAGCCTGGCTTCCAAAGCACAGACGTCGGTGGGCCATCCGCCTGTGGCAACGGCATAAAGTGCCATTGCTGGCCATGGTGCTGATAGTCGTCGCCACTGAAGTTATACATTCCAGCGAGAAACAGCAGTGCACCCACGCCGGTTGACCCGCCGATCAAGGCGGCGGCACCCGGCCATAGCATGGCCCCTTTGGTGTCCATCCAGGGTGCTGGCACGGTGGGAATCAGGTCGTTGTGGTTGACGATACGGTGGTGAGTCAGTGCGCTGGCACCTTTTACAAATGCCTCGTCACCGGCTCGCGGGGAACCGTAGGTGTAGAGCAGCACGTCTTCGGACCAATTGTTTCTTATCCATTCGGCCATTAACAACGCGATGGCCCCTCCGAGGCTATGGCCGCACACCACTATTTTCTGGTTGTTCGTGCGGGCAAATTCCAGATAGGGCACCACAAAGTCGCGCACAGCTTTAAAGGACTCATGGAAACCATGATGGGCTTGGCCCTCCCCCGCCTCATTTGGCACTTGAGTGGCATTGACGTCGCGCACCCAGTCGGCAATTTCCTGAGTGCCACGGGCAACGATCAATACCATCCGATCATCATGGGTAATAAAGGCCTGGGCCTCACCAAGTGTGCCGCGCAGGATATTTGCAGGCTGATGCAGAAAGTGCACGGCTTGTGGTGTTCTGCGCTCCTCATTCAAACCGGCAAAGTGCTCATTATCATGGGGCACAATTTCCAGCCGTTTTGAGTAGGGCACCTCCTCGGTCAGCAGGTGATAGGGCGTTGCGCCGCCAAAGGTATCGGGTTCTGTGCAGTGCGCCAGCGTGGTGTCCAGTACATGGCCAAGGGTGCCGGGAACCGAATAGGGTGGCTTTGCTTCGCCCTTCGGGTCCTGGTCAAAAGGCTGATTGAACGGGGCGTAGGATTGCGTGGCCATCAGGGCAAACTGGTAAGCATCCAGCGCATTGAACTCCTTGCTTAGGGAAAGCAGCGGCCGATAAGCGCGTAAGGCTTTGACCTCCAACACATGGTGCTGGTTGGGTGCTAGAGCTGTACCCAGTTGTTCTTTCGCCAGCCCTGTGCTCTGCTTAAGCGACGCGGACGGGCGTGGATGCCAGGAGCTATCGCTGCGCGGTAGATGCGAGATGACTTCTGCAAAGTCACTGACCTCAACCCGATGGAATCGGGCCTTTTCTTGCACTGCACGCTCTTCAGCCAAATAGGTTTTGCCATCTGTACGGCGAGGGCCGGTGGGGGATTGTTCGGCAGCTACTTGCAGAGCAGTGAGTGGGAGTTTGTAGGCTTTTCGCGTTGTGAGCTCTTTGTACCACTTGTCAGTGATATTGCTTGCCAGACCTGAAATATCCAGCACGATTGGACCGCAATAAATGTTCTCTGCACGTGCAAAGCCATCACTATCTAGAATTCCTTCGATCTGTTGTCCCTGGCTATCGTGCAGCTTATAGGGGAGACCAGCGTAAGAACTGCCATCACCATGTTCGTCAACCAGCCGAAAGCTGATCCAATGCTCCCGGAGAGGGCAATTAAGTGTTTCAACTCTGTTGGTTTTAACCGAGTCATTCATCCCTGATCACTCCGTGCAATTTGGGTAAACGGTGCATTCACGACCGTTCATTTTGAAGGTTTTGAATTCTGGAGGGTTGCGACACCACTTCCAGCCATCCTTGTTTACACATGGCTTCCAACCCTCAGGAAATTTAATCCAGGTTTCGTCATGAGATGGCTCTTCTTCTGGATTTACCCGGAACTCCATTCTGACGGTCTTGCCCGGTAATTCGCCTCGAACCACTGCGATCCCCATGCCGCGCCGTTTCGAAAAATCTTCCGCGACTTGCCACTGTTCGTCGGTAGCGTGGCAGTAAAGAAGTTTTGCAATACCTCCTTTGCGGGCCAGCGCGTCGCTAATTTGAAATAGCCAGGTACAGAGCCCGCGAACTTCCAAGGTGCCGTTTGCCGGAAAGCGCGGCGCTTGCTCCGGGCGCTTGTCATAGATCTTCAAGCCGCCACCGGAAGGGTACTTGTCGAATACCGGATCAGGGCCGTAATGCCCCACCACCTTGAAATCAACCGAAGCTAACTGCAACGTGCAACCCACCAGCTTGTAGTTCAGCGGTATTTGTTGCTTGATCTGCTGGGGTTGAGAGTTGCGCTCGGTTTCGAAGATGGCGAAATGCTGATTGAGTTCAGTAACTTCTTTGCCAAGTCCATAGCTATAAAAAGTGCGCGTGCAGCCTTCGCGTTGAGTGGGGTTGTAGGTGGCGGTGATTTTTGAAGAGAAATCAGCAGGTAATTCGCCAGCCAAAGTAAAATTTTCAGAACCTGGCACAGCTACATTAATTGAACTGCATGCACTGCCACCAACTAGCATGCTTGTAAGTAGCAAGGTTTTAATAAAGCGCCTTTTCACTAATTGATTCATCGCTGCTTACTCCGTGCAATTTGGGTAAACGGTGCATTCGCGGCCGTTCATTTCGAAGGTTTTGAACTGTGGTGGCTCTGTACAGAGCTCTTCGAATTTAGTTCCCCAGCGACTTGTACAGGGCTTCCAGCCGGGTTTAGTTTTTAGCCAATAACCATTCATGTAAGGGCGCTCATCAGCGCTCACCTTAAATTGCAGCTGTACGGTCTTACCTGCTAGCTCATCGCGGGCCAGATGGGCTCCTGCATTTTCACAACTTAGTAGTTTTGAGATTTCTAGATAAAGCTTGCTGATTTGAAATGCCCATGAGCATTCAGCCTTCTTGGCCAGAGTACCGTTCGCCTGAAAGTCCGGCGCGCCCTCTGGGAGTTTGTCGACGATTACCAAGCCGCCATTGTCGTAAGTCTGCTGCCAGTCCTTATCGCCGTAGCGACCATGGATAAACAGCCCGACTCTGGCCAATTGCATTTCACACAACCCATCGTGATAGCTGACTGGGATGTTGAAACGGTATTGCTGCTGATCACTCTGGAGGCCGGTTTCGAACGACTTGGCCTGGCGGCGACCGTCACAGCCATTGGCCACGCCATAGTGGGCCTGGGCCTTGAGTGAGAAGTTGGCTGGCAACTCGCCTTCCAAGGTAAAGCTTTCGCCAGCCAGCTGGCTGAGTGAACTGCACGCGCTTAGCGAGAGGCCAAGCATGCTGATCCAGAACAGGCGATGTACCTGAAGATTGTTGAACGCAAAGGTCATGCCTGAACACTCGCTGTAAACAGCTCTTTGCTGCTGCGCGCGAAGTGGGCATCCGCTGTTTCATTCTCGACGGGAGCCCACGCAGGGTGTTCAGCGAGCGCAGGGTCGAGTTGGTAGCGCAGCAGAAACTGAATGCGTTCCAACGACTGCCACTGCCAGCTTTGGGCTTGCTCAAGTTTCGTGTCCAACCAGCTACTTAGGGGCTGCGTTTCGGCCAATTGAGCGGTTGCTGCTGAGTGGTTTTGCCACAACCACTGCTCCAGGTTATGCCGCAGAACTGCTTGGCTGACGGTCTCTGGTTCGGCCAGTTCTTGCCAGGGTTTGTCGAATGGCGCTGGGTATAGAGCCGGGTGCGGGTTATTGATGCTCTGCCAGGCTTGGCCGTCCCAACATAACGCGCTGTTTAGTGGGCCCAGTAGCAAGGGGTGTTGCGCTTCGCTGAGTTGAGCAAGATGGCGTGCGATTACCCGGTTGTCCTGAAAGCGGTAGAACGCACGTTGCTCTTGCTCATCAACTAGCAGGCGTTCTTGCCAGTGTTGGGTCAGGGTGGCTAGATCAATGTGTTCTGCGCTGGCCAGCCAACCCCAGTCACTTTCAGGTGTATTGAGTAGCGTCTGAATCAGCTCTGCGTCGGAGTTATGCAAACGCACCAGCCAAGGGCCGACTTCGGCCATATCAGTAAACTCGGTACCTTGGTAAAGGTTGACGTAGTCCTGCATCAGGTCTGCGGCGAACAGGGCTTTGATCGGATCAGGCTCTGCGAGGCTGTCGATAATCAGTACCAGCTCGCGTTGCTGGGCAAGCTGTTCAGTGAGCCAGTCTTGGGCTACTTCGATCATGCGCGGAGTCCTGTGTCACAGACGCCATCCCGGCATGCTTCACAAATAGGGCAGCGACTTGCACCAAGTTGGCGTGCCTTGCGGGCCATTTGCAGTTGGACGTTGGCCAGGGCGAGCTGAGGCTTTTCTCCTGCCTTATCCGCATCCGCCGCCCCCGGAATAATCGGCAGCACAATGCCGATCCCAGTGCCCACGCCCGGTGCGCCGCCGGAGTTCATCTTGATGGTTGCGCCGCTCAGGGTGACGCCACCCGGATCGAGCTTGAGGAAGCTGCCGCCGCCGCTGGCGGTGAGTTCCATGCCAGCGTCTATCACCACTTTGCTACCGGCGTAGTAGTGGATTTCGTTGCCGGCTTCGACGAATTGGCCGGTGCCGACTTTCACATGCTGTTTTTGCCCGACGGTTAGGTGGTCGTTGCTGCGGGTTTCCACTTTGCGGTCGGCGTGGGTAGTGCGGTGTTCTTCGGCCTGGAATTCGCTGTAGCTGTTGGCTTCGACCGTGTCGTGGCGCTCGTTACCCACGCGGATTTTCTGGTCGTGCTCGATGTTTTCGTCCCAGTCGCGCTGAGCATGCAGGTAGATCTGCTCGGCACCTTTTTTGTCTTCGATGCGCAGTTCGTTATAACCGCCACCGCCTGGGCTGCTCAGGGTTTTGAACAGGCTGCGGGTTTTGTTGGCAGGCAGTTCGTAGGGCACCACATGTTCGGCGTGGTACAGGCAGCCGGTGACAAGGGGCTGATCAGGATCGCCTTCGAGGAAGGTCACCAGCACTTCCATACCGATACGCGGAATAGCGATAGCGCCATAGCGGTCACCGGCCCAGCTGGAGCTGACGCGCAGCCAGCAACTGGTGGTGTCGTTGGCTTGGCCTTCGCGGTCCCAGTGGAATTGCACTTTGACGCGGCCGTATTGGTCGCAGTGAATTTCTTCACCGGCGGGCCCCGTGACTACGGCCGTCTGGCTGCCCAAGACTTTGGGTTTTGCATGCTTAAGTGCGGGGCGGTGCAACACGTCCCAAGGCGTGGCACTGAAGCGGTTGCGGTAGCCCTGTTGGAAACCGTCGCTGGCTTGGGTGTCGCTGGTGACGGACTCTTCCAGCACCTGCGGCTGTTTGCCCTCGTGGTGGATTTCCGTCAGTAGCCAGAGCTGGTTCCAGTCGCTGCGCGGGTGGTCGCTGAGGTTGAGATAGTGGCCGCTGAGCAGCAGCGGTTGGTCGCTTTCACCCTGGGCTAATTCGTAATCGCTGCGATGACGTTCGAGGTTGCGTTTGGCCAGGTGCTTGCCACGTTCACGCTCAACAAAGCGGCCGGGGTAATCGTAGTCTTCCAGGTCGGGGCTGAACTCACTGGTAAAAGCAGCTTCCATCAACAACTTGGGCTTTTCGAAGTCGTAGTCGCGGCGGGTTACGCGGCTGGTGCGGGTTTCCAGACGTAAGGCGAAGCGCTTGACCACCGGCTCATCGGCCACCAGGCCTGTGTCCTGCTGGTAGGCCGTTGGCGCGAGTTTGGGGAAGACGGTTTGGTCATCACCGAAGACCAGTACATGGCCTTGCTCGCTGTGCTGGAAGTGGTAATGAATGCCTTCTTCCTCGCACAGGCGCTGGATAAAGTGCAGGTCGGATTCGTCGTACTGCACGCAGTATTCGCGTTCTGGGTAGACGGTCTGGCCGAACTCGAACTTATAGGCGTTGCTCTGGATGCCATGTTCTTCGAGCACCTGGCTGATGATCTTTTCTACCGTCAGATGCTGGAAAATACGCTGGTTGATGCGGTGCGCCAGGTACGCCAGTTGCGGGCGCAGGGTGACGTGGTAGCGGGTTATACGGTGCCCGGAGTCGCCTTGGGCGATGCGGTAGATCAGGCCATGAATGCCGCCGCCATCGGCTGTGAATTCTAGGAAGGCGGGTTGATGTAGCAGGCTTTCCAGGTCCAGGTCAGGGCGTTCACTGATCAGCTCGAGTTCGAATGCAAAGGGTTGGCTGATGGCCTCGCGGCCTTTAAATTCAAGTACTTGCAGATCGTGGCCGAGACCGTCGATGGCCAGGGTAAAGCGGTTTGGCGCCAGGCTTGTGGCAAGGTTGGCGGCGTTGCCGGTCAAGGCGCGAACGACTGCGGAGGCCGATACCGCACTGCTTCTGGCATTGGCTGTAACAGCCTCAGTCGGCGGCTGGGTCGTCGCGGCCGGAGCAATATGGGTTGCGGGCTTGGGGTGAAAGAGAAAATTACGGCAAAACACACAGTGGATTTCGTCGTACTGCAGGCCGTGTTTGCTCAACTCGCTGAATACATCACTCAGCGCGATGGTGCTGTTCTGCAACAACAGGGTCGGGGTTTTGCGGTTGCGTACGGTGAGGATGTCGACGCCTTCAAGCTTGGCACCGTAGGCAATGCTCGAGTACTGGTCGTCGCTGTACTTGGAAACCAGGTAGTTCCGCGTGGATTCCCCCGGTCCTTTCTGTTCGTGCGGCGCGATTTCACCGCGCATCACCTTGCCCAGGCCGGGGTCTTGCAGGGTTTTACCGTCCGGGCCATAAAACACCAGCGAGGTGTTGGCGGGCACGTTCAAGTGCATGCCAGGCATATAAGCGCCATGGCTGGTGATGATCAGTTTCTTGCTTGGCTGCCCAGAGGACTTCTGGAACAGATAGAAATGTTCGCCGAGAGCGGTTGCGTTCGCTGGAGTAGGTTTCACGCGAAGACTCCTACATGACCACGTTGCGGCTGGACAAGCACAGCGCTGACGGGATTGACGTAACTCTGATTGGCGGCGTTGAACATGCTCTTCTCCTTAAGCCTTACACGTCAGCCGGGCTGATACTCAGCCGCTGCATGCGGTACAGCAGGGTGCGGCGCGGCAGGCCCAGTTCGCAGGCGGCGCTGGTCTGGTTGCCACGGTTTTTGCGCAGGCAGTCGAGCAGCAGGCTGCGTTCGACGCGCTCCATGCGTTCGCGCAGGTTCATGCCACTGTCGTCCGGGCTGCTGTCCTGACGCAGGTTGAAGTACTCGGGCAGTAGCTCGCCGCCTTCACATAACAGCACCGCGCGTTCGACCATGCCTTTGAGTTCACGCACGTTACCGGGGAAGGCGTAGCTGGCCAGTTGGTCCAGGGTGCGGTCGGCCCAACGGCAAGGGTTGCGCTGCAGGAAGGCACTGGCCTTGTCGGCAAAGTGCCGGGCCAGGGTGAGAATGTCTTGCTCACGCTCGCGCAGGGCCGGCAGTTCGATAGGGAACTGCGCCAAGCGGTAGTACAAGTCTTCACGGAAACGACCTTCTTCGACCAGGCTGCGCAGGTTGTGGTGAGTGGCCGAGACGATGCGTACATCGACTTTGTGCGTGCTGGTTGAGCCGAGCGGGCGCACTTCACCTTCCTGCAAGACGCGCAGCAGCTTGGCTTGTAGGCTCAGCGGCATATCACCGATTTCATCGAGGAACAGGGTGCCGCCATTGGCCGCGTCGAACAGGCCCTGATGGTCGCGGTCGGCGCCGCTGAACGCGCCTTTGCGGTAGCCGAACAGTTCACTTTCCAGCAGGTTTTCCGGCAGCGAGGCGCAGTTCTGCACCACAAAAGCTTTGCTGCGGCGAAAGCCGCAATCGTGAATGGCACGGGCTACCAGCTCCTTACCGGTGCCGGTTTCACCCGCCAGCAATACGCTGACAGGGTTGTGCAGCACTTTGCTGATCAGCTGGTAGACGCTGCGCATCGCCGGGCTGTCGCCAATCAGGCCATAGCCGCTGGCGCAGGGCATACTGACCACGGCAACCGGCTGCTCGTCGCTCGGAGCGCGCAGGCGTTGCAGCAGGTGCAGTTGGGCGACGACAAAGCTGCCCAGCTGGCCAAGCGAGTCGGCAAAGCCTTGCAACTCTCGCGAGCGCTGGCTGGCAATCAGCAACAGGCCGGTGACACCTTTCTGCTCATCCAGCAGCGGTTGGCACAGCAAGCTGCGCCAAGGCTGTTGCGCCTCGGGCAGGAAGCCGGTCTGGTGCAGGTTGCGATCCAGCTCATTGAGGCTCAGCGTCTGGTTCTGGCACAGGCAGTACTGCAGCAGATGTTCGCCGTCGTAGTCGCTGGACAGGCTGGCATCCGCACGCGGTTGCAACAGGCCGTCCTGCCATTCGGCGGACAGCGTCAGGCGGGTGTGAGTATCGTCGAGCAGGTACAGCTGGCTCAGTTCGCTGCCGGACAGCTGTGCGGCACTTTCCACCAGGCCGCCGAGCAGGGCATCGCTAGTGGACGCACGTGCCAGCGTGGCGAAGCGTTGCAACAGCGCTTCGGCATAGCGCAGCGGCTGCGGCACCTGACTGAACATCAGCGACATGTTAAGCGAACTCACAGACCACCGATCCTTCGCCGTCCAGGGTGGCGTGCACGCGTTGCAGGCTTTCGCCGCTGGCCATGGCGTCGAGCAGGCGGTCGACCACCAGCGGTTGCAGGTGTTGGTCAATCAGGTGATCGATCAGGCGTGCGCCGCTGTCGCTGTGGCTGCAGCGTTCGGCCAAATTCTCCAGTAGGGCAGGCGCGTAGCTGAACTGCAGTTGGCGACGTTGCAGGCGCTCAGCGAAGCGCTCCAGCTTGAGGCCGACCAGTTCATTGAGCACTTCGCCATTGATCGGGTAGTACGGCACCACGCGCATACGGCCGAGCAGTGCCGGCTTGAAGTGCTGGGTCAGGGTCGGGCGAATCGCCTGTTCAAGGTCTTCCGCATCCGGGCGCTGGCCGCCCTGGCAGAGGCTGGCGATCCGCTCGCTGGCCAGGTTGCTGGTCATCAAAATCAGCGTGTTGCGGAAGTTGATCTCGCGGCCTTCGCCGTCGTTGGCCACGCCTTTGTCGAAGATCTGATAGAAGACGTTCATTACGTCCGGGTCGGCTTTTTCCACTTCATCGAGCAGCACCACCGAGTAGGGCTTCTGCCGCACGGCTTCGGTGAGCATGCCGCCTTCGCCGTAGCCGACGTAGCCGGGTGGTGCGCCGATCAGCCGGGAGACGGTGTGCTTCTCCTGGAACTCGGACATGTTGATGGTGGTGAGGAAGCGCTCGCCGCCATACAGCAGATCGGCCAGGGCCAGGGCGGTTTCGGTTTTACCGACGCCGCTGGGGCCGACCAGCAGAAACACGCCGACCGGCGCATCGGCGCGATTGAGGCCGGCAGCGGTGGCGCGCATCGAACGGTCCAGGGCGGCGATGGCTTGCTCCTGGCCGCGCACGCGCAGGCCGAGGTCGCGGGCGAAGGTCAGCACCTTGCTGTTGTGCTCGCGGGCCAGCTGGCTCAGCGGCACGCCGGTCCAGTGGCTGATCACTTCGGCCACTAGGCGCGGGCAGACTTCGAAGCTAACCAGGCGCTCATTCACCTGAGTACTGGCCAGCTCGGCTTGCACGGCGCGCAGTTCGTCTTCCAATTGCTCCAGCTGCACGGCCTGGCCGTCGCTTTCTTCAGGTTTGGCTTCGGCTTCGTTCGGGTTCTGGCGCAGGCTGGCGCACTGCTTGCGCAATTCCAGCAGGCGTTCGGCCAGTTCACGCTGCACCGACCAGCGGGTTTCGATCTGCTCAAGTTCAGCGCGGGCCTGGCTCAGGCGCGCTTCGAGCTGTTCGAGGATTTCGCTGTCGATCTGCAAACCGGCTTGTTTGTCGCGGCCCATGGCTTCGCTCTGCCGTTCGCCTTCGGCAATTTCACCGCGCAGACGCTCCAGTGCCTCCGGTGCAGCGGCCAGACTGATGCGCACGCGGGCGCAGGCGGTATCGAGCACATCGACGGCTTTGTCCGGCAGTTGCCGACCGGCCAGGTAGCGCGCCGACAGTTCGGCGGCGGCGACCACGGCGTCATCACGCAGGTAGATGCCGTGGCTCTTTTCATACACCGGTGCCAGGCCACGGAGGATAGTCACGGCCTCTTCGACCGTCGGTTCGTGCAGTTGCACGGGCTGGAAGCGCCGGGCCAGGGCCGGGTCCTTCTCGAAGTACTTTTTGTACTCGCTCCAGGTGGTGGCGGCGATGGTGCGCAGCTCGCCACGCGCCAATGCGGGCTTGAGCAGGTTGGCTGCATCGCCACTGCCAGCCTGACCACCGGCACCGATCAGGGTGTGGGCTTCATCGATAAACAGGATGATCGGCTTGGGCGAGCCTTTGACCTCATCGATCACGCCCTGCAGGCGGCGTTCGAACTCGCCTTTGACACTGGCGCCGGCTTGCAGCAGGCCGAGGTCCAGACACAGCAGTTCGACACCCTTAAGCGCAGCGGGCACCTCACCAGCGGCGATGCGCAGGGCCAGGCCTTCGACGATGGCGGTCTTGCCGACACCGGCTTCGCCGACCACGATCGGGTTGCTTTTACGGCGGCGGGCGAGGATGTCGATCATCTGGCGGATCGCGCCGTCGCGGCACAGCACCGGGTCGAGCTTGCCGTCGCGAGCCTGCTGGGTGAAGTTGTGGGTGAAGCGCGAGAGGTTCGATTCGCCACCGGCTGCGGGTTTACCTGCGGCGGTTTGCGGTTGCTGAGCCATGGCGAATTCGCGCAGGCGCTCGGCATTCAGCTTGGCCAGCAGTGGCTGATAGTGGCTGCCGGCATAGCGCATCGGGTTGCGCAGCAGGGCGAGGATCAGCGCGGCTTCATCAACCTGGCTCTGGCCCAGTTCCAGGCTGGCGACCAGCAGGGCGTCCTGCAGCCATTGCACCAGTTCTGTGGCAAATACCGGGTTGCGCGATTCGCTGTGTTCGCCACGCGGTTGTAGGGCGCGGGCCAGCTCGCTGGCGTCCACTTCGGCATCCTGCAGGGCGCGGGGCAGCAAGCCTTCCGGGCGCTCAAGCAGGCCGAGCAGCAGGTCTTCGACGAGAATCTTGCTGCCGCCACGTACCACGCAGCGCTCGGCGGCGCATTCCAGGTCATGTTTGCTGGCCGCGTCGAGGGCTTGCACCAGTTGCTGTAAATCGACGTTGATCATTTCATCAATCCTTAATGAGCTTTGCTGCCGAGGGTGACCACGCCGTCGGCGTTGTCACGCCCGAGCCAAGTGGTCCAGCCCAGCAGGCAGGGGTTGTCCGCGCCGAGGCGCAATTCGCGTATTTCGTCCTGGCGCAGCTCCAGGCGTATGTCGTAATCGAGTGGGTCGCGCAGAGTGAAACGCACCAGCGCGCAGAGCGGTTGGTAGCCGCTGCCAATGGGCAGAAATTCGTGGAAGCGGTCCCAGTTCAGTTGGCGTACATGGATGCGGAACTTACCGCCGCGGTCGCGCACGAACTCGCCAAGCACCAGGCTTTCACCGAGCTGGCTGTTGGCCAAGCCCAGGCGGTTGCGCTGTTCGCCGAGGATTTCCACCTGACGCTCCAGGCACTGTTCGATATGCAGGTCGGCGTGCTTGAAGTAGTAGCGCAGTACTGACTCGATCAGTGCTGCCGAGTGGGCGCGCAGACTGAGCAGGCCGAGGTAGGGCAGCAGGCGCTTCCAGTTCAGCTCCTTAGCCTGGCGAATGGTCTCGCCACCCAGGCCGATCAGAGCAAACAGGTGTGCGGAGAACGCATCGACCGCACCGCTCTGGAACCGCGAGTGATAGCGGTACTTCTGCCAGGTTGGTAGCAACAGACGCTGTAGACGGTTGTTGAACAGGTCGAGGAAGTCGCGGGTCGGGTTGCCATCTTCACTGTCGCCCAGCGCTTGCTCACCGTAGAACGCTGGCAGTGGTGAGCCGGCGCCAAACAGGCTGACCAAGTTGATGCGCAGGCGCGCGCGCAGCTCACCGTGCTCTTCGAAGAATTGCACGCGATCGATATCGCTACCGGGGAACCCCATGCTCGGGTTGGCCTGCAGTTCCAGTCGCTGATACAGCGCCTCCTCATCCAGTTCAGGATGAGCAGCCTGCAAGCGTTCCAGCACCAGCTGCACACCCTGGAACAGGCTGTACTCGCGGATGCCCCGGCTAAGCCGGTTTAGAGCAGGGGCTGTTGCCCCATGCGCGGCGTCCATTGGTACACCTCTCCCTGTGTGCTCTGTACGCGCAGCTCGTGGTACGAGTTCAAGCTGGCATACAGGGCGAAAAATTCATTGAGTACGGTGGCGAAGAGAAATAGATCGCCTTCGCCGACATAGCCTTCGGGGTTGATCGTCAATTGCGTACGTACACCACGCACGGGCAAGCCGCGATGCAGGCGATCGACGTGCTGGTGGCTGATGCTTTTCAGACCGTCGAGCAGGCGCTTGCTGACCTTTTCTGCATGCTGGTCGTAGTAGCGCGGCAGGTCGTAGGTTTCGAGAATGACTTTGAGTGCCTCGACGTTGGCCAGCGACAGGTAGTTCAGCGACATGTTGCTGATCAGTTTCCAGAGAAAGTCGCGGTGCAATGGCGGTGCATAGCTCGGCGTTACGGCACTGATATTGCGGAAGGTGAGGAACTCCGGGGTGTCCTCGCAGGGCATGCAGATATCACCAAGGCCCAGCTGACGTGGCAGGTTCTGGTTGGTGCAGGTCAGCTCGATGGACAGGGTTTCATGCTGATCGAGGTTGCGCAGGCCAAAGCTCAGGTAGGTTTCCAGGCCGTCGCCAAGCAGCGACGGTTGCTGGCGCACGCTGTAGTGCGGGCGCGCCAGGGGCACGTCGAAGCTGGCGTCGTGCTCGAAGGATTCGAACGGCACGTACTCTTCGTAACCCTTGCCGCCAGGCTTCCAGCCGGTGACGCGATCCACCGAGAACACCCCGCAATGCTCGGAATCGAGCTCCGAGGGCAGCAGCAGGTACTGATCCTGCTTGCCGTCCAGGCGAATCGGGATGGCGTCATGGGCGAACAGGTTGACCACCGGTGTGCAGTACAGGCGCACGTTATCTAGGGTCGGGCGGATACGTTGCACGCCGGCCTTGTGGATATCGAAACGCAGTTCGATGCCGCGCGCCTGTTTGAGCACGTCTTCGGGGACGCGCTTGAGTGCATCGATGCCGAGCAGGTCGACAAACAGGAACTTGTCCTGGAAGGCGAAGTATTCCTGCAGGTAGCGGTAACCGCGGAAGGTGTTCAGCGGGTAGGGGATCAGCGCCTGATCTTCGGCAAAACCAACGGGCTGCACATTGCTGCTTGGCAGGTGCAGGCCATCCAATGGTCGCCCTAGCGTGTCCTGCAGCGGCTTGCCAGCCGCATCGAGCAGCACCAGCTGTACGCCACCGAGATGACGCAACAGGCTCAGGTAAAGCAGTTGGCTGATATAACGCTCGCCAGCCAGGTGCAGGCGCAACTGCTTGAGGTTGAGCTCGCCAAGATGGCCGTCCGCAGTCATGCCCAGGCGCAGGCTGAGCATCGCACCAGCGCCCTTGATCGAGTAGTCCAGGCCATTGAGCGCCAGTGGTAGCACCTCGGTGGCAAAGGCGGTGCGAAAACGGCAGGTCACGCCCTGGATCGGCTTGGATTCCACAGGTGTATGGCGTGGCACCAGCAAGGCACCGCCCGACCGTTTGAGTGGGTCGAACTGCAACATGCTGAACGCCGGCAGCGGGCGCATATAGTTCGGCCACAGCAGGTGCATCAGCGAATGGGTCAGCTCCGGCAGCTCGTCATCAAGCTTCTGCCGCAGACGTCCGGTAAGAAAGGCGAAACCTTCCAGCAGTCGCTCGACATCCGGGTCGCGCCCGCTCTGCCCAAGAAACGGCGCCAACGCCGGGCTGCGCTCGGCAAAGCGCTTGCCGAGTTGGCGCAGGGCGGTGAGTTCGCTCTGGTAGTAGTGGTTAAAAGACATCAGTTATTCATCCCTGCCGTGGGGTCGTCACATGGCCAATTATTGGTTGCTTGAATTTCTGCGTAGTCGTTGGGCATGTGCTGTGGAATCAGCTTCAGATCCTTGAAAGCTGTTACGGGTGGAACCCCACTACACCAATGTGGAACCATCCAGAGGCAGTGGCGAGGCTTGTAGCCGGGCGCTTCAATGGTCAGCACGGTGTTGCAGGGCGGGGCATCCTCCAGCAAGGTGATCAGGCGAAAATCCGAATGAGCGGCAAAAGCAAAACGCCCATTCGCATCGCTGCTGGTTTTGTAGATGCGGGCCATATCACTGCCAACATTCAAAGTCAGCTCTGCACCGCTTACCGGCTGCCCGCTTTCTACCGATACCAGGCTGCCCTCAATAGGTGGATTGACCGGCACCGTATGTGGATAGATCACGCAGCCGCTCAATAGCGAGCTGCACCCCAACATCGTGACGACCGTTGATAGGCCTCGATGGTGTAGGTGCATGTCCCCGCACGCTCCAGAGGTCATCAAGGGGACACTTCCTGATTATTCATGCCATCGTGAAAGTCGATGAACTCACGCCATTCAGCGGGGCATTCGAAACGGTCGAGGAAAGCAATCTGCTCAGCTTTTTCGAGGCTGTTCCAGAACGGTGTCCAGTAGGTATTCCACCAATACGCCATATCGCCTTGCAGGCTTCCTAGCGACTCGGGATCGACTTCCGGAAAAACTTCCCAGGGAGTGGGCGGCGCGATATCTATCTGACGCAGCGCAGCGACGAGCTGCATGCTGTTAGTAATAACGATCAGAGATACGTTGTTGAATTCGGTCTGTTCGCAGAGCGAGACAGTTTTACCGGCCGGGTTGCGCAACGACAGGAAGCGCGCTGATTGCCCCACTTCATGCTGGAAGTCTTCGTGCTCAATAACGTTGCGTAGTTCAGCCAGGCTGCTAGCACGCGGCATAAGGCTCATATGGTAGGCAGCAAGCTCGAATGGTTCGAGTGTGGTGACCAAGGGAAATCTTGAGGTTGAGGCTAGCGTAGGTAGCGGTTCGGCCGGGTACAGAGCGACCAATTCCTGAAGCTCATTTCGCACCGCAGTGGTGTGGACAACGGAAGCATCCTTGCCTACTTTGGCTTTTTTGAAAAATGGGAACATATCTGCGCCTTCAATTCTCATAGATGTGGTCAGCTACCCAGTCAGCGCCAAAATAGCCAGCAGCTCCGAAAACGATGCCGCCAACTAGTCCCGTCGCAATGGCTCCTGGGCCGGTTTCTATACCGAGTGCTGCACCGACAACCCCGCCGACTTTAAAGCCTGCCCATGCCATCCCCCAGCCGCCTGCCTGCCGAACCAGTTCGGCAGTAATGGGTTTTGCGCTACCAACTTCAATGGATTCTCGGCTGGCTTGAGTCAGGTCATAGGCGGTGAAAGCGACACCTAGAACTTGAACTACGCGTGCAGACCTAACCAAAGCATTGGTCGCACCTAGCGATTGTTTGTTGAACACGGCACTTGCCGGGACTTTCTTGCCGTCTATCAGGATTTCTTTATCTATTTCACGAACATAACTCGCGATCTTATCCACGCGCTTAGCCAGATGTGGATGTTGTGCCTTGTACCGATTGAGATCGGCGAGAATCTCCTCAGTTGAGACGAGTCTGGCGCCCGCACTCTTAGCCTTTTCAATATCGATGAAGATGCTTCTGCCATCGAAACGAGGCGAGCCTTCAGGAAATATCGAACTAGTAGAAATGAATTGTGAGGCATTTTTTCCCATGACATGTTCAGCGATGCTCACTGATGCATTTGGGCTTTTGGGCATCATTCCGTAGCGCTCAGGGCTCACTTCTGAAAGCGCCTGCAGCGGGGAAAGCTGCATATTGGCTAGGTAAGGACTTTTATTTGATGCGTAAATTTTTCGAACCAAAAAACCGTCTTTGCCTACCTCTTCAACAACGATAAAGAAGAACGCGCGGGCAGGCATAAGATAGCCAGGAATATCACTAACTGATCCAGGTTGTTGGTTGGTTTCGGCTGTACATTGGAATGCGCTCATGCTCTGCCCCACTTTTCCAGAGCGGCCACACCAGTAGTTATCTCCAGCGTTTCCTGTGTTGCGGTATAGATACGTTGGGTTCGTCCAGCTCCATCTGAGAAGCCTTGGTAGACGTTCCCTGCCTGATCTTTGATATGAAAAGGCGTATTGGCGAGCGGTGTCCCTTCCCCATCGACGATACGAAACTGTTCATCGTACGCACCTATAAGAAGCGGCACGATTGTATGTGCAATGGTCATCGCAGACGGCGCCGTAAACGCCGCCCCACCCCCACTGGTCCCAATAATCACCGTTCCAGAGCCCGCTACAACCGGATTGCCGTGATTACCCACAGTGCCCACCGTGGTAGCAGGCTTGCCGTTGATCAGTACATTGCTGATCACGTTGCTGGCCAAGGAGCTGCCGCAGGCAGTTGGGTCGTCTTGGCGTGCGGCGGACAGGTTGTCGAACAGCACGTTGGGTGAGCCAACGGTGATTGGATTCTTGCTGTGGCCAGGAAGCGGACAGACAGTGGGGTCGCTGACGCGGGCTGCGGGTTTACCGGACATGGGCTCTCCTTAATTGACCTTGACCTGTCCGCTGCCATCCAGGCGCGCGGAGAAACTCACTTGGCGTTTAAAGCCGTCCACTTCCAGCAGGCCTTCGATGGCAAAGGCCAGGCTCAGCGGGTTGTTGTCGCGGGGCAGGGAAATCACCCGCACCTCGCTTAAACGCGGTTCGTACGCTTCGATAAAGCGTTCGATGGCGATACGCGCCTGCTGCAGCGAATCGTGCAGCGACAGGCGCATATCGTTGAGATCGGGCAACCCGTAGTCGGGTAGCGTTTGCACGCTGCCCGCTCGGGTGCTGAGCATTTTCGCCAGGTGGGTAGCCACCGACGCCATGGCGGCGACCTCGCGGCTCCAGCCAGCGCGCTGGCTGGCTTCACCGCCGAGGCGTTCGAATAGGCTTCCGTAACCTGACATAAGGATGCTTATTCCTTGTCCAGCTTGCCGACGAGCGACAGGGTGAAATCGGCACCCATGTACTTGAAGTGCGGGCGCACGTTGAGGCTTACGCGGTACCAGCCCGGCTCACCATCAACATCACTGACGATCACCTGAGCGGCGCGCAGTGGACGGCGGCTACGCACTTCAGAGCTCGGGTTTTCCTGGTCGGCGACGAACTGGCGGATCCACTTGTTGAGTTCCAGTTCGAGGTCGGTGCGCTCTTTCCACGCGCCGATTTGCTCGCGCTGCAGCACTTTCAGGTAGTGGGCCAGACGGTTGATGATGAACATGTACGGCAGTTGGGTGCCGAGCTTGTAGTTCAGTTCAGCGGTCTTGCCTTCTTCACTGATGCCGAAGAATTTTGGCTTTTGCGCCGAGTTGGCGGAGAAGAACGCGGCGTTATCGCTGCCTTTGCGCATGGTCAGGGCGATAAAGCCTTCTTCGGCCAGCTCGTATTCACGACGGTCGGAAACCAGCACTTCAGTTGGGATCTTGGTTTCGATCTCGCCCATGCTTTCGAAGTGGTGCAGCGGCAGGTCTTCTACCGCACCACCGCTTTGTGGGCCGATGATGTTCGGGCACCAGCGGAACTTGGCGAAGCTATCGGTCAGCTTGGAGGCGAAGGTGTAGGCGGTGTTGCCCCACAGATAATGCTCGTGGCTGTTGGCGACGTTCTCTTTGTAGACGAAAGTCTTCACCGGGTTGTCTTCCGGGTCGTACGGGTTGCGCAGCAGGAAGCGCGGTACGGTCAGGCCGACGTAGCGGGCATCTTCTTGCTCGCGGAAGCTCTGCCATTTGGCGAACTGCGGGCCTTCGAAGTGGTCCTTCAGATCTTTCAGGTCCGGCAGCCCGGTGTAGCTTTCCAGGCCGAAGAACTTCGGACCGGCCGCGGCGATAAACGGCGCGTGGGACATGCTGGCGACGCTGGCGACGTATTGCAGGGTTTTGACGTCTGGCGCGCTCGGGTCGAAGAAGTAGTTGGCGATCAGAGCCGCAACTGGCTGGCCACCGAACTGGCCGTACTCGGCGGTGTAGATGTGCTTGTACAGGCCGGACTGCATGATCTCCGGGCTGTCTTCGAAGTCATCGAGCAGATCCTGCTTGGAGGCGTTGATGATCTCCAGCTTGATGTTTTCGCGGAAGTTGGTGCGATCCACCAGCAACTTCAGGCCGCGCCAGGAGGATTCCAGCGCCTGGAATTCGGCGTTGTGGAGGATTTCGTCCATCTGCCGGCTGAGCTTGGCGTCGATCTCCGCGATCATGCGGTCGACCATGGCTTTTTTTACCGGCTCATTTTCGTTCTGCGGCTTCAGCAACTCTTCGATAAAGGCCGACACGCCACGCTTGGCGATGTCATAGGCTTCGTCGTCCGGAGTCAGTTTGGTCTCGGCAATGATGCGGTCGAGGATGCCGAGGTCGGCGGCGCTGCGACCGCTTTCTACTGCTGCACTAGTGCTCATGAATTAGCTTCCTTGTTAATTGAATCAGGAGTCCAGCTTGCCTTGGGCAGCCAGGCCGAGTTCGCCGAGTACGCGGTCACGCGAGTCGTCGTCAGCCAGCACGCTTTCGATGGCTTTACGGAAGGCCGGGGCATTGCCCAGTGGGCCTTTCAGAGCCACCAGGGCGTCGCGCAGCTCCATCAGCTTTTTCAGCTCAGGCACCTGGTCGACGACATTGGCCGGGTTGAAGTCCTTCATCGAGTTGATGCGCAGCTGCACGGCCATGTCGTCGCCTTCAGCATCGTCCTGCAGACGGTTAGGCACGGCGAAGGTCAGGTTGAGTTCCTGCTTGGCCAGCACTTCGTCGAAGCTGTTCTTGTCGATGCTGATCGGCTTGCGGTCTTCGATCTTGCGATCGTCGGCGCGCTGGGTGAAATCACCCAGAACCATCAGTTTCAGTGGCAGTTCGATCTCTTCCTGAGCACCGCCAGTGGCGGGTTTGAAAGTGACGTTGATGCGTTCCTTGGGGGCTACCGAGCCTTCTTTGGCCATGGTCATTCTCCGTTACGGTTATGGCCCGAGGGCCTAGTCCAGTACCACTTCAAGATCGAGGTGGCACAACCTGCGGTAGATCTCTTCCTTGCTTTCACGCACCGCGTGGTTCTGCGGCAACAGCTCACAACAGCTGTGCAGCATGCGCAGTACGTCCAGGGCGAGATCGGGTTCCCAGTCGCCGAGGCCGGTGGCCTGTAGCGTCTGGTCGAGCGATTCGAGTTGGGTCTTGGCCAGTTCGTATTTCTTTGCGCTGTAGCACAGGCGCGCCAGGGTCAACTGCCAGAAGAAGCGTTCACGGCCGCCGCGCGCCTTGGCCAGGCCGAGCTTGAGTTGTTGCACGGCGGATTTCAGGCCGTCCTTGCGCAGCTTGGGCAGGGTTTCCTGCAGGGCGATATCCCAGGCTGGCAGTGCGTTACCGTCGGTGGCGACGGGCGTGTTGTCGCTGGCTGGAGCCTGCACGTGCGGCATCACATGGGAGCTGAGCCAGGCGCGGGTCTGCGCATCGGCAAAGGCGCTGCCATCGTGGAAGCGCAGTTCTTCCAGGCCGCTCATGCGCTGCATAAACAGCGCCAATTGGATTTCCACTTCACGCATCGCCTGCTCGGCGTCCAGTTCGTGCAGGCACTGCCAGACCAGATGCTGGCCGTCTAGCCAGAAGGGCGCGCGGGCGATGCTGGCTTCCAGATCGACCAGCAGATCGGCGTATTGGCCGTTCTGGTAGCGCTCCTGATAGCTGGTCAGCTTGTCCGTCGGCAGGCCGCGCAGGGCGGTGATCTGTTCGGCGTTGCGCTCCGGCAGGCCATCGATAGGCAGCCAGAGCAGGGTGCGAGCCAGGCGCAGGGCGCGCAGGTCGCTAGCTTTCTGTTTCAGCCAGTAAGCGCACAGTGGACGGGCCTGGTCTTGCAGGCTGCGCAGGCTCTTGTGCGCTTCTTTCTCGTTTTCGATAGGCGCGCCTGGGGTAAGCATCTGGCTGGCGGCCTGTTTGACCTGGGCAATCGCCGCGCCGACTGAGCCGGGCTCTGGTTGGCCTTGAGCAGCGCGTTTGACCAGTTCATCGAGGCGCCGACATAGCGGTAAGAGCAAGGGTGCGTCTTCACCCAGGTGCTGCGCCAGGCAGGCTTCCAAGGCGCGCAATTGCTCGGCGAGGCTGCGAAACAGCGCCAGTTGCTCACCAATCGGCACGTGCTCGGCCAGCGCCTGCTCCAGGCGTGGAATCAGCCAACTGATGGCTGCAGCGCGGGTGCGTGATTTGCGCGGATGCAGTTCTGCCCAATGGTTGAGGCACAGGTAGTGCAACAGGCTGAAACCGGCCTGCAGGCCGGGAAAGGATTCGCGTTGGTAAAGCCCCCAAATCAGCCAAGAGGCGACGCGTAAATCCTTGGAATGGGCGCTGAGCAATATCTCGCTGTTTTCGCGGACCTTTTGCCAGTCAATCGCCGCCGTTTCATGCAGCGCCGTGGCCTTGCCCAGCTCGTTTTCGAGAACTTCATATTCGCTGGAATAACGCACGTCATTACCGGCAAAGTTCCCTTCATTAATAGGGAGTTTGGCCAGCTCTAAATAATGAGCAGTGAGCTTGTTTGAATAGGTCATTCCATGACTCGATTATCGCTGCGGGTAACTTACGAGAAGCCGGCGTGGCTTCTGAAGTCCATCCTGTTCCGCCACAAGTGCGCAAAAAATTGCGCACTTGTATGTGCAACAAGTTGCGCACGTCCTAGTGAGGTGGGCATCCTAGCCCCATGAAGAGTGTCGGACAACCATTGAAAGTGTGAAATATGTAACAGTGAGCGATATTCGACGATTAATAACTGGGACGATAGTTCCTGAAGATTGTGAGAACTAATGCACAAGTAAATTAATCATGAGGTTAATGTAGGGATATGCCGCTCTATATGTAAGAAATGGCTTACTGGCAAACTAGTGGCGCGTCACAGAAGTTGTGCGGTTATTGCAAGTTAGTGTGACGCAGTGCAGGTTTTGCTGGGTTGGCGTGTGACGGCTGGGTGGCGGCCGAGCCCGAGCGGGCTCGGTGAGGAAAGACACGCGACCATTGGTCGGTTAGTCGCCGAAGGGTTCGGCCCAGAGGCTCAAGTCGAGCCGATGTTGTTCACCCGCGGCCAGCACACGGATGTCATCCAGCACGTTGGCGTGCTCGATACACAGCATGCCGGGCCAGGCATCGGCGGCGAATTGCGAGAGGCGCTGAGCTTTGTCGACCCAGGGGTTCCACAGTACGGCTGAGTTTGAGCCGCTGCTATGCAGCTGGATGCGCCGCTGCCACGTGCTGTCGAGGATGCTCAGCTGGGCCGGAGTATCCAGGTAGATGCGGTCGGTCTCGCCGCTGAACTGCAGCAGGCCATCCTGCTGGCGTTGCTGCCAGTCTTCTAGGGTTTCGATATAGCGGCAGCCATGCAGGTCTTCGACCGCAACGTGATGGATATCGCTGACGGCAAAGTAACTGTGCAGCGCCTGGCTGATCGCCAACGGTGTGCTGCCCAGGTTACGGCTGCTCAGCTGAATATGCAGGCGCTCATCCAAGCGAATGGACAAACGCAGTTCAGCGGCATGGGGCCAGTCGGGCAGTGGCTGGGTGATGCTGTTGTAGACGAACTCCAGGTGGATGCTGTCGTCGCGGTTGGCGATGTCCTGCAACTGCCAGTCAAGGCTGCGTACCAGGCCATGGGCGGGCGCAGCATCTGGTTGCAGGTGCAGGGCCTGCACCGCCTGTGGGTTACGTTGCAGGTTGCCGAACCAGGGCCAGCACACTGGCACGCCGCCGCGCACGCTCTGGCCGCGCTGGTAAGCGGCTTGCTCACTGAGCCAGATTAGCGGCGGCTGGTTATCTTCCTGGTAGCTGAGAAGCTGTGCGCCTTGCTGACTGATCAGCAGCACGCGAGCACCAACGCGTGCACGCCAGCAGGTCAGCTCGTCCAGTTCAAGGCGTTCAACGTGGGTTCTGGCCATTGGTGTACTCCCAGAAGGAAGAATAAAAAAGCTATTGGAGCCCAGCTTGTGCGTAGAAAGCAAAACGCCCGTCAGTGACGGGCGTTCTGTGGCTGGTCTCAGACGTTACTTGCCGTAGACCTGTTCCGGCAGCCAGGTGATCAATCCTGGGAACTGGTAGGCGACTACCAGCAGCAGAATCTGGATCAAGATAAACGGCAACACACCCTTATAGATGGTACTGGTGGGTACCGATGCCGGGGTGACCCCGCGCAGGTAGAACAGCGCAAAGCCAAACGGTGGGGTAAGGAAGGAGGTTTGCAGGTTGAGCGCGATCATCACGCCCAGCCATACCGGGTCCAACCCCATGGCCAGCAATACCGGGCCGACAATTGGCACCACCACGAAGGTGATCTCGATAAAGTCGAGGATAAAGCCGAGCAGGAAGATCACCACCATCACCAGGAAGAACGCGCCGAGCACGCCGCCGGGTAATTGAGCGAACACGTCCTCGATCATCGCTTCGCCGCCGAAGCCGCGGAATACCAGGGAGAACAGCGAGGCGCCAATCAAGATGAGGAACACCATGGCACTGATTTCAGTGGTGCCGTAAGCCACTTGGCGCAGCTGGCCGAAGTTCAGCTTGCCCTTGTAGGCGGCTAGCAGCATGGCACCGAGTGCACCGAGCGCTGCGGCTTCGGTCGGTGTTGCATAACCAGCGAGGATCGAGCCGAGCACGGCGCCAATTAGCAGCAGCGGCGGTACCAGAGCGTTGATCAGTTTGCCCCACTCAATGGGGCCAAGCTCTTCTTGTGGCAGCGCCGGCAGCTTCTTCGGTTGGAAGATCGCCACGCCGATGATGTAGGCGATGTACAAGCCGACCAGCAGCAAGCCAGGCAGTAGAGCACCAACGAACAGGTCACCGACCGAGACGGTTTTCGGCGAGAAAATCCCCATCTTCAGCTGAGCTTGCGAGTAAGCGCTGGACATCACGTCGCCCAGCAGTACCAGGACGATGGACGGCGGGATGATCTGCCCTAGGGTGCCGGTAGCGGCCAGGGTGCCGGTGGCAATCGCCGGGTCATAACCGCGGCGCAGCATGGTCGGCAGGGCCAACAGGCCCATGGTCACCACAGTGGCGCCGACGATACCGGTGGAGGCGGCGAGCAGCGCGCCGACCACACACACGGAAATTGCCAGGCCGCCGCGCAGGGTGCCGAACAGCCGCGACATGGATTCCAGCAGGTCTTCGGCGACCCTGGACTTCTCCAGCATCACCCCCATAAACACGAACAGTGGCACCGCCAGCATGGTCTGGTTGTTCATGATGCCGAACAGGCGGTTGGGCAGGGCGCTCAGGTAGCCGCCATCGAAGGTGCCGGTGAGGATGCCGATACCGGCAAACAGCAGCGATACACCGCCCAGGGTGAAGGCCACCGGGTAGCCGGCCATCAGGGCCGCGCAGATGCTTATAAACAGCAGGATCGCCATCAACTCAGCCATGGTTCACCTCCGCAGCGGGCAGGCGGCCGGTGAGGATATTGGCGAACTTGATCAAGTCGGAAATTCCTTGCAGTGCCAGGCTGATCACCAGCACCAGGATGATGCTCTTCTGCAGGTAGACGAATTTCAGCCCGCCTGATTCGCTGGAGCCTTCCAGAGTTGCCCAAGAATTGCTGACGTAATCCCAGCTAGCCCAGCCGAGAAACAGGCACACCGGCAGCAGAAACAGCAGGGTGCCGAGGCTATCGACCAGGGCTTTACGCTTGGCGCTGAACTTCTGATAGAAGATGTCGACGCGCACATGGCCGTTGCGTTGCAACACCCAGGCGGCGGCGCCCATGAATACCAGTGCGTGGCTGTACAGCACGGCTTCCTGCAGGGCGGTGGCGCCGATGCCGAAACCGTAACGCAGGATTACCACGATGGCGGTGCCGATCACCAGAAACAGGGTCAGCCAGGCGCAGGCCTTGCCCAGCCAGGCATTTGTCGAGTCGATAAGGCGCGCGATGCTCAGCAACCGAGGAGGAGATGTCGTCATGGCAGATCCTTTATTGTTATGAGCCAAGAGGGCCTGGGATTCTAGGTGGCGGGGTAAAAGCGTCGCAACTCGCAATACTACGTACGTAGTCACTGCGCTTGAGCGATGTTGATGCCTATGATAGTCAGTATTAGCTGATTGCTGGCGATCCCGGTGCTCAGACCCTTAACAACAACAAGGAACCTTTACATGAAACGTCGTCAAATTCTCGCAGCAGCGGGCGTAGGCCTTGCAGCCACGGCCTTGGCCGGTTGTAAACAAGAAGCTGAAACCGCCGCCAAACCTCAAGAGGGTGCGGGGGCGCAGACTTTCAACTGGAAAATGGTCACCTCCTGGCCGAAGAACTTTCCGGGTGTTGGCGTGGGGGCCGAACGCTTCGCCAAGCTGGTTGAGGAAATGAGCAACGGCCGCCTCAAGGTCAAGGTGTATGCCGCTGGCGAATTGGTGCCAGCGCTGGAAGTATTCGATGCAGTCAGCCGTGGCACTGCGGAAATGGGCCATGGCGCACCTTATTACTGGAAAGGCAAAGTGCCGGCCGCGCAGTTCTTCTGCGCTTCGCCGTTCGGCCCCAACGCTCAGGAAATGAATGCCTGGTTGCACAAAGGCGGCGGTATGCAGCTGTGGGAAGAGGTGTACAAGCCGTTCGGCGTACTGCCGATGGCCTGTGGTAATACCGGTGTGCAGACTGCCGGCTGGTTCAACAAGGAAATCAACAGCGTCGACGACTTCAAGGGCTTGAAGATGCGTACCCCAGGCCTGGGCGGCGAAGTGCTGACCAAGATGGGCGGTACCGTGGTCAATATGCCGGCCGGCGAGATCTTCACCGCGATGCAGACGGGTGCCATCGACGCCACTGAGTGGATCGGCCCATACAACGATCAGGCCCTGGGCCTGCACAAAGCCGCCAAATACTACTACACCCCAGGTTGGCAGGAGCCGAGCGTACTGTTCGAGCTGGACATCAACATCAAGGCCTGGGAAACCCTGCCGGCCGATCTGCAGGCCATCGTCCGCGCCGCCGCTCGCGACGTGAACGGCGATATGCTCGACGATTACAACGCGAAGAACATGGAAGCTCTGGAGCAGCTCAAGGGCGAGGGCGTGGAAGTACGCCGCCTGCCGGATGAAGTGTTGGCCAAGCTCAAGGAAGTGGCCGCCGAAGTGGTCGACGCCAGCGCCGCTGCCGATCCGGTGGCGAGCAAGGTATGGGCTCAGCAGAAGGCTTATCTGCAGCGTCTGTACGACTATGCTGAGCTCAACGAAAAGGATATCTACAATATCCGCGGCTGACTCCCGCCCCCATAAAAACGCCGGCCTCGCGCCGGCGTTTTTATTTACGTGTTGCATGGGCGTTTGGAGTAAAGCGTCGATTATTAATCGAGGCCGCGATAAGTAGGATCAGCCCTGCGCGCCGGTATTCATCGCCTGCCCTGGAGTACATGGCGCAGAGCATTGCTCTCTCAGCGCGAGAGTAGAGCACACACGTTATCTGGTGGGGACTTGGTGTGCGACTGATAAGTTAGTGCCAGGGTATGATCGCCCCCAGCAGGCCGGTACCTCGGTCACTGCCATCGGTGAGTTGATTGATACAATCAGCGACATGAGCGTGCAGACCCCGATCAGCTTGGCCGAACTCAGTGACAACCTGGGTGCCCTGGTACGTCAATTCCGCATTTAGATTGCTGTATTTTTCTGGAATAACGTAACTCATGCAACTCAAGCACAAGATAGTCGCACTCAGCGTGCTGCCGTTGCTGTTGGCCGTGGCGGTGGTTTGTGTACTGGTATTTTTTCAGAACCAGCGCCTCGGCGAACAGCAGGCGCACCTGATCGAAGAGAGCATCCTGACGAGCAAGCGCGCCGAGCTCAAACACTATGTCGAGATGGCCCTGAGCATCATTTCGCCGCTGTACGAAAGTGGCCGCGACGATGCCGAGATCAAACAGCAGGTGCTAGGGGTGCTGGCCAGAATCAGCTTCGGCAGCGACGGTTACTTCTTCGTTTACGAAAGCGACGGGCGCAACCTGATGCACCCGCGCCAGGGCGAGTTGGTCGGTAAGGATTTATGGAACATGACCGACCCGCGCGGTTTGCTGGTCATTCAAGCCTTGATGAAAAGCGCGCAAAGCGGTGACGGCTTCCAACATTACGCCTGGCAGAAACCGTCGACCGGCGAGGTGACCGACAAGTTGGCCTATGTGGTCATGCTTGAGCGTTGGGGCTGGATGCTTGGTACAGGGATTTATCTGGAAGACGTCGATCAAGCGATTGCCCAAGTGCATAACGAGGCCACCAACGGCATCCATGCCACCATGCTGGCGATTGCCGGCCTGGCTCTGGTCGCTGTGTTGCTGGTATTCGCCGGCGGCCTGGCACTGAACCTCAGCGAGCATCGCCTGGCGGATCGCAAGCTGCAATTGCTCACCCAGCGTATCGTCAGCCTGCAGGAAGAAGAGCGCTCACGGGTGTCACGCGAGCTGCACGACGGCATCAGCCAACTGCTCGTCTCGATCAAATTCCAGTTCGAACTGGCCAGCCTCGAACTGGCCTCAGGCAATGACCAGGGACTGGAGACGCTACACAAAGGCACCGAGCGGCTGGCGGGAGCCATCGGCGAGGTGCGGCGGATTTCTCACGACTTGCATCCCTCGCTGCTTGACACCCTTGGCCTGCCCGCCGCGATTGGTCAGTTGGTCGCCGAGTTCGAGCAACGCAGCGGCCTGCTGATCGACTACAAGAATGACCTCGGCTATACACTGCTTAACGATGGGATGGCGGTGGCGCTGTTCAGGATTCTGCAAGAAGCGTTGACCAACATCGAGCGCCACGCGCGGGCGAACACTGTCGCCATTAGCCTCGACGGCAGGGCGCAACGGGTGCGTTTACGGGTTCGCGACGACGGCGTCGGTTTCAGCCCCAGGCATTTCGATACCCTTACTGGCGGTATTGGCTTGCGCAACATCCGCGAGCGTGTCGAGCATTTTGGTGGGCGCTTCGCCCTTACATCGCAACCTGGCCAGACGGAGCTGATGGTGACGCTGCCGTTACCGACCCCCAACCCTCTCGACTGAAGCAACCAAAACAACAAGAGCACGCACTCATGACTGCTGCCACCATACGAATCGCCCTGATCGACGACCATGCCTTGGTGCGCGAAGGTATTCGCGCATTGCTCGCGGTGCTGCCTCATTTCGAGGTGGTCGGGGAAGCCGGCAGTGGTGCCGAGGCATTCGACCTGATGCAGCGCACGCAAGTCGACATTCTGCTGATGGATGTTGGCTTGCGCGATATCAATGGGCTGGAACTTACCCGCCAATTGCGCGAACGCTACCCTGCGATAAAGGTGTTGATCCTGAGCATGTACGACAATCAGGAGTACGTGAGCACCTCGCTGGCGGTTGGTGCCAGTGGCTACGTTTTGAAGGAAGCGCCTTCCCGTGAAATCGTCGCGGCTATCGAAGCCATCGCAGCCGGTGGCAGTTTCTACAGCGGCGATATCGCGCGCAAGTTGGCCAAGCCCGCCCCCAGCGAAGACGAATTGACCCCGCGCGAACGCGAGGTACTGCTGATGCTCGCCCAAGGCCTGAACAACAAAATCATGGCCCGCACGCTGCAAATCAGCGTACGCACCGTTGAAACCCATCGCTTGAGCATCAGGCGAAAACTGGCTATCGACAAGCCGGCAGACCTGCTCAAGCATGCCCTGGCCCATGGCTGGATACCCGACGGCTAGCAGGGCGTTAAAGTGGATATTTAGCCTGTATGGGTAGGGGGTGTCAGCGCAGGTGGGGTGGGCGCACGGCCTGGGCGGCCCCGCGTCACCCTACACTGCCAAGTAATCGCGCGTTGAGTCTCTGAACCCAATACAGCCTACGGATCGCGTAGGTGCTAACTCATCACCACGTTCACTGCAATTGTCACCTACCGCCTACCGCCGTGCCGGCACTGAGCGGGTGCGGCCGCTGCCGTCGATGGCGACGAACACGAATACCGCCTCGGTGACCTTGCGCCATTCGCTGGACAGCGGATCGTCGCTCCACACTTCGACCAGCATCTGGATCGAGCTACGGCCCACTTCCACGGTTTGCGTATAGAAGGACAGTTGCGCGCCCACCGCTACCGGCACCAGAAACGCCATGCGATCAATGGCTACGGTGGCTACGCGCCCGCCGGCTACCTTGCTAGCCATGGCCGTGCCGGCCAGGTCCATCTGTGATACCAACCAGCCGCCGTAGATATCGCCAAAACCGTTGGTTTCACGCGGCAGCGCGGTGATCTGCAAAGCCAGGTCGCCTTGCGGAATAGGGTCTTCCTGTTCGAAATCGTGCATCGGATAGGCTCGCGGCGCGGTTGTTGTTATTGGCGCGGTGCGGGGCTTGGCGGTGGCGGCGAGTCAGGCTCTGCGGCTATCGCGGTTCGGCCCAGCAGGCCCGCGGGAGTGCGGGCGCAGCGAGTATAGCGACTCGGCAGTCGCAGGGCGACCATGGCACTTGGCCGACGGGTTCTGCACACCTATTTATCGACTGCGGCAAAACTTCGACAGCGTTCATCTAACTGTCACATTGCATACATACAGTCGTCATGCGGCCTACAGATACTTGGCCCCGTTCAATCCAACACTAGTCTGCTAGGAGTAAGGCATGAAACTTAAGCGTTTGATGGCGGCCATGACTTTTGTCGCCGCTGGCGTGGCTACTGCCACTGCGGTTGCTGCTGTCGATCCGGCTCTGCCGAGCTACACCAAGACCTCCGGCGTATCGGGCAACCTGTCCAGCGTCGGTTCCGACTCCCTGGCCAATCTGATGACCCTGTGGGCTGAAGAGTTCAAAAAGGAATACCCGAACGTCAACATCCAGATCCAGGCCGCCGGCTCTTCCACTGCGCCGCCCGCTCTGACTGAAGGCACCGCCAGCATGGGCCCGATGAGCCGTGCAATGAAGGATGCCGAGATCCAGGCGTTCGAAGAGAAATACGGCTACAAGCCGACTGCCGTACCGGTGGCCATCGACGCCCTGGCGGTATTCGTGCACAAAGACAACCCAATCAAGTCCCTGGACATGGCTCAGGTTGACGCGATCTTCTCCAGCACCCGCCTGTGCGGTGGCGCTACCGATATCAAAACCTGGGGTGACCTGGGCATGACCGGCGAGTGGGCTGCCAAGCCGATTCAGCTGTTCGGTCGTAACTCGGTATCCGGCACTTACGGTTACTTCAAAGAAGAAGCTCTGTGCAAAGGCGACTACAAGGCTAACGTCAACGAGCAGCCGGGTTCGGCTTCCGTGGTGCAGTCGATCTCCAGCACCATCAACGCCATCGGTTACTCGGGCATCGGCTACAAGACTTCCAGCGTGAAGACTGTTCCTCTGTCGAAGAAAGGCGGCGAAGCTTTTGACGCCAACGAAGAAAACGCCCTGGCTGGCAAGTTCCCGCTGGCTCGCTTCTTCTACGTCTACGTCAACAAGGCACCGAACAAGCCGCTGAGCCCGCTGGACGCCGAGTTCGTCAAGCTGGTGCTGTCCAAGCAAGGCCAGGAAGTTGTGGTGAAAGACGGCTACATCCCGCTGCCGAGCAAAGTGGCTGCGAAAACCCTGAAGGAGCTGGGCCTGGAGTAATCCCGGTATAGGCAAGGACGCCAAAAAATGGTCAGGAACCCTTTTTAACGTCGCGCAGCGACGGCCCGAAGGGTGGTCGCCAGGGATGGCAGACCATGAATAAGTCGCACGCCCGCCTTCGTTTACGAGAGGCGGGCGTTGCTTTGTCAAAGCGCTGTAACTTTTCTGTCACATAGGGCGGCTAGAGTTAGCGCCTCGTATAGCGACAGAAATCACTATGGCGCGCTCATGGCTGCGCAGAGACGCTCTTACCTATGAATGACTTGGCTAGTGAAACCATGACCGCCACCTCCAAATCTCTCGGGCTGGACTTCAACACTCCGGCCCTGCAGCGCAAGCGGCGTATCCGCGCGCTGAAAGATCGTTTCGCCCGCTGGGCGGTATCCATCGGTGGTATGGCCGTACTCGGCGCCATCACCCTGATCTTCTTCTATTTGGCCTACGTAGTGCTGCCGATGTTCCAGGGTGCCAGCCTGGACAGCCGCAAGCCGGTTCAGGTCGCCTGGTTGACTGAGGCTGCCGCGCCACTGCTGCTGACCCTGGAAGAACAGAACCAGATGGCCATGCGCCTGGACCAGAGCGGCAAGGTGCAGTTCTTCGATGCGAAGAAGATGCAGCCGCTGAGCAGTGTGCAGCTGCCGATCCCGGCAGATGTGCGGATTGCTTCGGTCGGCCAGGATCAGCCCGGCAGCAACCGTGTAGCCCTGGGCCTGTCCAACGGACAGGTGCTGGTGTTCCAACATGTCTACAAGCTCAGCTACCCGAATGATGTGCAAACCATCACGCCGAGCATCGAGTATCCGTTCGGTGAAGCGCCGATCGAACTCGACCCTCAGGGTCGCGAGCTTGATCACATGGGCGTCAGCCTGAATAGCGGCACGCTGATGCTGGCCGGCTCCACCGGCACCGAGCTGCACGTGCTGAGCTTGGGCCGCGAAGAAAATTTGATGACTGGCGAGGTGACCCTCAGCGAAGAGCGCGTTGCTCTGCCGCAGATCGCCGAGCCGATCAAGGCACTGATCATCGATCCACGTCACCTGTGGCTGTATGTGGTCAACGGCCGCGCTACCGCCGATGTGTTCGACATGCGCAGCAACAGCCTGAACGGTCGTTACAAGCTGCTGGAAGATGGCAAGCTGGAAGTCAGCAACGCCACCTCGCTGCTCGGCGGTATCTCGCTGATGATCGGCAACAGCAGCGGCGGTATCGCCCAGTGGTTTATGGTGCGCGAAGCGGACGGCAAGGCCGTGCTGAAGTCGATCCGCAGCTTCCAGCTGGCTGACAGTCCGATCGTGCAGATTCTCCCGGAAGAGCGCCGCAAGGGCTTCTACGCCCTGGACGCCAAAGGCAATCTGGGCATCTTCCACAGCACTGCGCACCGCACCCTGCTGGTCGAACCCGTAGCCGACGGTCAGGCCCTTGCCGCCCTGTCGCCACGCGCCAACCGCCTGCTGGTGGAGAGTGATGGTCAGTTGCAGCGTTTGATCATCGACAACCCACATCCGGAAATCTCCTGGAGCTCGCTGTGGGGCAAGGTCTGGTACGAGAACTACGACGCGCCGGGCCACGTCTGGCAGTCGACCTCGGCCAGCACCGACAACGAACCCAAGCTAAGCCTTGCGCCGTTGGCCTTCGGTACCCTGAAAGCAGCGTTCTACGCCATGCTCCTGGCCGCGCCGCTGGCCATCGCCGCCGCGCTCTATACCGCCTACTTTATGGCCCCAGCGCTGCGTCGCAAGGTCAAGCCGGTGATCGAGCTGATGGAAGCGCTGCCGACGGTGATCCTCGGCTTTTTCGCCGGCCTGTTCCTCGCGCCCTATGTGGAAGGTCACCTGCCGGGCATCTTCAGCCTGCTGATCTTTACCCCCATCGGCATTCTGCTGGCCGGTTACCTGTGGAGCCGCCTGCCGGAATCGATCCGTCTGAGCGTGCCGGATGGCTGGGAGTCGGCGATGCTGATCCCGGTGATTCTGCTGGTCGGTTATGTCTCGCTGGCCATGAGTGGCCATGTGGAGAACTGGTTGTTCGACGGCAATATGCGCATGTGGCTGAGCAATGACTTAGGGATTCCGTTTGACCAGCGCAACGCCCTGGTAGTCGGCCTGGCCATGGGTTTCGCGGTTATCCCGACCATTTACTCGATTGCCGAAGATGCCGTGTTCAGCGTGCCGAAGAGCCTGACGTTCGGCTCCCTGGCCCTGGGTGCTACGCCGTGGCAGACCCTGACTCGTGTGGTGATCCTCACCGCCAGCCCAGGCATCTTCTCGGCGGTGATGATCGGTATGGGCCGCGCCGTCGGTGAAACCATGATCGTGCTGATGGCCACCGGCAACACCGCGATCATGGACATGAACATCTTTGAAGGCCTGCGCACCCTGGCCGCCAACGTGGCGGTGGAAATGCCCGAGTCGGAAGTCGGTGGTACCCACTACCGCGTGCTGTTCCTCTCGGCGCTGGTGCTGCTCGGTTTCACCTTTGTCATGAATACCCTGGCAGAGCTGGTGCGCCAGCGTCTGCGCGTCAAGTACGCCTCGCTCTAAGGTCTGGGAAGGTATATGTCCGTGAAACAGAACAACCTGAAAACCTGGTTCAAGAGCGGTACGCCGTGGATCTGGATGAATGCCGGCGCGGTGTCGATCGCGGTGATCATGACCCTGGGTCTGATGACAGTGATCGCTGTGCGCGGCCTTGGCCACTTCTGGCCGGCGGATATCGTTGAAGCCGACTACCAGATCCCTGGTCAGCAAGCCAAGGTGATGGCCGGCGAGGTCACCCAGATCGAAGAAGTGCCGCGTGCCCGTCTGGCGGCTTCTGGCTTGCCGGTCACCGCCGAGGGTGGCGAGTTTATGACCCGCGAGCTGTTCAAGGTGGGTAACCGCGATGTGTATGGCGCGGACTTCACCTGGGTGGTCGGCGAATGGCTGAGCAACCTGCGCACTCCGGAAAATCTTACGGCGCTGGAGCGCCGCGAATGGGGCAACTTCTACGGCTACCTGGTTAACGTCAAGGAAAGTGGCGAGCTGGTTGCTGAAGGCGACGCCAGCTGGCCTGCGCTGCAGGAGCGCATTGAGCGCGTGGAGCAGCTGCATAAGAATTTGGTGCGCCTGGAGAAGAAAGACATCGGCCGGATCAACGCCGGCCTGGAACGCATCCGTCTGCAAACCCGCAAGCTGGAGCTGCAGGGCAAGCTGGACGACGTCGCCCAGGCTGAGCTGGACGCCGAGCGCGCGCAGTGGGATGCCGAGTACAAGGTACTGGAAACCGAGCTGATCGCCCTCAACCAGGCGTTCAACCGCGACAGTGTCACGCTCAAGACAGTTGATGGCCGTGATGTGACCATCAGCCTGGGTAAGGTGGTACGGGCCTTCCAGCCCAACGCCATGGATACGCTCGACAAACTCGGTTTCTACTTCGCCAAGCTGTGGGAGTTCGTCAGCGACGATCCGCGTGAAGCCAACACCGAGGGTGGCATCTTCCCGGCGATTTTCGGCACCGTGATGATGACCCTGATCATGGCCGTGATCGTCACCCCATTCGGCGTGGTGGCGGCCATTTACCTGCGTGAGTACGCCAAGCAGGGCCCGCTGACACGGGTGATCCGTATTGCGGTGAACAACCTGGCAGGTGTGCCTGCCATCGTGTACGGCGTGTTTGGCCTGGGCTTCTTCGTCTATGTGCTGGGTGGCTCGCTGGATCGCATGTTCTTCCCGGAAGCCGCGCCGGCGCCGACCTTCGGTACGCCGGGTCTGCTCTGGGCCTCGCTGACCCTGGCGATCCTCACCCTGCCGGTGGTCATCGTCGCCACCGAAGAAGGTCTGGCACGGATTCCACGGGCCGTGCGTGAAGGCTCCCTGGCCCTCGGCGCGACCAAGGTAGAAACGCTATGGCGCGTGGTGTTGCCAATGGCCAGTCCGGCGATGATGACCGGTCTGATCCTCGCCGTGGCCCGCGCCGCTGGCGAAGTGGCGCCGCTGATGCTGGTGGGCGTGGTCAAGCTGGCCCCGAGCTTGCCGCTCGATGGCAACTACCCGTACCTGCACCTCGATCAGAAGATCATGCACCTGGGCTTCCACATCTATGACGTCGGCTTCCAGAGCCCCAACGTCGAGGCCGCGCGGCCGCTGGTGTACGCCACAGCGTTGCTGCTGGTGTTGGTCATCGTGGTGCTGAATATGGCAGCGGTTTATATCCGTAACCACCTGCGCGAAAAATACAAAGCGCTGGATCATTAATCTATTGTGTTGCCCCGGTATCTGCCGGGGCGGCCTGAATGAATTGTTAGCGTAGGGAGCATCCCATGCAGCACGAAGCACACACACACGGTATCGACATGACAGCGTTAGGCCGCGAACGTCAGGGCTTGAGCATGGCCAACGAGCAGGTGGCTATCGCTGTGCCCGGGCTGAATTTGTATTACGGCGACAAGCAGGCGTTGTTCGACGTGCAAATGACCATCCCCAAGCAGCGCGTTACCGCGTTTATCGGTCCGTCCGGTTGCGGTAAATCCACTCTGCTGCGCACCTTCAACCGGATGAACGATCTGGTCGACGGCTGCCGTGTGGAAGGTGAGATCAACCTCGACGGCAAGAACATCTACCGCAAGGGTGAAGACGTTGCCGAGCTGCGTCGCCGGGTTGGCATGGTATTCCAGAAGCCCAACCCGTTCCCCAAAAGCATCTATGAGAACGTGGTCTATGGTCTGCGCATCCAGGGCATCAACCAGAAGCGCGTGCTTGATGAGGCCGTGGAATGGGCGCTGAAAAGCGCGGCGCTGTGGGATGAAGTGAAAGATCGCCTGCATGACTCGGCACTCGGCCTGTCCGGCGGTCAGCAGCAGCGCCTGATCATTGCCCGTACGGTGGCGGTCCAGCCGGAAGTGCTGTTGCTCGACGAACCTTGCTCGGCACTTGACCCGATTTCCACGCTCAAAGTTGAAGAGCTGATCTACGAACTGAAATCCAAGTACACCATCGTCATTGTGACCCACAACATGCAACAGGCAGCGCGTGTGTCGGATTACACAGCGTTTATGTACATGGGCAAGCTGATCGAGTTTGGTGACACCGACACACTGTTCACCAACCCGGCGAAGAAACAGACAGAAGACTACATCACCGGCCGCTACGGCTGATGGCCATGCCAGAACGCGCCGGGCGGCGTTGGCGAAGCTTGCCGTACAAAATCGTACTGTCTGCGCTTCGCCGCCTTGCCCGGCACGCTCTGGCAAAGCCCATCCTATGCAGAGACGTTTCGGTTAATTCAAGGGTTTGCACATGATCAACAAAGAAAACCTTACTCAGCATATCTCCCAGCAATTCAACGCCGAGCTGGAGGAGGTGCGCAGCCACTTGCTGGCCATGGGTGGCCTGGTTGAGAAGCAGGTCAACGACGCGGTTACCGCGTTGATCGATGCCGACTCCGGCTTGGCTCAGCAGGTGCGCGAGATCGATGACCAGATCAATCAGATGGAGCGCAATATCGACGAAGAATGCGTACGCATTCTTGCCCGTCGCCAGCCGGCCGCGTCTGACCTGCGCTTGATCATCAGCATCTCCAAGTCCGTCATCGATCTTGAGCGCATCGGCGACGAAGCCACCAAGATCGCCAAGCGCGCGATCCTGCTGTGCGAAGAAGGCGAAGCGCCGCGTGGCTACGTGGAAGTGCGGCATATCGGTGATCAGGTGCGCAAGATGGTGCAGGAGGCGCTGGACGCCTTCGCTCGCTTCGATGCCGACCTGGCATTGTCGGTGGCGCAGTACGACAAGACCGTCGACCGCGAATACAAGACCGCGCTGCGTGAGCTGGTGACCTTTATGATGGAAGATCCACGCTCGATCTCGCGCGTGCTCAACATCATCTGGGCCCTGCGTTCCCTGGAGCGCATCGGCGACCATGCACGCAATATCGCCGAACTGGTGATCTATCTGGTGCGCGGTACCGATGTGAAGCACATCGGTCTGACCCGCATGCAGGAAGAAGTGCAAGGCATCAATAAAGGCAACTGAACCGTTTTGCACGGGCGGTGCCGAGGCGCTGCCCG
This sequence comes from Pseudomonas sp. EA_35y_Pfl2_R5, assembly GCF_963970805.1. Classification (NCBI taxonomy): domain Bacteria; kingdom Pseudomonadati; phylum Pseudomonadota; class Gammaproteobacteria; order Pseudomonadales; family Pseudomonadaceae; genus Pseudomonas; species Pseudomonas sp. EA_35y_Pfl2_R5. The sequence continues at coordinate 409,913 of NZ_CAXAOW010000001.1, read as the reverse complement.
CGCAGGAAAATGCACGGATCTTGATATAGGCGGTATTTCGGTTGGCCTTTGGCCAGTAGCCGTGACTATGCTTAAGGCCATGACAACGGGAGTGGCCGATGAGCAAAGTCAGTGTGCTGGTGGTGGACGACGCAACCTTTATCCGCGATTTGGTGAAAAAGGGTTTGCGCGACCACTTCCCAGGCATCCAGATCGAGGAAGCGGTAAATGGGCGCAAAGCCCAGCAAATGCTGACTCGCCAGCCGGTTGACCTGATTCTTTGTGATTGGGAAATGCCGGAAATGTCTGGCCTGGAGCTGCTCACCTGGTGCCGCGAGCAGGACAGCCTGAAGATCGTCCCCTTCATCATGGTCACCAGCCGCGGTGACAAGGAAAACGTAGTACAGGCGATTCAGGCCGGCGTTTCCGACTTTATCGGCAAGCCATTCTCCAATGAGCAACTGACCACCAAGGTGAAGAAGGCCCTCAGCCGTGCTGGCAAATTGCAGATGCTGATGTCCAGTGCACCGCCAAAAATGCTTAGCAGCGGTGCGTTCGCCAATGACTCGCTGTCTGCCCTGACCGGCGGCAAGGCCGATGTGGTCAAGCCTGTGGCAGGGCCCGCAGTGCAAGCCGCTGCGGCCTTTGCTGGCAAACCTGCCGCCAAAGCACCTGCCGCCAGCGCGCCTAGCGGCCGTGGCCAGGGCCAGTTACGTTTGCCTGGCGGTGCCACCATGTCTTGCGTGATCAAGGCGCTGAGCCTTAAGGAAGCGCTACTGGTGGTCAAGCGCACCGAGGAGCTGCCGCAGGTGCTGGAAAGCGCGGTGCTTGATCTGGAACAGGGCGAGGCGGCGGAAACCGCACGGCTCAACGGTTACCTGCATGCCGTCGCGGCTTTCGAGCCAAAACCGGACAGCGAGTGGCTGCAATTGACCTTCAGATTCGTCGACCGCGACCCGCAGAAGCTCGACTACATCTCCCGGCTGATCGCCCGGGGTACGGCGCAAAAGCATTTCAGCCCTGGCGCATAGGTTGGCTTGGTGCACAGATTAGGTTGAGGCGCGTAGCGACGTAGCCGACTAGCGGTGGCGGACGTACCGCCGAAGTCCTCTTGATCATCACACCATGTCGCTTTATGTGTTGTATGTCGGTGTAGCCCTGACGCAATAAAAGCCTGGAATCTGGCGAGCCATGCGACCGATGGCGGTGAGCCGGTTCACAGCCTGACCCTCGTTACCTCGCGCGCAGACGGTAGCGCTGCTAATCTCAACGATCCGGACAGATAAACCATAAGATCCGAGTCGTTATGCTAGGGCGTCTGATACTTCTCTGCAGTTTGTTGACCCTTGCCGGCCAGGCAGCGGCGTTGACTATTTATAAGTACACCGATGCTAATGGTGTGGTCACCTATACCGACCAGGCCGCGCCCGGTGCGCAGGTGTTTGTGTTTCGCGACCGTATGGTCGAGCGCCTGGATAACCAGGTAAAGCTGGAAACCAAGAAGCACGAAGCCGGTGAAACCCTATTGGTGCGCAACGATCTGTTCGCCCCCGTACAGATTGAGCTGCGCCTGGAGGCCACTGACAATGTCACCGGTGTGCCGAACAAGCCGATCAGCTGGGTGTTGCCGCCGCGTAGCAATATCCGCCTGGCCACCCTGGCCCCACGTGATACCAGCAAACCCATGCGCTACACCCCCAAGTTGCGCTACGCCATGGGTGATCCGCGCTTGCTGCCGACGCAGAAGAGCTACCCGCTGCCGTGGCGTGGCGGCCCGTTTCGCCTGACTCAGGGCGCTAACGGCAAGTACAGCCACTTCACTCCGAAAGGCCGCTATGCCATGGATATCGCCATGCCCGAAGGCACGGCAATTGTTGCGGCGCGCGGCGGTGTTGTGGTGAAAACCGAGAATCAGCAAAGTGGTCGCGGCAACAACCCGTCCGGTAACTATGTGCGCGTGCTGCATGACGACGGCACCATGGGCGTTTATCTGCACCTGATGAAAGGCTCGGTTGCCGTCAGGGAAGGCACTCGTGTGCGCGCCGGCAGCATGCTTGCGCGTTCAGGTAATACCGGCAACAGCACCGGCCCGCATCTGCACTTCGTGGTGCAGCGCAATGTAGGTCTGGCGCTGGAGTCGATCCCCTTCAATTTCGCCCAGCCGGTCAACAGCCTGCCCAATTTTGCCGTGGGCGGCGAGTAGCCTGCAGGGTAACGGTGGCTGGCATATATCCGTAGGATGGTGTTGAGCGCAGCGATACCCATGCAGTGCGGCTGGTGTTATTGATGGGTTACGCCTTCGGCTAACCCATCCTACGGTTCTAACTCGCGAGATCGTAAACACGTTCTACGGCAGCCTGCCCTTCAATCCAGCTTCAGCACCTTGGCCAGCACGATCTTCGGGCCTTTCATCTTTTTCACGATAATCCGCAGGCCGTCGACGTCCAGCACTTCCTCTTCTTCGGGCATGCGCTTGAGGGTTTCGTAGATCAGCCCGGCGAGGGTTTCCGCTTCGACGTGATCAAGGTCGACCCCCAGCAGGCGTTCGACCTTGGCCAGTGGCGTGTCGCCGCGTACCAGCAGCTTGCCCGGCTGATAGGCGAGAATGCCGCGTTCGGCCTTGCGGTGTTCGTCCTGAATATCGCCGACCAGCGCTTCCAGCACGTCTTCCATGGTCAGGTAGCCGATCACCTTGCCGTCGGCCTCTTCGACCAGGGCAAAGTGCGAGCCGCCCATACGGAATTGTTCCAGCAGGCTGGACAGCGGCATATGCCGGCCGACCCGTTCGACCGGGTGCATCAGGTCGGCCAGTTTCAGCGCCGAGGGCAGCATTTCCAAGAGCGACAGGTGAAGCAGTAAATCCTTGATGTGCAGCACGCCGACATACTCGCCGCTGGTGTCGTCGTAGACGGGGTAGCGACTGTACTTGTGCCGGCGAAATACACTGAAGACTTCATCCAAGGCAGCGTTCAGCGGTAGGTAGACCAGGTCCTCGCGGGAGTTGGCCCAGTCCACGACTTCCAGCTCGCCCAGCTCTACGGCCGAGGCCAGTACGCGCATGTCCTGATCACTGGGGTCACTGGCGCGGCTGGAGTGGAGGATCAGCTTGAGTTCATCGCGGCTGTAATGATGTTCATGGTGCGGCCCCGGCTCGCCCTGGCCGGCAATGCGCAGAATGGCGTTGGCACTGGCGTTGAGCAGGAAGATCGCCGGGTACATGGCCCAGTAGAACAGATACAGCGGCACGGCCGTCCACAGCGACAGCAGCTCGGGTTTGCGAATGGCCCAGGACTTGGGGGCCAGCTCGCCGACCACGATATGTAGATAGGAAATGATCGCGAAGGCAGTAAAGAAGGCGATGCCGTGCACCAGTTTGGGCGACTCGATACCGATGGCCGCGAGCAGCGGTTCGAGCAGGTGGGCGAAGGCCGGTTCTCCGACCCAACCCAGACCCAGCGAAGCCAGGGTGATACCCAGTTGGCAGGCCGAGAGGTAGGCATCCATCTGGTTGTGCACGGTGCGCAGGATATGCCCGCGCCAGCCGTGTGCTTCAGCCAAGGCATCGACCTTGGTGGCGCGCAGGCGAACAATGGCGAACTCGGCGGCAACGAAAAAGCCATTGAGTAGCACTAGAAACAGAGCGAAGAGGACGAGGCCGAAATCGGCGAAATAGGTGCTGGCGACGTAACTCGTGGAGGGGTCCATAGGGGGTTCGGGTAGTGAATGACCGCTAAAGGGTGGGGGCAGAGAGCCGGCTTTGCAAGTACGCCGCGGCTACTGGCCGCGCCGTACTACCTGCAGGGTGGGGAAGTGGCAGGTGAAGATGCTGCCCTTACCGAGGTTGCTGACGATATCCAGCCGTGCGCGGTGCCGCAGAAGTACATGCTTGACGATGGCCAAGCCCAGGCCGGTGCCGCCGGTGTTGCTGGCACGGCTGGAGTCCACCCGGTAGAAACGCTCGGTCAGGCGCGGCAGGTGTCGGGCTTCAATGCCCAGGCCGCTGTCCTGCACGGCCAAGTGCGCCCCCTGTTCATCACCCCACCAACGAATGTGGATATCACCTTCGTCCGGGGTGTATTTCACCGCATTGAACACCAGGTTGGAGAAGGCGCTACGCAGCTCTGTTTCGCTACCCTTGAGTTTGAGGTGCGGGTCGGCGTCCAGGCTAATGCGGTGGTGACGTTCGCCAGAGAGCGCCTGGGCATCGTTCTTGATGCTCAGCAGCAGCAGGTCAACGGCCACTGGCTGGTTGTCCGAGGGATAGTCGGTGGCTTCCAGCTTGGCCAGCAACAGCAGGTCATTCAGCAGGTTCTGCATACGTCCACCCTGCTGTTGCATCTGCTGCAGGGCACGCAACCAGCGCGGATTAACATCCTCGACGTTATCCAGCAGGGTTTCCAGGTAGCCAGCGATCACCGTCAGCGGGGTGCGCAGTTCGTGGGAGACGTTGGCGACGAAATCCTTACGCATCTGTTCCAGCTGATACAGACGGGTGATGTCGCGCACCAGCATCAGGTGTTCGCGGTTGCCGTATTGGGTGATATGAAACTGCAGGCGCAGGCGGTCGCTGACTGGTGAAGGCAGCTCCAGTGGCTCGTTGTAATTGTGGTTTTCGAAATATTCGATAAAGCGCGGGTCTCGCACCAGATTGGTGATCTGCTGGCCGCTGTCCTGCGGAGTTTTCAGGCCCAGGAGTTTTTCCGCGGCGATGTTCCACCACTCCAGATTGCCGTCGCGGTCGAGCATGATCACCGCATCTTTCAGCGCGGCGGTGGATTCCTGCACCCGGTCGATCACTGCCTGCAGGCGGCCACGGACTTTTTGATCGCGGCGCTGCAGGTGGTAGATGCTGTCGAACACTTCGCCCCACAGGCCGTAGCCATCGGGCGGCGCTTCGTCACCCTGGCGGGTGCGCAACCACTTGTGCAGACGCAGCAGTTGTTGCAGGTGCCAGCCGAGGTAGCCGGCCAAGCCGAGCAGCAGGGTCCAGGCGTATTCGCCAGTGATCAGCCCGAGCAGCAGGCAGGCACCGACCAGAAGCAGCAAGTGGCGTATCAGGGGGCCGCGCCAGTCTTGATTCAATTCGAGCTCATCCGCCAATCAATCCTTTATGCAGGTCAGGTATACAACCTGCGGGCCATCCTAACCGTCTTAGCTCTTGGTGGAAAAACGATAGCCGGTACCACGGACGGTTTGCACCAGGTTCTCGTAAACCTCGCCAAGCGCTTTGCGCAGGCGGCGGATATGCACGTCTACGGTGCGCTCCTCGACATACACATTGCCGCCCCAGACCTGATCGAGTAGCTGGCCACGGGTGTAGGCGCGCTCCTGGTGGGTCATAAAGAACTGCAGCAGGCGGTATTCGGTGGGGCCCATTTCGGCGGGTTTGCCGTCGATGGTCACGCGGTGGCTGACCGGGTCGAGCAACAGACCGCCAACTTCGATCGGGCCTTCGCTGTCGGTCGGGCCGGCGCGGCGCAGCACGGCTTTCAGGCGGGCGACCAGTTCGCGCGGCGAGAACGGCTTGGTGATGTAGTCGTCGGCGCCGACTTCCAGGCCCTGGATCTTGTTGTCCTCTTCGCCCTTGGCAGTGAGCATGATGATCGGGATGTCGCCGGTCAGCTCGTCGCGCTTGAGGCGCCGTGCCAGTTCGATGCCGCTGGTGCCGGGGAGCATCCAGTCGAGCAGGATCAGATCAGGTTTGCGGTCGACGATGATGGCGTGCGCCTGCTGGGTATTCTCCGCTTCCAGGCACTCGTAGCCGGCCATTTCCAAGGCCACGGCGATCATTTCACGGATCGGTGCTTCGTCATCGACGATCAGGATGTTCTTGCCAACCATGGGTCAAGCCTCGGGTCATCTCGCTGTAATGGACTGCATTAGATAACGGAATTATTGCAGCGATATGACAGTCGCGCGGCACGCACCTGTTCTACCCGCGTAACGCGTAGTCGAGCACTAGGCCAATAAAGATCGCCAAGCCGGCCCAATGGTTATGCAGAAAAGCATTGAAACAGGCCATCGGCTTGCGGTTGCGGGTCTTGTGAAACTCCCAGGCAAAACAACCGGCCGCCGCCAGTAAACCGAGATGGAAGTACAGGCCCAGCTCGAAGCGGGCCGCCGCCAGTAGCAGGCACAGCAGCGCCAGGCCCTGCAGTGTGACGATGATCAGGCGGTCCGCATCGCCGAACAGGATGGCGGTGGAGCGCACGCCGATCCTCAGGTCGTCTTCACGGTCAGCCATGGCGTAGTAAGTGTCGTAGGCCACCGTCCACAGCAGGTTGGCGATATACAGCAGCCAGGCCTCGGGCGGCAGATTGCCGGTCTCTGCTGTGAAGGCCATGGGCATGCCCCAGGAAAACGCCGCACCCAGTACCACCTGCGGGTAGAAGGTGTAGCGCTTCATAAAGGGGTAGCAGGCGGCCAGGGCCAGGCCGCCAAACGACAACCAGACGGTGGTGGCGTTGGTAAACAGCACCAGAACGAAGCTCAGCGCCACCAGTACGGCGAACAGAATCAACGCCTCGCGTGGTTGGATCTTGCCACTGGCCAGCGGGCGCGCCTGGGTGCGTTTGACGTGGCCGTCAAAGTTGCGATCAGCGTAGTCATTGATCACGCAGCCAGCGGCGCGCATCAAAAATACGCCGACGACGAAGATAAACAGGTTCTTTGCGCTCGGCACGCCCTCGGCAGCGACCCACAGCGCCCACAGCGTTGGCCACAGCAGCAGGTAGATGCCGATGGGCTTGTCCAGGCGCATCAGCTGGATAAAGTCCCAGGCGCGGGGGTGCAGGCGATTGAGCGAATGCAGCAGGCGGGTATACATCGAGCGCGTCTCCGTGCGAGTTGCGGCTGATTATACGGAGCGCGTAGGGTGGATCACGTTTTATCGATCCACCATTGTGGCTATAAGGTGGATGTAAAAAACGACATCCACCCTACGGGCCGCCTTACGACTCGATGTCAGCAGCGGCCCACCCTACGGCGTGTCGATCTTGGCGGCTTGCCAGAACTCGGGGAGGAATACCTCTGCCACCAGCACCCCCAATGCGCCACGGCTAAAGCACGAACGCCGTGCCCACAAGCGCTCGTTGCAGGCCTCTGCTGGTAGCCATTGCGCCGGGTAGCGGCACACCTGCAATTCACCACGATCAAAAGCGCGGTCGCTGAACAACAACTCACCCAGCGAACGACTGCCCAGTTGATCCATTGCCAGACCGGATCCTTCCAGGGCGCTGCGTGCAGCTACGCTGCGGGCGAATACCCAGGGCTGGCCGTGGCCGCGCAGGTACACCTCACGCACCCAGCCCTGGCTGCCGTTGACCACGCCCAGCGCGCTGCATTCATCGTTGCGCAGGCGCTGCCAACCTTCCTGCAGCGGGGTGACGCTGAAGCCATTGGCGGACAGGGCGGTCAGCCGGCGCGTCAGCGAGTCCTCATTGAATAGCCAGTCACGCACCGCGGTAGTGGGCGCAGGGTGCAGTTGGCTGGCTGTCAGCCAGCGCGGCGGATGGGCGAGGGCGGCGTGGGGCACGAGCAGATTTCACTTGAGCTGAGGCGCACGAGTCTAGCACGGCACTTGCGCCCGGCAGGTGGCGCAACGCGCGGCGATTGGCCGCTACGCCGGGCAGAACCCGACTTTGGTTGGCCTCGATGGCGCGCTATTCATCGCCCGGCGGCTTGGCGCACTTGCACATATGCGGTAGTTTCCCCGGCGCAATAGCCGTGTGATCCGTCTGAGGTAGTTATGAAGAAGTGGCAATGTGTGGTCTGTGGACTGATTTACGACGAGAGCCAGGGCTGGCCTGATGAAGGCATCGCCGCCGGTACACTCTGGCAGGATGTCCCGGAAGACTGGCTGTGCCCCGACTGTGGCGTGGGCAAGCTTGATTTCGAAATGATCGAAATCGGCTAAGAACCGTCTCCGATCTGCTGCACGTCGGCGCTGCTGCGTTAAAAACAGGCTCGAAATGCTCATTTACAGCCGTAAACTCCGCTTTCTCGCCTGTTTTTGCCTTGCATCGCTCTAGCTCGCGAGATCTGAAACCGCTTCTAAGTCCATGCTGCTCTAGGCGGCGAACCGAGGGTCGCCGTTTTGTTTCGCGAGTGCGCATACTCAACACCCCCGAACGAGATGGATAAGCGCCGAGGTGGCTATGCGCAAGTGGCAATGTGTGGTGTGCGGTTTTATCTATGACGAAGCCCTCGGCCTGCCCGAGGAAGGCATCGCCCCTGGCACGGCCTGGGAAGATATTCCCGCCGATTGGCTGTGCCCCGATTGCGGCGTAGGCAAGCTGGATTTCGAGATGATCGAAATCGCCTGAACCGCGGCCGCCCCGAAATTTATTACGGCCACAGTAATGCGTGGCCTGTGTGAGGAATGCAGCATGAGTGCACCTGTCGTCATCGTTGGCACCGGCTTGGCCGGCTACAACCTGGCTCGTGAATTTCGCAAGCTGGACAGCGAAACCCCGCTGCTGCTGATCACCGCTGACGACGGCCGCTCCTATTCCAAGCCGATGCTGTCCACCGGTTTTGCCAAGAACAAGGACGCCGATGGCCTGAGCATGGCTGAGCCGGGTGCCATGGCCGAGCAACTCAAGGCGGAAATCCGCACCCATACCCACATCAGCGGCATCGACCCCGGCCACAAGCAACTGTGGATCGGCGAAGAGTCCGTGCCGTACCGCGATCTGGTGCTGGCCTGGGGCGCCGAGGTGATTCGCGTACCGGTGGAAGGCGATGCCGATGATGCGATTTTCTCAATCAATGATCTGGAAGACTACGCGCGCTTTCGTACGGCGGCCGCCGGCAAGCAGCGCGTCCTGCTGCTGGGCGCTGGTCTGATCGGCTGCGAGTTTGCCAATGACCTCAGTCTTGGCGGCTATCAGGTCGAGCTGGTGGCGCCCTGCGAGCAGGTGATGCCAGGCCTGCTGCACCCGGCTGCCGCAGCCGCAGTTCAAGCCGGTCTGGAAGGGCTCGGTGCACGCTTTCATCTCGGGCCGGTGTTAGCCAGCCTGAACCACCAAGGCGATGCACTGCAAGCGCACCTGTCCGACGGCACGCTGATTGAGTGCGATCTGGTGCTTTCAGCCGTGGGGCTGCGCCCGCGCATCGCACTGGCCACCGCTGCAGGTTTGACAGTCAATCGTGGGGTGGTGGTCGACCGTCACCTGCGCACCTCACATGCCAATATCTATGCCTTGGGTGACTGCGCCGAGGTCGACGGGATCAATCTGCTCTATGTGATGCCGCTGATGACCAGCGCCCGTGCGCTGGCGCAAACCCTGGCTGGCACTCCGACCGCAGTGAGTTACGGGCCTATGCCGGTAACGGTAAAAACCCCGGTTTGCCCGTTGGTTGTCTCGCCGCCGCCGCGCGGCCAGCAGGGCGAATGGAGCGTGGAGGGCAGCGGCGCCGACATCAAGGCGCTGTGTCATGACAGCAGCGGCGCGCTGCTCGGTTATGCGTTGACCGGTACGGCCGTGCAGGAAAAATTGGCTCTGAATAAGCTACTGCCTGCACTTTTGGCTTAAATGGCGGTCGTTCTGTCGTATATGCCATAAGCCTGCTTGGTTTAACTGTCGGACAAGACTGGCGCAGGGCCCGATGGCATGCCATTCTCCCTCAGTCTGCCGCAGCCTAGAGCTGTTGCCGCGCCTTGGTATCTGCTCGCGCAGAGCAGCCCGGACACAACAACAAAAAACCGTAAAGAGGCATTTATGCGTAAACCGGAACTCGCCGCCGCCATCGCCGATAAGGCGGATCTGACTAAAGATCAGGCAAACCGTGTACTTAACGCAGTACTTGAAGAAATCACCAACGCACTGAACCGCAAGGACAGCGTCACCCTGGTAGGCTTTGGTACTTTCGTACAACGCCACCGTGGTGCTCGCACCGGCAAAAATCCGCAAACCGGCGAGCCGGTAAAGATCAAGGCCAGCAATACCGTCGCCTTCAAACCGGGCAAGTCCCTGAAAGACGCGGTCAACTGAGTCCTTGAGCCCGGAGCCTTTGGCTCCGGGCTGCACTACCCCGGTCAGCGTGTTCACGCCCTTCTTTCAGCCGGATGTAGTCCCCGCCGCAAACCGCTACAATGCGCCGCCTTTTCTCTATCCTTTGCGAGGCCTCGCGCATGAAATTCCGTTTTCTTCTGTGGATGCTGGGCCGTCTGATGGCCAAGGCCAGCCGTGAAAACCCGGCTTTCCAACAACAACTGGTCGACCGCGACATGGTCTTTCAACTGCACACCCTGGACGGCAAAGTTGCCCGTCACTTCATCGTCAAAGACCAGCGCATCACCAGCAAACGCGGCCCGGTCAGCGAACCTGCATTTGCCCTTGGCTTCAAGGATGCGGCCTATGGTTTTGCCACCATGAGCGCGAAAAACAAGCAGCTGGCGTTTATGCAGGGCATTCAGAACAAGGACATCCAGATTCAGGGCAACCCGGCGTTGGTGATCTGGTTCCAGGGGCTGACCAAATACCTGATGCCGAAAAAGAAAGACGCTGCCAAAAAAGCTGCCTGATTCGCAGCAGTGCGCGCCAGGGCTGGCCTGCGCGCACCGCATTCGCTAGGCTGGGCATAGCCCTAGTGAGAGTTTGCCCATGCGTTTGCTGCTGAGTGCCCTGCTGTTTTCCACCTCCCTTGCCCACGCCGCACCCCCTAAAGCCGAAGCCTTTGCGCCGCTATTCGAACTGGCGGGCATCCGTTTGCTCTGCGAACAGAGCGCACCGCTGGTGCAGCGTGGCCTGGCCGATAAGCAGCAAGCGCAGTTGGCCAAGGTGTTTGCCGCCGATGGCTTGTGCCTGGATTTGGCTAAACGTCTGACCGGCAAACTCGATCAAGCCCAGCTGGAGCAGGCCAAGCGCCTGTTGGACAGCCCACTGGCGCAGGGTTTTACCGCCGCCGAGCGTTCGGTTGGTGAGGGTGGCGCAGAAGGCCTGGCGGCCTATCGCAAACAACTGAACGAGCGCCCGCCGCGTGAGGAGCGCCTGGCTCTGGTGCGACGTCTGGATGCCGCCGCACACACGACCATTCTGGCTACCCTGCTGCGCTATGAAGTCGGCAAGACCCAGGCGCTTCTGGCGTTGCAGGGCCGTGGTGAAAGCATCGACGAAAAGGCCTTGAGTACTCAGACCAAGGCTCAGGAAGATGCGCTGCGTATCTCCAGCGCTGAGGCAGTGGAGTCATTTATGCTTTACGCCTACCGGCAGATGCCCAGCGAAAAGCTGGCCGAATATGCTGCCCTGTATGAGCAGCCAGCCGTGGCGCAATTGCTCGATGGCAGCGCGCAGGTGTTGCCGGAATTGTTCGCCGCACGGCGTGCCCAGCTGAGGAAGTAATCATTCGACTGTAGCGATAAAGGGGCCCTTAGGCCCCTTTATATTTTCTGCAGTATTAGTGCGGCGGGTGGAATTGCGCCGCCAGTTCGCGCAGCGCGACTTCGGCGGCCAGCACCTTGCTCACGGCTTCTTCGGCTTTCTCCCGGCTGATGCCGAGGTTGTCGAACAGGCTTTGTGGAATCTCGCTCTGTGGGCCGGCACCGATGCCGCGATTGCGCAGCAGGCTGACCGACAGGCACACCAGGTTTGGGTAGGTGGCGTGGGGGCCGGTGTATTCCGGGTCGTGCTGGAAGCGCAGGGCGCTGGCCAGTTCTTCGGGCATATCCCAGTAACGCATCAGCCATGCGCCGATCTGCTCGCGACTGATACCGAGCAGATGCTGTTCGATATAGCTGTGCGACAGGTGCGGGTTGACCTCCAGATGCCGGCAGATCAGCGAGAAGTGCGGCGGAAACACATGCGCCAGCACCAGATAACCGAAGTTGTGCAGCAAGCCGGCGAGATAGGTCAGGCCAGCTTCCGGGCGCTGCGCGCGCGGGATGGCGCGGGTCAGCCCTTCGATCACCGCAGCGCTGTAGATTGCCTGTTGCCAGTACGGCGTGGCCTGTTGCGGATGATCTTTGGGCAGGCTCAGGGTTTTCCCCAGGGCCAGGCCGAGGGCCAGGTTGATCACCAGATCGAAGCCCAGCACGCGGACGATGGCGTCCTCCACCGAGCGGATCTTGCCGGGTGCCGCGTAGTAGGGCGAGGCGGCCCAGCTGACCACCTGGGCGGCCAGCGCCGGGTCGGTTTCGACCACGCCGGTGATGTCATCCACGGTGGCATCCGGGTCGACGCGTAGCTTGATAATCTTCTGCGCGGTTTCCGGCAACGGCGGAATCTCGATGGTTTCTTCCAGGCGTTGCTGGATGCGCCGCGCGGTAAAGGCCTGCACCGCCAGGGTGATCTCGGCGCGGTCGTCGTCCGGGCGATCGAGGTTCAGGCGAATATTGCTCAGCGGCTCGCCGAAACGCGCGGCGCTGGCCTTGCTCAGCAGGGTCTTAAAGGCCTCGGTGCTCAGCTCCAGCAGCACGCCGCGCTGGCCGGATTCGATATACAGGCTCGGCGCCTGCAATAGGCGCTCGTCATATAGGCACGGTGAGCTGGTCAGTGGCGGCAGGCCGGGCAGCACTTTCAGGTTGTGCTTGCCGAGCATGCGCTCCAGGCGTTCCGGCTTGACCGCAGTCAGCTGACGGCCGGTCAGTTCGGTCAGGCGGTTGAGGTCGAGCAGCTGGCTCTGCGGGTAGAGCACCAGCAACGCGCCCACAGCGTCATCCAGTAATACCGCCTGCAAACGCTGAGCAGCGGGCAGGCCGGGCAGGTCGCGGCAGACTTGGTAGGGCAGGCCGAGCTTTTCCAGTAGTTGCAGAATCACCGCTGGCGGGCGCGGAGCGGTGTCGGGAGCTAGGGCAAGTTCAGTCATGGCGGTATCCGGCAGAGGCAGCAATGTTTCGAGTATAAACAGCGGGTTGGTGAAAGTGCGGCACAGGCGACGGTTGCCATGTGCGCTGCTTCACACTTGCCCGTATTGTTGGCCATGCCGCAGCCAGCGTTCAAGTAACGGGCTGACATGCTGCGGCCAGTGTTCCAGCAGCGCTTGCGCGGCGTCGCGTACTGCAGGTAGCAGGTCGGCATCGCGCATCAGATCGGCCACCTTGAATTGCAGCAGGCCGGTCTGGCGGGTGCCGAGCATCTCGCCGGGGCCGCGCAGTTCCAGGTCCTTTTCGGCGATAACGAAACCATCGCAGGTCTCGCGCATGATTGTCAGGCGTTCGCGACCCAGCTGCGACAACGGCGGGTGATAGAGCAGCAGGCAATGGCTGGCCGCGCTGCCGCGACCGACCCGGCCGCGCAGTTGGTGCAGCTGGGCCAGGCCCAGGCGTTCCGGGTTCTCGATGATCATCAGGCTGGCATTGGGCACATCGACGCCGACTTCGATCACCGTGGTGGCCACCAGCAGTTGCAGCTGGCCCTGTTTGAACTGGTCCATCACCGCGGCCTTTTCTGCCGGTTTCATGCGCCCGTGAATCAGCCCGACATTCAGCCCGCCGAGCGCCGCCGATAAATCCTCGAAGGTGGTTTCCGCGGCCTGGCAGGTCAGCTCTTCGGATTCCTCGATCAGCGTGCAGACCCAGTAGGCCTGCCGCCCTTCATTGCAGGCCAGGCGCACGCGCTCGACCACTTCCAGGCGGCGGCTGTCGGCGATCACAAGGGTATTCACCGGCGTACGACCAGGTGGCAGTTCGTCGAGGATCGAGGTGTCGAGATCGGCGTAGGCGCTCATCGCCAGGGTTCGCGGGATTGGCGTGGCGGTCATGATCAGCTGATGCGGACACATGCGCCCGCCGATGCCTTTCTGCCGCAGGGCCAGACGCTGCTGCACGCCGAAGCGGTGCTGCTCATCGATGATCACCAAGGCGAGCTTGGCAAAGCGCACTTCATCCTGAAACAGCGCGTGGGTGCCAACCACCATGGGCGCGCCGGCGGCGATCTGCTCCAGAGCGCTGGCGCGGGCTTTGCCCTTGAGCTTGCCGGCTAGCCAGGCGACTTCCAGGCCCAGCGGCGCCAGCCATTTGCTGAAGTTGATGAAATGCTGTTCGGCAAGAATCTCGGTCGGCGCCATCAGTGCCACCTGATAACCGGCTTCCAGCGCCTGCAGCGCGGCAAAGGCGGCGACCACGGTCTTGCCGGCGCCCACATCGCCCTGCACCAGGCGCAGCATCGGTTCGCTCTGGCTGAGGTCGTAGGCGATTTCCGCGCCAACTCGCTGTTGCGCGCCGGTGGGGGTAAAGCCCAGGTTGGCCAAATATTGCTGCGGCAGGCTTTGCGCCAGGGGCAGCGCCGGAGCCTGCTGCGCGCGTACGCTTTCGCGCAAGCGTTGCAAGGAGAGTTGGTGGGTCAGCAGTTCCTCGAAGGCCAGACGGTGCTGGGCCCAGTGGCGACCTTCGGCGAGTTCTTCCAGGTCAGCATCCGGCGGCGGTCGATGCAGGTAACGGATGGCTTGGTCGAGCGGGCTGAGTTGGTAATCGTCAGCCAGTTCTCGCGGTAGCCAATCTGGCAGGCTGTGCGGACCCAGGCGTGCCAGGGCCTGCTCGCTGAGCTGACGCAAGCGTTGCTGGGTCAGGCCTTCGGTCGTCGGGTAGATCGGCGTCAGGGTCTGTTCCACGGCAATTGGCTCGCTGCCGGATAGCGCACGGTATTCCGGGTGGTAGATTTCCAGGCCCGATGAGCCAGGGCGCACTTCGCCGTAGCAGCGCACCTGAGTGCCACGTTTGAGGCCTTCTTTCTGCGCCTGGCTGAAATGGTAGAAGCGTAAGGATAGGGTGCCGCTGCCGTCCTGCAGGCGTACCAACAGGCTGCGGCGGCGGCCCATGACCACATCGGCACCAGCGACTATGCCTTCAACCACCGCGTCCTGGCCGGGGCGCAGCGCGCCAATCGGCACGATGCGGGTGCGATCCTGATAGCGCAGCGGCAGGTGGAACAACACGTCCTGCAAGGTTTCCAGGCCGACCTTGGCGAGTTTTTCGGCCAGGGCCGCCCCCACGCCTTTCAGCGCGGTGACAGAAACCGCAGCCAATTCGGTCATGGCCTGTCTTAGCTGCTCTTGGGCAGTGGTTTGGCCACCGAGCACAGGCGGATCGAGTCGGTCAGTACTTCGATGGCGTTCGGCCGTGGGAAGCTGGCGCGCCAGGCGATGGCCACGGTGCGGAACGGCGCGGGCGCGCTCAGCGGGCGCACTTCGATCACGCCAGGGGCGTAGTGGTGGCTGTCGACGGCAGAGAACGGCAGGATCGATACGCCGAGGCCCGAGGCGACCATATGGCGAATGGTTTCCAGCGAGCTGGATTCCACCGTGGTGTGCTTGGCGCTGTCTTCGCCGCCCTTGCGCAGGGTCGGGCAGGCTTCCAGCACCTGATCGCGGAAGCAGTGGCCTTCGCCGAGCAGCAGCAGGCTCTTGTCATTCAGCAGCTTGCTGTCGATGGTTTTCATCGCGGCCCAGGGGTGGCCGGCGGGAAGCAGGGCGTAGAACGGCTCGTCGTACAGCGGCTTGGTCAGCACGTCAGCTTCATGGAACGGCAGGGCGATGATGATCGCGTCCAGCTCGCCATTGCGCAGTTTGTCGCGCAGCACGTGAGTAAAGTTCTCTTCGATATACAGCGGCATCTGCGGCGCGACGCGGTGCAGTTGCGGAATCAGGTGGGGGAACAGATAAGGGCCGACGGTGTAGATCGCGCCGATCTTCAGCGGCGCGGCCATCTGGTTCTTGCCGGCTTGGGCCAGCTCGCGGATGCCCTGGGCCTGCTCCAGCACTTTCTGCGCCTGGGTGACGATGCCTTCACCGACCGGGGTCAGGCGTACTGCGCTCTTGCTGCGTTCGAAGATCAGCACACCCAGCTCATCTTCGAGTTTCTTCACCCCCACCGACAGCGTCGGCTGGCTGACATGACAACGCTCGGCGGCGCGGCCGAAGTGCTGTTCCTGAGCGAGGGTGACTATGTAGCGCAGTTCGGTGAGGGTCATAGTCTTTATCCATTGAGATGCAGCCAAGCATAGCGGCTGTATTCAATGGAACCAACTGTTGATACCGCTCTGCAGCGCTGGCTCAAGCCGCAAAACGGTTTTGGCGATTGGTTACGCGTTTATGTCGCTTTGTGAACATAAAATAATTGGTTACTAATTCGTAGCACGCATAGAATTGCGACCATACTTGGCGGGCATCCTGTTTGGACTTGCGCGCAATAAAAATTATAGAAGCCGTTCCTTTATCAAGGAGTACCGGCATGCCTGATGCGGTAACGACCATATCCCATAACTGGGCTTTTGCTGTTTTTTTGCTTGGGGTCTGCGGCCTCATTGCGTTCATGCTTGGCCTGTCCAGCCTGCTGGGTAGCAAAGCCTGGGGGCGCAGCAAGAACGAGCCCTTCGAATCCGGCATGTTGCCCGTCGGCAGCGCGCGCCTGCGCCTGTCAGCCAAATTCTATCTGGTCGCGATGCTCTTCGTGATCTTCGACGTTGAAGCCCTCTTTCTCTTCGCTTGGGCAGTTTCGGTGCGCGAAAGCGGCTGGGCTGGGCTGATCGAAGCTACAGTCTTTATAGCAATTCTGTTGGCAGGTCTTGTCTACCTTTGGCGGATCGGGGCGCTCGATTGGGCACCTCAGGGCCGTCGCGAGCGGCAGGCGAAGCTAAAACAATGAGGCTTTGGCGATGCACTACAAACTTACTCGGATCGATCCGGATGCGCCCAATGAGCGCTATCCGGTCGGCGAGCGGGAGACTGTTTCCGACCCGCTGCTAGACGATCAAGTCCACAAGAACATCTACATGGGCAAGCTCTCAGATGTTCTCAATGGTGCAGTGAACTGGGGGCGCAAGAACTCCCTGTGGCCGTACAACTTCGGCCTGTCCTGCTGCTATGTGGAAATGACCACCGCCTTTACTGCGCCGCATGACGTGGCTCGGTTTGGTGCGGAAGTGATCCGGGCCTCCCCACGCCAGGCGGACTTCATGGTCATCGCCGGCACCTGCTTTATCAAGATGGCTCCGGTCATCCAGCGCCTGTACGAGCAGATGCTGGAACCCAAGTGGGTGATCTCGATGGGCTCCTGCGCTAACTCTGGCGGCATGTACGACATCTACTCGGTGGTCCAGGGCGTCGACAAGTTTCTGCCGGTCGACGTCTATATTCCCGGGTGCCCGCCGCGTCCCGAGGCCTTTTTGCAAGGCTTGATGCTGCTGCAGGAATCCATCGGTCAGGAGCGTCGGCCGTTGTCCTGGGTGGTCGGTGATCAGGGTGTTTACCGTGCCGACATGCCTTCGCAGAAAGAGCAACGTCGCGAGCAGCGGATCGCCGTGACCAATCTGCGCAGCCCCGACGAAGTGTGAGCCTGGGCTCGCTTGAGCCCGCCTACTGACGCCGTTGACCGATAGCGACCGAGATCATGACTGCAGACAGCATTCTGTCCATACCGCCGTACAAGGCTGACGACCAAGATGTGGTCGTCGCACTGAATTCCCGTTTTGGCGCTGAAGCCTTTACCGCACAGAGCACCCGTACTGGCATGCCGGTGCTGTGGGTGGCTCGCGAGCGGCTGGTCGAAATCCTGACCTTCCTGCGCAACCTGCCGCGTCCCTACGTGATGCTGTATGACCTGCATGGCGTCGACGAGCGCCTGCGTACCCAGCGTCGCGGTCTGCCGGGTGCGGATTTCACTGTGTTCTATCACCTGATGTCGCTGGAGCGGAACAGCGACATCATGCTCAAGGTTGCCTTGAGCGAGCGCGACCTCAATGTGCCCAGCGTCACCAGCATCTGGCCCAATGCCAACTGGTATGAGCGCGAAGTCTGGGACCTCTACGGCATTCACTTCAGTGGCCACCCGCACCTGACGCGGATCATGATGCCGCCGACCTGGGAAGGTCACCCGCTGCGCAAGGATTACCCGGCGCGCGCCACCGAGTTCGATCCGTTCAGCCTGACCCTGGCCAAACAGCAGCTGGAAGAAGAAGCCGCGCGCTTCAAGCCGGAAGACTGGGGTATGAAGCGCGGCAGCGAGCATGAGGACTATATGTTCCTCAACCTCGGCCCCAATCATCCGTCGGCCCACGGTGCGTTCCGCATCATCCTGCAGCTCGACGGTGAAGAGATAGTCGATTGCGTGCCCGAAGTCGGTTACCACCACCGTGGTGCCGAGAAGATGGCCGAACGGCAGAGCTGGCACAGCTTTATTCCTTACACCGACCGCATTGATTACCTCGGTGGGGTGATGAACAACCTGCCGTACGTGCTGGCCGTGGAAAAGCTCGCGGGCATCACCGTGCCGCAACGGGTCGACGTGATTCGCATCATGCTGGCCGAATTCTTCCGCATCACCAGCCACCTGCTGTTCCTGGGTACCTATATTCAGGACGTCGGTGCGATGACGCCGGTGTTCTTTACCTTCACTGACCGTCAGCGCGCCTACAAGGTGATTGAAGCCATCACCGGCTTCCGTCTGCACCCGGCCTGGTACCGCATCGGTGGTGTCGCCCATGACCTGCCGCGTGGCTGGGACAAGCTGGTTAAAGAATTCGTCGACTGGCTGCCCAAGCGCCTCGACGAGTACGAGAAAGCCGCGCTGAAGAACAGCATTCTCAAGGCGCGCACCATTGGCGTGGCCCAGTACAACACCAATGAAGCGCTGGAGTGGGGCACCACAGGTGCCGGCCTGCGCGCCACCGGCTGCGATTTTGACCTGCGTAAGGCGCGGCCGTATTCCGGCTACGAAAACTTCGAGTTCGAAGTGCCGCTGGCCGCCAATGGCGATGCCTACGACCGCTGCATGGTGCGCGTTGAGGAGATGCGTCAGAGCATCAAGATCATCGATCAGTGCCTGCGCAATATGCCGGAAGGCCCGTACAAGGCCGACCATCCGCTGACCACGCCGCCGCCGAAAGAGCGCACGTTGCAGCATATCGAAACCCTTATTACGCACTTCCTACAAGTCTCATGGGGCCCGGTGATGCCAGCCGACGAGTCATTCCAGATGATCGAGGCGACCAAGGGCATCAACAGCTACTACCTGACCAGCGACGGCAGCACCATGAGCTACCGCACGCGGATTCGCACGCCGAGCTTCCCGCACCTGCAGCAGATCCCTTCGGTGATTCGCGGCAGCATGGTCGCTGACCTGATCGCGTACCTGGGTAGTATCGACTTCGTTATGGCTGACGTGGACCGCTGATTATGAATACGCTAATTCAGACTGATCGTTTCATCCTCAGCGAAGCCGAACATGCGGCCATCGAGCATGAGATGCACCACTACGAAGACCCGCGTGCGGCGTCGATCGAAGCGCTGAAACTCGTGCAGAAGGCCCGTGGCTGGGTGCCGGATGGCGCCGCCGATGCGATTGGCGAAATCCTCGGTATTCCCGCCAGCGACGTCGAAGGTGTGGCCACCTTCTATAGTCAGATTTTCCGTCAGCCGGTGGGCCGCCACATTATCCGGGTGTGCGACAGCATGACCTGCTATGTCGGTGGCCATGAGTCGGTCGTCGCTGAAATGCAGAAACAGCTCGGTATCGGCCTCGGCGAGACCACCGACGACAGCCGCTTTACCCTGCTGCCGGTGTGCTGTCTGGGCAACTGCGACAAGGCCCCGGCGCTGATGATCGACGACGACACCTTTGGCGACGTGCAACCTGGCGGCGTGGCTCAACTGCTGGAGGCCTACCAATGAGTGGTATGAAAACGCTGACCTCCATCGGCCCGGCCAACAAGATCGCCCGCAGCGAGGAAAGCCATCCGCTGACCTGGCGCCTGCGTGACGATGGCCAACCGGTGTGGCTGGAGGAGTACCAGCAGAAGAATGGCTACGCTGCTGCGCGTAAAGCGCTGAGCGAAATGGCCCAGGCCGATATCGTGCAAACGGTAAAAGATTCCGGCCTCAAGGGCCGTGGTGGTGCCGGCTTTCCCACCGGGGTGAAGTGGGGCCTGATGCCTGCCGACGAATCCATGAACATCCGCTACCTGCTGTGCAACGCGGACGAAATGGAACCGAACACCTGGAAGGACCGCATGTTGATGGAGCAGCTGCCGCACCTGCTGGTGGAAGGCATGCTGATTTCTGCCCGTGCGCTCAAGGCCTATCGCGGCTACATCTTCCTGCGCGGCGAATACGTCGATGCGGCGGCGAATCTGAATCGCGCTATCGAGGAAGCCAAGGCCGCCGGCCTGCTCGGCAAGAACATCCTCGGCAGCGGTTTCGATTTCGAGCTGTTCGTCCACACCGGTGCCGGGCGCTATATCTGCGGTGAAGAAACCGCACTGATCAACTCCCTCGAAGGTCGCCGCGCCAACCCGCGTGCCAAGCCGCCGTTCCCGGCTGCCGTCGGCGTATGGGGCAAGCCGACCTGCGTAAACAATGTGGAAACCCTATGCAACGTGCCGGCCATCGTCGGTAATGGCGTGGACTGGTACAAGAGCCTGGCCCGCCCGGAGAGTGAAGACCACGGCACCAAGCTGATGGGCTTCTCCGGCAAGGTGAAGAACCCTGGCCTGTGGGAGCTACCCTTCGGCGTAAGCGCTCGCGAGCTGTTCGAGGACTACGCCGGCGGCATGCGGGATGGCTACACCCTCAAGTGCTGGCAACCTGGCGGTGCTGGCACCGGCTTCCTGCTCCCCGAGCACCTGGATGCGCTGATGTATGCCGGCGGTATCGGCAAGGTCGGCACGCGCATGGGCACCGGCCTGGCGCTGGCGGTGGACGACAGCATCAGCATGGTCTCGCTGTTGCGCAATATGGAAGAGTTCTTCGCCCGCGAGTCCTGCGGCTGGTGTACGCCATGCCGCGATGGCCTGCCCTGGAGCGTGAAAATTCTGCGCGCCCTGGAGCGCAAGCAAGGCACGCAGCAGGACATCGACACGCTACTCGGTCTGGTCAACTTCCTTGGCCCGGGCAAAACCTTCTGTGCTCACGCACCGGGTGCGGTTGAGCCGTTGGGCAGTGCGATCAAGTATTTCCGTTCGGAGTTCGAGGCTGGCGTGGCCAGCTCGGCGGCTCCGGCAACGACGGGGCAATTCGTCCCCGCGCTAAAAATGGCAGGGAGCCATTTTTAACGTCGCGTAGCGACGGCCCGAAGGGTGGCCGCCATGGATGGCAGGCCATAAAAAATTGGCGCTCTGGCGGCCACTGACCTGGCCCCGCAGCACAACGTGATTCCATTAGCCAAGCCCGCTTCGGTGGGCAAAGAAGAAACCTGAACCATGGCCACTATCCACGTAGACGGCAAAGATTTCGAAGTCGATGGGGCGGACAACCTGCTGCAGGCCTGCTTGTCCCTCGGTCTCGATATCCCTTACTTCTGCTGGCACCCGGCGCTCGGTAGCGTCGGCGCCTGCCGCCAGTGCGCGGTCAAGCAGTACACCGATGAAAACGATACGCGCGGGCGCATCGTCATGTCGTGCATGACGCCGGCCACCGACAACACCTGGATCAGCATCGACGATGAAGAGTCCAAGGCGTTCCGCGCCAGCGTCGTCGAGTGGCTGATGACCAACCACCCGCACGACTGCCCGGTGTGCGAGGAGGGCGGCCATTGCCACCTGCAGGACATGACGGTGATGACTGGCCACAACCAGCGCCGTTATCGCTTCAGCAAACGCACCCACCAGAATCAGCAGCTCGGCCCGTTTATTGGGCATGAGATGAACCGCTGCATCGCCTGCTACCGCTGCGTGCGTTACTACAAGGACTACGCCGGCGGCACTGACCTGGGCGTGTATGGCGCGCACGACAACGTGTACTTCGGCCGGGTCGAAGACGGCGTGCTGGAAAGCGAGTTCTCCGGCAATCTGGTCGAGGTCTGCCCGACCGGTGTGTTCACCGACAAGACCCACTCCGAGCGCTACAACCGCAAGTGGGACATGCAGTTTGCCCCGAGCATCTGCCATGGCTGCGCCAGCGGCTGCAACACCAGCCCCGGCGAGCGCTACGGCGAACTGCGGCGCATCGAAAACCGCTTCAATGGCGATGTGAACCAGTATTTTCTCTGCGACCGTGGCCGTTTTGGCTACGGCTACGTCAACCGCACTGATCGCCCGCGTCAGCCGCTGCTGGTGAATAAAGACGGTGGCGAAAAGCTCGGCATCAATGCCGCGCTGGACAAGGCCGCCGAGCTGCTCAAGGGCAAACGCGTAATCGGTATCGGTTCGCCGCGCGCCAGCCTGGAAAGCAACTTCGCCCTGCGTGAGCTGGTCGGCGAGGCCAACTACTACTCCGGTATCGCTGCGGGCGAGCTGGAAAATATCCGCCTGATCCGCGACATCCTGCAGAACGGTCCGCTGCCGGTGCCGACCCTGCGTGAAGTCGAGCTGCACGACGCGGTGTTTATCCTCGGTGAAGACCTGACCCAGACCGCCGCACGCCTGGCCCTGGCCCTGCGTCAGGCGGTCAAGGGCAAAGCCACTGAAATCGCCGCCTCGATGAAGATTCAGGACTGGCACATGGCTGCCGTGCAGAACGTCGCTCAGGACGAACTGCATCCGCTATTTATCGCCAGCGTTACTGCCACGCGTCTGGATGACATCGCCGAAGCCTGCGTGCACGCCGCGCCGGCCGACCTGGCGCGTATCGGTTTCGCCGTGGCCCATGCCATCGACCCGAGCGCACCGGCGGTTAACGGCCTGGATGCGGATGTCGGTGAGCTGGTGCAGTTGATTGCCGAGGTGTTGCTAGAAGCCAAGCGTCCGCTGATCGTCTCTGGCGCCTCCTTGGGCGAGAAGGGCCTGATCGAAGCCGCAGCGAATATCGCCAGCGCCCTGAAGAATCGCGAAAAGAACGCCTCCATCAGCCTGGTGGTGCCGGAAGCCAACAGCATGGGCCTGGCGCTGCTGGGTGGCGAGTCTGTTGATGCTGCTCTGCAGGCGCTGACGTCCGGCCAGGCCGATGCCGTGATCGTGCTGGAAAACGATCTCTACCGTCGTGCCGACGCCGCCCAGGTCGATGCTGCACTGGCAGCGGCCAAGCTGGTGATCGTCGCCGACCATCAGCACACCGCTACCAGCGAAAAAGCCCATCTGCTGCTGCCGGTTGCCAGCTTCGCCGAAGGCGATGGCACCCTGGTCAGCTTCGAAGGCCGCGCCCAGCGCTTCTTCCAGGTGTTCGAGCCGAGCTACTACGACGCCAATATCCTGATTCGCGAAGGCTGGCGCTGGCTGCATGCGTTGCACAGCACGCTACAGGGCAAGCCGCTCGACTGGACTCAGCTAGATGCGGTGACCGCGGCCGTTGCTGCCAGCAACAGCTTGCTGGCCCGTATCGGCGAAGCGGCGCCAAACGCCACCTTCCGTATCAAGGGCCTCAAGCTGGCGCGTGAACCGCACCGTTACAGCGGTCGCACCGCAATGCGCGCTAATCTCAGTGTGCACGAGCCGCGTCAGCCGCAGGATCAGGATTCGGCCTTCACCTTCTCCATGGAAGGCTATTCCGGCAGCAAGGAAGATCGCCAGCAGATTCCATTCGCCTGGTCGCCGGGCTGGAACTCGCCGCAGGCCTGGAACAAGTTTCAGGACGAAGTCGGCGGCCATCTGCGTGCCGGCGACCCCGGTGTGCGTCTGCTGGAAGCCAAAGGCGCAGTGCTGCCGTGGTTCAGCGCACCGGCCGCCTTTAACCCGGCACCGGGCACCTTGCAGGCCGTGGCGCTGCATCACCTGTTTGGCAGTGAGGAAACCTCCGCCGGCGCCGCGCCGCTGCAAGAGCGCATTCCCGCACCTTACGCGCTGCTGGCCAAGGCCGAAGCAGAGCGTCTGGGGGTGAATGACGGCGCGCTGCTGAGTCTGGCAGTCGCCGGGCAGACCCTGCGCCTGCCGTTGCAGATCACCGAAGAGCTGGCCATTGGCGTCGTTGGTCTGCCAGTCGGTTTGACGGGTATGCCGGCGCTGATCGCAGGTAGCGTGGTCACCCGCATTGAGGAGGCCGCGCAATGAGTTGGCTGACCCCCGAAGTGCTGGACGTGCTGATCGCCGTACTCAAGGCCATCGTGATTCTGCTGGTGGTGGTGGTCTGCGGCGCGCTGCTGAGCTTTGTCGAACGGCGACTGCTGGGCTGGTGGCAGGACCGCTACGGCCCTAATCGGGTCGGGCCGTTCGGCATGTTTCAGATCGCAGCGGACATGATCAAGATGTTCTTCAAGGAGGACTGGACGCCGCCGTTCGCCGACAAGTTCATCTTTATCCTGGCTCCGATGATCGCCTTCGCCGCCATGTTGATGGCCTTTGCGATTATCCCGATCACGCCGAACTGGGGCGTGGCTGACCTGAATATCGGCATTCTGTTCTTCTTCGCCATGGCCGGGCTGTCGGTGTATGCCGTGCTGTTCGCTGGCTGGGCGAGTAACAACAAGTTTGCCCTGCTCGGCGCGCTGCGCGCCTCGGCGCAGACGGTGTCCTACGAGGTGTTTCTGGCGCTGGCGCTGATGGGCATCGTCGCCCAGGTTGGCTCGTTCAACATGCGCGACATCGTCGATTACCAGGCGGAAAACCTCTGGTTCATCATTCCGCAGTTCTTCGGCTTCTGTACCTTCTTTATCGCCGGCGTGGCGGTGACTCACCGTCATCCCTTCGACCAGCCGGAAGCGGAGCAGGAGCTGGCCGACGGTTACCACATCGAATATGCCGGGATGAAATGGGGCATGTTCTTCGTCGGCGAATACATCGGCATCATCACCATCTCGGCGCTGCTGGTAACCCTGTTCTTCGGCGGTTGGCACGGGCCGTTTGGCATCCTGCCGCAGATTCCGTTTTTCTGGTTCGCCCTGAAAACCTGCTTCTTCATCATGATCTTCATCCTGCTGCGCGCCTCGATTCCGCGGCCACGGTATGACCAGGTCATGGCCTTCAGCTGGAAGTTCTGCCTGCCGCTGACCCTGATCAACCTGCTGGTGACCGGCGCATTTGTGCTGGCCGCGGCCCAGTAAGGAGAACCACAGAATGTTCAAATACATACGGGATGTGGTGCACGGCACCTACACCCAACTGCGCAGCATGGTCATGGTTTTCAGCCATGGCTTTCGCAAGCGCGACACCCTGCAATACCCGGAAGAGGCGGTGTACCTGCCGCCACGCTATCGCGGGCGCATCGTGCTAACCCGCGACCCCGATGGCGAAGAGCGCTGCGTGGCCTGCAACCTGTGTGCTGTGGCCTGCCCGGTGGGCTGCATTTCGCTGCAGAAGGCGGAAACCCCGGATGGCCGCTGGTACCCGGATTTTTTCCGCATCAACTTCTCGCGCTGCATCTTCTGCGGCCTGTGCGAAGAAGCCTGTCCGACCACGGCGATCCAACTCACTCCAGATTTCGAGATGGGCGAGTTCAAGCGCCAGGACCTGGTGTACGAGAAAGAAGACCTGCTGATTAGCGGGCCGGGCAAGAACCCAGACTACAACTTCTACCGCGTCGCCGGTATGGCCATCGCCGGCAAGCCGAAAGGTGCCGCGCAGAATGAGGCCGAGCCCATCAACGTCAAAGGCCTGCTGCCCTAAGGAGCCTGTTTAATGCCTGCTGCGCTTGCTGATACTGCGTTGAAAACAGACTCGGAATGCTCATGTACAAAAGTACACTGCGCTTCCTCGCCTGTTTTCGCCTTGCCTCAGCTGCACTCGCGACGGCCTAAACAGACTCCTACGGAGATATAGAGGATCTATATGGAATTCGCTTTCTACCTCGCCGCCGGCGTTGCCGTGGCGGCCACATTCAGGGTGATCACCGCGAGCAATCCGGTGCACGCCCTGCTGTACCTGATTCTCTCGCTGCTGGCAGTGGCGATGACCTTCTTCGCCCTCGGCGCGCCGTTTGCTGGCGCGCTGGAGATCATCGTTTACGCCGGCGCGATCATGGTGCTGTTCGTGTTTGTGGTGATGATGCTCAACCTCGGCCCGGCGGCGGTCGAGCAGGAACGTCAGTGGCTGACGCCGGGTATCTGGACCGGCCCGGCGATTCTCTCGGCGTTGTTGCTGGGGCAATTGCTCTATGTGCTGTTTCAGTCGCCCAGTGGCGCGGCCCTTGGTTTGCAGACCATTGATGCCAAAGCGGTCGGTATCGCCCTGTACGGGCCATACCTGCTGGCGGTGGAGCTGGCTTCGATGCTGCTGCTCGCTGCGCTGGTCGCGGCCTATCACCTCGGCCGTCACGATGCCAAGGAGCCCACGGCATGAATGCGATTCCCCTGGAGCACGGCCTGGCGCTGGCCGGCGTGCTGTTCAGCCTCGGCCTGATCGGCCTGATGGTGCGGCGCAATATCCTCTTTGTGTTGATGAGCCTGGAAGTGATGATGAATGCCACCGCCCTGGCCTTTGTGGTGGCGGGCAGCCGTTGGGCCCAGCCTGACGGCCAGGTGATGTTTATTCTGGTGATCACCCTGGCGGCCGCCGAAGCCAGTATTGGCCTGGCGATCCTGTTGCAGCTGTATCGCCGCTTCAACACCCTCGATGTCGACGCTGCCAGCGAGATGCGCGGATGAACCTTCTATTCCTGACCTGTGTGTTTCCGCTGCTGGGCTGGTTCCTGCTGGCCTTCTCGCGTGGGCGTTTCTCCGAGAACCTCTCCGCGCTGATTGGCGTCGGTTCGGTCGGGCTGTCCGCGCTGACGGCGGCCTGGGTGATCGTGCAGTTCAACCTTAATCCGCCGGAAAACGGTGTGTTTACCCAGGTATTGTGGCAGTGGATGAGCGTGGCCGGTTTTGCGCCGAGCTTTACCCTGTACCTGGATGGCCTGTCACTGACCATGCTTGGCGTGGTTACCGGCGTGGGTTTCCTGATCCACCTGTTCGCCAGCTGGTACATGCGCGGTGAAGAGGGCTACTCGCGCTTCTTCGCCTACACCAACCTGTTTATCTTCAGCATGCTGCTGCTGGTGCTCGGCGATAACCTGTTGGTGCTGTACTTCGGCTGGGAAGGCGTAGGGCTGTGCTCCTACCTGCTGATCGGCTTCTACTTTAAGCACACGCCGAACGGCAATGCAGCGCTGAAGGCCTTTATCGTCACCCGTATCGGTGATGTGTTTATGGCCATCGGCCTGTTTATCCTGTTCCTCCACCTCGGCACCCTGAATATTCAGGAGCTGATGGTGCTGGCGCCGCAGAAGTACGTCGAAGGCGACAGCTGGCTGTGGATTGCTACGTTGATGCTGCTCGGCGGCGCAGTGGGTAAATCTGCCCAGCTGCCGCTGCAAACCTGGCTGGCCGATGCGATGGCCGGTCCGACCCCAGTTTCCGCACTGATCCACGCGGCGACCATGGTTACGGCCGGTGTCTACCTGATCGCCCGTACCCACGGCCTGTTCCTGCTGACCCCGGACGTCCTCGAGCTGGTCGGCATCGTCGGCGGCGTAACCCTGGTGCTGGCCGGCTTTGCCGCGCTGGTGCAGACCGACATCAAGCGCATCCTCGCCTACTCGACCATGAGCCAGATCGGCTACATGTTCCTCGCCTTGGGCGTTGGCGCCTGGGACGCGGCGATCTTCCACCTAATGACCCACGCCTTCTTCAAGGCCCTGCTGTTCCTCGCTTCGGGTGCGGTGATCAACGCCTGCCATCACGAGCAGAACATCTTCAAGATGGGCGGCCTGTGGAAGAAACTGCCGTTGGCTTACACCAGCTTTATCGTCGGTGGCGCGGCCTTGGCGGCGTTGCCGCTGATCACTGCCGGTTTTTACTCCAAGGATGAAATCCTCTGGGAAGCCTTCGCCAGTGGTCATCAGTGGCTGCTGTGCGCCGGCCTGGCGGGCGCCTTCCTAACCTCGATCTACACCTTCCGCCTGATCTTTATCGCCTTCCATGGCGAGCAGAAGACCGAAGCCCATGCCTGCCATGGCATCGCTCACTGGCTGCCGCTGGTAACGCTGATCGTGCTGTCGACCTTTATTGGTGCGCTGATCAGCCCACCGCTGGCGGGCGTGTTGCCGCAAAGCGTTGGTCATGCCGGTGGCGAGGCCAAGCACAGCCTGGAAATCGCCTCGGGGGCCATTGCGATCATCGGCATCGTTCTGGCGGCGTTGCTGTTTCTCGGCAAGCGCAGCTTCGCCACGGCGGTGGCGCAGAGCGCGCCGGGGCGCTTCCTCTCGGCCTGGTGGTTCGCCGCCTGGGGCTTCGATTGGCTCTACGACAAGCTGTTTGTGCGACCTTACCTGTTGCTTTGCCGGTTGCTCGGGCATGACCCGATCGACCGCAGCATTGGCCTGATTCCGCGACTGGCGCGGGGCGGCAACGCCTTGCTGGCTCGCAGTGAGACCGGTCAGGTGCGCTGGTATGCCACGTCTATCGCCGGGGGCGCCGTACTGGTGCTCGGCCTGCTGCTGATTCTGAATTAAGGAAATCCAACCGTCATGATTCTGCCCTGGCTAATCCTGATCCCCTTTATCGGCGGCCTGCTGTGCTGGCAGTGCGAGCGTTTCGGCAACATTCTGCCGCGCTGGATCGCCCTGCTGACCATGGGCCTGCTGTTCGGTCTGGGCCTTTGGCTGTGGGCCACTGGCGACTTCAGCCTGGCCCCAGCTCCCGGCGCTGCGCCGCAGTGGGCGGCCGAGTTCCAAGTGCCGTGGATTGAGCGCTTCGGCATCAGCGTGCATCTGGCGCTGGACGGCCTATCGGTGCTGATGATCAGCCTCACCGGCCTGCTCGGTGTGTTGTCGGTGCTCTGTTCGTGGAACGAGATCCAGAACCGCGTCGGCTTCTTCCACCTCAACCTTATGTGGATTCTTGGCGGTGTGGTCGGCGTGTTCCTCGCCGTCGACCTGTTCCTGTTCTTTTTCTTCTGGGAAATGATGCTGGTGCCGATGTATTTCCTCATCGCGCTCTGGGGGCATAGCGGCAGCGACGGCAAGACGCGTATCACCGCCGCCACCAAGTTCTTTATCTTCACCCAGGCCAGCGGCCTGATCATGTTGCTGGCGATTCTCGGGCTGGTATTCGTGCACTTCGACCAGACCGGCGTGCTGACCTTTAACTATGCCGATCTGCTCACCACCAAGATGGCGGCTGGCACCGAGTACATTCTGATGCTCGGTTTCTTTATCGCCTTTGCGGTGAAGTTTCCGGTGGTGCCGTTTCATTCCTGGCTGCCCGATGCTCACGCCCAGGCACCAACCGCTGGCTCCGTGGACCTGGCCGGTATCCTGCTGAAAACCGCGGCCTACGGCCTGATGCGTTTCGCCCTGCCGTTGTTCCCCAACGCCTCGGCGGAGTTTGCGCCGATTGCCCAGTGGCTCGGTGTGTTCGCCATCATCTATGGCGCGCTGCTGTCGTTCGCGCAGACCGATATCAAGCGCCTGGTGGCCTATTCCAGCGTGTCGCACATGGGCTTCGTGCTGATCGCCATCTACTCGGCCAGCGAGATCGCCCTGCAGGGCGCGGTGGTGCAGATGCTCGCCCACGGCCTGTCCGCTGCGGCACTGTTTATCCTCTGCGGCCAGCTGTATGAGCGCCTGCACACCCGCGATATGCGCGAGATGGGCGGGATCTGGGCGCGTATGCCCTGGCTGCCGGCGATCAGCCTGTTCTTCGCTGCTGCGGCCCTGGGCTTGCCGGGCACCGGCAACTTCGTCGGCGAGTTCCTGATTCTGATCGGCAGCTTCCAGGGCGCGCCGTGGGTCACCGTACTGGCCGCCACTGGCCTGGTGTTTGGCTCGGTCTACTCGCTGATCATGATTCACCGTGCCTACTTTGGCCCGGCCAAGGCAGAAACCGCCTTGCCAGGCCTGAAGCTGCGCGAGCTGAGCATGGTGCTGGGCCTGGCTGTGCTGCTGATCCTGCTCGGCGTCTACCCGCAGCCGGTGCTCGACACCTCTGCCGCCAGCATGCAAGGCGTGCAGCAATGGCTGGGCGGTGCCTTAAATCAACTTGCCTCGGCCCGGTAGCCTTATGGAACATCACGCTGTGGAATTCACGACTCAACACTTTATCGCGCTGCTGCCGCTGCTGATCACCAGTGCCACGGTGGTGCTGGTGATGCTGGCCATCGCCTGGAAGCGCAACCACACGCTGACCTTCGGCCTTTCGGTGCTGGGCCTTAACCTGGCGCTGCTATCACTGTTGCCGGCTCTGGGCGTAACGCCCATCGAGGTCACGCCGCTGCTGTTGGTGGATAAATTCGCCTGCTACTACATGGCTCTGGTGCTGGCCGCGACGCTGGCCTGTGTGACGTTGACTCACGCCTACCTGGGCGGCGAGTCCGGCAAGGGTTACCCGGGCAACCGCGAAGAGTTGTACCTGCTGATGCTGCTGTCTGCCGCCGGTGGTCTGGTGCTGGTCAGCGCGCAGCATCTGGCTGGGCTGTTTATCGGCCTGGAACTGCTCTCGGTGCCGACCTACGGCATGATCGCCTACGCCTTTTTCAACAAGCGTTCGCTGGAAGCCGGCATCAAGTACATGGTGCTGTCCGCCGCCGGTTCGGCGTTTCTGCTGTTTGGCATGGCGCTGCTGTACGCCGAGTCGGGCAACCTGACCTTCGCCGGCATCGGTGCCAAGCTGGCCGCCGATGGCCTGCCGAGCATGCTCGCGCAGTTGGGTGTGGGCATGATGCTGATTGGCCTGTCCTTCAAGCTGTCGCTGGTGCCGTTCCATTTGTGGACGCCTGACGTTTACGAGGGCGCGCCGGCTCCGGTGGCAGCCTTCCTCGCCACGGCCAGCAAGGTCGCGGTATTTGCCGTGCTGCTGCGTCTGTATCAGATGTCGCCGGCCACCGCAGGCGGCTGGTTGAATGATCTGCTAACGCTGATCGCCATCGCCTCGATCATCTTCGGTAACCTGCTGGCGCTGCTGCAGAACAACCTCAAGCGTCTGCTCGGTTATTCCTCCATTGCCCACTTTGGCTACCTGCTGGTGGCGCTGATCGCCAGCAAGGGCTTGGCCGTGGAAGCGGTTGGCGTGTACCTGGCCACCTATGTGCTGACCAGCCTGGGTGCGTTCGGTGTAATCACCCTGATGTCGACGCCTTACAACGGCCGTGATGCCGATGCCCTCTACGAATACCGCGGGCTGTTCTGGCGCCGTCCGTACCTGACGGCGGTGCTCACCGTGATGATGCTGTCGCTGGCCGGCATTCCGCTGACAGCTGGGTTTATCGGCAAGTTCTACGTGGTCGCAGTGGGCGTGCAATCGCAACAGTGGTGGCTGCTCGCCGCCCTGGTTATCGGCAGCGCCATCGGCGTGTTCTATTACCTGCGGGTGATGGTCACCCTGTTTATGGTCGAGCCGAACCTGCGTCGTCACGATGCGCCGTTCAACTGGGCGCAGCGTGCTGGCGGCATGATGCTGCTGTTTGTCGCCGTGCTGGCGTTCTTCCTCGGTGTGTATCCACAGCCGCTATTGGAGCTGGTGCAACAGGCCAGCTTGGTGGCACTGTTGCCCTGATGAACAACCAGGGAATACGCAACGATGAGTAAGACACTGATGATCGCCGGCTGCGGCGATGTCGGCAGCCGCCTGGGTCAGCAGCTAAGCGCTGCAGGCTGGACGGTGTATGGCCTGCGCCGCAGCGTGGCACTGCTGCCACAGGGTATTCGCCCGGTTGCCGGTGATCTGCACGCCGATGCCTGCCCGGCTGCCTGGCCGAGCGAACCACTGGATTACCTGGTGTATTGCGCGGCCGCCACCGAACACGATGAGGCCGGCTACCGCGCTGCCTATGTCGATGGCCTGCGCCGCGTACTGGGCTGGCTGGCGCAACAGGGCCAACGGCCCAAGCGCCTGCTGTTTGTCTCCAGCAGCGGCGTGTATGGCCAACAGCTCGGCGAGTGGGTGGATGAAAATTCGCCTGCTGAGGCCGATAGCTACTCCGGGCGGATCATGCGCGAGGCCGAGCAGCTGGCCTTGCATAGCGGGCTGCCCGCCAGCCTGGTACGCCTAACCGGCATCTACGGTCCAGGCCGCGAATGGTTGCTCAAGCAGGTGCGCCAGGGTTATCGGGTAGTCAGCGAGCCGCCGCTGTATGGCAACCGCATTCATGTCGATGACGCGGCCGGGCTACTGGCCTATCTGCTACAGGCCGATGCCCGTGGTGTGGCGCTGGATGATTGCTATATCGGCGTTGACGATCAGCCTGCGCCGCTGCATGAGGTGGTGGGCTGGTTGCGCGAGCAGCTGGAGGTCAGCCATTGGTCCGAGCAGTCGACGGTACGCCGCTCCGGCAGCAAGCGTTGCAGCAACGCCCGCGCCCGCGCCCTGGGTTGGACGCCGTATTACGCGAGCTACCGCGAGGGTTACCGGGCGATTCTGGCGCAGTTGTAGCGTTCGCTTCGGCCTAACGTTTGACCAACAGCCAGCGCTGCTGGCCTTTGTAGTAGCTGGGCATTTCATCGATCTGTGAGCGGTTGAGCGCCTCGAAGACGCGCAGCTGATTGCCTTCGCGCTCGAACAGCCAGCTCTGCCCCTGGTCGCCCAGTTGCAGCCAGAGGCTGTCGAACTCGCCGCTCATTGCCGCGCAGTCACCTGCTAGACACAAGGCATAACGTTCGGCGCCTGGCAGGCCTTGCAGGCTGCCATCGGCCTGGAACAGCACCAGGCCGCCTTCGCCCAGACCCTCCTCGATCAACCAGGTGCCGCCCAGATAGGCGCTGTATAACGCCTGCTCGAAGCTGCTTCCCGCGGGCGCAAGCGGGCCTGGCGCGGTGGGTGCACGGACAAAGCGCTGCTCCGGCCAGGTATCGCTTTGCGTCTGGACCAGCTCATCGTCGCTGAGGCTCAGGGTTTCCTGAAAATCACCGTAGAAGTGCACGCGCAGCTGGCCGTCGGCCTGGCGCTCGAAGCTGCCCTCGCCGCGTTCGAAGCCATTGCTGAAGCTGGCCAGCTGGCGCGGGTTGTCGAGCTGCCATTCCAGGTTGGGACCGTAAGCCAGCAGGGCTTCGCGCAGGTTGCCGCTTTCGACGGCGGCGTCAATGGCCGCCTGGTTGATCCAGGTGCCGCTGGGCTCTTGCGGCGTGCTGGCGCAACCGCTGAGCAGGACGCCGGTGAGTAGGGCTACAAACAGGCAACGCATGCGGCGTCCTCAAGAGGGAAAGGGCGGGGCAGTGGCCCCGCCAGGGGCTTATTCGAGAACCAGAATAGCGTCCATTTCCACCTGCGAGCCGCGTGGCAGGGCGGCTACGCCGATGGCTGCGCGGGCCGGGTAGGGCTGCTCGAAGTAACGGCCCATGACTTCATTGACCTTGGCGAAATGCGACAGATCAGTGAGGAAGATGTTCAGCTTGACGATGTCCTTGAACGAGCCGCCAGCGGCTTCGGCCACGGCCTTGAGGTTCTCGAATACCTGCACGGTCTGGGCTTCGAAGCCTTCCACCAGTTCCATGGTTTTCGGGTCCAGTGGGATCTGCCCGGACATGTACACGGTGTTGCCTGCCTTGATCGCCTGGGAGTAGGTGCCGATTGCGGCTGGGGCCTTGTCGCTGGTGATAACGCTCTTGCTCATGGGAACTCCTGTAAAGCTGATGTGGAGGAACACTGCAGCGTGCACGGGCGCGCTGCCAGTTAGATTGCCTAGGTTGGGTGAAAGCCACTGCGGCTGTCAAAGTACAGCTGGTGGTTGATTGCGCTGTTCAATTCGGATGTTGGCGGATCAGGCGCGCGCGCGGGTGATGCGGATTACCCCGGTCAGGGCGCGTAGCTTCTTGATCACCCGGGCCAGGTGTACGCGGTCATGCACACTGACCACCAGCTGCACGACGCTGATGCGGCCGTCACGCTCGTCCATGCTGATCTTCTCGATATTGCCATCGGCGGCATTCACGCTGCCGGCCAGCAGGGCGATCAGGCCGCGCTGGTGTTCCAGTTCGATGCGTAATTCGACATTGAACTCGCCGACCACGTCCTTGGCCCAGGACAGCTGGATGCATTTTTCCGGGTTATGCCGAACCTCGCCGATATTGCGGCAGGTATCCAAGTGCACCACCATGCCTTTGCCGGCCGACAGATGGCCGACAATCGGGTCGCCCGGAATTGGTGTGCAGCACTTGGCGTAACTCAGCACCAGACCTTCGGTGCCGCGGATCGCCAACGGCCCTTCAGGGCTCGGCAGTTCTTCGCCACCTTCGCTGAGCAACCGGCGCGCCACCACATAAGCCATACGGTTGCCCAGGCCGATATCTTCCAGCAGGTCTTCGATCACCTCCTGATGGTATTCGGCGAGCACCGCCTGAACCCGCTCGGGCGAGAGCTTGTCGACGCGGCTGTCGAAGCCGGCCAGCACCTTGTTCAACAGGCGTTCGCCCAAACTGATGGATTCCGAGCGGCGCTGCAGTTTCAGCGCGTGGCGGATATGTGTGCGCGCCTTGCCAGTGACTACAAAACTCAGCCAGGCCGGGTTTGGCCGTGCGCCAGGGGCGGTGACGATTTCCACCGTCGAGCCACTTTCCAGGGCTTGCGACAGCGGCGCCAGGCGGCGGTTGATGCGGCAGGCGATGCAAGTGTTGCCGACGTCGGTGTGCACCGCGTAAGCGAAGTCGACCGCGGTGGAGCCTTTCGGCAGCTCCATGATGCGGCCCTTGGGCGTGAACACGTAGACCTCGTCGGGGAACAGGTCGATCTTCACGCTCTCGATAAATTCCAGCGAGTTGCCGGCGCGTTGCTGCATCTCCAGCACGCCCTTGACCCACTGGCGCGCGCGGGCATGGCTGCCTTTGGGCTGGTCTTCCTCGTTGGATTTGTATAGCCAGTGCGCGGCAATGCCGTTGTTGGCCAACTCTTCCATCTCGCGGGTGCGGATCTGGATCTCGATCGGTACGCCGTGCATGCCGAACAGCGTGGTGTGCAGCGACTGATAGCCGTTGGCCTTGGGTATCGCGATGTAATCCTTGAAGCGGCCGGGCAGGGGCTTATACAGGTTATGCACGGCGCCGAGCACGCGGTAGCAGGTGTCGACCTTGTCGACGACGATGCGGAAGGCGTAAACATCCATGATTTCGTTGAACGCCCGACGTTTGCCGCGCATCTTCTGGTAAATGCCGTATAGATGCTTCTCGCGGCCCATCACCTCGCCTTCCATGCCTTCACGGGCCAGGCAGTGGGTGATCGACTCTTCGATCTTGTTGACGATTTCCTTGCGGTTGCCCCGAGCACGCTTGACCGCTGTGCGGATGCGCTCGGAGCGCATCGGGTGCATGGCCTTGAAGCCCAGGTCTTCGAACTCGATGCGCATGCTGTGCATGCCCAGGCGGTTGGCAATCGGTGCGTAGATTTCCAGGGTTTCCTTGGCAATGCGTCGGCGTTTTTCGCCGGACAGCACTTCCAGGGTGCGCATGTTATGCAGGCGGTCGGCCAGCTTGACCAGAATCACGCGGATGTCGCGGGCCATCGCCATGGCCATTTTCTGGAAGTTCTCGGCCTGGGCCTCGGCCTTGGTCTCGAAGTTCATCTGGGTCAGTTTGCTGACCCCATCAACCAGTTCGGCCACGGATTCGCCGAACTGCGCGTCCAGGGCTTCCTTGGCGATACCGGTGTCTTCGATTACGTCATGTAGCATCGCGGCCATCAGGCTCTGATGGTCCATGTGCATGTCAGCCAGGATGCTCGCCACCGCTAAGGGATGGGTGACGTAAGCTTCGCCGCTGCGGCGGCGTTGACCGTCGTGGGCTTGTTCGGCGTAGAAGTAGGCGCGGCGAACCAGGTTGACCTGGTCGCCGTCGAGGTAGGTCGAAAGTCTGTCGGCGAGGGCGTCTATGCTCGGCATGGGTGTTCCCCTTGCCGACTCAGATGACCCTGCGCCTGACGACGTCGACCCGGCATAGGCTTACAGAGGCTCGTTAGCCTCTTCCTCGAATGCAGCAAACAGTGGTTCTTCTTCGACGATGTCGTCTTGGGCGATGACGTCGTAGCTCATCAGGCCAGCAGCGATTTCGCGCAGCGCGACCACGGTCGGCTTGTCATTTTCCCAAGCCAGCTTCGGCTCTTTGCCACCGGTAGCCAGTTGGCGCGAGCGCTTGGTGGCGAGCATGACCAGCTCAAAGCGGTTATCAACGTGATCCAGGCAATCTTCGACGGTAACGCGGGCCATGGTGTTCCTCGTAGCAAATGCGTAGTAGAGCTGGGCCCCAAATGGGCGAGCGGACTGGATAGTCTAAAAAATCACCAGCATTAAGGGAAGCGTTGATTTGCCGCAGCGCGATAAGTCAGACCAGTAACTCGCTGAGCAAACCGCTGTGGCGTTGCTGTTGTGGACCTTGCAGCAGCTGATTGGCGCGGAAAATCGCCTTCAGATCGCTCAAGGCGTGGGCGAAGTCATCGTTGATCAGCAGGTAGTCGTACTCAACGTAGTGGCTCATTTCGCTGACGGCTTCACGCATGCGGCGCTCGATGATCTCGCCGCTGTCCTGGCCGCGATTGGTCAGGCGGTGACGCAGCGCTTCCTGGGTCGGCGGCAGAATAAAGATGGATTTGGCTTCCGGCATCAGTCGACGGACCTGTTGCGCGCCTTGCCAGTCGATTTCCAGAATCAGGTCGAAACCGTCGCGCAGGGTCTGTTTGACCCATTCTTGCGAGGTGCCATAGAGGTTGCCGAAGACTTCCGCGTGTTCAAGAAATTCGGTCTTGTCGAGCATGGCGTGGAACTGCTCGCGGCTGACGAAGTGGTAGTTCACCCCATCCACCTCGCCCGGGCGCATGGCACGCGTGGTGTGCGACACGGACACGCGAATCTGCGCTTCGCTGTCAATCAGCGCCTTGACCAGGCTGGTCTTGCCCGCGCCGGACGGGGCGGAAATAATGTAGAGGGTGCCGGTGGTTATGCTCATGGATCAATCCTGGAACGCGTTGTTCGAAGAGTAGCAGTGGCTGTCTGGCTTACTCGATGTTCTGTACTTGTTCGCGCATCTGCTCGATCAGCACCTTGAGGTTGACCGCCGCCTGAGTACTGCGCGTATCGAAAGCCTTTGAGCCGAGGGTATTGGCTTCGCGGTTGAGTTCCTGCATCAGGAAGTCCAGACGCCGGCCGGCTTGGCCGCCGGTTTTCAATACGCGGCGCACTTCGCTGACGTGGGTGCTGAGGCGGTCCAGCTCTTCGGCGACATCACTTTTCTGCGCGAGTAGCACAAGCTCCTGCTCCAGGCGCTGCGGGTCCAGCTCGGCCTGCATCTCGGCGCAGCGGTCGAGAATTTTCTGGCGCTGCCCGGCAAGCATCAGCGGCACCAGTTCGCGCAGGGCAACTACTTGTTCGAGGATGCTGTCCAGGCGCTCATTGAGTAGTTTGGCCAGCTCGCTGCCTTCGCGTTCGCGGCTTTGTTTCAGTTCGCTCAGCGCTTGGCTGAACAACGCCAGGGCGCTTTGATTGAGTGTCTGCGGGTCGGCTGCGTCGGCCACCAGTACACCGGGCCAACCGAGCACTTCCAGCGGGTTGAGTGCGGCGGGCTGCTTGATCAAGCCAGCCACGCTTTCGGCGGCTGCGACCAGCTGTGCTGCGCGCTCCAGGTCGACTTGCAGGGCTTTGCCGGCATTGTCGTCACTGAAGCGCAGGGTGCATTCGACTTTACCGCGCGACAGGCCGTTGCGCAGCGCTTCGCGCACCGCGCCTTCGAGGTCGCGGAAGCTTTCCGGCAAGCGCAGATGGGGTTCCAGGTAGCGATGGTTGACCGAGCGCAGCTCCCAGCTCAGGGTGCCGCTGGCGCTCGCCTGCTCGGCGCGGGCGAAGGCAGTCATGCTGTGGATCATGGGGCGAACCTCGCGAAAAGTCGGAACTAAAGGCGCAGGATTGTAGCGCAGTGCGTCGGCCGCTCCCAATTCGGCACACCCACGACGGGCTTACGGCCCTATAATGCCGAGCAGATTTTTTATTCAGAGCAGGAATTCCTAGATGAAACGTCCTAGTGGCCGCGCCGCCGATCAGTTGCGCTCGATTCGCATCACCCGCAACTACACCAAGCATGCCGAGGGTTCGGTACTGGTGGAATTTGGCGATACCAAAGTGATTTGCACGGTCAGTGTCGAGTCGGGCGTTCCGCGCTTTCTCAAGGGTCAGGGCCAGGGTTGGTTGACTGCCGAATACGGCATGCTGCCGCGCGCCACCGGCGACCGTAACCAGCGTGAAGCCAGCCGTGGCAAGCAGGGCGGCCGTACCCTGGAAATCCAGCGCCTGATTGGCCGTTCGCTGCGCGCCGCGCTGGATATGTCTAAGCTGGGCGAGAACACCCTGTACGTTGACTGCGACGTGATCCAGGCTGACGGTGGTACCCGCACCGCATCTATCACCGGCGCCATGGTGGCGGTGATTGATGCGCTGAAAGTGATCAAGAAGCGTGGCGGCCTGAAAGGCGGCGATCCGCTCAAGCAGATGATAGCCGCCGTATCGGTGGGCATGTATCAGGGCGAGCCAGTGTTGGATCTGGATTATCTGGAAGACTCCGCCGCCGAAACCGATCTCAACGTGGTGATGACTAGCACTGGTGGCTTTATCGAAGTGCAGGGCACTGCCGAAGGTGCACCATTCCAGCCGGCTGAGCTGAATGCCATGCTGGCGTTGGCGCAGAAGGGCATGACCGAGCTGTTCGAGTTGCAGCAAGCGGCTCTGGCTGACTGATTGAGCTGTACTACAAGCCCGTAACGCAAGGAGAAACACCATGAGCGACGAGTCCCAAGCGCCACAACCGGTTCCCGGCCCTGAAGCCCGCCAGTGGGCGATGTTCTGCCACTTCGCTGCCTTTCTCGGACTGGTGATTCCCTTTGGCAACCTGCTTGGGCCGCTGATCGTCTGGCAGATCAAGAAGGACCTTGATCCGTTCGTCGATGCGCAGGGCAAGGAAGCGCTGAACTTCCAGATCAGCGTGGCTCTGGCCGCGCTGCTGTGCTTCCTGCTGATGGTCGTCGTCGTGGGCTTTCCGCTGCTGGTGCTGGTCAGCATTGCGGCGCTGGTGCTGACCATCATTGCCGGGATCAAGGCCAATGAAGGCCAGGCTTATCGTTACCCCTTTGCTTGGCGCTTGGTGAAATAAGCATTGCGCAATCGCCGGGAGCGATTTTTAACGTCGCATCACGACGGTCCGCAGGGTGCTGGCCAGGGATGGCAGAGCATAAAAAGCCGGCGCTTAGCCGGCTTTTTTGTGCCCTGCTATCAGGCTATACGCTGAGTATCCAGTCGTAATCGACGATCAGCGGCGCATGCTGCGAGAAGCGTGGCTGGCGTGGCAGCCGCGCGCTGCGGATGCTGCGACGCATGCCGGGGGTGAGCAGCTGATAGTCGAAGCGATAGCCGAGGTTGAGTAATTCGGCCTGCTCGCTATCCGGCCACCAACTGAACTGGTCGCCTTCACGGCTGACTTCGCGCAGCGCATCGACATAGCCCATGGTGCCAATCACTTCATCCAACCAGGCGCGCTCCGGGGCGAGGAAGCCCGGTGATTGCTGGCAGTCGCGCCAGTTCTTCACGTCGAGCTTCTGGTGCGCCACATAGAGCGAGCCGCAATAGATGTACTCGCGGCGCTTGCGGCGCTGCTTGTCCAAATAATGGGTGAAGTCATCCATAAACTTGAATTTCTGATTCAAGCTCTCATCACCCTGCTGCCCCGAAGGCATGAGCATGGTGGCAATACTTACTTTGTCGAAATCGGCCTGCAGGTAGCGCCCATAGCGATCGGCCATTTCAAAGCCCAGACCGCTGATTACCGCCTTGGGTTGCAACCGCGAATACAGCGCCACGCCACCTTGGCTGGGCACTTCTGCATCGCAGGCATAGAGGAAATAGCCATCCAGTTGGAGGGCTTGGTCGTCCAGTTCAAAGGCGGAGGCGCGGGTGTCCTGCAGGCAGATGACGTCGGCATTCTGTGCTTGCAGCCAACTGAGCAAACCGCGCTCGACTGCAGCATGAATACCATTCACGTTCACACTGATGATCCGCATAAATGGCCCCCAAAATCACGTGCGTGTATGATACCCGAGCTCACCTCTATTAGCTAAATTACCTAGTGAATCCGTGCTGTCCGGGGCTTTTTAATGCAAGCGTATCAACGTGATTTCATCCGTTTTGCTATCGAGCGTGGGGTTCTGCGCTTTGGTCAATTCACCCTCAAATCTGGGCGTATTAGTCCTTATTTCTTCAACGCAGGGCTGTTTGACAGCGGCTCGGCCCTGGCCCAGCTGGGCCGTTTCTACGCAGCCGCAGTGGTAGACAGCGGTATCGATTTCGATGTGCTGTTCGGCCCGGCCTACAAGGGTATTCCGCTGGCGGCAACCACAGCAGTTGCGCTGGC
Source organism: Pseudomonas sp. EA_35y_Pfl2_R5 (assembly GCF_963970805.1). NCBI lineage: Bacteria > Pseudomonadati > Pseudomonadota > Gammaproteobacteria > Pseudomonadales > Pseudomonadaceae > Pseudomonas > Pseudomonas sp. EA_35y_Pfl2_R5. Next base: position 369,854 of record NZ_CAXAOW010000001.1, on the reverse strand, counting down.
CGAGCACCATCAGCGTGATCTGCCCTGGTGTTTCAACCGCAAGGAAGCCAAGGACCACGGCGAAGGCGGCACTCTGGTTGGCGCGCCTTTGGCCGGGCGCGTGCTGATCATCGATGATGTGATCACCGCCGGTACCGCGATTCGTGAGGTGATGCAGATCATTCAGGCGCAGAGCGCCCAGGCCGCTGGTGTGCTGATCGCGTTAAACCGCCAGGAACGTGGCAAGGGCGAGCTTTCTGCGATTCAGGAGGTCGAGCGTGACTACGGCGTGCCGGTGGTGAGTATTGTGTCACTCGAACAGGTACTGGAATATCTGGCAGAGGATGCTGAACTCAAGCAGTATCTGCCTGCGGTACAAGCCTATCGTGCCGAGTACGGAATTTAACCCGCTGATAAGGTGCTGTGTTGTGCATAAAACTGTCCTGACCTGCTGTTCGCTGTTGCTTGGCCTACTGTTACCGGTTGTGGCAGGTGCGACCGAGTTGTACCGCTATGTCGATGATAAGGGCACTACTGTGCTCAGTCGTCAGGGGGTGCCGCCGGAACACATCAGTAAGGGCTATGAGGTGCTGAATGACCAGGGGCGGGTGATCAAGGTGATTCCACCTGCACCCAGCCCAGAGGAGATGAAACGCATTCTTGCCGACAAGGCCCGCGCGAGCAGTGATGCACAGTTGTTGCGTCTGTACAGCACGCCGGATGACGTTGAGCGTGCGCGTCAGCGCAAGCTGGCCGAGCTAGATGGTTTGATCGGCGTGGCACGCGGCAATCTGCAGTCGGTGCGCACGCAACAGGCAAATCTGCAGAGCCAGGCTGCCGACCATGAGCGTGCCGGGCGCGCAGTGCCGGCGCATTTGCTGGCGCAGATCGATAACCAGAAGAGTGAACAAGCGCGTCTTAAAGGCGACATTCTGCGTTATCAGGCAGCGCGCACAGAAGCGGACAGCCGTTTCAATGCTGATCGTGAGCGGCTAAAGGAGCTGTTGGGCCGCAACCAGTAAGGCTATTGCTGCGGCGCGCAGCGTTCAAAGGCCATAACCTTCTCTTTCAGCCACGCTGGTAGTGGACTGCTGCTGCGGCTTGTGTTGTCCGCGTGCACGTAAATCACTTCGCCGGCAGTCAGCGCCTGCTCACCGCACCAGATACCCATGGCAAAACTCAGGCTCGAGCGCCCCAGGCGGGCGACACGAATGCCGATCTGTAGTTCATCATCGAAACGTGCCGGGGCCAGATACTCGAGCACGGTCTTGATTGCAAAGAAATCGCCGCCGTCGCGGCTCAGGTCGTCCGGGTAGCTGATGCCCAGCGCACGGAAGTATTCGGTGATGGCGACATCGGCATAGGTCAGGTAATGACCGTTGAACACGATGCTCTGCGGGTCGACTTCGGCCCAGCGCACGCGCAGCGTATGGAAAAAGCTGAAGGTTTCGCGGGAAGGCGCGGTTGGCATGCGGTACACCTCTGGCTGGCAGTGCGAGTTCACTGAGCTTCGGTGTTGCGGCGACCTACTGCAAGGGTTGCATTTGGCTATCAGGCGGGCGAATCAGCCAGGATTAGCCGCCTGATTTACTTACTGGCCGTTTAGAATCTGTTTACGATCTCGCGAGCTAGAGTCCTACAAGGCGAAAACAGGCGAGGAGGCGGAGTTTACTGGTGTAAATGAGCATTACTCGTTTCACTCGCCCCTTCGGGGGCGCGCTGAAGCGCGTTAGTCACAAGCGGCTTCCGAGCCTGTTTTTAACGCAGTAGGGCCGACGCGCAGCAGATCGTAAATAGGTTCTCAGTGGCGTTTGCGGTTGCAGATCAGGGTACCCACACCACTGTCGGTGAAGATCTCCAGCAGCACGGCGTTCGGCACGCGGCCGTCGATGATGTGCGCACTGGTCACGCCGCCTTGCACTGCTTCCAGGGCGCAACGGATTTTCGGCAACATGCCGCCATAAATGGTGCCATCGGCTATCAGTCCATCCACCTGCTCGGTTGTCAGGCCAGTGAGCACCTGGCCCTGCTTGTCCATCAGGCCGGCGATATTGGTCAGCAACATCAGCTTCTCGGCTTTCAGTGCTTCGGCGACCTTGCCGGCGACCAAGTCGGCGTTGATGTTATAGGACTCGCCGTTCTGGCCGACGCCAATCGGTGCGATCACCGGAATGAAGTCGCCCTTGACCAGCATATTCAGCAGGTCGATGTTGACCCCGGTGACTTCGCCGACATGGCCGATATCGATGATCTCCGGCTGGGTCATCTCCGGCGTTTGGCGGCTGACCTGGAGCTTCTTGGCGCGGATTAGCTGGGCGTCTTTGCCGGTCAGGCCTATGGCGCTGCCGCCGTGCTGGTTGATCAGGTTGACGATGCTCTTGTTGACTTGGCCGCCGAGAACCATTTCCACCACGTCCATGGTCGCAGTGTCGGTGACGCGCATGCCGTCGACAAAGTGGCTTTCGATGGACAGGCGCTTGAGCAGATCACCGATTTGCGGACCGCCGCCGTGGACGACAACCGGGTTGATGCCGACCGCCTTCATCAGCACGATGTCGCGGGCGAAGCCTTGCTTGAGCTCTTCGCTTTCCATGGCGTTGCCGCCGTATTTGATCACCAGCGTCTTGCCGACAAACCGGCGGATATACGGCAGTGCTTCGGACAGTACCTTGGCGACATTGGTGGCGGCATCGCGTTCGAGGGTCATGCAGGGCTCCAGTTAAAAATCGCTAATCAATCAGAACGGCAGGTCAAGGTCGGGCACCGCGCTGTAGAGCTGGGCGCGGAAAATTTCCTTGATCCGTTCGAGTTCCTGTTCGGTTTCCGCCTCGAAGCGCAGTACCAGCACTGGCGTCGTGTTGGAGGCGCGCACCAGGCCCCAGCCTCTGGGATAGTCGACACGCACGCCGTCGAGGTTGGTGATATTGCCTTCACCCCATACACCATCACGCTGCAGGCGTTCGATGATGCTGAACTTGCTCTGCTCGGTGACCTGAATATTGATTTCCGGGGTGGAAACGTCGTTGGGGAAGGCGCTGAACACGTGGTCGGCGTCGCGGCGGTCCTGGCTGAGGATTTCCAGCAGACGGGCGGCGGCATAGATGCCGTCGTCGAAGCCGAACCAGCGCTCTTTGAAGAAAATATGCCCACTCATCTCGCCGGCCAGCAGTGCGCCGGTTTCCTTCATTTTCTTCTTGATCAGTGAGTGGCCGGTTTTCCACATCACCGGGCGCCCGCCGTAGCCACTGATCAGTGGAGTTAGGCGGCGCGTGCATTTGACGTCGAAGATGATGTCGGCGCCGGGGTTGCGTGACACCACATCCTTGGCGAACAGCATCAGCAGGCGGTCCGGGTAGACGACGGTGCCGGTATTGGTCACCACGCCGACGCGGTCACCGTCGCCGTCGAAGGCCAGGCCGATATCGGCTTTTTCGCTCTTCACCTTGGCGATCATGTCTGCCAGGTTTTCCGGTTTGCCAGGGTCCGGGTGGTGATTGGGGAAGTTGCCGTCGACTTCGCAGTACAGCGGAATCACCGAGCAACCCAGCGCCTCGATCAATTGCGGGGCGATAACCCCGGCCACGCCGTTGCCGCAATCAACCACCACGCGCATGGGTTTGGCCATGGCAATGTCGTCGCGAATTTGCTTGAAGTAGCGCTCCAGCACATCGACCTGTTCGACGGTGCCGACACCGCTGGCCAGGTCGTTGTTGTCGATGCGTGCTTTCAGCGCCTGAATCTGCTCGTTGGCCAGGGTGTCGCCGGCGATAACAATCTTGAAGCCGTTGTAGTCCTTCGGATTGTGGCTGCCGGTGAGCATCACCGCCGATTTGCCTGTGAGGATATGCCCGGCGTAATACACCACAGGCGTTGGTACCATGCCGACATCGCTGACGTTGCAGCCGCAATCAAGCAGGCCCTGGATCAGTTGTTGCGCCAGCTCCGGGCCGGAGAGGCGGCCGTCGCGGCCGACGGCGATGTTCGGCTCGCCCTGGGCCAGGCTCTGCGAGCCGATGGCGCGGCCGATCCAGTAGGCGGTTTCGGCATTCAGGGTGCGGCCGACCACGCCACGAATATCGTAGGCGCGGAAGATGTCTGCAGGCAGCTTGGGCGCTTTCGCCTGCACGGGGGCGGGCGCCGGCTCATCGAGGCCGAGCAGGTCCTGGTCTTCGTCGAGAATATCGATGTCGAGGATGTCGGTGTCCTGGAATAGCGGGTCAACCATAGCGCTGGTGGGCTTTTGCATGGCGGCGAGTCCTGGGTTGGTTGTACCTGTGCCGGCGGCTGGCGCGACGGCTGGTTCAGACGCGCGGCGCGGCATGCGTGCGAGGTTCTGCGCGAGGATATCCAAGGCTGGCAGAGTCAAGCTGAAGGCTTTGACGGCCTTACCGGCGGACAGTTCCTTGAGCATTTGCCCCAGCTGCAGCACGTCGGCGCGCAAATGGCGCTGCAGGCTGCTTTGCAGGAGATAGAGGCCGACAATTGCACCAGCCAGGGCCAGCAGACCAGCGATGATCAACAATAGCGGCGAAAACACCGGATTGGTCAGCGACGGGCCGGGGGTAAAGCTGACCGTCCAGTTGGGGTTGCCGGTGCTGAATGATTGCGCGGTGCCTTGCGCCTCACCGCGCTGAGCGAGGACCTGGGCGGCGGTGTTATTGAATTGCTGGATCAGCTGGATTTGGCCGATCTCGGCGGGCATCACCGGCAGGCTGGCGAGCAGGCGCTCAAGATCCACGGCCAGCAGTAGGGTGCCATGCAGTGGCTCACCTTCGCTCAGGCGCAAGGGTGCAGCACTGTAGACCAGCCAGCGTTGGCCCACCTTGTATGCCTCCGGTGCGGGTGTCTGGCCGTTTTCTGCGCGGCGCAGCATATCCAACGCAGCGAAGTTCATCGGCGCGCTGCGCCCCATGTCCTGCACGGCCTGGCCGCGGGCATTGAGGTGCGCGTCGACCACCCCGTGCCAGTAGGTGAGGTTGCGTTCGGCGCCGCGGATCTGGTTGGTATCCTGGCTCTGCAAGGCTTGCAGCAGTTGCGGGTTGCGCGCAGCTGCCTGGGTGTCGGCGCTCAGTTGCTGCAAAGCCTTCTGCAATACGGTTGCCTGACCGCCGCCCCAGGCCTGGCTAAGTTGCTGCAACTGCTGCTGATAGGCGCTATTGAGCGGGCCGAACCAGAGCAGCGCACCGGCCAGGATGATGCCGAGTAACGCCGCCAGCACACCGGGTAACAAGGCGTTGGGGCTGTTCTTGGTCGCTTTGGCTTCGGCGGGGGCACTGGTCAGTTGGGCGCTGGCGGTTACTCCGTCAGCGTCCTTGGCTGTGCGCGTGAAGAGTTTCATGCAGCGCCTCCTCGGCAATTCATCCTGAAATTTGGTTATGTAATCAATGGCTGCCGGAGTGGCCGAAGCCGCCTGCGCCGCGCTGGCTCTCATCGAACTGTTCGACCAGTTCGAAATGCGCCTGCACCACCGGTACCAGAACCAGCTGGGCGATACGTTCGCCAATGGCGATGGTGAAGGCGCTCTGCCCACGATTCCAACAGGACACCATCAATTCTCCCTGGTAGTCCGAGTCGATCAGGCCGACGAGATTCCCTAGAACGATGCCGTGTTTGTGACCCAGACCCGAGCGCGGCAGGATCATCGCGGCCAGGCCAGGGTCGCCGATGTAGATCGACAGGCCGGTGGGGATCAGCACGGTTTGCCCCGGTTCCAGCACCAGATCCTGTTTGAGCATGGCGCGCAGGTCGAGGCCGGCGGAGCCTGGCGTAGCGTAGTGCGGCAGGGGAAATTCGTTACCCAGGCGCGGGTCGAGGATTTTGGCTTGTAAGGCGTGCATATCAGGCTCTTTGCTCGATAAATAAAGGCATCAGCTACGCGCGAGGCGTTCGGCAATAAAGCTCACCAGTTGGCGGGCAATCTTGCTTTTGCTGGTCTGGGCGAAGCTGCTCTGCTGGAGCTCACGGTCGATGATGGTGATGGCGTTTTCTTCACTGTTGAAGCCGATGCTGGGGTTAGCCACGTCATTGGCGACGATCAGGTCGAGGTTCTTGTCGCGCAACTTGCGCGAGGCGTACTCCAGCAGGTTTTCGGTTTCGGCAGCAAAGCCGACGCTGAATGGCCGGTCACTGCGTCCTGCCAGGGTGGCGAGAATATCCGGGTTACGGACCATTTGCAGGAGCAGACCATCACCACTGGTGGGGTCTTTTTTCAATTTGTGCTGGGCGACCACTTCCGGGCGGTAATCGGCGACTGCCGCGGCAGCTATCAGCAGGTCACAGGGCATCGCCGCTTCGCAGGCCGCGAGCATGTCGCGGGCGCTGGTGACGTTGATCCGGGTGACGCGCTCGGGCGTTGGCAGGTGCACCGGGCCGCTGATCAGGGTGACCTTGGCGCCTGCCTCGGCAGCTGCTTCGGCGAGGGCAAAGCCCATCTTGCCGGAGCTGTGATTGGTGATGTAACGCACCGGGTCGATGTTTTCCTGGGTCGGGCCGGCGGTAATCAGCACGTGCTTGCCGGTCAGTGCTTGGTGTTGGAAGCAATCGGCGGCGCATTGCACCAGTTGTTCGGCCTCGAGCATGCGCCCCAGGCCGACGTCGCCACAGGCCTGGCTGCCCGCCGCAGGGCCAAACAGATGCAGTCCGCGTGCGGTCAGCAGCTGGGCATTGGCTTGAGTGGCGGGGTCACGCCACATGGCCTGGTTCATTGCCGGTGCCAGGGCTACGGGGGCATCTGTGGCGAGAACCAGGGTGGTCAGCAGATCGTCGGCGACGCCCTGGGCCAGACGCGCCATAAGGTCAGCGGTGGCCGGGGCAATCAATACCAGATCGGCCCAGCGTGCCAGTTCAATATGGCCCATGGCCGCTTCGGCTTCAGGGTCGAGCAGATCGAGGTGCGCCGGATGTCCGGACAGTGCCTGCAGAGTCAGCGGGGTGATGAATTCGCGACCGCCTTTAGTCATGACCACGCGCACGTCGGCATCCTGGTCCTTGAGTCGGCGAATCAGCTCGGCACTTTTATACGCGGCAATACCGCCGCCCACGCCAACAATGATGCGTTTCCGATACAGCCGCTGCATAGGCCTGCCTTTTATCAAAGAGGGTTTTACCGCTGCGCCGACACCTCCCCAGGTCAGGCGCCGCGCAAAAGTTGGGCTACGATAGCACAGAGCCTGCAGTGGGGCAGCGCTGCCAAGCGCTTGCCAGGCTTGGCTTTGCGGCACACGGACGCGGCGCTTTGCCGCGTCTGGTACACACAAGGAGGTGTGATGAGTATTCGTGATTGGCCTGCGGCAGAGCGGCCGCGAGAAAAGCTGCTGACGCAGGGCGCAGGCACCCTGACCGACGCCGAACTGCTGGCGATTTTCCTGCGTACAGGTGTGGCCGGGCAGAGTGCGGTCGACCTGGCGCGTCATCTATTGGGCGACTTCGGCAGTCTGCGCGCCTTGCTGCAGGCGGATTTATCTTCGTTCAGTCAGCGTCTTGGGCTGGGACCGGCCAAATTTGCCCAGTTGCAGGCGGTGCTGGAGATGGCCCGTCGTCATCTGGCCGAGCAATTGCGTCGCGATTCGGCGCTGGAAAGTCCCCAGGCCGTGCGTGATTACCTGAAAGCGTTGCTACGGCATGAGCCACATGAGGTATTTGGCTGCCTGTTTCTCGATGCCAAGCACCGTGTGCTGGCGTTCGAGGCGCTGTTTCATGGCTCCATCGACAGCGCCAGCGTTTATCCCCGGCAGGTGGTTAAGCGCGCGCTGGCACATAACGCAGCGGCGCTGATTCTAACCCACAACCACCCGTCGGGTGTGGCCGAACCCAGTCAGGCGGATCGGGTGCTGACCCGTCGCCTGAAAGAGGCACTGGAGCTGGTGGATGTGCGCGTACTCGACCACTTTATCGTCGGCGACGGTGAGCCGCTGTCGATGGCCGAGTACGGCTGGCTTTAGGGCTTCAGGCGCACCTTGGCAAAGTCCTGGCGACCGAACGGACTGACCTGATAGCCCTCGACCTGCTTGCGCGTTAGCGCGTAGGCAGTCGGGTGGGCCAGCGGTAGCCACAGCGCCTGCTGCTGGATGATTTGCTGCGCTTCTTTATATATCTGACTGCGCTGCGCCTGGTCGCTGGCGCTTTTGCCATCGGCGATCAGCTTGTCCAGTTGCGGGTCGCAATAACGGGCGAAGTTCAGCCCGGATTCAAGCGAGGCGCAGGCAAACTGCGGGGTGAGGAAGTTGTCCGGGTCACCGTTGTCGCCGGCCCAGCCCATGAATAGCAGGTCATGCTCGCCCGCTTTAGCGCGGCGAATCAGCTCACCCCATTCGATCACGCGGATTTCCGCTTTGATGCCGATCTTCGCGAGATCAGCCTGCAGCAACTGCGCGCCCAAGCTCGGGTTGGGGTTGAGCACGCTGCCGGTGGGACGCGTCCAGATGGTGGTGCTGAAACCATCGGCCAGGCCGGCCTGCTTGAGCAGGTCCCGAGCTTTCTGTGGGTCGTGGGGGTAGCCGGGCAGTTCGCTGGCATAGCTCCAGGTATTGGGCGGATAGGGGCCGTTGGCTGCCTCGGCGCTGTTCTCGAATACCGCTTTCAGGTAGCTGGCCTTATCGAACGCCAGGTTGATCGCCTGGCGCACGGAGGTTTTGTCCAGCGGCGGGTGCTGACTGTTGATGCCGACGAAGGCGGTCATAAAGGCAGCGGTATACGCGCTCTGTAGATTGCTATCGCCGCTGATGGACTGCACGTCCTGCGGTTTGGGCGACAGGGAGATATGGCATTCGCCGCGGCGCAGTTTCTGCAGGCGCACGTTGGCGTCCGGGGTGATGGCGAACACCAGGTTGTCCACCGCAGGTTTGCCCGCGAAGTAGCTTGGATTGGCGCTGTAACGCACGCTGGCGTCCTTCTGGAAGCGTTTGAAAACAAACGGACCAGTGCCGATTGGCTGGCTGTTAAGTGCTTCCGGGGTGCCGGCCGCCAGCAGTTGTGCGGCGTATTCGGCGGAATAAATAGAAGCGAAGCCCATGCTCAGGGTGGCGAGGAAGGTCGCGTCCGGGCGGTTAAGGCTAATGCGCAGGCTGTGCTCGCCGGTCTTGTCGATGCTTTTGATCAGGCTCGGCAGCTGCATTGATTGCGCATGCGGGTAACCGCTGGGGGCGACCTTGTGCCATGGGTGAGCTGGGTCGAGCATGCGCTGAAAGCTGAACAGCACGTCATCAGTATTCAGTGGGCGGCTGGGGCTGAAATACTCGGTCTGGTGAAAACTCACATCCGTGCGCAGTGTGAAGCTGTAGTCCAGGCCATCCGCGCTGACCTGCCAGGCCTGCGCCAGGCTTGGTTTTAGCGTGCCGCTGAGCGCATCAAAATCCACCAGGCGGTTCATCAGTACGTCGGCCGAGGCGTTGGTGGTGGTCAGCGAGTTGTACTGCACCACATCGAAGCCGTCAGGACTGGCCTCGGTGCAGATGCTGAGCGTGTTGCCCTGGGCCAGAGCGGGCGCAAGAAGCGGGGCGAGCAGCAGCGGTAGGGTGGCGAGACGCATGGCAAACTCCTGACAGGGTGGCGCGTGGGCGAGGGTCTTACCCTAGGCCATTATTTGGCGGCGGAGCAATCAGTCTTGGCGACGAGCGGTCGATCTGCGCTGTTGCCGTTGCGGGCTGGCCTGGACGCCGGAATAGCGGGTTGCTCTTTGCCGGGTAAAGTACGTTTAACCTTGTTGCGCTGAGGGCTTTCTGGTATAAAGCAGCGCTCTTTTGTAGGGGCCCGGTTCTTGCGCTTTCAGGTACGGCCGGTAAGACCCTCGAGATACGCGGCGCTAAGCGCCAAGATTGAATATTAGCGGCCAACCCATGCCGGGTTGGGCATGTGGTTTTAGAGGGCTGAGGCATGTCGAGAGTCTGTCAAGTTACCGGTAAGGGTCCGGTAACCGGGAATAACATTTCCCACGCAAACAACAAAACCCGTCGTCGTTTCCTGCCGAACCTGCAGCATCACCGCTTCTGGGTCGAGTCTGAGAACCGTTTTGTACGTCTGCGCGTTTCTGCCAAAGGCATGCGTTGCATCGACAAGCGTGGTATTGACGTCGTTCTGTCCGAGCTGCGCGCTCGCGGCGAAAAGGTTTAAGGGGAAAGTCATGCGTGAATTGATCCGTTTGATCTCGAGTGCCGGTACTGGTCACTTCTACACTACCGACAAAAACAAGCGCACTACTCCGGACAAAATCGAAATCAAAAAATTCGATCCGGTTGTTCGCAAGCACGTGATCTACAAGGAAGGCAAGATCAAGTAATTGATCTGGCTCCTTGCCGAAAAAGCCCGCTTTTATAGCGGGCTTTTTCTTGCCTGCGATTTGGCGTGATAAACCCTGGGCGCTAAAAATGGCCGGCAATAAAAAGCCCGCGCAAGGCGGGCGAAGGGTGACGCATGAATAGCTTCAGCTGCTGGCTTGTTCGAAGATCACATAGACCTTGCTGCAGGGCTCTAGTACCTCCCAAGTGCCGGAGAAGCCGGCCGGGATGACGAAGCGGTCGCCCGCACGCAGGGTTTTGGCGTTGCCATCTCTATCGCGCAGTACCGAGACGCCTTGCAGAATCTCGCAGTACTCGTGTTCGGTGTAGTTGATGTTCCAGTGGCCGATGTCGCCTTCCCAGATACCCGCATTGAACTGACCGCACGGGCTGCCATAGTGGTTGCGCACGCTTTGCTCGGGGTTGCCCTTGAGGACTTTTTCCGCAGCTGGGCGGTAGTGCTCCGGTGCGGTAGTGGCGGTGGCGAAGTCGACGATCTTTTCGATGTTCATAAACATGTCCGGTAGGGATGGAGCGCCTGTTAAGGCCAGGCTTGTTGTCGGTAGAGTAGCGATTTCGGCAGTCTATGTTTAATAAAGCACACATAACAAGGCGGTCTTGCCAGTTTTTGTAAAAAATATTGGAAGTGTGCAGGCCTCTGGTTTAGTGTTGCCGGCAGGATTGGGTCGTAAGAATCTGTTCACGATTTAGCGAGCTAGGGGCATGCAAGGCAAAAACAGGCGAGGAAGCGGAGTGTACGAGTTGTACATGAGCATCCGAGCCCGTTTTTAACGCAGCAGGGCCGGCGCGCAGCAGATCATGAGCGGTTCTGTAGCCCATGCAGAATAATTGACAGCGCGTGCGGCCACCTGCGGCGCTTTACTAGTGATAGAGGATGTAGCAATGACTAGCCTGACTCGTGCCGACTGGGAGCAGCGCGCCAACAACCTGAAGATCGAAGGCCGTGCCTTTGTTCATGGTGAGCACCGCGCGGCTGTTTCTGGGGCCACCTTCGAGTGCATCAGCCCGGTTGACGGTCGCCTGCTTGGCCTGGTCGCCAGCTGTGATCTAGCCGATGCCGAGCTGGCCGTGGCGGATGCCCGCGCTACTTTCGAGTCCGGCGTCTGGTCGCGCATGGCCCCGGCGCAGCGCAAGCGCGTGATGATCCGTTTCGCCGACTTGATGGACCAGCATGCTGAAGAACTGGCGCTGCTGGAAACCCTCGATATGGGCAAGCCGATCAGCGACGCCCTGGGTGTCGATGTGCCGGGTGCCTCGCGGGCGATTCGCTGGAGCGGCGAAGCAGTCGACAAGATTTACGACGAAGTGGCGGCTACCCCGCATGACGAGCTGGGTCTGGTGACCCGTGAGCCGGTTGGCGTGGTGGCGGCCATCGTGCCGTGGAACTTCCCGATGATCATGACTGCCTGGAAGCTCGGCCCGGCCCTGGCCACTGGCAACTCGGTGATCGTCAAGCCGTCCGAAAAATCGCCGCTGACTGCCCTGCGTATGGCGCAGCTGGCGCTGGATGCTGGTATCCCGGCGGGCGTACTCAACGTCCTGCCAGGTTACGGTCATACAGTCGGCAAGGCGCTGGCGCTGCATATGGATGTCGACACCCTGGTGTTTACCGGATCGACCAAGATCGCCAAGCAGCTGATGATCTACGCTGGCGAGTCGAACATGAAGCGCGTCTGGCTGGAGGCGGGCGGCAAGAGCGCGAATATCGTCTTCGCCGATGCGCCTGACCTCAAGGCCGCGGCCGAGGCCGCTGCTGCGGCGATCTGCTTCAACCAGGGCGAGATGTGCACCGCTGGTTCGCGCTTGCTGGTGGAGCGCTCAATCAAGGACACATTCATGCCCATGGTCCTCGAGGCCATGCAGGGCTGGAAAGCCGGTCACGCCCTGGACCCGGACACCAAGGTCGGCGCGCTGGTCGACGCTGGTCACCTGAATGCGGTGCTCGGCTACATCGACGCCGGCCACAAGGATCAGGCCAAGCTGCTCTGCGGTGGCAAGCGCACTCTGGAAGAGACCGGCGGCCAGTACGTTGAGCCGACCATCTTTGATGATGCGCACAACGCCATGCGCATCGCCCAGGAAGAAATCTTTGGCCCGGTGCTGACGGTGATTCCATTCGACAGCACCGAGGAGGCCATCAAAATCGCCAATGACAGCATCTACGGTCTGGCTGCGGCTATCTGGACCAGTAACCTGTCCAAGGCGCACCTGGCCGCCAAGGCCCTGCGTGTCGGCAGCATGTGGGTCAACCAGTACGACGGCGGTGATATGACAGCGCCGTTTGGTGGCTTCAAGCAGTCCGGTAACGGCCGCGACAAGTCGCTGCATGCCTTCGACAAGTACACCGAGATTAAGGCGACCTGGATCAAGCTGTAACGCTGTCGGGGCGACCTCCGGGCCGTCGGCCATGCTGCGTTGCGTCCTCGCTTTTAATGCTCACGTACTGCAGTACGCTGCGCTTAAAAGCTCCGGGGCGCCTGATTCGCTAGCGCTCACCCTGCGGGCCAGCCTTTGGCTGTTACTCCCGTTGGTCGTTGGTCCTGGCCTTAGTCCCGTAGCTCTCGATTGATGGCACCGCTAGGCCACACCTGCGGCCGGGTTCCTATGGAGCCCGGCCGTTTTGCATCTGTGCAGCGGGTGCCGCGCGGGCCAGGGAATGGAGTGAGAAGATTGAACTGGATGACCTATTTCGCCGTCAGTGCGGCGGTGGTAATCGTGGGGTTGGCGCTGGGTGTGACGCTGCCACTGGTATCGTTTCGTCTTGAATCATGGGGCTATGGCCCCTTTGCCATTGGTGTGATGGCCTGTATGCCGGCTATCGGCGTGCTGCTTGGCGCGCGCCTTACCGGGCATCTAGCGGGTTGGTTCGGCACACCGCAGACCTTGCGCTTGTGTCTGCTGGCCAGCGCGGCGTCGGTTGCGCTGCTCAGCGTGATGCCGAGCTATCCGCTGTGGCTGCTGTTGCGCCTGCTGATTGGCATCTCATTGACCGTGGTGTTTGTGCTTGGCGAAAGCTGGATCAATCAGTTGGTCGAGGATCGTCTGCGCGGCCGCTTGGTGGCGCTGTATGGCACTGGTTTCGCATTGAGCCAGCTGTGTGGGCCGCTGCTGTTGACCTTGCTTGGTACGGAGAGTGATCGCGGTTTCTGGTGTTCTGCCGCGCTGCTGGTGGGCGGTAGTCTGCTGCTGTTGGGCCGCGATGGGGCGCCCAAAGTCGATGCGCAGAGTGCGTCCGGGCGCGGCATTCTGGCGTTCTGCCGCAGCTCACCGGCAATTGCCTGGGCGGTGGTGCTGTTTGCTGCCTTCGAGGCGATGGTGCTGACCCTGCTGCCGGTGTATCTGCTGCGCGAAGGCTTCGCTCAGCAAATGGCCTTGATCATGGTCAGTGCGGTAGTGGTTGGCGATGCGGCGCTGCAGTTGCCGATTGGCTGGATGGCCGACCGCGTACCACGGCAAACACTGTTCCGCTGTTGTGGGGTGGTCTTGCTGCTGTCGAGTCTGAGCATTCCGTCTTTGCTGCACACGCCGCTGATCTGGGTGGTGCTGGTACTGTTCGGTGCCAGCGCCGGCGGCCTGTACACCCTGTCGCTGATTCTGGTCGGTCAGCGTTACCGCGACGATGCGCTGGTGCGCGCCAACTCGCATATCGCCTTGCTTTGGGGCGCCGGTTGTCTGCTTGGGCCACTGTCGACCGGCGCCGCCAGTCAGTGGGTCAGCGGTCACGCGCTGCCAATACTGATGGCGATTGGCGCTGCGGTATTTGTCTGGCTGGCGTTTCAGCGCGGAGCATTCAGCGAGGTAGCGGTCGTCAAGGCATAAGCGCAACCGCTTCGCTGCTGTGCACGAATTGCTGCTCGGCCAGCAGTGCAGCCACGCACTCGCCGACCTGGTGAATCGCCTGCTCAAGCTCTGGCGTGGGTTTGCCTGCGTAGTTGATGCGCAAACAATTGCGGTATTTGCCAGCGGCGGAAAAGATGCTGCCGGGAGCGATCTGGATGGCGTGTGGCAGCAGTTCGCGGTTCAGGCGCTGGCTGTCGAAGCCGGTCGGTAGTTCAAGCCACAGCATAAAACTACCCTGCGGCCGGCTGACCCGCGTGCCGGCAGGGAAGTAGCGACTGATCCAGTCGATCATCAGGTCGCGTCCGCGTTGATACTGCGCGCGCATGCGCCGCAGATGCGGCTCGTAGTGGCCAGCTTCCAGATATTCGGTGATGGCCAGCTGTGGCAGCTGGGCGGTGCTACCGGTGCCCATGTATTTCATGTGCAGCACGCGGTCTAGGTAGCGCCCCGGGGCAATCCAGCCGATGCGCAGGCCGGGAGCCAGGGTTTTGGAAAATGAACTGCAGAGCAGCACGCGGCCATCTTCGTCATAGGATTTGATGCTGCGTGGGCGCGGGTAGCTGTAGGCCAGATCGCCGTATACATCATCCTCGATAATCGCCACGTCATAGCGCTGAGCCAGGGCCAGCAGGGCGCGCTTGTTGGCGTCGGGCATGATGTAGCCCTGCGGGTTGTTGCAGGTCGGGGTCAGCTGAATGGCCTTGATCGGCCATTGCTCCAAGGCCAACTCTAGGGCTTCTAGACTGATTCCGCTGATTGGGTCAGTAGGTAGCTCCAGGGCTTTCATGCCGAAGCCCTTAAGCGCCTGCATCACGCCGTGAAAGCTCGGTGAATCCACCGCAACGATATCGCCCGGCTCGCACACTGCACGAATCGCCGCCGACAGCGCCTCGTGGCAGCCGGTGGTGATGACGATCTCTTCGGGTGACAGGCTGCAGCCAGAGTCGAGCATCAATCGCGAGATCTGCTCACGCATGCCCAGGTGGCCGTAAATGCAGCCGTAGGTCAGGCTGGTTGCGTCCTGGCGGCGGCTCAGGCGCGACAGCGAACGCAGCAGCGGCTTGAGCGTCGGGCTGTCGATATCTGGCCGACCACGACCGAGTTGCAGTAGGCCTTCTTGTCCTGGTGAGCGACTGATGAGCTCCAGCACCTGATCCCATTGCGATACGTCCACCGGTCGTTGGGCCATGCGGCTGACCATGGGCAGAGCCGGCTGGTTACGCGCCAAAGGTACAAAATAGCCGGACTTGGGCTTGGGCATGGCCAGGCCTTGGTCCTCCAGGTGGCGGTAGGCCTGTTGCACCGTACTCAGGCTGACGCCATGTTCCAGGCTCAGGGCGCGTACAGAGGGCAGGCGATCACCGGGACGATACAGGCCCTGTTCAATGCGTGCGCCGAGCAATTCGGCCAGGTTGACGTAAAGGGTCATCAGCTGCCTCGCAATTTCTCTGTATTTTGTATTAAGCCAGTACAGATGGACGATAGATCCACCATTCAGAGCTTGTTTTCTGAATTCTGTATGTATTTAAAAGTGCATTTTTGCATCTGTCATGCTTTTTCCGCGTCCCTCATCATGATCTCCCATCAGGCTTACGGGCAGGAGCAAGCGATGAACGGATTGAGTGATGTCAGGCTGACAATGAAATCAGACGAATTGCAGCAAGAGGCTGCTGGCGGGCATCTGTATGCTCAGATGGGTGCGGCTAAGCCAGCTGTGCGCCGCTGGAACGCATTCTGGTTGCGCCTGAGCACTCGCCGGGCGCTGCTAACGCTGACCGATGAGCAACTCAAGGATGTTGGCCTGAGCCGAGAACAGGCACGGCGCGAGGCGTTTCTGCCGTTCTGGAAGTTGTAAGGGGCTGCAGCAGGCCTGGGCGGCCTGCTGTGGAGGGCGATTAGACCAGCTCTTTCATCCGATGCCAGAGCATGCCCAGCGCTAACAACGGCGAGCGCAGGTGTTTGCCGCCGGGGAAGGTCATGTGCGGCACCTTGGCGAACAGGTCGAAGCCGCTGCTGGCCTGGCCGGCAATGGCCTCGCCGAGTAGCTTGCCGGCCAGGTGCGTGGCATTGACGCCATGGCCCGAGTAGGCCTGGGCGTAATACACGTTGGGTTGTTCCTTGAGGCGGCCGATCTGCGGCAGGCGGTTGGCGCCAATACCGATCATGCCCCCCCACTGGTAGTCGATTTTTACGTCTTTCAGGTGCGGGAAGACTTCCAGCATTTTCGGCCGCATATAGCCGGAGATGTCTGCAGGATCGCGACCGGAATAGTGGCACGCGCCGCCGAACAGCAGACGGCGGTCGGCGGACAGGCGGTAGTAATCGAGGGCCACGCGCTGGTCACACAGGGCCATGTTCTGCGGAATGATCGCCCGCGCTTCGGTTTCGGACAGCGGTTCGGTGGCAATCACATAGCTGCCGGCGGGCAGCACCTTGCCGCCCAGGTTGCTGTTCAGGCCATTCAGGTAAGCGTTGCAGCCGAGCACCAGGGTGGCGGCGCGCACCACGCCCTGAGCGGTGTGTACCTTGACCTCGCTGCCGTAGTCGATGTCCGTCACTGCCGAGTTCTCGAACAGTTGCACGCCCAGGCTCTGCGCCGCAGCGGCTTCGCCGAGGGCCAGGTTAAGCGGGTGCAGGTGGCCGGAGCCCATGTCGATCATGCCGCCGACGTAGCGGTTGGAGCCGACCACTTCATGCATCTGCTCCGGTTGCAGCAGGCGCATTTCATGGCGATAACCCAGTTGCTTGAGTTCGGCCATGTCTTCGGCGAAGTCGGCAAGGTGGCTGGGCTTGTTGGCCAGGTCGCAGTAGCCCCAGGTCAGGTCGCAGTCGATGTTGAACTGCTCGATACGCTGGCGGACGATTTCCACCGCTTCTAAGCCCATCAGTTTCAGCTCGCGTACGCCCTGCGCGCCAATTACCGATTCAAACTGCTCAACGCCATGGCCGACACCGCGAATCAGCTGACCGCCATTGCGCCCGCTGGCGCCCCAGCCGATTTTGTGCGCTTCCAGCAGCACCACCGAAAGGCCTTTCTGCGCCAGCTCGATAGCCGTGTTGAGGCCGGAGAAACCACCGCCGACGATGCACACATCCGCACGTAACTCGCCGCCCAGGGCGGGGTAGTCGAGTTGGCGATTGGTGCTGGCGGCGTAATAGGAGTTGGCGTGCGGGCTATTGTGAGCCGGCTGGTGAACGCGGGCGTTCATGTGTGGAATCCTGATTATTGTGTTTGGAAAATTTTACGAAGCATAAGCGTGGGATTTACCAAACGCCAAGAGGCAATCGCGAAATAAGTGGATTTTCGTCAGCTTGGCTGCACAACTGCCGCGATTCAAACCGCTGCGCGGTTACTATGCCGACCTGTATTTCAGGACCACGCCCATGAGCTGTACCAGCCGCAAGATCGACCAGCTGCGTTTGCAGATCCCCAGTTTCGCCTGCGTGCCGGGCTGTCACGATTGCTGTGGCCCGGTCACGGCCTCGTCTGAGGAAATGTCGCGTCTGCCGGTAAAAAGCGATGCCGAGCATGACGCCGCGTTGGTCGAGTTCAACTGTGTGCATCTTGGTCCGCAAGGTTGCCAGGTGTATGACCAGCGTCCGCTGATCTGCCGACTGTTCGGCACCACGCCGAGCTTGCCCTGTCCGCGCGGCCAGGGTCCGGAGCAGATGATCGAGCCGGCTGTGGCCAAGCAGGTGCATCAGTTGATTGCGACTACCCGCCAAGTTCTCGTCTGACTGTTAGTCGGCAATCGGCAGGCTCAGGCTCTCTTTCACTTCTTCCATGACGATATAGCTCTTCGACTCGCGCACATGGGGCAGCTTGAGCAGGATATCGCCGAGCAGCTTGCGGTAGCTGGCCATTTCGTTGATCCGCGCTTTCACTAGGTAGTCGAAGTCGCCTGATACCAGGTGGCATTCGAGCACGTGCGGCAGCTTGAGTACCGCGCGGCGGAACTCCTCGAAGGTGTCGCCGGACTTGTAGTCCAGGCTGATCTCGACAAACACCAGCAGGCTGGCCTTGAGCTGCTGCGGGTTGAGCCGGGCGTGGTAGCCCATGATGATCCCTTCGCGCTCCAGGCGGCGCACGCGCTCGGTGCAGGGCGTGGTCGACAGGCCGACTCGCTCGCCCAGCTCGGTAAAGCTGATGCGCCCATCTTCCTGCAGGATGCGCAGGATATTACGGTCGATTTTGTCCAGTTCGCGGCGGCTTTGATGCTGGGTGCGCATGGTGGATACCCCTCTATAGAAGGCGATATTGCCAAGAATTGTCGCCAAATATAGCTATTTATATAGTGAAAAGCACTGCTGTTCTCTTCCTATACTGCGCCCAATAGCGGTCTCAAGAATTATCCGTCGCGCTGGGCGCGGCGAGGAGAGCAACATGCGGGTTATGGTTCTCGGTAGCGGTGTGATTGGCACAGCCAGTGCATATTACCTGGCGCGCCAGGGTTTCGAAGTGGTGGTGGTCGACCGGCAGAACGCCCCGGCCATGGAAACCAGTTTCGCCAACGCCGGCCAGGTGTCCCCTGGCTATGCCTCGCCATGGGCCGCGCCGGGCGTGCCGCTGAAAGCCATCAAGTGGCTGCTGCAAAAGCACGCGCCGCTGGCAATCAAGGCCACCGCCGATATCGACCAATACCTGTGGATGGCGCAGATGCTGCGCAACTGCACCGCCAGCCGTTACGCGGTGAACAAGGAGCGCATGGTGCGTCTGTCCGAGTACAGCCGCGACTGCCTCGACGAACTGCGTTTGGAAACCGGCATCGCCTATGAAGGCCGCAGCCTGGGCACCACCCAGCTGTTCCGCACCCAGGCGCAATTGGACAACGCGGCCAAGGATATCGCCGTGCTCAAGCAGTCCGGCGTGCCTTACGAGCTGCTCGACCGCGCCGGCATCGCCCGCGTTGAGCCGGCCCTGGCCGCTGTCACCGACAAGCTGGCCGGCGCGCTGCGCCTGCCCAATGACCAGACCGGCGATTGCCAGCTGTTCACCAGCAAACTGGCCGAAATGGCCAAGGCGCTGGGCGTGGAGTTCCGCTTCGGCCAGAACATCCAGCGCATCGACGCCGTAGGTGATCGGGTCAATGGCGTGTGGATCGACGGCAAGCTGGAAACCGCCGACCGCTACGTGCTGGCGCTCGGCAGCTTCAGCCCGCAGCTGCTCAAACCGCTGGGCATCAAGGCGCCGGTGTACCCGCTTAAGGGGTATTCGCTGACTGTGCCGATCACCAATGCGGCGATGGCGCCGACTTCGACCATCCTTGATGAAACCTACAAGGTGGCGATCACCCGCTTCGACAACCGCATCCGCGTTGGCGGTATGGCGGAAATCGCCGGCTTCGACCTGAGCCTCAACCCACGTCGCCGCGCCACCCTGGAAATGATCACTGCCGATCTCTACCCGCAGGGCGGCGATCTGAGCCAGGCCGAATTCTGGACCGGCCTGCGTCCGGCCACCCCGGATGGCACGCCGATTGTCGGTGCCACCGGCTTGCGCAATTTGTTCCTCAACACCGGTCACGGCACACTGGGCTGGACCATGGCCTGCGGCTCCGGTCGCCTGCTTGCCGATCTGATGGCGAAAAAGCGCCCGCAGATCAGCGCCGAAGGCCTGGATATTTCCCGTTACAGCCGCTCCCAGGAGAGTCATAAGCATGTCAGTACAGCGCCTGCACACTGAAAGTCGTTACAGCGAAATCGTTATCCACAACGGCACGGTCTACCTGGCCGGGCAACTGGCGGATGACTACAGCGGCGATATCGTGCAGCAAACCCGTGAAACCCTGGCTAACACCGATCGCATGCTGGCCGAGGCCGGCAGCGACAAGTCGAAAATTCTTTCCGTGACCATCTACCTGAAGGACATGGACCGCGATTACGCCGGTCTCAATCAGGTTTGGGATGCCTGGGTCGCGCCAGGCGCGGCGCCCGCACGGGCCTGTGTCGAGGCGAAGATGTACAAGCCTGAGGTGCTGGTGGAAATGATGATCGTGGCTGCCCTGTAAATCGGCCGATTCCGTTTGCGATAAGTGTTTGCCCGGCCATCACACCGGGCTTTTTTATAGCCTGCCATACCTGGCGGCCACCCTTCGGGCCGTTGCTACGCAACGTTAAAAATTGCTCCCGGCAATTTTTTATAGCCTGAAAACTGCTGATAGCCGAGAACATCATGCGTCCTGCCCGTGCTCTGATTGATCTGCAAGCCTTGCGTCACAACTACCAACTGGCCCGTGAAGTCAGCGGCGCGCGCGCCCTGGCAGTGATCAAGGCGGATGCCTATGGCCATGGCTCGGTGCATTGTGCGCAGGCGTTGCAGGAGCAGGCCGATGGTTTTGCCGTGGCCTGTATCGAGGAAGCGCTGCAGCTGCGAGAGGCAGGTATTCGTGGGCCGATCCTGTTGCTGGAAGGTTTTTTCGAGGCAGATGAACTGCCGCTGATCGAGCAGCACGAACTGTGGTGCGTGGTGCATTCGCTGTGGCAGCTGGAGGCCATTGAGCGCAGCTCGGTACGCAGCCCGCTGACGGTGTGGTTGAAGATGGACAGTGGCATGCACCGCGTCGGCCTGCGCCCGGCCGATTACCAGGCGGCCTATCAGCGCCTGCTGGCCAGCGGCAAGGTGGCGAAAATTGTGCTGATGAGCCACTTCGCCCGCGCCGACGAGCTGGATTGCCCGCGCAGCGATGAGCAGTTGGCCGTGTTCCAGCAGGCACGTCAGGGCATTGTCGCTGAGGTTAGCCTGCGCAATTCGCCAGCCGTATTGGGTTGGCCCAATGTGCCGAGCGACTGGGTGCGCCCCGGCATCATGCTGTATGGCGCCACACCATTCGAGCAGGCGCAGACCGTGGCGGCGCGCCTGCAACCGGTGATGACCCTGGAATCGAAGATTATCAGCGTGCGCGAACTGCCGATTGGCGAGCCGGTGGGCTATGGCGCGCGCTTTGTCAGCGAACGGCCGACCCGCGTCGGCGTAGTCGCTATGGGCTATGCCGATGGCTACCCGCGTCATGCGCCGACCGGCACGCCAGTGGCGGTGGGCGGTCAACTGACCCGACTGATCGGCCGCGTGTCGATGGACATGCTCACCGTCGACCTGACCGATCTGCCGCAAACGGGCCTGGGCAGCCGCGTCGAATTCTGGGGCAAACAGGTGCTGGCCAGCGATGTGGCTACCCAGGCAGATACGATTCCCTATCAGCTTTTTTGTAACCTGCGAAGGGTCCCGCTGCTCTACCTCGGGGGATGAGAGCCTGTTAAAAGGCTACTGCGCGTCGCCCTGCTGCGTTAAAAACAGGCTCGGACAGTGACTTGTCACTGAACGTCCGCAGGACGGCCCGCAGGGCGAGCGCAGCGAGTAGTGCTCATTACAACCCGTAAAGTCGCCCGCGACTCCGACCGTTCCTCGCCTGTTTTGATCAGCCGGAGGCTGTTACTGGCGTAGCGCCTGGCATGGTTCTAGCTCACGAGCCTTTGAATAGGCTCTAACACGCACGCTGTAGACGAGTTTGAACGCGAGTGTTGTAAATTCCGAACGCTATGCCATGATACGGCGAATTTTCCGTATCTATCCCAAGGGGGACTCCAGCATTGGACGTCGGTGTACGACTGCAATCCATTCGCAAACTCAAAGGCCTTTCCCAGCGTGAACTCGCTAAGCGGGCGGGCGTCACCAACAGCACCATTTCGATGATCGAGAAGAACAGCGTAAGCCCCTCGATCAGTTCGTTGAAAAAGGTGTTGGCCGGTATCCCCATGTCGCTCGTGGAGTTTTTCTCCCTGGATGTGGAGCAGGATAGCCAGGCCCAAGTGGTCTATCGCGCCGCAGAACTCACCGATATCTGTAGCGGGACCATCACCATGAAGCTGGTGGGCAAGGCGCATCCGAGCCGAGCCATTGCCTTCCTTGATGAAACCTACCCCAGCGGCACTGATACCGGCGACGAGATGTACGCCCACGAAGGTGAAGAGGCCGGCATGCTGGTCGAAGGCAAACTGGAGCTGACCGTGGGCGACGAGGTTTTTATCCTCGAGCCGGGCGACAGCTACTACTTCGAGAGCAGCAAGCCGCACCGTTTCCGCAACCCGTTCGAGCAGCCAGCACGGCTGATCAGCGCGACTACGCCGGCCAATTTCTAAGAACCTGTCACGACCTGCTGCGCGTCGGCTAAACGGCGTTGAAAACGACCTCGGAATGCCGCTTGCGGCTAACGCACTTTAGTGCGGCTCCGGAGGGGCGAGCGAAGCGAGTAATGCTCATTTACAGCTCGTAAACTCCGCTTCCTCGGCCGGTTTCGCCACCGTTTATCTCTAGCTCGCAAAGTCGTGAAAGGCTCTTAATAACCCTGCGACAATATGGGTTGTTTCAGCGGCGGCGGCTTGCCGTTATACTGACGCCCGCTCGCGAAACCGTGGCCGCGAGCGTGACTAGCCACGAAGAGGGTGTACCGTGAACCTGATTAAAAAGCTCCTGGTAGCACCGGCTACCGTATTGGCCCTGTGGGCAGTGACTGCTCAAGCCACGACCGACGAAGCCATTGCCGAGCGACTGAAGCCGGTGGGTCAAGTCTGTGTGATGGGTGAGGAATGTAAGGGCGTGGGTGCTGTAGCCGTTGTTGCTGGCGGCGGTGCGCGTACTGCTGATGACATCATCACCAAGCACTGCGGCGCCTGCCATACCCCAGGTATTTTGGGTGCGCCGAAAATTGGCGATAGCGCAGCCTGGAAGGCCCGTGCTGATGCAGAGGGTGGTCTTGACGGCATCCTGGCCAAGGCAATTTCCGGCATCAACGCCATGCCGCCGAAAGGCACCTGCGCCGACTGCTCGGATGACGAGCTGCGTGAAGCGATCCAGAAGATGTCCGGCTTGTAAGCCACATCAGTTCGTAAAAAAACCGCCTTCGGGCGGTTTTTTGTTTTACCGTGAAAATTGGTACTTTCATACGTCGCCGTAGGTCCACACAGCCTAGGCAAAGGGTGTCGCGGCATTGTGCTCTGCCGGTCCCAGGCCAGCCATTTTCACCCAGCAGGGAATCGGATGCAGAAGCCTTGTTCTATTGAGGGCGCGGTTGATCAGGTACTCACCGCTCTCGACGGTCCCATTCGGCTAGGGCTGCCGCTGGGCCTGGGGAAACCCAACCAGTGGGTGAATGCGCTCTATGCGCGGATCAAGCAACTGCCCGAGCGGCAGTTGGTGATCTACACCGCGCTATGCTTGGGTCGCCCTCGGGCTGCTGCGGGTTTGCCGCGCCGCCTGCTTGAGCCGTTCGTCGAGCGTATCTATGGTGATTACCCCGAACTTGACTTTCTCACCGACTTGCAGCGCGACAGCCTGCCGGCCAACGTGCGTGTCGAGCAGTTCTTTCTACAGCCGGGCAGCCTGCTTGATAGCGCGACAACCCAGCAGAACTACATCAGTAGCAATTACAGCCATGTCGCCCGCGACCTGAATGACAAGGGCCTGAACCTGATTGCCCAACTGGTCGCCCAGGACCCGCAGCGTCCGGAGCATTTCAGCCTCAGCTGCAACCCGGATATCACCCTGGATCTGCTGCCTCTGTTGGAGCAACGCCGCGCCGCTGGCGAAACCATTCTGTGTCTGGCCCAGGTGCACAGCGCGCTGCCCTATATGACAGGCGATGCCGAAGTGCCGCGGCGCAGCTTCGACCTGCAGGTGCTGGAGGAAGACAGCAGTACGCTGTTTTCCACCCCCAATATGCCGGTGACGCTGCAGGATCATTGCATCGGCCTGCATGCCAGTGCCTTGGTCCGCGACGGCGGCACCCTGCAGATAGGTATTGGCGCCATGGGCGATGCGCTGACGGCGGCCTTGCTCGCGCGTCAGGCGGACAATCAGGCTTATCAGGCGCTGTTGGACGAATTGCGCTGCACCCGGCATTGGAAGACCGAGATCGATAAGACAGGCGCTGTGCAGCCCTTTAGCCAAGGTCTGTATGGCTGCAGCGAGATGTTCGTCAATGGCCTGCTGGCCTTGGTTGATGCTGGCATCGTGCGGCGCCCGGTTTACCCCGAGTTGGTGCTGCAGCGGCTGGCCTCTGGCGGTGCGCTGGATGATCAGGGTATGCCGCTCAGTGTGCAGGCCCTGCTCGATGCTGGCCTGGCGCCGCAACTGGATGCCCAGGCGCTGTGCGAGTTGCAGGCCAGCGGTTTGCTGAGCGACAGCATCCGCTGGGCTGAAGACTGCCTGCTATTAGCCGATGGTCAACAGTTGGCGAGCGACCTGCGTGATGCACGCACCCAGCAGGTACTGCAACAGCACTTGGGGCAAGCGCGCGGCGGCGTGGTGGTACACGGCGGCTTCTTTCTCGGGCCGAATGCCTTCTACCAACGTCTGCGCGAATTGAGCACAGCGCAGTTGCAGCGCTTTGCCATGACGGGCATTTGCTTTATCAACGAGCTGCATCATCAGGAAGCGCTCAAGCGTTTGCAGCGCCGTGATGCGCGCTTTATCAACACGGTATTCACCATGACCCTGATGGGCGCCGGGGTGGCCGACCAGCTGGAAGACGGTCGGGTGCTCAGCGGGGTTGGCGGGCAGTACAACTTCGTCGCCCAGGGCCATGCTTTGCAAGGCGCTCGCTCGATTCTACTGCTGCGTAGTTGGCGTGACGCGAACGGCAAGGTCAGCTCGAATATTGTCTGGGACTATGCACATGCCACGATTCCGCGGCACCTGCGCGATATGGTGGTGAGCGAATATGGCATCGCTGATCTGCGCGGCAAGACCGATGCCGAGGTAATAGAGGCGTTGCTCAATATCAGCGACTCGCGCTTTCAGCCAGGCTTGATCGAGCAGGCGCAACGCGCCGGCAAGTTGCCCAAGGATTTCCGCCTCGATCCGCGTTTCGCCGACAACCTGCCCGAGCGGTTGCAGGCGCTGCAAAATCGTCATCCGGAGTTATTCGCCGAATACCCCTTGGGCTGCGATTTTGACAGCGAGGAGCGTGATCTGCTGCGTGCGCTGAACTGGCTGAAAGCCCGTTTGAGATTCGCCTGCGCTCTGGAACTGGCCACTGCAGTGTGGCGCGCGCCCAGCCCTGGTGAGTACGGCGCGCATCTGCAGCGTATGGCGCTGGCTCAGCCGCGCGGGGTGCGCCAGCGCGTGCAACGGCGCTTGCTGCTGGCGGGCTTGCGGGCCAGCAGTTGAAGCATTGCAGGCTCAGTCGAGAAAGCTGACCTGGCCATCGCTCAGCGAGCCGATGCGCGCCAGTGACTCGACCCGGTAGCCCTGGGCGTCCAGTTCGGCGCGGCCGCGCTGGAAAGACTTCTCAATGACCACGCCAATCCCGGCGATGCTGGCGCCGGCCTGGCCGATCAGGTCGATCAAGGCGCGGGCGGCATGGCCGTTGGCCAGGAAATCGTCAATCAGCAGCACATGATCCTGGGTGTTCAGGTGCTTGGCCGAGATGGCCAGGGTGCTTTCGGTCTGCTTGGTAAAGGAAAACACCTTGGAGATATACAGATCATCCTTGAGCGTCAGCGACTGGTACTTGCGCGCGAAGATCACCGGCACGCCCAGCTCCAGACCGGCCATCACCGCCGGAGCAATGCCCGAGGCCTCGATGGTGACGATCTTGGTGATGCCCAGGCCGGCAAAGCGCTGGGCAAATTCATGGCCGATCTGCTGCATCAGCCTGGGATCGATCTGGTGGTTGAGAAAGGCATCGACCTTGAGCACATGCTCCGAGAGCACGCTGCCTTCATCGCGAATCTTCTGTTTTAGCGCTTCCACGCGGTTACCCTCGTCGTTCTTTCCGATGCCCGGTCTGTGCCGGGATGTAATGGTGCAGCGTAGCGCGGATGCAATCAGCGGCGAAATGCGCGTCGGGCGGAATCCTCGCTTCGCCGCTTGTTTCTACGGCCGGCCATCCCTGGCAGCCACCCTGCAGGCGCGTCGTGAAATATGACTTTCGATCATTTCTTGAGCATGGCGCGCATATTAGCCAGCGCCGAGTTGCCGGTGGCGGCCTTGACCTCCGGTGCTGCGTCTTCCTGCCCTTCCCAAACCAGATCCTCGGGCGGCAGCTCATCGAGAAAACGGCTCGGTGAACAATCGATGATTTCGCCGTACTGCTTGCGCTTGGCGGCGAAGGTCATGGTCAGGTTGCGTTTGGCGCGAGTGATGCCGACGTAGGCCAGGCGGCGTTCTTCTTCAACGGTATCGGCCTCGATGCTGGAGCGGTGCGGGAGGATTTCCTCCTCCACGCCGAGGATATACACCGAGGGGTATTCCAGGCCTTTGGAGGCGTGCAGGGTCATCATCTGCACGCCTTCGGCGCCTTCCTCTTCCTCCTGCTGACGTTCGAGCATGTCGCGCAGCACCAGTTTGCCGATGGCGTCCTCGATGGTCATGTCGCCGTCTTCATCGCGCTCCAGGGTGTTCTTCAGTGCCTCGACGAGGAACCAGACGTTGCCCATGCGCGCGTCGGCGACCTTGTCGTTGGAGGCGTTCTGCCGCAGCCAGTTCTCGTAATCGATGTCCATGACCATACTGCGGATCGCCGCAATCGGGTCGTTCTGCGCACATTCCTGGCGCACCCGGTCCATCCACTTGGTAAAGCGCGCCAGGCGTTCGGTATAGCGTGCGTCCAGCTGTTCGCCCAGGCCGATTTCGCCGGCGGCGGCGTACATGCTGATCTTGCGGCTGGTGGCGTAGTTGCCGAGCTTTTCCAGGGTGGTGGAGCCGATCTCGCGGCGCGGCACGTTGATTACCCGCAGGAAGGCGTTGTCATCATCCGGATTGACCAGCAGGCGGAAGTAACTCATCAAATCCTTCACCTCCTGACGGGCGAAGAAGCTGGTGCCGCCGGAAAGGCGGTAGGGAATCTGATGGTGCTGCAGCTTCAGTTCCATCAGCTTGGCCTGGTAGTTGCCGCGATAGAGGATGGCGTAGTCGCTGTAGGGGCGCTCGGTGCGCAGGTGCTCGGTGAGAATCTCCAGGGCCACCCGCTCGCATTCGGCGTCTTCGTTTTTGCAGCGGATCACACGGATCTCGTCGCCCATGCCCATCTCGCTCCACAGCTGCTTCTCGAACGCGTGCGGGTTGTTGGCGATAAGGATGTTGGCGCATTTCAAGATGCGGCTGGTCGAGCGGTAGTTCTGCTCGAGCATCACCACTTTCAACGACGGGTAGTCGTCCTTGAGCAGCATCAGGTTTTCCGGGCGCGCACCGCGCCAGGCGTAGATCGACTGGTCGTCGTCGCCGACCACGGTGAACTGGTTGCGCATGCCGACCAATAACTTCACCAACAGGTATTGGCTGGCGTTGGTGTCCTGGTATTCGTCGACCAGCAGGTAGCGGATGCGGTTCTGCCACTTTTCCAAAATGTCGGGATTGTCCTGGAACAACTTCACCGGCATCAGGATCAGGTCGTCGAAATCCACCGCGTTGTACGCCTTGAGCGTGCGCTGGTAGTGCAGGTAGACGATGGCGGCGGTCTGCTCCTTGGGGCCCCGCGACTCGGCCAGGGCCTGCTCGGGCAGGATCAGGTCGTTCTTCCAGCTGCCGATGTAGTTCTTGATCTCGTCCGCGCCGTCATCACCGGAATACTCCTTCTGCATGATGTCCGACAGCAGCGCCTTGATATCGCCTTCGTCGAAGATCGAGAAGCCCGGCTTGTAGCCCAGCGCCGCGTATTCCTTGCGGATGATGTTCATGCCCAGGTTGTGGAAGGTCGACACTGTCAGGCCGCGGGCTTCGGGGCCCTTGAGCAGGCTGCCGACGCGTTCTTTCATCTCGCGCGCGGCCTTGTTGGTAAAGGTCATGGCAACGATATGGCGGGCCTGGATACCGCAGTTCTGCACCAGGTGGGCGATCTTGCGGGTGATCACACTGGTCTTGCCGGAGCCTGCGCCGGCGAGCACCAAAAGTGGGCCGCCGACATAGGTCACGGCTTCCTGCTGCCGGGGGTTCAGTCGGGACATGGAGTCAATCGTCAGGCGGAATGGGCGCGCATTTTAACAGGCCTGGCGCTTTCTGCCGTGACCATCTGGAAGTGTGTCGTAGCGCACATAATGGCAAACCGCCAGGCTTGGTTAATTTTCCTAATCCAGTACTCTGGTGCCACTTTCGGGTCCTTGCCATGCCGCAGGGCGCGCGCCACTGACACAAGGATGTGCGTGATTAGACGTCGATTACGACGCATCCGAGCGGTTGTAATGCTCTTTATTTGTGCTGTGGGGGAAGTTGTTTGTCCGCGTTCGTCGAACCATTACGCTTGCTCCTGCTGGCGGAAACGCCGGGCTGGGCGCAGTTGCTGCGCGAACGCCTGAGTGCGCTCGGCAGTGGTTATGCGCTGATCACTGCACCGTCCTGGGAGGCGGCCAGCGCCTTGTTCGATAAACCCAACAACGCCCTGCTGTTGACCACCGCGAAATACCTGCCTGCCTCCGGGCGCTGTTCCCTGCCGATTGTCCTGCTGCTGGATGTCGAGCCCGAAGCCGAGCCCGAGGGCGTGTGCGACTGGCTGGTGCGCGACCGGCTGAGCAGCGAAGTGCTGCGCCGCTGCCTGCGTTATGCGCGCGAACGCGGCAACCTCAACGACACCTTGCACCGCCTGGCCGAACAGGATGCGCTGACCGGCATTGCTAACCGCCAAGGTTTTCAGACCCTGCTTGCCGCGCGTCTGGCTGAGTACGAAGGCCGCGGCCTGACCCTCGGCCATCTCGATCTGGACAACTTCCGTCACGCCAACGATGCCCTTGGTTACCAGGGCGGCGATAGCCTGATTCTGCAGGTGGTGGCGCGGATCAAGGCGCAGCTGCAAGCTGGCGACCAAGTGGCCCGCCTGGGTAGCGATGAGTTTGCCTTGCTGCTCGACAGCCGCCGCGACCCGCAGCGCGCCGAGCGCTTGGCCGCACAGATTACCGAAGCCCTCGGCGAGCCGTACTGGATCGACGGCGAAAGCCTGCTGATCGGCTGCAGTCTGGGTCTGGCCCATTCCCGCGCCGAAAGCAGTGCCGACCCGTTGATGTGGCACGCGCATATCGCCATGCAGCAGGCCAAGAGCCAGCAGGGTTGCACCTTTCATATCTATGACGAGCGGATCAACCGCAGTGCGCGCAACCAGGCCGACCTGGAAAGCGAACTGCGCCGCGCCCTGCGCCGTGACGAGCTGGAGCTGCACTACCAGCCGCGATTGTGTCTGCAGACCGGGCGCATCGTCGGCCTGGAAGCGCTGGTGCGCTGGCGTCATAGCGAACATGGCCTGCTGGCGCCGAATGAATTTGTACCGCTGGCCGAAGAAAGCGGGCTGATTGTGCCGCTTGGCTATTGGGTGATCAGCCGCGCGCTGCGCGATATGCAGTGGCTACGTGGCCGAGGTCTGCCGGCGCTGCATATGGCGGTCAACCTGTCGTTCCGCCAGTTTCAGGACAGTCAGCTGCTGCCGACCCTCAGTCGCCTGATCGAAGAGCGCGGGGTGGATGCGCAGTGGCTGGAGTTCGAGCTGACCGAAACCGCAGTGATGCGTCGCAGCGATCAGGTGCAGCAGACCATGCTGGCCCTTGCTCGCCTTGGCGTGCGTTTCTCGTTGGACGACTTCGGCACCGGTTTCTCCTCCTTTGTGCACCTGAACAACCTGCCGATCACTCTGCTGAAAATCGACAAGAGTTTTGTCGGCGGTATGGGCGAGCGCGCGGAAAATCGCCAGCTGGTGCGGGCGATGATCAACCTGGCGCACAACCTCAACCTGCAGGTGGTGGGCGAGGGCGTGGAGAACGCCGAACAGCTGGCGCTGCTGCGTCAGTATGGCTGCGATCAGGTGCAGGGTTATCTGATCAGCAAGGCTTTGCCGCTTCCCGAGCTGGCACGCTTTCTGGTGTTTGGTATGCGTCAGCCGTTGCTTGGTCTGAGCAACAGCTGAGCTACTCGCTGATGTGAAAAGGCCCGCACTTGCTGCGGGCCTTTTTTGTTTTAAGGCTTTATTGCGCGGTCTTGGCCTGGCGCTGCGCCAGTTTCTGCTGGCGGTAGCTGATGGCCGCTGGCGGCACGGCGGTGACCTTGCCGGTTTCCAGCCAGCGTTTGAGGCGGTTGGCGTCGGCCATATGGGTGTATTTGCCGAAGGCATCCAGCACCACGAAGGCCACCGGACGGTTATTCATCACAGTATTCATCACCAGGCAGCGGCCGGCTTCGCCGGTGTAGCCGGTCTTGCTCAGCTGCACGCTCCAGCCGGGCTTGCGCACCAGGTTGTTGGTGTTGCGAAATCCCAGGGTGTAGTTGGGCTTGCGGAATGCCTGGGTCTTCTCCGAGGTGGTGCTGAACTGGCTGATCAGCGGGTACTGGCGTGCGGCCTTGAGCATCAGCACTAGATCACGGGCGCTCGACACGTTGTGCTCCGACAGTCCGGTGGGCTCGACAAAGCGCGAGTGTTTCATGCCCAGGGCACGGGCCTTGGCGTTCATCGCCGCAACAAAGGCCGCGTGGCCGCCTGGGTAGTGGTGCGCCAGGCTGGCGGCGGCGCGGTTTTCCGAGGCCATCAGGGCCAGGAGCAGCATGTCGCGACGGCTCAATTCGCTGCCCACACGCACGCGGGAGAACACGCCGCGCAGGTCATGGGTGTCGCGAATCATGATCGGCAGCTGCTGATCCAGCGGCAGCTTGGCGTCGAGGGTGACCATGGCGGTCATCAGTTTGGTTACCGAGGCAATCGGCACCACGCTGTCGGCGTTGCGCTCGTAGAGCACCTGATTGGTTTGCAGATCGACCAGCAGGGCGCTGCCGGCGGCCAGGTCCTGTTGTTTGGTGGGGGCGGCCTGGATGTGCGATGCAACTACAACGCAGCTGCAGATCAGCAGCAGGCTTATTAGGGGCTGTTTCCGTTTCGCTCGCGGCCGCGCCGGAGCCTGTTTTAGCGCGAGACCAGGCACGAGACGGGAAGTTTGGTTGTCCCAAATGAGTGTCGAGAAACGCAGTATCGCGCTAAAACAAGCCCGGCCCAGAGGGTTGCGCGAAAAATCTCGCCATGCGGTGTTGGAGGACTTGGCAAGGGAACAACCATTACCTGCGTCCTCCGCCTTGCCTGGCGAAATTTTTCGCGGCAACGCGGCTTGCGATGAAACGGGAACAGACCCTAACGAATGGCGGATTTTCACAGAGAGCTTCACGGGCAGGTTGAGGGTGGGCACAGCGCTGCCAAGTATACGGAAATCCGTGTCTGGGCTTGAACGTGCAGGCTTAAATCGTCATGCGCTCGCGCTATAGTGCGACCGCGTTTATTGCCATGAGTTGCCCGCATGTCCGAATCGTCTGCTCCGCCTGCGCCGCCCGCTGTCAGCCTGCGTGAAGCCTTCTGGTTCTGGCTCAAACTGGGGCTGATCAGCTTCGGCGGTCCGGCTGGGCAGATCGCGATCATGCACCAGGAATTGGTGGAGAAGCGCCGCTGGCTGTCCGAGCGGCGTTTTCTGCATGCGCTGAACTACTGCATGCTGCTGCCGGGGCCGGAGGCGCAGCAGTTGGCCACCTATATCGGCTGGCTGATGCATCGCACCTGGGGTGGGGTGATTGCCGGCGCACTGTTCGTGCTGCCGTCGCTATTTATCCTGATCGGCCTGTCCTGGCTGTATATCGCCTATGGTGATGTGCCGCTGGTGGCGGGAATCTTCTACGGCATCAAGCCGGCGGTCACCGCCATTGTGGTGCAAGCGGCCTGGCGCATTGGCTCACGGGCGCTGAAGAACAACTGGTTGTGGGGCATCGCCGGAGCCTCTTTTATCGCCATCTTCGCCTTCAATCTGCCGTTTCCGCTGATCGTGGTTGGCGCCGCGCTGCTGGGCTACCTCGGCGGTCGTTTGCTACCGCAACGGTTCAGCTTGGGCGGCGGGCATGCGCCGACTAGTCAATCCTATGGCCCGGCGTTAATTGACGACAACAGTCCACCGGCTGTGCATACGCGCTTTCGCGTCTCGCGGCTGGCGCTGCTGCTGGTAGTGGGGGCGCTGCTCTGGCTGCTGCCGATGGGCCTGCTGACCTGGCTGTATGGTTGGGATGGAACGCTGACGCAGATGGCCTGGTTCTTTACCAAGGCTGCTTTGCTGACCTTTGGCGGGGCTTATGCGGTGCTGCCGTATGTGTACCAAGGTGCGATCGGCCATTATGGTTGGCTAACGCCGACGCAGATGATCGATGGGCTGGCGCTGGGGGAAACCACGCCGGGGCCGCTGATCATGGTGGTGGCGTTCGTGGCTTTCGTTGGGGCTTATCTACAGCCGGTGTTCGGCGACGATTCGGGCTTTGTCAGCGGTGCGCTGGCGGCGGCGTTGGTCACCTGGTTCACCTTTCTGCCGTCCTTCCTGTTTATTCTCGCCGGCGGGCCGCTGGTGGAATCGACCCATGGCGAACTGAAGTTCACCGCACCGCTGACCGCGATTACCGCTGCGGTGGTCGGGGTGATCCTTAATCTGGCGCTGTTCTTTGCCTACCATGTGCTCTGGCCACAGGGGTTCGCGGGCAGCTTCGACTGGCCGTCGGCTGTGCTGGCCTTGGTGGCGGCGCTGGCGCTGTTATGTTTTAAGCGTGGGGTGATGGAGGTGCTGCTGGTGTCGGCACTGGCCGGGTTGGCGGTGTATCTGCTGCGTTGAAGTCGCCATAGACCGGAGAGGGCCGCCTGTAGGAGTTGGCCATGCGTGCGAATCGCCAGCATGGCCAGCTCCTACAGTTTGATCGTTGCCTTTACAGAAACCAGCGGTATTCCCGCGCGCTGACTTCCTGCATAAAAGCCAGATGATCCTGGCGCTTGTTTTCGCAATAGACCATCACGAACTCACTGCCCAGGCCCTGGTTGACCACCGGGTGGTCGCGCATGGCGCTGACCGCGCCGAGCATATCCTGAGGAAAGTCGATACCGCTCTGGCGGTTCTCGTTGAGCGGGGCAATCGGCTCTTTGCCTGCATCCAGGCCATGTTCCATACCGGTAAGGATTGCCGCTAGCACCAGATAGGGGTTGGCGTCGGCCCCGGCCAGGCGGTGTTCGATGCGCAGGTTCTTGCCGTCCGATTCGGGGATACGGATGCACGCATCGCGGTCCTCGAAGCCCCAGCTGGCGCGACTGGCGGCGTTGACCATGGCGCCATAGCGGCGGAAGGCATTGTGGTTGGCGGAGAAGATCGGCATGCAGTGCGGCAGCAGCTCCAGGCAGCCGGCCACAGCATGGCGTAGCGGGCGTTGTTCGTCGGCAGCAAGTAGGTTGTTACCGGCCGCGTCATACAGACTGACATGTACATGCATACCGCTGCCCGGCGCTTGCAGGTAAGGCTTGCTCATAAAGCTGGCACGTTGACCGTGCTTGAGCGCCACGCCGCGGGTGCTGCGGCAGAACAAGGCGGCCCAGTCGGCGGCGCGCAGGCCGTCGTCGCAATGACCGAAGTTGATCTCGAACTGGCCGGGGCCGAGCTCGGCGGTGATCACGTTGGCGTCCACGCCCTGCTCATTGGCGGCGTTGACGATCTCGTGCAGCACATCGGCGAAGCGAGAGAGGCGTTCGATATGCATATTCGGTTGGTCGTCGGCATCGTCGCACAGCGGGTCGCGGGGGAACTGCGGCAGGCCGTCCTGCAGCTTGCGATCGAACAGATAGAACTCCAGCTCAAACGCCACCACCGGACGGATGCCACGTGCTTCCAAGCGCTTGAGTACGCGAGCGAGTACTTCACGCGGTTCGAACTCGATGGGCGCGTCAGTGCCGTCGGAGCTGATCAGCATCTGCCCCAGTGGCTGGCTTTCCCAGCGCACCGGCTTGAGGGTGCCTGGGATCAGCCTGCGCGGTGCGTCCGGGTCGCCGTCGTTGAAGCAGTAGTCGCCAATCGGGTGCAGGCCACCCTGCACGCCGAGCAGCACACAGTTCTGCGGGATTTTCAGCGGGCTGCCGGCGGCGACCTTCTCCAGCATGTCGATGGGATAACGCTTGCCGTAGAAATGCCCGGGAATATCCAGGCTGATCAGGTCGACATAGCGCACCTCGGGGTGAGCGCTGCGGAAGGCGCGGACTTCGCTGAGCAAGTCGGGGAATGCTGTTGTTGTTTTCATGGTGGTATCTGCGCGGGTCAGGTGAAGACCCAGAGCACTCGTGTGGGTAAGTCGGTGAGGTTGGCGTAACGGAATTGCGCGTGGGGCGGCAGCTGGAAACTGTCATTCGGGCCGAGGGTGACCGGCTCGGCAGCGTCGCCATACCAGATGGTCAGCTCGCCTTCGAGGACGAAGCCGCCTTGTTCGGAGCTGTCGTTCAAATGCCCATCGCCGCTGGTGGCGCCAGGATCCAAACGACTTTCGAGCATGGAGAAACCACCCGACATGGTCGGCGAGGCCAGTACATCGGTAATGCCTCCAGCGTAATACAGCGTGCGGCGCTCGCCGGGGCGGGTGGCCCAGGGCACGGCTCGCGGCTTGCTCAGGCTGTAGAAATAGGTGGTTGGCACGCCGAGGGTTTCGCTGATGGCAGTCAGGTCGGCCACAGTCGGGCGCGACAGACCGCGTTCAACCTGAGAAAGAAAGCCCACCGAACGGTCGATGCGCGCGGCCAGCTCACCCAAAGTGAGGTTTTTGTGCTTGCGCAGATCGCGGATCAGGATCGCCAGACCGTCGATTTCTTCCTGCATATCCATCAGGTGTTCCTTGGTGTGAGGGCTCTTGTAGGGTGGATGACGCTTTTTCATCCACCGGCGTTGGTGGTTGGCCACCCGGTGGAAAACGCTGCGCGGTTTTCCACCCTAGGAGAGCGTTCTGGCCATCATCAAATAACATCGCGCAGGCGGTACCAGGCTTTGCCCACCGCCTCGATAGGCGCGGCGAGCAGATCGCCGCCGGGAAAGCGTGGATTGCTCAAGCCCTGGTACAGATCGAGTAGGCCGGCATCACCGAGAATCGCATCAGTGACCGCGCGGGCGGCGGCCAGGGTCGGCAGGATGCCGTGACCGGAGAAGCCCTGCAGCCAATACTTCTGCCCGCTGCGGCCAACGTCCGGGGTGCGGTGCATGGTGCAGTCGATATGCCCGCCCCAGCCATAGTCGATCTGCACGCCACGCAGCTGCGGGAACACCCGTTCCAGATAAGGTCGAGTGGCCGCCGGTACATCCTTGGGGATGCCGCCCAGGTAGGTGCAGCCGCCGCCGAACAACAGGCGGTTGTCCGGGGTGACGCGGAAGTAGTCGGGAACAAATTGGTTGTCGATGGCGCAGGTGCCGTGCGGGAACAGCGAGCGCGCCAGCTCTGGGTCTAGTGGCGCGGTGGCGATCTGGTAGGAGCCAACTGGCAGCAGGCGTTTCGCCAGCGGCGCATCGAGCTTGTCGATATAGGCGTTGCAGGCCAGTACCAGCACGTCGCTGCGTACTTCGCCCTGTTCGGTGCGCGCTACAAAACCTTCGGCCGTTTCGCGGTAGTCCAGCGCCTTGCTCTGCTCGAAGATTTTGCCGCCCGCCTTTTCGAAAGCATCGGCCAGGCCCTGGGCCAGTTTCAGCGGGTTGAGGTGGGCGGCGCCGCTGTCATGCAGCGCGCCTAGGTAGCGTGGGCTGGCGATCCACTCGGGCAATTGCTCCTTGGGGATAAAGCTCAGCTGCGAGTAGCCGTACTTCTGCTCGGCTTCTTCCAGGCTTTCCTGCAACTGACGTACGCGGCGCGGCAGCACGGCGGTATAGATCGCGCCGGTGCGGTAATCGATATCGAAGTTATGCCGTTCGGGCAGCTCGCGCATTTCTTCGGCGGCCCAGACCATGCTGTCCCACAGGCGGCGGGCGCGTTCCAGGCCGAGGGTCTTTTCGAACGGCGGCATATCGCAGGACCAGCCCGGCAGCGCCTGACCGCCGTTGCGCCCGGAGGCCGCCCAAGCCAGGCGACTGGCTTCCAGCAGCACCACCTTCTTGCCCGCCAGGGCCAGGCGCAGTGCGCTGTGCAGGCCGCTGAAACCACCGCCAATGATCAGCACATCACACTGCAACGCCTCCTGCAGGTGCGGACGCAGGGGAATTGGACCTGGGTAGGTGCCGGCGTAGTAGGTGCCGATATGCTGGGCGGATTGTTTGAACATGGCGCGCCTCATGAAATTTTATTTAAATAATTTCATGAAAATTTACGCGATAAATTTCACAAAGCCAAGCGCGAGGTGCTGTAGGGTTCAATCATGTTCAAAGTCTCGCGAGCTAGAGACATGCAAGGCAGAAACAGGCGAGGAAGCGGAGTGTACGGCTGTACATGAGCATTCTGAGCCTGTTTCTAACGCAGCAGGGCCGACGCGCAGCAGGCTGGGCGTCTCTAGAAGTCGATGGCCAGACGCAGGCGATCCTTATGCTGCAGGCCCTGTTCGAACAGCGGCTCGGGGTAGTGTCGCAGGAAGTAGTCTGGCTCGACGGCATACACCCGCAGGCCGGCGCGCTGGTAGAAGGTCAACTGGTGGCCGAAGCTGCCGGTGGCGACTTCCAGGCGCGTGGCGCCCAGCTGTCTGGCGCTGTGCAGGGCGTGTTGCAGCAATTGTCTGCCAACGCCTTGGGCCTGGTAGTTCGCCTCGACGGCGATATTCATCAGCTCCAGGGTGCCAGGGTTGCGCGCCTGCAGCACATAGACTCCGACGGTCGCGCCATCGCGCTCGGCGAGGTAGCAGTGACCATGCGCCAGGTAAGCCTGCACATACGGCAGGTGTGGATCGGCTTCCAGCAGCAGGGCAATCGGCAGCTGCGCCGCACTGCACGCGCGGATATGGATGGGTGGGCTCATTGGCGGGTTTAGCGCACCTGATTGCGGCCGCCATGTTTGGCGGCGTACAGCGCGCGATCGGCTTTCTCCAGCAGGTCGTCGGCACTTGTTGGCGTGTCTTCGGTGGAGGCAATGCCGGCGCTCAGGGTCACCGAGAACTGCTGGCCGCTGGCGATAAAGTGCAGCTCGGCAAAGCGTTGGCGGATTTCATCGAGAATGCGCAGCGCCTGCCCCGATGGACAATCCGGCAGCACCACGAGGAATTCTTCGCCGCCATAACGGCCCAGGCTGTCGATGCGCCGCAGGCGTTGGCGCAGGAGGTTGGCCAGGGCACGGATGACGTTGTCGCCGGCAGCATGGCCGTGACTGTCGTTGACCTTCTTGAAGAAGTCGATATCCAGCATGGCCACGCTAGCGGGCTTGCCGCTGCGTTGCGCGCGTTCCAGTTCGACCGCGGCCTGCTCCTTGATATCGGCGTGCTTGAGCAGCCCGGTGAGGCTATCGCGGGACAATGCATTGCTCAGCAGGCGGGCGCGCTGTGCACGGGAGAACACCGCAGCGACCAGGGCGTTGTCGGAAATTGGTTTGGTTACAAAGTCGTCGCCAGCCTTGATCAGAGCGTTCATCTGGCGGCTGATATCGGTTTCTGCCGACAGGTAAATAATTGGTACACGCAGCCAGTCGTCGTTCATGCGTATGATCTGTGCCAGCTCTGGGCCGGTGCAGTCCGGCATGCTGACATCCAGTAGTACCACCTCGGGGTTGAAGCTGCGCATACGTTCGAAGATATCGGCTGGTGTGTGGAGCATCTCCACCAGCATATTGGCGCCGCGCAGAATCAGGCTGAAACGGCTGGCCAGCTCGCGGTCGTCGTCGATGATCAAAACCCGGTACGGCTCGCCCTGTTGCTGGGCGAAGCAGCGTTCCAGGCGGTTTTCCAGCTGCGGAATGTCCACCGGTTTGGTGAAAAAGCCCATGGCGCCGACGCGCACCGCTTCCAGGTGGGTGGCGAAATCGTCCTGGGTGGTGATCACCAGCAACGGCAGCGGCTCCTCTAGGCGTTGTTGCAGGTCGGCGGCATATTCCAGGCCGGTCAGGCTTTCGTCGGGCAGGTTGACGTCGACGATCAGCGCATCGGGCAGCTGTTGCTGTAGGGCGTTGTCGAGCTCGCTGATGTGGCTGAAGTGCTCGGCGTGGTAGCCAAAATTGTTCAGCGTCAGGCGCATATTTTCGCCAATCGAATGCTGATCTTCGAGGATATAGATACGCCGCGCGTTACCGTTCTGTCGCGGCGGTTTGACTGTGCGTTTGGTGGGTTCTTGGCTATGTTCGGCCTGGAACTGCTGCTGCGCCAGTTGCTGCAGGCTGTGGCTGAAGTCCTGCAGGCTCTGCTGTTCCTGCTGCAGGGTTTCCAGCCACTGATCGGCTTGCTGCTCTAGCTCACGGGCGCGCTGGCCAAGGCTGCTAAAGCCGAACGTGCCAGCGGCGCCGGCGAGCTTGTGCAGTTGATTGCGCAGGCTCTGTAGATACTGCAGTTGTTCCTGTGGGTCGGTGGCGTGCAGCAGGCGTTCGGCGTTCCGCCCAAGGGCAGGTAGCTCTTCCTGCAGACGTAGGGCGAAGGCATCGCTCAGTTGCTGCAGGTGCCGCTGCAGTTCATCGGCGGCGCTCTTGCCTTTACTCATGGGCCAGGCTCCAGATCTTGCGTACCTGTGCGGCCAGTTGCATAGGGTCAAAGGGTTTGATGATTACGTCGCGGGCGCCAAGACTGCGGTAATGGGCGATCTCCGACGGCTGCACCTTGGCGGTCATAAAGACCACGGGCACCTGGCTAAGGTCGATCAACCGTGCGATCTGCGCCAGGGTTTGCGGGCCGTCCATGTCCGGCATCATCACATCCAGCAAAATAAAATCCGGTGCAAAGCCTTGCAGCTGATCCAGGGCGTCTTGCCCGGATGAGCAACTGAGTACCTGAAAGCCACCCACAGCCTCCAGCGCCAGCTTGGCCACAGCCTGGATCGATGGATCGTCCTCTACATGCAGAATACGTTGCAGCTCAGGCATGTCGATGTTCCTCAGGACTGGTTTCTAAAGCCAGGGTAGTCAGTTCAAACCAGAAAGTCGCGCCGTGACCGGGGCTTGAGTTGAAACCGATCTGCCCGCCCATGCGCTCGATGATCTCCTTGCTGATCGCCAGGCCCAGGCCGGTGCCGCCTTTCTGCCGGGTGTCGGTGGCATCCGCTTGGGAGAACTTGCTGAATATCCGCTCCTGGAAATTTTCCGGTATGCCAGGACCATGATCGGTCACGCTGACGCGAATGCGCGCGTCGTGCTCTTGCACGCGTATCTCCACGTTCTGTCCTTGGGGCGAGAACTTTGCCGCATTTGAAAGAAGATTGGCCAGCACCTGGGCCAAGCGTAGCCTGTCGACGCGTGCGCGGGCCTGGGTCGGCGGACCTTGCAGCTGCAGTTGTACCTGGTAGTGGCTGGCGTATGGCTGGTTTTCTTCGATGGCCTGCTCCAATAGCGGCTGTAGCGCCTCATCGTGCAGTTCGAAAAGCATCTTACCGGCTACCAGCTTTTCCATGTCGAGCAGGTCATTGATCAACAGGTTGAGGCGCTGGCTGTTGTCCTGAGCGATCTGCAACATCTGTTGCATGCTCGCTGGCACTGCACCCAGAGCGCCGCCGTTGACCAGGCCGAGGGAGCCGGAAATCGCGGTCAGCGGGGTGCGCAGCTCGTGGCTGACGGTGGAGACGAATTCGTTCTTCATTCGCTCGATACGTTTGCGTTCCTCGATATCGCGGATCACCGCAATAAAGCGTCGTTCGCCCTGGTGGCTGATCTGCGAGATGGCCAGCTCGACTGTGAAGGTTTCGCCATTGCTGCGCATCGCGCTCAGCTCTATTTCCTTGCCGAGCACCTGGCTGATGCCGGTTTTCAGGTAATGGCTGAGGTAGCGTGCGCGCATTGAGCGTTGTGGTTCGGGCATCAGCAGCGTTACCCGGTGCCCGGAGACCTCCAGGTGGCTGTAGCCGAAGATGCGCTCGGCGGCGTGGTTGAAGGTCTCGATATAGCCTTGTTGGTCGATGGTGACAATCGCGTCGAGCACATTGTCGAGCAGCGTGCGCAGGTAGTCCTCACGCTCGCGGATGGCCATTTCCGCGGCGATGCGCTCGTTGAAATCCTGGATTTGCACCACAAAGTGCACCGGCGCATCGTTGCTGTCGCGCACCAGCGACACGCTCATCAGCACCCAAATGATCCGCCTCTGGCTGTCCAGATAGCGTTTTTCCATCTGGTAGGTGCTGATCTCGCCGGCCAGCAGCTCTTCAATATGTTGCAGATCGGCATCCAGGTCGTCGGGATGGGTAATTTGCTGGAAGTTGCTGCACAGAAGCTCTTCGCGGCTGTAGCCGAGCATTTCGCAAAGCACTTCATTGACCTCCAACCATTGCCCTTGCAGCGAGACCAGGGCCATGCCCTGAGGCGCGGTGCTGAAGGCGCTGCTGAAGCGCTGCTGGCTGAGGCGCAGTTGGTCTTCCACGGCCTTGCGGTCGCTGATGTCCCAGATAAAGCCGGAAACCCACTGCAGCTCACCGTGGCTGTCGTATTCCCCGCGGCCTTTTTCCCTTACCCAGACGCTATGGCCGTCGGCGTGCAGTAGGCGGTAGGTCAGCTCGAAGGACTCCTGGCGTTCGATGGCAGTCACCGCGCGATAGGTAATCGGCAGGTCGTCAGGGTGTACCACGCTGGAGAAGCTGCGCACGCGATTGTTGATAAAGTCGCTGGCCGGATAGCCACTGAGTGCCTGGATTTCCTCACTGAGGTAACTCATCGACCAGTTCTCATCGTTGCGGCAGCGATACACCGCTCCGGGCAAACTACTGACCAGGCCGCGGAAGCGACTCTCGCTCTTTTGCAGCGCGCGGGTGGCCTGGTGCAGGTCGTTGATGTCGCTGGCGATGCCCAGATAACCGGTGATCACCCCCTCGGTATTGCGCATGGCACTCACCGTGAGGTTGACGATGCGCTGCTCGCCATTATTGCGTAGGTAGGTCCATTGGCGGGTTTCTGGCTCACCCTGGTCGGGGAGGCGGGTAAACACCGCAAAACCGCTGACTTCAGTGCCGAACTGCAGGCTCAGTTGCTGTTCACGGTCCCGTATTTCCTCGGCCAGGTGGAACAGCGCCGGGCTGTGCAGGCCGATCACCTCTGCGCTGTTATAGCCGAGCAGACGCTCGGCACCGGAGTTGAACAGGGTGATCAGGCCTTGGGTGTCGGTGGTGATAACCGCCACACCGGTGGCCGAGTCGAGCACCGTCTGCAGAAAACGCCGCGCCTCGCGGGTCTGCTCTTCATGACCCAGACGCTCCAGGGTGGCACCGACCCAACGGGCGAATAGACGCATGAATTCTTCATCGGCATAGTCAAATGGCCTGTCGCGCGCCTCGCTTGAGGCGAAGCACAGGGTGCCGAAACGCTGGCCGGCAACCCAGATGCTGGTGCCGATATAGCTTTCCAGGGCAAACAGTGGGTAACAGGGGTGGGCGGCATATTCGCTCTGGCCCATGGCGGTAATCGCCAGTACATCCTTGCGGCGCAGGGTAATGCTGCAATAGGTGTCGCCTAGGGGGAAACACTGGCCGTCCTGCAGGGTGTCGGGTGGCGATACCTGGGCCCTTACCCGATAGGTGTCAGCATCGATCTGGCTGATGATGCCAATCGGCATGCCATAGAACTCAGACCCCAGTTGCAAGGCCTGGCGCAGCTGTTCGTGGGAGCTCAGCTTGGGCAGTGCGGCAATCTCGTTGAGGGCACGCAAGGCCGCTTGCATGCGCTGTATGCGCTGCTGGGTCTGCGCGCGCTGGCCATCGCGGCGCAGGGCTTCAAGTACCTGGCCTAGGGTGGTCAGTAGCGGTTGCAGCTGGGCGGCAAACTGCTCGCTGTAGCCGCCTTCGCGGTTGGCCAGGCCGAGCATGCCCAGCAGTTCACCGTTGGCGTGAATGGGCAGGCCGGCAAATGCTTGCAGCGGTGGATGGCCTGGCGGCAGGCCGGCGCTTTGCGGGTGATTGCCGGGATTGTTGCTGATCAGCATCTGGCCACTGCGGATGACTTGGCCGAACAACGTGTTGAGGTTACGAAATTCCAGGCCCTGGGGGGAATGGTCGGCATAGAAGGCGCGACTTTGCGCATCCCAGGCGATATTGCTGATGGCG
Organism: Pseudomonas sp. EA_35y_Pfl2_R5; assembly: GCF_963970805.1. Lineage (NCBI taxonomy): Bacteria > Pseudomonadati > Pseudomonadota > Gammaproteobacteria > Pseudomonadales > Pseudomonadaceae > Pseudomonas > Pseudomonas sp. EA_35y_Pfl2_R5. Next base: position 327,831 of record NZ_CAXAOW010000001.1, on the reverse strand, counting down.
AAGGTCCGCAGAAAGGGCGCTCCTGCTTCGTCGTGACGAATCTCACCAACAAAACCGAACTGGCTGGCGCTGACTTCGAGAATCCGCCCGAGCAGGGTGTCGAAAGCCTCGCGCTGATTGTCTGCGTTGATATAGGCCGCCTGCATCTGGGTGATAAGCGCCAGCAACTGCCGCGACTCCTCGGTTTGCTGGTGCTTGTGTTGCAGTTCGGCATGGTGGTGGCGCATGGTTCTCTGGCTACTGTGCCGGGTGGCCTGCAGTAAGGCCAACAGCAGTGCTTCGGCAGCGAGCCAGGCCAGCAACCACTTGACCACCAGCCAGCGGTTGTCGCGCTGATGCACACTGTACAGTGTCGTGATATCGCGCCAGGTCAGTGCCCGCACTGAGTTGTCCAGGCCAGCGACAGGCTGATAGCCATTCAGGCTGATCTGGTTGAGCAGGTAGGTGTGGCCCTGATCGTCGAGCAGCTTGAAGGTGTTGCCCGCCTCAGGGGGGGGTAGGCGATGCTGGGCCTGCCAGTGCTGCACCTGCACCTGGGAAAAGCCGGCCAGATGCCAGTAATTACTGTCGTCAACGGTAGCGCGCAGCGCCTCGCCACTGCTGCTGGGCGCTTGCGCAGAGCGCTTGAGCAGCAGCGCAACGCCAGCCTCCAGTTCGCGGTCCAGCTGTTGCAGATTGCCCAGGACATCCAGGCTGACCTCCAGCGCACCGACGTTAAGCCGTCCCTCAAGGCTGTCGATCTGCAGCGGCACGATGGCGCGCATGCTGAGCTTGTCGCCATCCACTGCCATGCCGGTGATTGTGGTGGACTGCTGCAGGCTGTCGAGCAGCATCGGCCGCTGCGCGGCGGGGAAGTCGGCAAACCACTGCGGCTCATGCACGCGCAACAGCACTTCGGCCGTGGGCGCTAGGTGGATATACAGGGCAAACGGACGGATACCTTGCAGGTTGCGCCAGCGTGGGGCAAGGCGGGTATACAGCTGGTTGCGGATGGCGTTCAGGCTTTGTGTCTCTAACGGTTCACTGCTCTGTAGCGTGTGGGCCTGGCGCACCAGCTCGACCAGCCAGGCGTCGGCAGCGATGGTTTCGGCCAGCAGCTGCGCTTGTTGTTGCAATTCCTGCTGGCTATTGCGCAACGTCAGGCTTTGCATCTCATGCTGCTTGGCGACTTGCAGGTTCCACAGGTTTTCCCGCTCGTTGAGGGCAAAGCCGCCGAGTACGCTGAAGAAAACCGCCAGTCCCAGGCTGCCAAGGCCGACGATCCAGTGGATCGTGCTGGGCATAAGCCGCTTAAGCATCTATCCGCTCCATCATCCGGTTAGGCACCGAGAACATCATTCAGGTTAACCCTGCCAGTCGGCGCAGGCGTGCCAGTTCGGGATCGTCGGTTGCGCTGGTGAGCTCGCAGGCGGCCAGGCGCATCAGGATATTTTCGCGTTTGACGTTATGGCTCGGCAGGTTGTAGCACGCACCGATCAGCTCGCGCAGGTGCATCGGCAACTGCCATTGCGCCTTGATGCTGATGGCAAACGGGCCGCTGAACTGGTCGATGGCCTGCATCACCTGGGCTTCGCTGAAACTCTGCCCGTTGTCCTGCCACGCTTGTGCCAGGTACAGCACACACAACTCGCCCATGCGGTGCAACAGCGCCGCACTGTGGAAGGGCGCAGGGTCCAGGGTGCATTGGCGGGCTAGGTGGGTGCTGCGCTCAATCAGCAGGTCGGTGCTGTCCAGGTGCGCTTGGGCGAGCGTCCGTAGCAGGGGGTTATCCAGCGCGCTGCATTGGCGCAGTGCCAGGCCCATGGCCAGATTCAGGCTGTTGGCGGCGCCCAGCTTCTGCAGCGCTTCGAGCAGACTGGTACAGGGTTTCCCAGCCTGGTTATAGGCGCTGCTGTTGGCCACAGTGAGCAGGCGCGCGCTGAGTGCCGGATCGTATTGCCATTCGCTGGCCAGCTCGCGTAGGTCGATCTGTTCGCCCTTGAAGCTCTGCAGCAGGCGATCACGTACATGAGCTTTGAGGGGCAATTGCAAGGCGCTGCTGGGCAGGCTGCGCAGGTGGTCGAGCAGGTCGTTCTGCGGGGCGTTGCTCTTAAGCGGATGTTCGCCATTGTCTGCGGGCAGCAGGGTTTCCAGGCTGGCGGCGACATGCGCGGCTTGAAAGGGCTTGCTGATAAAAGCGCTGATTTTCATGGCGCGCACGGCTATTACGCTGGCGCGGTCGGAGCGGCCAGTGATCACTACCAGTGGTGTGCTGCTATTGTCACGGCGCACCTGTTCGAGTAACTGGGTGCCGGGGCCGTCCGGCAGATTCCAGTCGCAGATAACTATATCGGCTGGGCGCTGCTGCCACTCACGCAAGGCGGCGCTGACGCTGTCCAAGCACACCACCTGGCTGCCGGGACGCAGGCTGAGGACGATCTGCTTGAGCAGATCGGCGATCCAGCTGTCGTCCTCGAGAATCATTACACGCATGCTTTCTGCCTTAGTCTGTATTCGCGACGCTCAGCGCCAGGTGGCGGGTTAGCTGTTCTGCCGGTTGTGGGCGCCCGAAATAGTAACCTTGGGCGTGATCGCAGCCGAGCTGCTGGAGCAATTCGACCTGTTCGAGTTGTTCGATACCCTCGGCCAGCACCTTGAGCCCCATGCTGTGGCCGAGGGCAATCACCGCGCGGGTGATCGCCACATCGTCTTGATCATGCGGTAACCCGCTGACAAAGCTCTGATCGAGTTTGAGTTTATGTACTGGCAGGCGCTTGAGGCGTGCCAGGGAGCTGTAGCCGGTGCCGAAGTCATCGATGGCCAGGCGAATACCCAGGGCGCGCAAGCGTTCGAGTAAGGCCAGGGCGGCGCCGGGATTGTCCATCACTGCACTTTCGGTGACTTCCAGCTCCAGATTGGCGGGATCGAGGCCGGTATTGTGTAGCACCTCGGCCACCCGCACATCCAGTTCGCCGCGACTAAATAGGCGGCTGGAAACATTCACCGCGACAAATCGCAGCGCAAACCCGGCGATTTGCCAGGCGACCATTTGCCGGCAACTTTGCTCCAGCACCCAGGCATCAATGGTGCCGATCAGCCCGGTTTCTTCGGCAATCGGGATAAATTCGCCGGGGGCCACCAGCCCGCGCTGTGGGTGTTGCCAGCGCACTAGGGCTTCGACGCCGATCATTTCCTGGCTACCCAGGCACATCAGTGGTTGGTAGTAGACGCGCAGTTCTTGATTATCCAGGGCGTGGCGTAGGGCGCTGGCCAGTTCAACGCGCTGGCTGGCGTGTTCAGTCAGCTCTTGGCTGTAGAAGGCATAGCTTTCGCGGCCGCTGCTCTTGGCTTTGAACAGCGCCGAATCGGCATTGCGCAGCACCTGGCCGACATCGACGGCCTCGCTGGGATACAGGCTGATACCGATGCTGGCGGTGACAAACAGTTCTGTGTCGGTGACTTTGAAGGCCTGCATCAGGCACGCCTGCAGACGCTGCGCCATCACTGCAGCCTGTTCGGCGCTGCTGCAGGTTTCGTCGAGCAGGCCGAACTCGTCACCGCCCAGACGTGCCAGGGTCATGCGTTTGCCGAGTTGCTGAGCAAGGCGTTCACCGACGTCCTTGAGCAGCAGGTCGCCGATGTTGTGGCCGAGGCTTTCGTTGATGTGCTTGAAGTGGTCGAGATCGATCAGCAGCACTGCGCCGCTCTGCCCATCAAGCCTGGCGCGTTCGAGGGCGTGCTGGACGCGCTCGGTAAACAGCAAGCGATTGGGCAGGTTACTCAGCGGGTCGTGGTGCGCCAGGTAATCCAGCTCGCGTTGCGAGCGCTTCAGAGCGCTGATATCGGAGAACACCGCGACGTAATGGCTGATCCCCCCCTGCTCATCGTGAATCACCCGGATGCATTGCCACTGCGGGTAAATCTCGCCGCTCTTGCGTCGGTTCCACACCTCACCGCTCCAGGCGCCGCGATTTTGCAGGGCGTTCCAGAGGCTGTCATAAAAGGCTTTATCGTGCCGTCCGGATTTCAGCATGCTCGGCGATTGGCCGAGTATTTCCGCCTGACTGTAACCGGTAATGCGGGTAAAGGCGGGGTTGCAGTGGACGATATGCTGCTGCGCATCGGTCACCAGCACGCCTTCCTGGGTGGCATCGAACACCGCTGCGGCCTGGCGCAGGCTGTCTTCATCCTTGCGCCGCTGGGTGATGTCGCTAGCCGTGCCGATCAGACGTTCGGCCTGGCCATGCTCGTCAAACAGCAGGCGCCCGCGTGATTGAATCCAGCGGTAGCTGCCGTCCTGATGCAGCAGGCGATAGTTGACCTCATAGGGCGCGGGGTTGCGCGCCGCCAAACGTTCCTCAAGGTGGCGGTCGAAGCTTGTGCGGTCATTGGGGTGCAGGCGCTTCAGCCAGTGCTGCAGATCATGCCCCAGCTCATGGGCGCGCAGACCGAGCAGGGCCGAGTAGCCAGGGGAGACGTACAGCCTCTGGGTCTGCAGATTCCAGTCCCACATACCGTTTTGAGCGGCTTCCAATGCATCCTGTAGGCGTTTTTCGCTGCGCTGCAAGGCGTGATGCGCCAGGCGCTGCTGCTCGTGGTGGGCGCGTAGCACTGCATATAACAACCCCGTGGTAAGCAGCACAAATGCCAGTCCCTTGAGCAATTGCGCGCGCTCCAGCTGCGGCTGCGACATTCCCAGGTTGACCAGCAAGCTGTCGCTGAACGCTACCCAGAGACCAGCGGCCAGCATATAGCAGAGAGTCAGGCGCCAAGCGCCTTGCGGAGCATTCATGGAATATAAGTCAGTCCTTTGTCTAAGACCGGCAGTATAGATGCTGATAAGGAAGCAACATTCTTATGCAAAAGACCAACTGGTTTTCTGATCGGGGTCAGGGATAATGGCCATCGACGTGCGCTAAACATCAGCGGCGTCCTTCCTTCTGCACGAGGCACACGATCCATGTGGTACAACGGTTTTCTTGACCTGTCGGTCTGGCAGTTGATCGCAGTTACCCTGCTGATGACGCATGTGACCATCGTCAGCGTCACGGTTTATCTGCATCGCTATTCGGCGCACCGCGCGCTGGAGTTGCACCCGGCGCTAAAGCACTTCTTCCGTTTCTGGCTGTGGTTGACCACGGCACAGAACACTCGCGAATGGACCGCGATCCACCGCAAACACCACGCTAAATGCGAAACCGTGGACGACCCGCACAGCCCGGTGATCAAAGGCCTGAGCACGGTGCTGCGTACCGGCGCCGAGTTGTACGCCGAAGAGGCGAAGAACCCGGAAACCCTGCGTATCTACGGCAAGAACTGCCCGGAAGACTGGATCGAGCGCAACCTCTACTCGCGCTTCCCCGTTGCCGGCGTAGCGCTGATGGGCGCCATCGACCTGGCACTGTTCGGCGCTGCGGGCATTACCATCTGGGCGATCCAGATGATGTGGATTCCAGTCTGGGCAGCGGGCGTGATCAACGGTCTTGGCCATGCCGTCGGCTATCGCAACTTCGAATGCCGCGATGCTGCGACTAACCTGTTGCCTTGGGGCATCCTGATCGGCGGCGAAGAACTGCATAACAATCACCACACCTACCCGAACTCGGCCAAGCTGTCGGTGAAGAAGTGGGAATTCGACATGGGTTGGTTCTGGATCAAGCTGTTCAGCCTGCTCGGCTTGGCCCAGGTGCAGCGTGTTGCGCCCATCGCCCATCGGGTCGAGGGCAAGCGCAGCCTGGACATGGACACTGCCATGGCCATCCTCAACAACCGTTTTCAGATCATGGCGCAGTACCGCAAGCTGGTGATCGCGCCGCTGGTGCAGCTGGAGCTGGCCAAGGCCGATGCCTCGGTGCGCCATCATTTTCATCGCGCCAAGCGCCTGTTGTCGCGTGAACCAAGCTTGCTCGACGAAGGCCATCAGGTACGTATCCAGCGCATGTTGGAACAGAGCCAGGCACTCAAAGTGATCTACGAAAAGCGCCTGGCGCTGCAGCAGATCTGGATGAAAACCAGCGCCAATGGCCACGACATGCTCGAGGCCATCAAACACTGGGTCAGCGACGCCGAAGCCAGCGGTATTCAGTCGCTACGGGAATTTGCCGAACAGCTGAAAACCTATTCGCTGCGCCCTGCTGTCGCCGTATAACGCGCCGTTTGGTACTCAAGCCCGCCCATTGGCGGGCTTTTTATGGCCTACCATTCAAGTAGTCCCTTTTCAGGCTAAATTTGGCGCACGCTCCAGTCTGATCGGTTTGAATTTCTGGCGCCTGCCGCTGTCTTTGCTCGGTACTTCTATGCGATGGCGGTTGTTATGGACGAAATCAGCAGAGAGCAGCTCGAACAGGAAGAGTTGACCCTCGCGCTGTTGCATACCCGCGCCGAGGTGGCGCGTTTGCAGGAGCGCGAGCAGCTATTCAGTACCTTGCTGGGCAGCGTTAATGCGGTGCTCTGGGCGTTTGACTGGGATGCCAAACGGGTGGTTTACGTCAGCCCTGCGTACGAACGAATCTTTGGCCGATCGGCCGCACTCTTGCTGGCCGGTTATGAAGAATGGCGTAACAGCATCTACCCCGATGATCTGGATTACGCTGCCGAAAGCTTTGCCCAGGTGCTGGAAACCGGTGCGGTCGAGGCTCGCGAGTACCGCATCATCCGTGCCGACGGGCAACTGCGCTGGCTCAGTGACAAGTGCTTTGTCAGTCGCGAAAGCTCACCAGGCAAGCCGCATATCATCGTCGGCATCGCCGAAGACATCACTGAGAAGAAGCAGCTCGAAGGCGAATTGCACCGCCTGGCCACCACCGATGTGCTGACCCAAAGCAGCAACCGCCGGCACTTCTTCGAGTGCGCCCAGCGTGAGTTCGAGCAGGCCCGAGAATATGACAGCCCGCTTGCCTTTTTGCTGCTTGACCTGGATGACTTCAAACAGATCAACGACCGCTATGGCCATCAAATGGGCGATCAGGTGCTACAGCGCCTGGCCTACAGCTGCGCCACGACACTGCGCCGTGGCGACCTGTTCGGGCGCATCGGCGGTGAGGAGTTTGCCGCTGTTTTTCCACGTTGCGAGCCAGCGCTGGCCGAGCAGATTGCGGAGCGTCTGCAGCGTGAGGTACGCCGCCTGGGCTTCAATCACGACGATTTGCGCTTTGGCGTGACCCTGAGCCAGGGCCTGACCAGCCTGCGTGCTACAGATACCAGTCTGGATGCCTTGTATGCCCGCGCCGACGCCGCGATGTACCAGGCCAAACGCCAGGGTAAAAACCGGATAGTGGTTGATTGATCGCGTGCGGCATGCGGTTGGATAGGTGTGTCGGCGATAAACCGCCTTTTTGCTTTTTGCCATCGGCAGAAAACCGCTCACGGCCGCTCGGCCAGGCTTGGAAAACCTCCCTTTAAATCTGGAAAGCCTTGCAATAGAGGCTTCGGCTGGCCGTTTTGGGCGGCTGGCACAGTAACTGCGTAGGGCTCAGCGCATCACGGTCTGGATTACCGGCCGACAATAAAAATGTAGAGACCCGCGCCATGATTTTTCCCTGTCCGCTGCCATGTCCTCATTTCCCAGCTCGCGCTGACTGTCTTCACGCGCTCACCTGATTTCGTTTATTGCATGGCCGCCCTGGCTGCGGTGGCTGTTCGCCTGCCTGGCACTTGGCCCTGCAATAACCCCTGGATTCGGTGCGCGCCTGCCACTTCATAAGTTGAAGACAGTACCTGTGCCGATGTGCAAACCACACACAACTGGAGTACACATAATGAGAAAGACCTCCCTGGCCCTAGCCGTTGCTGCCAGTACCCTGGGCTTGTCCCTGAGCCAAGTCGCCCATGCCGACTTTATCGGCGACAGCAAAGCCAGCCTCGAAGCGCGTAACTTCTACTTCAACCGCGACTTCCGTGAAGACGCGGGTCCGCACAAGTCCGAAGAGTGGGCTCAGGGGTTTATCCTGCGCGCTGAGTCGGGCTTCACCGAAGGCACCGTCGGTTTCGGTCTCGACGCCATCGGCATGCTCGGTTTCAAGCTGGACTCGGGAGACGGCACTGCAGGTAGTGGTCTGCTGGTTCCGGATCGTTCGTCCAATGGTTCGCAGGACAACTACTCCGGTCTGGCTGTAGCGGCCAAGGCCAAGGTTTCCAAAAGCACCCTGCGCGTCGGCCAGATGCAGTTCAAGAACCAGGCGATCGCCTCCAGCGATAGCCGCCTGCTGCCGCAAATTTTCCGCGGCGGTAACCTGGTATCCCAGGAAATTGATGGCCTGACTCTGGATGCGGGCTACCTCGATGAGGTCAACAACCGCAACTCGCAAGACTACGAAGACATGACCCTGAATACCTACTCCTTGAGCGGTATCCAAATTAAGGGTGGTGCCGTCAACCAGTCCAACGAGTTCGTCTTTGCTGGCGGTAACTACAAACTCACCAAGGATCTGACGGCGGGTTATTACTATTCCAATCTGGAAGACCTGTACAAACAGCACTCCTTCAATCTGGTGCATGTACTGCCGCTGGGCGACAAGCAGAGCCTGAAGACCGACGTGCGCTATGCTCGCTCCACCGATGACGGCCTGAGCAATGTCGATAACAAGGCATTCGGCGCGATGGTGACCTATGCCCTGAGCGGCCATAAATTTGGCCTCGGCTACCAGAAGATGAGTGGTGACACCGGTTTCGCCTATGTCGGTGGTACTGATCCGTTCCTGGTCAACTATGTGCAGATTGGCAACTTCGCGGCCAAGGACGAGAAGTCCTACCAAGCACGTTATGACTTCGACTTTGCTTCTGTTGGCGTGCCTGGTTTGACCTTTATGACGCGCTTCCTGTCGGGCGACAACATCGACCGCGGTCGCAACGTTTCTGAGGGTAAAGAGCGTGAGCGCAACACCGAACTGATGTATGTATTCCAAGAAGGCGCCCTGAAGAACCTGGGTGTGCGGTGGCGTAATGCGACCATGCGCAACAACTTCAGCCGTGACATCGACGAAAACCGTCTGATCGTCAGCTACACCCTGCCATTGCTCTGATTGTGGCGGTTTCAGGCTGAGCTGTTGCATCCAGCCCAGCCTGAGCAGCAAACCAAACCCGGACTCTGTTCCGGGTTTTTTATCACCTGCGATTTACCTCTGTGCAGTGACGCGGGCAGTGCTTGTCATTCATTCTATAAAAGAATAGATTGTTTTTATCTTAATTGAGCTGCTTGCCATGACGCTTGAACATCCACCAATCGATATCCAGCAACTGCGCGCCAATGCCGATTCGGCTGGGCAGTTGCTCAAGGCCCTGGGTAATCCGGATCGCCTGTTGTTGCTGTGTCAGCTGTCCCAGGGCGAACGCAATGTCAGCGAGCTGGAAACGCTGCTGGGTATTCAACAGCCGACGTTGTCGCAGCAGCTGGCGGTGTTGCGCCGTGAGGGCCTGGTGGAAACCCGGCGTGAGGGCAAGCAGATTTATTACCGCATCTGCAGCCCGGCCGCGCTGGCAGTGATCAACACCCTGTATCAGCTGTTCTGCGCCGGTGAGCATTGATGACTATCGATTGGTACAACTTCACGCCCGGGAGCGCCATGGCTGGCGGTGCGCTGATCGGTTTGGCGGCCAGCTTGTTCGTCGTGATGAATGGCAGGGTGGCCGGTATCAGCGGCCTGCTTGGCAGTCTGCTGGAGCGTGGTGAAGGGTGGGGCGAGAAGGGCCTGTTTCTGCTGGGCGTGCTGCTCTCGCCGCTGCTCTGGCAGCTGTTTGCCCACCTGCCCGAGATTGAACTTCACAGCAGCTGGCTGGCGCTGATCGTTGCCGGTTTGCTGGTCGGCGTCGGCACCCGCTATGGCGCAGGTTGTACCAGCGGGCATGGCGTCTGCGGCTTATCGAGGCTGTCCTCGCGCTCGCTGGCCGCCACCTTGAGCTTTATGGCCGCCGGTTTCGCCACGGTATTTGTCCTGCGCCATCTGCTGGGGGATTGAACATGCGCAGACTGATGGCCTTTCTCGCCGGTGTGATTTTTGGCATGGGTCTGCTGACCGCGGGTATGGCCAACCCGGCCAAGGTGCTGGCGTTTCTCGACCTGGCCGGGGCCTGGGACCCATCGCTGGCCCTGGTGATGGTGGCGGCGATTGGTGTGGCGTTTTTACCCTTCAGTTGGGCGCGCGCGCAGCGCAGCAGTTTGCTCGGTGCGCCGATGCAGTCGCCGGGCAAGCGCGAGCTGGATCGCCGGTTGATCGGTGGCAGCCTGTTGTTCGGTATCGGCTGGGGGGTTGCCGGCATCTGTCCGGGGCCGGCCGTGGCGATTCTGCTCACCGGGCGTTGGCAGGTGCTGTTGTTCGTGGCGGCCATGCTGGTGGGCATGGTTGTGTTTGCTGCGCTGGAACGCCGGCGCGGGTAATTGATGATCGGGAGATCACTATCAAAGCAGGAGCTGCCATGTCACCGCTAATTCAGGCCTTTTTCGACCCTGACACCTCGACCTACAGCTATGTGGTCAGTGATCCGGCCACTGGGCAGTGCGCCATTATCGATTCGGTGCTGGATTACGATGCGGCGGCCGGGCGAACTGCGACGGCCAGTGCCGACCGTCTGATCGCCTACGTGCGCGAGCATGGTCTGAGTGTGCAGTGGTTGCTGGAAACCCATGTGCATGCCGATCACCTGTCCGCCGCGCCCTATCTCAAGGCTGCCTTGGGTGGGCAATTGGCAATCGGTGGGCAGATCCGCGTGGTGCAGAACACCTTCGGCAAGTTGTTCAATGCCGGTGGCGAATTCGCCGTTGATGGCCGCCAGTTCGATCAGTTATTCCACGATGAGCAGGCGTTCCAGATCGGTTCACTCAACGCCCGCGCTCTGCACACGCCAGGGCATACCCCGGCCTGCATGACCTACCTGATCGGCGATGCGGCGTTTGTCGGCGACACCCTGTTTATGCCCGATTATGGCACCGCGCGCTGCGACTTCCCCGGCGGCGATGCGCGAGTCCTGTACCGTTCCATTGCCCGGCTATTTGCCTTGCCAGCCAGCACCCGGCTGTTTATGTGCCACGATTATCTGGCTCCAGGTCGTGAGCAGCATCGTTACCAAACTACGGTGGCGGAGCAGCGTGCGAACAACGTGCACGTGCATCAGGGCATTGATGAAGACGCGTTTGTTGCCATGCGTCAGGCCCGCGACGCGGGGCTGGGAATGCCTGCGCTGATGTTACCGGCAGTGCAGGTGAACATGCGTGCCGGCCATCTGCCGCCCGCCGAAGATAATGGCGTGCGCTACCTCAAGGTACCGTTGAATGCGTTATAAGTGGCCGCTACTCAACACCGTGCGCAACTACGACCGTAGTCAGGCAGGCCGCGATCTATTGGCGGCCTGCCTGATCTGCCTGTTGCTGGTGCCGCAAGCCTTGGCCTATGCGCAGTTAGCCGGGTTGCCAGCGGTGGCGGGGATGTACGCGAGTATCTTGCCGTTGGTGGTGTATGCGTTGATCGGTGCAAGCCCTGGGGTGGCCATGTCATTCGGGCCGGTGGCGGTCTTGTCACTGATGACCGCGGCGGCATTAGCGCCGATCGCGGTGGCCGGTAGCGACGCTTACAGTGCGGCCGCGATCGGGCTGACGCTGCTGGTCGGTGCGCTGTTGTTGTTGATGGGGCTGTTGCGCCTGGGCTTTATTGCCAACTTTCTCAGCCATCCAGTGATCTCTGGGTTCGTCAGTGGCGCGGCAGTGCTGATTGCGGTGAGTCAGCTGCGTTATTTACTGGGGGTGTCCGTTGATGGTCTGACCCTGCCGCAGGTGCTTCCCGCTTTATACGTCCAATTGCCGGCGTTACATAAACCGACCCTGCTGCTGGGCGTGGTGAGCTTGGTGGTACTGGTGGTGTTGCGCAATCTGAGTCTGTTGGGCGTGTCAGTTGCTTGGGCGCTGCGGCTGAAGCAGCTCAGCGCCTTGTTGGTGATGCTGTTGGCCATGTCCGTAGGCGGTCTTTTGCAACTGGAGGCCTATGGGGTCAGAGTTGTGGGGCAGATCCCGTCGGGGCTGCCGACATTGGGTTTACCGAACCTGGAGCTGGGCCTGTTACGTGAGCTGCTACCGGCCGCGCTGTTGATTGCTCTGGTGGGGTTTATCGAGTCCATCTCCATTGCTCAAAGCCTGGCTATGCGCAAGCGTCAATTGATCCGCCCTGATCTGGAGCTGCTGGGCCAGGGCGCAGCCAATGTGGCCTCGGCCTTTAGCGGCGGGATGCCAGTGGCGGCGAGTTTTTCCCGTTCTGCGGTGGCCCGGCAAAGCAATATGGCTACGCCGCTGGTGGGTATTTTTGCGGCGGGTTTGATGTTGGCCGCGGTGCTCGGCCTGGCCCCGGTATTGCGCCATCTGCCACAGGCGGTATTGGCGGCGAGTATTCTGGTGGCGGTGCTTGGCCTGATTGATGTGCCGACCTTCCGTCACACCTGGCGCTACTCAAAAGCGGAAGGCTGCGCACAGTTAGCCACCTTCTTCGGCGTGCTGTTACAAGGTGTGGAGGCCGGCATTATGCTCGGCGTTGCCCTGTCACTGTTGTTGTTCCTCTGGCGCACCAGCCGGCCGCATATGGCTGTTGTCGGGCAGGTTCCGGGCAGCCAGCATTTTCGCAATGTCCAGCGCTATGACACGGTGCAGAGCGCGAGCGTGCTGTCGCTGCGGGTTGATGAAAGCCTGTATTTTCCCAACGCACGCTACCTGGAGGCCCGCATCGGCGAGCTGATTGCCGTGAGTCCTGAGGTCCGTCATCTGGTGCTGATGTGCTCAGGGGTCAATCAGATTGATGCCAGTGCGCTGGACGCCCTCGAAGCAATTGCCGAACAGTTGCAAAGTGCCGAGGTGCAGCTGCACCTGTCTGAAGTCAAAGGGCCGGTGATGGATAGGTTGCTGCGTTCGGACTTTCTCGAGCGCTTTGGCGGGCAGGTGTTTATCAGCCACTATCAGGCGCTGTGCACGCTAGACCCCGTGTGTGCTGTGCGTGCACTGACGCCGCAATAGCTGGCGCCTAGAGCAGCAGAATGGTCGCCAGGCCAAGAAAGGCAAAGAAGCCGATCACATCTGTAACCGTGGTCAGAATCACACTACCGGCCAGCGCCGGGTCAATGCCCATGCGGTGCAGCAACAGCGGAATGCCCCATCCGGACAGTGTGGCGCAGAGCAGGTTGAGCAGGATCGCTGCACCCAGCACCGCACCAATCCCCCAGTTGTCAAACCAGGCAACAGCGAGCAGGGCAATGACCACTGACCAGAGTATGCCGTTGAGGATGGAGATCCCCAGCTCGCGGTTTAGCAAAATGCGGATATTGCCTTTTTGCACCTGGCCCAAGGCCAGGCCGCGGATGACCAGGGTCAGGGTCTGGCTGCCGGCAATGCCGCCCATACTGGCGACAATCGGCATCAGTACTGCAAGAGCGACCAGTTGCTCCAGGGTCGCTTGAAACAAACCGATGACCCAGGCGGCGCCGAAGGCGGTGATCAGGTTGATGCCTAGCCACAGGGCACGACGGCGTGCGCTGACCAGCACGGGGGCGAAGATGTCGGCCTCGTCATCCAGGCCGGCCATGTGCATCAGGGCGCGGTCGGAGTTTTCGCGAATCAGGTCAATCACGTCGTCCACGGTAATCCGCCCGAGCAGGCGGTTGTGCTCATCGACCACGGGCGCAGAGAGCAGGTCGTGATCCTGAAACAGCTGGGCGACTTCATTGCTGTTGGTGGTGACAACGATTCCGGCGATGTCGTGGTGCATCAGCTCGCTGACGCGCTGATCGAGTTCAGCCGTGACCAGCTCGCTCAGACGCAGGGCGCCCTGGTAATGGCCTTTACGGTCGACCACCATCAGCAAGTCGGTTTGTGGCGGCAGGCGTTCGAGCAGGCGCAGGTAGCGCAAAATGGCACCGGCCTGGACATCGGCGCGCACCTGAATGGGGTCGGCGTTCATCAGGCCACCCGCTGAGTTCTCTGGGTAGGACAGCATCGACTCAAGCTGCTGGCGTTGCGCCGTGCTGCTGGCGTGCAGCAACTGCTTACCCAGCTTGGCTGGCAAGGCCTGGATCAGGTCGACGCGATCATCCAGCTCAAGTTTGGCGGTGGCGGCGATCAGGTCCTCAGGTTCGAGCTCCAGGGCCAGCGCGGTACGGATTTCATCATGCAGGTAGGTGAGCACTTTGCCCGCCCGCTCGGTTTCCACCATGCTCCAGGCGCTGTAGCGCTCTGCCGGTGGCATGGCTTCGAGCAGGCCGGCGACTTTGGCCGGATGCATGCGTTGTAGCAGTTTGCCTAGGCGTTTGAGTTTGCCGTGGGCCAGTGCCTGGCGCACGGCCTCCAACTGGCTCGTATGGCTGTTGTCAGGCTCATCACCCGCTAGGCCTGATTCGGCAGAGTCACCGGCCAGTTGCACCCTCAGGCTCGGGCTCAGGTGGTGCAGGGTGCGCTCTTCCAGCTCGGGTCCGATCTGTTGCCACAGCATCAGGCGTTGCTCGGTATCCAGCAGCTCCAGCAATGCGGCAATTTTTCCGGGATGCATGCGTGCCAGCAGTTTGCGCACGCGCTTGTTCTTGCCGCTGCCGAGTGCCTGGGTGATGGCCTCGCTTTCTGTGCGGCTATGGGGGGGCTGGTTGTCGTGGGGTGTGGCAGGAGTTGGCTTCATGGACTCAGCCTAACATCCGCCTGTTAAGTGCGCCCAGTGGGGGACTGTTGCTGTGGTCAGTCACCCCACTGGGTGTTGTCAGGCCAACTGTGGCGCGGGTTGCTGTTGAGTAATGCAGTGGATATTACCGCCGCCCAAGAGAATTTCTCGACCCGGTACCATTACCACGCGGTGCTGCGGGAACAGGCGGCGCAGGATCGCTTCGGCTTCGGCGTCCTTGGCGTCGTCAAACTTGGGCGCGATGATGCCGCCGTTGACGATGAGGAAGTTGACGTAGGAGCCGGCCAGGCGGATCGACGGATCACGCTCCTGGGTGCCGGCCACCAGATCCACCCCCGCACACTCTTCATCACTGGCATACAACGGGCCGGGAATCGGCATCTTGTGCACGATCAGTTGACGGCCCTTGGCATCGCGCGCGCTTTCCAGCACGCGCATGGCCGCCTGGCAGCGTGGGTAGTTCGGGTCGGTGGCATCGTCAGTCCAGGCCAGCAGCACTTCACCGGGGCGCACGTAGCAGCAGAAGTTGTCGACGTGGCCGTCAGTCTCGTCGTTGAACAGGCCGTCCGGCAGCCAGATCACGCTGTTGATGGCCAGGTGATCGGCCAGGTACTGCTCGATTTGCTCACGGTTCAGGTGTGGGTTGCGGTTGGGGTTGAGCAAGCATTCCTCGGTGGTGATCAGGGTGCCTTCGCCGTCGACATGAATCGAACCGCCTTCGAGGATCAGCTCATCGGTACGGTAGCGCTGCTGCCCTTCGATCTGCAGGATCTTGCGCGCCACCTGATCATCACGCACCCAGTTGGCGTACAGCCCGCCATTCAGGCCGCCCCAGGCGTTGAATGCCCAGTCCACACCGCGCACTTCGCCGCTGCTGTTAGTGACGAAGGTTGGCCCGGTGTCGCGTACCCAGGCGTCGTCGGTGGTGATTTCCACCACGCGAATATTGCTGTGGACCAGGCGCTCGCAGGCGTTCTCGTACTGGCCGGCAGACACGCACACGGTCACCGGTTCGAACTCGGCAATCGCCCTGGCCACTGCGGTGAACGCAGCTTGCGCAGGCTTGCCGCCCAGGCGCCAGTTATCCGGGCGCTCGGGCCAGACCATCCAGGTCTGGCTGTGGCTTTCCCATTCGGCGGGCATGCGGAAGCCGTCGGCGCGTGGGGTAGTCGTCAGGGTTGTCATAGGGTCACCAAAACATTGAGCGGGACGGATGGGGCGAGTGTTGATTCCCATCGAGGGTCATGATGGGTATCGACACTGCGCGACTCAACCCATCCTACGAGGCGTTTTTACTCGGAGGCCAGATGACCGTCGAGGGTTTTTAGCGGGCCGTAGAGGTTAGGGCGGCGGTCACGGAAGCTGCCCCAGGCGCTGCGGATATGCTCCAGCTGATCCAGGTCGAAGCTGTGCATCAGCACCGCTTCGTCGGTTTCGTTGGCTTCCTGCACCTTGGCGCCGAACTGGTCGGCGATAAACGAGGAGCCATAGAAATTGATGTGGTAGTCGCCCTGGTCTTCACGGCCGATGCGGTTGCTGGCAATCAGCGGCATCAGGTTGGCGCCGGCGTGGCCCTGTTGCACGCGCTGCCAATGATCGCGTGAGCTGATGCTCGGGTCATGCGGCTCGCTGCCGATGGCGGTCGGGTAGAACAGAATTTCGGCACCGAGCAGCGCCATGCTGCGCGCGCACTCGGGGAACCACTGGTCCCAGCAGATGCCCACGCCGATCTTGGCGTAGCGGGTGTTCCACACCTTGAAGCCGCTGTCGCCGGGGTTGAAGTAGTACTTCTCGTGGTAGCCCGGGCCGTCCGGGATATGGCTTTTCCGATAAATCCCGAGGTTGCTGCCGTCGGCGTCGATGAGCGCGATGCTGTTGAAACGCGCGCGGCCGGCCAGTTCATAGAAGCTGATCGGCAGGACCACCTGCAGTTCCTTGGCGACTTTCTGGAAGTGCAGAATCGCCGGGTTGCTCTCGGCCGGCGTAGCCAGTTGCAAATAGTCCGGGTTGGGCTTCTGGCAGAAGTACGGCGCCTCGAACAGCTCTTGCAGCAGGATGATCTGTGCGCCCTTGCCGGCGGCCTGACGCACCAGCCGCTCAGCGTTGGCGAGATTCGCGGCGGTGTCCCAGGAACAGGCCATCTGGGTGGCGGCGACGGTAACGATACGGGGCATGGTTTGGCACCTCAAGAGCAGTTGGGGCGGTCATCTGACACTAGCAGAGGCCTGCGGCTGTGCCATGCCTCGCGGGTAGGTCATGGCAGTGGATGACCTATATATATCCGATAAAAATCGGCATTAGAAGCAAAATTTAAGACGCCTGATAAGTTTTTATCGATTTATATCGAATAAAAATCGAATAATACGCTATGGCAAAGCAAACGCCGATCAAAGACAAGACGAAACGCCGCCGAGCAGGCTGAAGTGCCGCGGGCGTTAACAGTGTGGGCAAGTGAAGATTGGGTGGAGCGAGGGTTAGGCGCTGTAGCGTTTGTGCAGCTCGAATTGCTCGTGGCCGTCATCCCAGCCGGCTTCCCAGGCAGCGATCAACACATCGGCGGCGAGCCCGCGCGGGGTGTTGGCTTGTCCGGTCAGCCCTGCCATGTAGCCCTGTTGGTAAGCCTTGTTAAGGCTTTCCAGGCTCCAGTGCTGGTCATCTTCCGTGTTGAGGTTGGGGCAGGCCATGGCGGCAGCTCGCAGTGGATTTACCCGTGCAATGCTAGCCGCATCGCTTAGGCAGGGCTGCGCCGCTGATCCCGCTTTTGCCACCGCTGACGGTTTATGTGATGCAGTTGGCGAAATGCCGGCTTATCGGTAAGACCTTGTTTAGAGGCTGGCGAGCTAGAGCCATGCAAGGCGCTACGTCAGTAACAGCCTCCGGCTGGTCAAAACGGCGAGGAAGCGGAGTGTACGGTACGTGAGTATTCCGACTGGGCTCGCATCCGAGCCCGTGTTTAACGCCGCAGGGCCGACGCACAGCAGACCGTAAACAGGGTTAAACCGTGAGGGCCAGGATGCTGGCCTGATAGGCGGCAGCAAAACTGTCGAAGTCGCCTTGTTCCTGGGCTTCCAGTTCGGCTTGGTCTTGAATCGACTGGGCGGCTCTGGATTCGAAGGCGGCCTGCTGCTCAGTGCTTAACGGTTGGCTGCGGAAGTAGTCGGCGTGCAGCTTGCTCTGGCGCAATGCGAATTCGGTAAAGCTCAGGCCTTGTTGCAGCTCTGCCAGCACCTGTGCCGACGGCGTCAGGCTGACATCGGCAACCTTGGCCTGTTGCGCCTGTAGGGCCAGGCAGTGGGCGTCGCCACCGTGACTTTGATCGAGCAACTCGGCCAGCGGCAGGATTTGTTCGAGCAACTCGCTGGCCCAGTCTTGCAGCGCTACTGGCTGAGCATTGCGTTGCAGCTGCAGGCCCGGACGGCGACCTTCCTTGACCACGCTCAGGAAGTTGTCGGTGCAGGCATGGCATTCGTCGCTTTCCAGCAGCGGGCTGTCGGCCAGTGCGCAGAACAGCAGGAAAGCGTCGAGGAAACGCGACTCGGTCAGGTCGATACCCAGTGGCAGGAACGGATTGATGTCCAGACAGCGCACTTCAACGTACTGCACGCCACGGGCCATCAGCGCCTGGATCGGCCGCTCACCGCTGTAAGTCACACGCTTGGGGCGGATGTTGGAGTAGTACTCGTTCTCGATCTGCAGGATATGGGTGTTCAGCTGCAGCCACTCACCGTCCTTCTTCGCGCCGATTTCCACATAGGGTGGGTAAGGCGTGCCTACCGCCTGGCGCAGGCTGTCGGTGTAGCTGGTGAGGTCGTTGTAGCAGGGCGTCAGGCCGGCTTGGGCATTGCTCTGGTAGCCCAGGTCGCTCATACGCAGGCTAGTGGCATAAGGCAGGTAGAGGGTGTCGGCGTCCAGCTCCTGCAGCTGATGCGGATTGCCGCGCATAAAGCCCTTGTGCAACGCCGGCGAGACACCGAATAGGTACATCAGCAGCCAGCTGTAACGGCGGAAGTTACGGATCAGCGCGATATAGCGCGCCGACTGGTAATCCCGCGCGCTGCGCGTATCGCCTTCGGCCTGTTGCTGCAGTTGCCACAGCGCGTCGGGCAGGGAGAAGTTGTAGTGGATGCCTGCGATGCACTGCATGGTTTTGCCATAACGCAGGGCCAGCCCCTTGCGGTAGACATACTTGAGCTCGCCAATATGCGAGCTGCCGTAGCGGGCGATCGGGATTGTTTCTTCATCCGGCAAGGCGCAGGGCATCGACGGGCTCCACAGGAATTCGCCGTCCAGCTTGCTGTAGGCGAAGCGGTGGATCTGTTCGAGATCGGCCAAGGTCGCTGCCGGGTCCGGTTCGGCCGGGGTGATAAATTCCAGCAGCGATTCGGAGTAGTCGGTGGTGATCTGTGTGTGGGTCAGCGCCGAGCCAAGGGCGGCCGGGTGCGGCGTCAGCGCCAGCTGGCCATCACTATCGACGCGCAGGCATTCGCGCTCGATACCGTGCAGGCATTGGGAAAGCAGGGAGAGGTTGGCGCGCTCGCCAAGCTGGGCCAGGCGGCGGGTTAACAGGTCGCTCAAGATTGCATTCCTTCACGCATCGGTCGCCTCAATATGGGGACAACACGCGTGCTCTACAAGGGGGCGAGAAAACCGCGTTCAGCGGTCGATAGCGCTTTATAACCCGAGGCGGGTGAAGAAGGTTATAGCTGCGCGCAGTGCATTTGCGTCAGGGCGACGCGGGAGGGGCGGGCGCGAGGCCCACGGACATAGATCGTATGTCCGTGGGCCTGCGGGCGTTGGCTTATTTCTTCAGTTGTTTGGCATTGGCAAACAGCGCTGCCATGCCGCCGCTGGCTGGCGCGGGCTTGTCCTGGCTGGAATGGCGTTCGCTGCGCGGCGCGTTGCCGCCCGGCTTGCCGCCACGGGATTGCCCGCCACGCGCCCCTTCGATTTTCTCGCCTGGGGTGTCGCCCATGCGCATCGACAGGGCAATGCGGTTACGCGGGATGTCGACTTCCATGACCTTGACCTTGACCACGTCGCCAGCCTTGACCGCCTCGTGTGGATCCTTGATGAATTTCTCCGACAGCGCCGAGATATGCACCAGACCGTCCTGGTGTACGCCGATATCGACGAAGGCGCCGAAGTTGGTCACGTTGGTCACCACGCCCTCGAGCATCATCCCCAGTTTGAGGTCATTGAGGGTTTCCACGCCTTCCTGGAACTCGGCGGTCTTGAACTCTGGGCGCGGGTCGCGGCCGGGCTTTTCCAGCTCACTCAAGATATCGCCGATGGTCACCAGGCCGAACTTATCGTCGGTGAACTGCTTCGGGTCGAGGCGCTTGAGAAAGCCCGAGTCGCCGATCAGCGAGCGGATATCGCGGCCGGTGTCGGCAGCGATGCGCTGCACCAGCGGGTAGGTTTCCGGGTGCACGGCGGAGGCGTCGAGCGGATTGCTGCCGTTCATCACCCTGAGGAAGCCGGCGGCCTGCTCGAAGGTTTTGTCGCCCAGGCGCGGCACCTTGAGCAGGTCGGCGCGGCTGTTGAACGCGCCGTTGGCGTCACGGAAGGCGACGATATTCTGCGCCAGGGTGGTGTTCAGCCCGGAAATACGCGCCAGCAGCGCGGCGGAAGCGGTGTTCACATCCACGCCGACGGCGTTTACGCAGTCCTCGACCACCGCATCCAGCGAGCGCGCGAGCTTGAGCTGCGACACGTCGTGCTGGTACTGGCCGACACCGATGGATTTCGGGTCGATCTTCACCAGTTCGGCCAGCGGGTCCTGCAGGCGGCGGGCGATGGACACTGCTCCACGCAGCGACACGTCCATATCCGGGAATTCCTTGGCGGCCAGTTCCGAAGCGGAATACACCGAGGCGCCCGCTTCACTGACCATGACTTTGGTCAGATTTAGGCCCGGCAGCTTCTTGATCAGGTCGGCAGCCAGTTTGTCGGTTTCGCGGCTGGCGGTGCCGTTGCCGATGGAGATCAGGTCGACGGCGTGTTTGGCGCACAGCTTGGCCAGGATCGCTAATGTGCCGTCCCAGTCATTGCGCGGCGCATGCGGGTAAACGGTGGAGGTTTCCAGCACCTTGCCGGTGGCATCGACTACCGCCACCTTGCAGCCGGTGCGCAGGCCCGGGTCCAGTGCCAGGGTGGCGCGCGGGCCGGCCGGGGCGGCGAGCAGCAGGTCGTGCAGGTTGCGCGCAAACACGTTGATCGCCTCGTCTTCGGCGGCTTCACGCAGCTCGCCGAACAGGTCGGTTTCCAGGTGGGTGTAGAGCTTGACCTTCCAGGTCCAACGCACCACTTCGCCCAGCCATTTGTCCGCTGCGCGGCCGCGGGCGGAAATGCCGAAGCGCTCGCCGATCATGCCTTCGCAGGGGTGCATGGCCCCTGGGATTTCCTCGCCAACTTTCAGGCTGGCGCTGAGGATGCCTTCGTTACGACCGCGGAAAATCGCCAGAGCGCGGTGCGAGGGCGCGCCCTTGAGCTTCTCGTCGTGTTCGAAGTAATCGCGGAACTTGGCGCCTTCGTTCTCTTTGCCGGCGACTACACGGGCGCTGAGGATAGCGTTGTCCTTGAGGTAGCTGCGCAGGCTGGCCAGCAGGTTGGCGTCCTCGGCGAAGCGTTCCATGAGGATGTATTTGGCGCCTTCGAGCACGGCCTTGATGTCGGCAAAGCCTTTTTCGGCGTCGATAAAACGTTCGGCTTCGCTCTCGGGGTTCAGCGTCGGGTCATTGAACAGCGCGTCCGCCAGTTCGCCGAGGCCGGCTTCCAGGGCGATCTGGCCCTTGGTGCGGCGCTTCTGTTTGAACGGCAGGTAGAGGTCTTCCAGGCGGGTCTTGGTGTCGGCCAGGTTGATCTCGCGGGCGAGCTCGGCGGTCAGTTTGCCCTGTTCCTCGATGCTGGCGAGGATGCTGGCGCGGCGCTCGTCCAGCTCGCGCAGGTAGCGCAGACGCTCTTCCAGGGTGCGCAACTGGGTGTCATCCAGGCTGCCGGTGACCTCTTTGCGGTAGCGCGCGATAAACGGCACGGTGGAGCCTTCATCGAGCAGTGCCACGGCGGCGGCGACCTGTTGCGGGCGTACGCCCAGTTCTTCGGCGATGCGGTTGTTGATGCTGAGCATATAAAAAGCTACCCACACGGAAACGAAAAACCGGCCACGCAGAGCACGGGCCAGACACGAAAGCCGCGCATTATAAACACTGCCCGGCAGTGCGCCGGGAACCAGTCGGGGAAAAATCTGCTAACAATGGGCTGCACGTCGGCTGCGGCTCCTGAGCCATAATGCCGGCCATTGCCACACTGCCAGCGCGCCCGCGCCCGGCGGATGCCCGGACAAGGAGCCCTGAATGAGCAGCACTGCACTTCCCGCTGAAGGCGAAAAAATCCTTATCGTTGACGACGACGCGCGCCTGCGTCGCCTGCTTGAGCGCTTCTTCGACGAGCAGGGCTACCGCGTGCGTGCGGTGGAAAACGTCGAGCAGATGGACCGTTTGCTGGCGCGCGAGCTGTTCAATCTGGTGGTCCTCGACCTGATGCTGCCGGGCGAGGACGGCCTGTCTGCCTGCCGCCGTCTGCGTGAGGCGAACAATCAGGTGCCGATCATCATGCTCACCGCCAAGGGCGACGAGGCCAGCCGTATCCAGGGCCTGGAACTGGGCGCCGACGATTACCTGGCCAAGCCGTTCAACCCGCGCGAGCTGCTGGCGCGGATCAAGGCCGTGCTACGCCGCCAGGCGCCGGTAGTGCCAGGCGCGCCGGGCAGCGAAGACGAGAGCGTGAGTTTCGGCGACTACGAACTGTCCCTGGCCACTCGCGAACTGAAGAAGGGTGATGAGGTGCATATGCTCACCACTGGTGAGTTCGCTGTGCTCAAGGCGCTGGTGCAGCACGCCCGCGAGCCGCTGACCCGCGACAAGCTGATGAATCTGGCCCGGGGCCGCGAGTGGGATGCGCTGGAGCGTTCCATCGACGTGCAGATTTCCCGCCTGCGCCGCTTGATCGAACCCGATCCGTCCAAGCCGCGCTATATCCAGACGGTCTGGGGCGTGGGTTATGTGTTTGTGCCGGATGGCAATAAGTAACTGCCGTAGGGTGGAGGACGCTTTATTCATCCACCTCTGTTTCTGCTCGGTGGATCGATGAGGCGCGATCCACCCTACGACCACGTCGAGTCACCATGAAAACCCCTCTCTGGTTCCCGCAAAGCTTTTTCGCCCGCACGCTGTGGCTGGTGCTGATCGTGGTGCTGTTCTCCAAGGCGCTGACCCTGGTTTATCTGATGATGAACGAAGACGTGCTGGTCGACCGCCAATACAGCCACGGCGCCGCGCTGACCCTGCGTGCCTATTGGGCGGCGGACCCGGAAGACCGCGCCACCATCGCCGAAGCGGCTGGCCTCAAGCGCGTGCCACACGAACAGGTGCCGGCCACCGAGCAGCATTGGCCGTATAGCGAGATTTTTGCCCGGCAGATGCAGACTGAGCTGGGCCCGGATACCGAAGTGCGGGTGCGTGCCAAGAGCCCGCCAGCGCTCTGGGTGCATGCGCCGGCGCTGGGCGATGACTGGCTGCGGGTGCCGTTGTACCCGCATCCGTTGCGTGGTCAGCGGATCTGGAGTGTGCTCGGCTGGTTTCTGGCGATTGGTCTGCTCTCCACCGCCGCCGCCTGGATTTTTGTACGCCAGCTCAGCGCACCGCTCAAGCGCCTGGTATTTGCCGCCCGGCAGATCGGCAAGGGGCGCAGTGTGCGCCTGCCGGTGGGCGATACGCCGAGCGAAATGGCCGAGGTGTACCGCGCCTTCAATCAGATGGCCGAAGACGTCGAACAGGCCGCTCGCGAGCGCGAGCTGATGCTCGCCGGGGTGTCCCATGACTTGCGCACGCCGCTGACTCGGCTGCGCCTGTCCATGGAGTTTCTGCACACCGATTCGGAACTGACCGAAGACATGGTGCGCGATATCGAAGACATGGATGCGATCCTCGATCAGTTCCTGGCCTTTATCCGCGACGGCCGTGACGAGCCGCTGGAACAACTCGATCTGCTCGAACTGATTCGTGAGGTGGTCGCGCCTTACAACCAGAAGCAGGAAATGGTGCGCCTGTGCCTAGAGCCTGTGCCGGCCTTTCCGCTGCGACGGGTGTCGCTCAAGCGCCTGTTGGTCAACCTGATCGAGAACGCCCTGCGCTACGGCGGCAATGCCGTAGAAGTGGCGGTTTCCCTGGCGGGTGATCACAGCGCACCTTACGTCGTACTCAGCGTACTGGACCGTGGCGCGGGCATTGATCCCGCCGAGCTGGGCAGCATTATCAACCCCTTTATTCGTGGCGACCGTGCCCGCGGCGGCCAGGGTGCTGGATTGGGGTTGGCCATCGTCAAGCGCATCGCTGCGCTGCATGGCGGCAGTGTCGAGCTGCGCAACCGTTCCGGCGGCGGGCTGGAAGCCCGGGTGTGTCTGCCATTGGGGCTGTTGCTGCCGCGCGACGCGGCCTAGCGCACGGCATACTGTTGTCACGACGCTGAACTATGCTTTATCAGCGCGATGACATGAGGTCAGCATGCCTGCAGTTCCACACCGTCTTCCTCTATGGACTTGGCTGCTGCCGCTGCCATTACTCCATCTGACTACCTGGCTTTCCCTGGCGACTCAGTTCACCGACGGGGCTGCCCTCTGGTATCCGCCATTTGCGCTGGCGCTGGTTTTGACCCTGTGGTGGGGCCCGCGGGTGCTGCTGGCGATGTACCTCAATGCCATGTTGTCCATTCCCCTCTGGGGCCTGGAATGGCAGTGGGCCCCACTTTATGCCTTGCCGGAAACCCTCGGCGTGGCGTTGGCCTGGCTGCTGCTGCGGTTGCGCCCATTTGATCCGGCCTTGCCCGACCTCAGCCATTTACTGCGCTTTGTGCTGCTTGGGGTGTTGGTGCCGGTTATTCCCATGGCGCTGGGGGTGCAAGGCAATCTCTGGTTGTCGGGGCACGCAACGCTGCAGAGTTTGTCCTCGGGCAGCGTGACGTTGTGGCTGGCCGATAGCCTGACGACGTTAGCCATCGCCATCCCCATGCTGGTTTACCTGACGCCCTGGGTGCGTCGTCGTGGCTGGTTAGCCGCAAAGGTGCTCAGTGGTTGCGAGCAGGTGCCCGAGGCGCTGCGCCAGTTACCGCCCTGGCCGCTGCTTTTGCTATTGCTGCTTGGCTTGCCCTGGTTGCTTGGTTCACTGCCGCTGACGCTAAATTTGCCGCTGATGGGCGTGATGATGCTCGCCCTGGCATTGGTGTGGGGGTTTGCCGGCGGCCTTTGCGGTGCGGTGTTGAGCGTGACGATGGTATTGGTTCTGCCGTTGCTGCGTGGCTTGAGGGACTCAGAGGCCTGGCTTGACCCGCAGCGCTTGGAGCTGCACTTCAGTGTGCTGCTGTTTATGCTCGCCACCTTGCTGGTGGGGCGCAGCCTGAGTGACCTGCGTCAGGCGCTGGCGCGCAGTGCGCAGATGCAGCAGCAATTGGCGCTGGCCAATCTGGCGCTGGAAGCCAGCCCGTTAGGCGTGATCATCGCCGATGCCCGCCAGCCCGCTTTACCCCTGATTTACTGCAACCCGGCTTTCGAGCAGATTACCGGCTACAGCCGTGAAGAGACCGTGGGTAACAACTGGAACTTTCTGCTCCGTGATGACCAGCAACAACAGGGCCTTAGCCGCTTGCAGCAGGCGGTGCGCGAAGGCATCGGTTGTGATGTGGTGTTGCGCAGTTACCGCAAGAACGGCCAGCAGTTTTGGAATGAATTTACCCTCGCGCCCATGCGCGACGATCAGGGCATCAGCCATTTTGTGGCCTTGCAGAGTGATGTGACGGCGCGCGAGCAACTGGCGACCCAGGTGCGTTCACAGAGTGATGAGCTGCTTAAGCAGAGCTATCTGTTCAGCCAAACCGAGCATATTGCCAACCTGGGTGGGTGGGTGCTGAATGTGGCCGACAAGAGCAT
The DNA here is from genome assembly GCF_963970805.1 of Pseudomonas sp. EA_35y_Pfl2_R5. Taxonomy (NCBI): domain Bacteria; kingdom Pseudomonadati; phylum Pseudomonadota; class Gammaproteobacteria; order Pseudomonadales; family Pseudomonadaceae; genus Pseudomonas; species Pseudomonas sp. EA_35y_Pfl2_R5. The sequence goes on along the minus strand of NZ_CAXAOW010000001.1, from coordinate 302,241 downwards.
GGACTGGAGTGCAGGTTGCTTTCGGATTTATGAGCTGGACCCTAAAAACGGTGCGCCTGACATGGACGGTGCGTTGAGTTATCTGGATGCCAGCGGCCGTGTACTGTCTGAACAGACGCTTCAGCTCCTGATTGAGGGGCAGGAGCAGTTCGATATCGAGGTGCGCCTGCTCACGGCCAAGGGTAAAAGCCGTTGGCTGCGTATTCGCGGAATCGCCGAGCGCGATGGTGCGGAGTTGGTGCGGGTATATGGGGCGTTGCAGGATGTCAGCGCACGTAAATACGCCGAGCAACAATTGCGTGAGCGTGATGAGCGATTACAGCTGTTTTTCGAAGCGCCGTTGATTGGCATGGCCCTGACTAGCCAGAACTTCGCCTGGGAAGAGGCCAATCACAAGCTGTGCAGCATCCTCGGGCGCAGTCGTGAAGAGTTGCTGGCGTGCACCTGGGAAACGCTGTCGCTGGAGGGCGACATGCAGATCGAACAGTCTTTACTTGACCAGGTGCTGAGCGGTAGTCGAGAAGGTTTCGAGTTGGAAAAACGCTTTCGTCGACCCGACGACAGCCTGGTGCATACGCGTGTCAGTTTGCGTGCGGTGCGCCACAGCAACGGGCGGGTGCGCATGTTCCTGCTACTGGTTGAGGACATCAGCGAGCGTTTGCAGGCCGAGGCGCGCTACCGCACCATCGTCGAGCATGCGCCCGAAGCCATCATGTTGTTCGACCTGCACGGCACGTTGGTCGAGTGCAACGACAATGCCTTGCGCCTGCTGCGTTACAGCCGCGAGGAAATCGCCAACAAGCGCGTATTTGACCTGAGCCCAAGCAAGCAAGCGGACGGCCAGCTGACTGCCGAGCTCGGCCAGGTCTATCTGCAGCGGGCGATGGCCGGTGAGGCGCCGGTATTTGACTGGTTGCACCGCGATAGCAAGGGCCGGCAGATTCCCTGTGAGGCACGTCTGGTGCGCATGCCCGGCGAGCCGGTGTTGATTCGTTGCAGCATCACCGATATTTCCGAGCGTCAGCGCTATCAGCGTGAGATCGAGCGGTTGGCTTTCAGTGACGAACTCACCGGCCTGCCCAACCGGCGCCTGCTGCTCGACCGTTTGCAGCATGCGATGGACCGCGAGCAGCGCGAAAACACCCTGGGTGCCCTGCTGTTTATCGACCTCGATCACTTTAAGACGGTCAATGACAGTCTCGGCCATCTGGTCGGTGATGGCCTGCTGCGCGAGGTCACCACGCGGCTGGCCAGCGGCTTGCGCGCCGAAGACACTCTGGCGCGGATGGGCGGCGATGAGTTTGTGGTGCTGCTCGAAGGGCTCGACAGCAACCCGCAACTGGCGGCAGAGGCGGCGGCGGTTACGGCGGAAAAGCTGCTGAAAAGCCTGGTTGGCGCCTGCTGGATTGATGGTCATGAGCTGTCGATCAGCGCCAGTATTGGTATCGCTTTGCACCCCTTCGGCAGCCAGGTTGCTGCCGATGTATTGAAGCAAGCAGACACAGCCATGTATCGGGCCAAGCAGGGCGGGCGTAACGCGTTGCACTTCTTTGCCCCTGAGATGCAGGCGGCCATCGACCAGCGTTTGCAGATGCAGAGCGAACTGCGTCAGGCGGTGCAGCGCAAGCAGCTGTATCTGGTGTTCCAGCCGCAACTGGCGTTGGCCACCGAGCGCATAGCCGGTGCGGAAGTGCTGCTGCGCTGGATTCATCCCGAGCGCGGTGAAGTGATGCCCGGCGACTTTATTCCGCTGGCCGAAGAAACCGGCTTGATTGAGGAACTCGGTGCCTGGGTGCTGGAGCAGGCGTGTGCGGCGCTGGCGCGTTGGTTACCGCAGTGGCCGCAGCTGGTGTTGGCGGTCAACCTCAGCCCGCGTGAGCTGCGCCAGCGCAGTTGTGTGGCGCGTATCAGTGAGTGCCTGCAACGCCATCAAGTACCGGCCACGGCGCTGGAGTTGGAAATCACCGAAGGGGTGTTGCTTGAGGACGTTGAGCAGTGCATCAGCAATATGCAAGTGCTCAAGGCGCTGGGCGTGCGCTTCGCCATTGATGATTTCGGCACCGGTTACTCTTCACTGACCTACCTCAAGCGCCTGCCGTTGGATCGCCTGAAGATTGATCGCAGTTTTACCTGGGACATGGACGGTGAAGACGGCAGCGGCCTGATGCTGGTGCAGACCATCCTGGTGATCGCCCGCAACCTGGGTCTGGAGTGCGTGGCTGAAGGCATCGAAAGCCAGTGGCAGCTCGATTGTCTGCGTGAGCATGGCTGCTCGCTGGGGCAGGGCTATCACTTCAGCCGACCGCTGAAGGAAGCGGACTTTCAGGCCTGGATGGAGCAGCATCAGCTATAGGCTTGAGTCTACGTTTCGCCATCCCTGCCGCGTCGTCCGTTAGGCGTAGGGTGGATGACGCTTCACCCATCCACCAGCGGCTGCCTCATGGTGGATGAAAAGAGCGTCATCCACCCTACAGCCTGCGGCGCACCCTTGACCGGGCCTCGCCTATGCTCAGCCTTTGCCCTTGGTGCGAGTCAGATTCGGGCCGCTGTTTTTCTCCAGATGCTGAATCACCAGGCTGGCGACGTCCTTGCCGGTGGTGGTCTCGATGCCTTCCAGGCCGGGGGATGAGTTGACCTCCATCACCAGAGGGCCGTGGTTGGAGCGCAAGATATCCACACCGGCCACGCTTAGCCCCATGACCTTGGCCGCGCGGATCGCAGTCATGCGCTCCTCCGGGGTAATTTTGATCAGGCTGGCGCTGCCGCCACGGTGCAGGTTGGAGCGGAACTCGCCGGGCTTGGCCTGGCGCTTCATTGCGGCAATCACCTTGTCGCCGACCACAAAGCAGCGAATATCCGCGCCGCCGGCTTCCTTGATGTACTCCTGCACCATGATGTCCTGCTTGAGGCCCATAAAGGCCTCGATCACCGATTCGGCAGCGGTTGCCGTTTCACACAGCACCACGCCAATGCCCTGAGTGCCTTCCAGCACTTTGATCACCAGCGGCGCGCCGTTCACCATGTCGATCAGGTCGGCGATGTCATCTGGGGAGTGGGCGAAGCCGGTCACCGGCAGGCCGATGCCACGGCGGGAGAGCAGCTGCAGCGAGCGTAGTTTGTCCCGCGAACGGGCGATGGCTACCGACTCGTTGAGTGGGAACACGCCCATCATCTCGAATTGGCGCAGCACCGCGCAGCCGTAGAAGGTCACCGACGCGCCAATCCGTGGGATCACCGCGTCAAAGCCTTCCAGCGGCTTGCCGCGGTAGTGGATCTGCGGCTTGTGGCTGGCAATATTCATATAAGCGCGCAGGGTGTCGATCACCACCATCTCGTGGCCCCGCAACTCCCCGGCTTCAACCAGGCGGCGGGTGGAATACAGGCGCGGGTTGCGCGACAGCACGGCGATCTTCATTGGGCACCAGGGGAGTCAGCGAGGGTGGGTTTGTTCTGTACGTAGGTCAGAGCTGGGTTGACCAGCAACTGTCCGGCAATCAGTGCCTTGGAGCCAAGCAACACCCGGTAGCGCATGGTCTTGCGGCAGGTCAGGGTGAACTCCACCGGCCATTCGCGCTCGCCCAGGGTCAGGTTGGTGCGGATCACATAACGCGACTGCGTGTGGCCGTTTGAGCTTTTGATGGTTTTCACCGATACCAGCTGCGCCTCGCAGCGATGCCGGCTTTGCACCAGGGTGCCGAGGTGCGCGGTAAAGCGCACCCAAGGCTCGCCATCGCGGTCGAATGGCTGGATGTCACTGGCGTGCAAGCTGGAGGTGCTGGCCCCGGTATCAATCTTGGCGCGCAGGCCGACCATGCCCAGTTCCGGCAGGTTGATCCATTCACGCAGGCCGATTACGCCAAGTTGGTCGAAAGTCTTCAAAGGTAGGCGGTTCTCTAGATATTGCGGGCATTCTAGACAGGTCGGATGACAACCGCATCACTACGCCTGCGTCAGAGTAAAAGGATTTGTCAGGTCGCACTTAATGGAATATAAGCATTTAACTTATTGGTTAAATGATTGGATTGACGATGACTGCAGACCGCGTTTTCGAGGCGCTGGCATCCACACCGCGCCGGCAGATATTGGCCTTCCTCTCAGCTCAAGAGCTGACTGCCGGAGAGATCGCCAGTCGCTTTGATATGAGTGCTCCGGCGATTTCTCGGCATCTGTCGATTCTCGCTGCCGCTGGCCTGGTAGTCAGTGAGCGTAAGGGGCAGTTTCTGCTTTATCGACTCAATCCGGACAGCCTGCTTAATACTTTGCTCGGCTTTGCCTTCGAGGTCTGCCCCACGGGCAGTCAGTTGAAGCGTGAAGGTGAGGAATTGAGTAAGAAATAATCGATAACGGCCGCTCAGGCCAGGAGCTGCATATGGATGTGATGCCAGAAAGCCTCAAGAGTCATCGCGTGCAACGAGCTGATGTTGTGCATGGCGAGGTGCGCTGGGAGCCGGTTCGTTCGCTATGGTTTACCTGCATGGCTCTGGGGGCGTTAGTGGGTGGTGCGCTGACCTTCAACTTGGCAGCCTTTGCCCTGTTTGCCGGCTCGACTGCTCTTGTGTTGTTGCTCGGGCATTCGCTGGGCATGCATCGCAAGCTGATCCACGACAGCTTCCAGTGTCCCAAGTGGTTGGAATACTTTTTTGTGTACTGCGGGGTGCTGGTCGGGCTGTCCGGCCCGTTGGGGCTGTTGCGCACCCATGATCTACGTGATTTCGCTCAGAGACAGAAAGATTGCCACGATTTCTTTGGTCACCGCCGTCCTCCGTTGCAAGATGCGTGGTGGCAATTGCACTGCGAGTTGCGCCTGGATTGCCCTCCGATTATTCAAGTTGAGGCTCGAATTGCCGCAGACCCCGTTTACCGCTTTCTGCAGCGCACCTGGATGGCTCAGCAACTGCCCTGGGCACTACTGTTTTTTGCTTTGGGCGGTTGGGCCTGGGTGTTCTGGGGTGTCTGCGCACGGATTGCGGCCGGGGTTTTTGGTCACTGGTTGATTGGACATTTCGCTCACCGCCATGGCGAGCAACAGCATGTGGTTGAGGGCGCCAGTGTGCAGGGGTTCAACGTGCCATTTTCCGCCCTGCTGACCATGGGGGAGTGCTGGCACAACAATCACCATGCCTTTCCCGGTTCGGCCCGCCTGGGTCTTTACGCGGGTGAGTGGGATCCCGGGTGGTGGGTGCTTCAGGGGTTGCAGCGTTTAGGGCTGGTTTGGGGGCTGAAAACCCCAGAGGATCTTCCTCATCGCCCAGAGTTGCGCAAGATTGTGGAGCCTGCAAAAAGCTCTTGTGATTGTCGGGTGCGGGTGTGGTTGAAGCGGCGGGTGTGGGGCTAATGGGTGTGCACGATAAAGACGACGGTAAAATCCGCCTGGATAAATGGCTATGGGCTGCAAGGTTCTTCAAGACCCGTGCCCTGGCCAAGGCCGCTATCGAGGGCGGCAAGGTGCATCACCGCGGCGAGCGCTGCAAACCAGGCAAAGAGCCAAAAGTTGGCGATGTTTACGTGATTCGTACCGGCTTTGAGGAGCGCAGTGTGGTGGTGCAGGCGCTTTCCGTAGTGCGCCGTGGTGCGCCCGAGGCGCAGGCGTTATATGCCGAAACGGAAGAGAGCATTGCGCGCCGCGAACAGGCGGCAGCGCAACGTAGGGCCGGAGGGCTGGGCATGCAGACCGATGGTCGGCCGAGCAAGAAGCAGCGTAGGCAGATCCACGACTTCAATGAGCGACAGGACGGCGGTCTGCGCCATCCTTGGGCTGACGAAGAGGTCTAGCGGCCGCTTATGACGCTCAGACGGTCCAGCAGTGGCAGTTTGGCCAGGTGTTTGAGCAGCGGCTGGGTGGCATATTCCAGCCATTCGCTGGCTTTGTAGGCAAACGGCGTAAAGCAGGCCCAAGCCAGGCCCAGCAGGGCGAGAAACAGGCCACCCACCAAGGCGTCCGAGCCCCAGTGAGCACCGGCCACTAGGCGTGGCAGCATAAAGATCACGGCCATGCTCCAGACCAGCAGCAAGCGCCAGTTACGCGCAAACAGGCTGATAAACATCGCCCAGATCAGCAGTACCGAGGCGTGATCGCCAGGGAAGCTGCGAGTGGCGCTGTCTTTCATATCCCAGCGCTCTTCCCAGGCTGGGAACAGTTCAGTCAGGCGCGCCGCACCTTCCACTACCAAGGACGCGCTCGGGCGCTGCCAGCCCATCAGCTTGACCAACTCGGCGAAGCCGACGCGAAACAGCAGCATAACGATTAGCGCCGCGAGGAAGGCATACAGCGCCTTACGTACCTGCGCGCCGCTAAATATCAGGTTGGCCTTGAGCATCACGGCCAGCATCAGTAGGCCAACACCCATGTCGACTGGGCGCATACTGCCGATTGCCCAGGTTTTTGCCCACAGGCCTGCGTCATGCACGGGCTCGTTGAGCAGGGCAAACAATTGCAGGTCGAATTGGTCCCACAACGCACGGCTGGGTGCCCACAGCCAACTGGCGAGCAGCAGCAGGGCGACGATATGGCAGGCAATCAGCGGGCGAATACGCCACTGCTGGTTAATAAAGGAAGGGGGCATGCAGTGGCATCCTTGTCATCTGTAAGGGACTGAGGCGGCGGGCATGCTAGGTATTCTGTCTTCTGATTGCAAAGATTCGCGCTACCTTTTGTCGACAACTGTGATCCGGGTTGGTATCGATAGCTTCCGCCCGCAGTGCTGATAGATAAGAGGCGCTTGGTCAGATGGGCGTTTACGCCTAAAATCGCGGGCCGAGTCACATTCAGTGAAGTTGGCATGTCTGATTTTTCCCAACGCTTCTTGTTCGACGACAGCGATATTCGTGGTGAGTTGGTCGGCCTGACCGACAGCTACAGCCATGTGCTGGCCAAACACACCTACCCGCAACCGGTCGCCCAACTTCTGGGTGAACTACTAGCCGCCGCCTCGCTGCTGATCGGTACGCTGAAATTCGAAGGCCTGCTGATCCTCCAGGCGCGCTCCTCCGGTGCCGTGCCACTGCTGATGGTCGAATGCTCCAGCGAAGGCGAGCTGCGCGGTATCGCCCGTTATCACGCCGAGCAGATCACTGCCGATGCCAATTTGCGTGAGCTGATGCCTGATGGCGTGCTGGCCATGACCGTCGACCCGAAATCCGGGCAGCGTTATCAGGGCATTGTCGATCTGGAAGGCGATACCCTGGCTGATTGCCTGACGAATTACTTCGCCACCTCCGAGCAGTTACCCACGCGCTTCTGGCTTAGCGCTGATGGCCAGCGTGCTCGCGGCCTGCTGTTGCAGCAGTTGCCTGCTGATCGCCTGAAAGAAGCCGATGAACGTGAGGCCAGCTGGCAGCACGCCATGGCCCTGGCCGATACCCTAAAGGCTGAAGAGCTGCTCGGTCTGGATAACGAAACCCTGCTGCATCGCCTTTATCACCAGGAAGCGCTGCGTCTGTTTGATCCGCGCGACCTACAGTTCCGCTGCAGCTGCTCGCGAGAGCGCTCCAGTCGCGCGCTGATCAGTCTCGGCCAGGCCGATGCCGAAGCGCTGGTTCAGGAACATGGCGGCAGCGTGGAAATCGATTGCCAGTTCTGCAACGAACGCTATCTCTTCGATGCCGCCGATGTGTTGCAACTGTTTATCGATGGCAGCATCGAAGCTCCATCGGATACGCGCCACTGAGTTTCAAGCAGATTCTGGGGCAAATTAGTACGCAAACCGTGCCGGAATGATCTGATCAGAGGCTGCACCCGCAGCCGGCTTTTTCTGGCATAATCCGGCGCACTTTTTTCGCTGTAGTAGTGCTCGATTTTCTACTACAAAACGTTCGGAAGACTCGGCCACTTGGCCGACGGGGACCCACATGACGCAAGCCAACAACGCCGTGTACACCGACATCAGCGCTGCCCAACTGGTCGAAGAAGCCCTTCGTCGCGGTGAAGGTGAGCTGGCCGCCAACGGCTCCCTGGTCGTACGCACAGGCCATCGCACTGGTCGTTCGCCGGCTGATCGCTTCATCGTGCAAGAGCCGAGCACCGAGGCGAAAATCGCCTGGGGCGCGATCAATCGTCCGTTCCCGGCTGACAAGTTCGATGCTCTGTGGGACCGAGTTCAGGCGTTCTCCGATGCTCAAGACAGCTTCGTTTCGTACGTTCATGTAGGTTCTGCCGACGCGCACTACCTGCCAGTCAAGATGACCACCGCCACCGCCTGGCAGAACCTGTTCGGCCGTTGCCTGTTCATCAATCCGGAGCAGTACAACCCGGCTGGCAAGGACGAGTGGCAAGTGCTCAACGTCGCCAACTTCGAGTGTGTGCCGGAGCGTGATGGCACCAATTCCGATGGCTGCGTGATCCTCAACTTCGCCGCCAAGAAAGTCCTGATCGCCGGCATGCGTTACGCCGGTGAAATGAAGAAAGCCATGTTCAGCGTGCAGAACTTCCTGCTGCCGGACGCCGACGTGCTGCCGATGCACTGCGCGGCCAACATCGGTGAAGAAGGCGACGTGACCCTATTCTTCGGCCTGTCCGGCACCGGTAAGACCACCCTGTCGGCCGACGAAAGCCGCTACCTGATCGGCGACGACGAGCACGGTTGGGGCGTGGGCGTGGTGTTCAACATCGAAGGCGGTTGCTATGCCAAGTGCATCGACCTGTCCGAGAAGAACGAGCCGGTGATCTGGAAAGCTATCCAGTTCGGTGCCGTGCTGGAAAACGTGGTGCTCGATGAAAACCGCGTACCGAACTACGCCGACGACAGCCTGACCCAGAACAGTCGTGCAGCCTATCCGCTGGAGCTGGTTGAGAAACGCAGCGAGAAGAACCTCGGCGGCGAGCCGAACGCAGTGATCTTCCTCACCTGCGACCTGACTGGCGTACTGCCGCCGGTGTCGATCCTCAACGAAGAGCAAGCGGCTTACCACTTCCTCTCCGGTTACACCGCGCTGGTCGGTTCCACCGAAATGGGGTCGGGCGGCGGCATCAAGTCGACCTTCTCCACCTGCTTCGGCGCGCCGTTCTTCCCGCGTCCGGCTGGCGAGTACGCTGAACTGCTGATCAAGCGTATCCGCGGCTTCGGCTCCAAGGTCTACCTGGTCAACACCGGCTGGACCGGCGGTGGCTACGGCGTTGGTAAGCGTTTCAACATTCCGACTACCCGTGGCGTTATCGCTGCGATTCAGAGCGGCGCTCTGATCGGTACCGAAACCGAGCTGCTGCCGATCATCAACCTGAGCGTGCCGAAGTCGGTACCGGGCGTTGAAACCAATCTGCTCAACCCGCGCAACACCTGGGCTGACCAGAACGCCTACGACGAAGCCGCTAAAGGCCTGGCCGGTCTGTTCATCGAGAACTTCAAGAAGTTCGATGTGTCCGACGCCATCCGCAACGCCGGCCCGCAACTCTAAGTTGTAAGCGCCGTACTAAAAAAACCGCCTTGATCGGCGGTTTTTTTATGCATGGGAAATTGCAGAGATAGCCTGTAGGAGGCGCTTTAGCTTTTAAAAAGTTGTTGCGGCTAAAGCCCATCCCCCGGTGCTTTGCATGTGCGATAAGAAACGGAAAAGCCGCCCGGAGGCGGCTTTGGGTGCGTATCTGTCAGCAGATCAGGCACGTTTACGAGTGTTGCGCGTTGCATTCTTGCTCAGGTGGCCGCTCTGCACGGCCTTAGCTGTTGCTGTATGGCTGTCTCGGGCCACAGCGCTAACGGGGTGGCAACTCAGGCGATTTCCAGGGCCTTTGTCTGCGACTGTCGACTTCTGCATGACTGGCGAGTGCCAGGTAGGTATCGATATGTCGCGGTTGAGCACTGGCGCTTTCGAATTGCATGACGGCGTTAGGTCTATGGTTTGGCACAACTCACGGCGAACCTGAGTTTTCCGCCAGACTGCACATCGGCCTGTGGTTCGCATCAGCTACTCCGGTTTCGCCGGGGTCTTTGCTGCGCGGCCATCTGGACTGGGTGGTGAGCGATCTAGTGGATAACCGGCAAGCTGCCGCTGAAACCAGATACCTGCATACTCATCTCCTTTTTTATTGGCATGATTTGAATGTACGCCTGTGTTGTCCATGGTGTTAGTTGGATTGGCAATAGCGGCGGGGCTTGTAGGAATTAATCATTGTTTACCGCTGCGGCGGTCAATGGAGTGACAGCCATGAGTACCCTGGAACGTGTGTTCGGCTTCAAGCAATTGCGCCCCGGTCAGGAGCGTGTGGTCACGGCCGTGCTGGCCGGACGTTCGGCGGCGGCGATCTTTCCCACCGGTTCGGGCAAATCGTTGTGTTATCAGCTGCCGGCGTTGCATCTGCCGCACCTGACCCTGGTGGTCTCGCCCCTGTTGGCACTGATGCAAGACCAGCTGGCGTTTCTGCATGGCCGTGGCATCAGTGCCGCGAGTATCGATTCGGCGCAAAGCCGCGAGGATGCCAGTGCGGTGATGACGCGGGCGAAATCCGGCGAGCTGAAGATTCTGATGATCTCGGTCGAGCGGCTGAAGAATGAACGCTTTCGCAACTTTATCGCCCAGGTGCCGATCTCCCTGCTGGTAATCGATGAGGCCCACTGCATCTCCGAGTGGGGGCATAACTTTCGCCCGGACTATCTCAAGCTGCCGGACTATCAGCGCCAGTTCGGCATCCCGCAGGTGCTGCTGCTCACCGCCACGGCCACGCCACCGGTGATTGCCGATATGCAGAAGAAGTTCGCCATCGCCGCTGATGACGTGGTCACCACCGGCTTCTATCGCGCCAACCTCAATCTGCTGGTCGAGCCAGTCAGTGGTTCTGACAAGCAGCGCCGCCTGGAGCAGTGGCTGGGTGCCAAGGCCGGGCAGCCGAGTATCGTTTACGTGACCCAGCAGAAGACCGCCGAGCAGGTGGCCGCGCGCCTGAGTCAGCGCGGCATTGCCGCCAGCGCTTACCACGCCGGCATGGCCTCTGATGCGCGCGAGGCGATTCAGCGCCAGTTTATGGCTGGGCAGATCAATTGCATCGTCGCCACCATCGCCTTTGGCATGGGTATCGATAAGTCGGATATCCGCAATGTGGTGCACTTCGACCTACCGAAATCCATCGAGAATTACAGCCAGGAAATCGGCCGCGCCGGCCGTGATGGCCAGCCCTCCGACTGTCTGGTGCTGGCCAACCGCGACAGCCTCAACGTGCTGGAAAACTTTGTTTACGGCGATACGCCGGAGCTGGATGGCATTCGCTGTGTACTGGATGAGCTGCTGAGTAGCAGTCAGGGAGGCGAATGGGAGCTGATGCTCAACCAGCTGTCCGAGCAGAGCAATATTCGCCAGTTGCCGCTGAAAACCCTGCTGGTGCAGCTGGAATTACGCGGCATCATTGCCCCGCGTTACGCCTATTTCGCCGAATATCGCTTCAAATACCTGCTAGAGCCCGAGGCGTTGCTGGAGAAGTTTGACGGCGAACGGCGGCAGTTTGTTGAGGCGCTGGTCGCTACCTCGCAGCGAGCGCGCACCTGGTGCACGGTGGATTTCGACCAGCTCTACCAGCAGCACCAGGCCGAGCGCGGCCGGGTGATCAAGGCCTTGGATTACTTCCAGGAAAAGGGCTGGGTCGAGCTGGAAAGCAAGCAGATGACAGAGGTCTACGCGCTGCTCGACCCGGGTTTCGATCCGGCGGCTTTGAGCGGCGAACTGCATGGCTATTTCAGCCAGCAGGAAGCCAGCGAAATCCGCCGGATTCACGCCATGCTCGCGCTGTTTGCCAGCGAGCAGTGCCTGAGCCAACGCTTGGCGGCCTATTTCGGCGACGCCCACGCGCCGCAGCAATGCGGGCATTGTTCGGTGTGCCGTGGGCAAGTGGCTCGGCTGCCCGCGCCGCCAGCCTTGCCGCCGCTGGCGGAGCAGGATGCCCGCGGGCTATGCGGCGGCTTTATACGCAAACACCAGGAGCTTAAAGGCCGCGAGCCGAGCGCCGAGTGCCTGACGCGCTTTCTCTGCGGTATCAGCGTGCCGCTGTTTACCAAACTCAAGGCGCGTCAGCTTGGCGGGTTTGCCGCGCTGGAAGACTATCCCTACGCCGAGGTACGCCACTGGCTCAAGGCTCAGGCTGGGGCATAGGAAGAAGCGCTGCAGCTGTGCTGCTAAGCGAGCGTATCCAGCGTTGCAGTTGCGCTATCGACGGGGTGGCTGAGCGGCTCGCCAGGGGCCGGTTGGAACCAGGCACGGAATGAACGCTCGCCGGCCGCAGTGAACGCCACCACGCGCGAGTCGCCTGCGCACTTGGCCCAGCCAAGCTCTAGGATTCGCACAAACAGGGCGGCGCCGAGCGCGCCGGCCAGGTGATGGCGGCGTTCGCTCCAGTCCAGGCAGGCCCGGCAGAATGAACGGCGTTGCAGCGCCAGGGCGTCGGGGTCGATACCAATCTGGCGAAACCACTGACGCCCGCTGTTGGTGAGCGCTGGCCCGGCGTCCAGCTGTTGCAGCAGCTCGCGGCGCAGTAACCCCTCATAAGCCAGCACCCCCAGTTCACCGGCCAGGTGGTCGTAGCAGACCCGTGCGCGGCGCAAGGCCAGGTCACGTGGTCCGGTGCGCGGCAGCGGCGGCCCGGCGTGCAAGGCGAGGCCCATCATCGACTCGAGCAGTTGCGCGATTTCCCGGCCAGCCAGGCGGAAGTAGCGATGCCGGCCCTGCTGGTCGACGCTGAGCAGGCCGGCGTCGAGCAATTTGCTTAGGTGCGAGCTGATGGTCTGTTTGGTCACGCCAGCGATATCGGCCAGCTCGGTGGCGGTCAGCGCGCGATCAGCCATTAGTGCGGACAGCACTGCGGCGCGGGCGTTGTCGCCGAGCAGGGCGGCGATACGGGTGATGTTGGGGCCTTCGATCATGGTTCGATGCTAGTCGAACCATATGGCAGCGGCAATTGGCTAAGGTCTCCGCCACTAACCAGAGGAGTGATCCCATGCAAATCACCTGTGTAATCCGCTATGAAATCGACCCGTTTCAGCGCGCCGCCTTCAAGGCGTATGCGGAGAACTGGGGGCGCATTATTCCGCGTTGCGGCGGCCAGCTGTTTGGCTACTTCCTGCCCCATGAGGGCAGCAACTATGTGGCCTGGGGCTTGATCGGCTTTGCCAGCCTGGCTGCTTACGAGGCCTATCGGGCACGGCTCAAGGATGATCCAGAGGGCCGCGCCAACTTCGCCATGGCCCAGCAGATGCGCTTTATCCTGCGCGAGGAGCGCTCCTTCGTTGAAGGCGTCGAGGGCACCCTGGGCGTTCAGCTTGGCTTCGCGGGGATTGCAGCATGATCGCGGTGATCTTCGAGGTGCAGCCCCAAGCCGGCCGGGAGTCGGAGTACCTGGACACAGCAGCGGCGATCCGTGAGCAACTCGAACAGGTAGATGGCTTTATCTCGGTGGAGCGCTTTGCCAGCCTCTCCCAACCGGGCAAGTTGCTGTCGTTGTCGTTCTGGCGAGACGAGGCGGCGGTCAAGCGTTGGCGCACTCTGGAGGTGCATCGTCAGGCGCAGACAGCCGGACGTGGCGGTGTGTTCGCCGAGTATCGGCTGCGCGTAGCCGAAGTGATGCGCGACTATGGGCTGCATGAGCGCGAACAAGCGCCGAATGACTCACGTCGGGTGCATGACCAGCTGCTGTAAGCGTCAGGGCGCGGTAGGACTGCACCCAGGGGGACACTCGCCGATATCCGCGTTACACCGCGTCGGTTGAGCGGCGCTAAAGTCCTGCATCAGGTGCAGGCATTCGCTGTTCGAGCTGCACGCTCGCGTAGCAGCGCTTCTTTGCCGAGCTCAGGGGCCTGCCTCTCGCTGTTTGTGAACGTGTTCAGTTCACTGCTGTTGCACCGCGTTGCCCTGGCTCAAGGTCCACTCCAGCACGTCTCGGGCCAGTTGATCGCCGGCCTGGCCAAAGGCGTTGACCACCGCCGGTACTGAGGTGTCGTTGGCGGCCTGGCTGACTTCGAAGCGCCGGCTGGCGAGGATGCGCAGGCTGCCGCTCTCTACCAGACGGGCCTCAAACAGGATGCGCGCCGCCGGAATGCCGTCGCGGTATTCGCTGTGGAAGGCGCGCAGGTCGCCGTCCAGTTCCAGGTCGGCTTGCAGGCGGCTTTCATCGCTGCTGACAGCCTTGAGGCGGCCATCGTCGAGGAAGGCGTCGATCAGCCGATCACGGATCAGCAAGGGTGCGCGGTCGCTCCAGCGCACACCCTGGTAAGCGCTGATCTGATCGCCCGGCGGCAATACGGCAATCCGCGTGCTGTCGAGTAACTGGCTGCTATAGGGCTTGTTTACCCGCAGCGCCCAATTGGCGCTGGTTGCATGGCTAGGCAGGCTGCTGGCCGGCAGGCGGTAGATGTTCAGTACCTGGCTTTTCGGCAATACCGAGCAGGCGGCCAGGCTGCCGACCAGCAGCAGGGTGGCGAGCAGGCGAAGGCGACTCATGGTTGAAACTCCTTGATGGTATCGCTGCGCAGCAGGTAGCCGGCTGGGTCTTCCTCCAGGCGGCGGGCGAAGGAGCGCAGGGCGCTGAGGGTTTCGCGCAGTTCGATAATGGTCGGGCCCAGCTCGCCGATGCCCTGCATGCCGCCGTCGAGGGCGGCGCGGTTGTCGGTCAGCAGGCGTTCGACGTTGTTGCTGCTGCGCTCCAGCGAGGCCATCAGGCGACTGGCGCTGTCCATTGCCTCGCGGCCCTGGCCGCTGAGCAGCTGGTTGGCGTTGCGCATCAGGTCGGCGGCTTCCTGGCTGGCCGTGCTCATCTGCTGCAGCGCCTTGCGCAGCTCATCGCGCTGCTCGGCGACGCTGGCGCTGGTTTGTTCAATGTTCTCCAGGGTGCGTGAAATATTCTCGATATTGTCGCGGGAGAATAGTCGGTTGGCACGGTTGAGCAGGCGCGTGACGCTGAGCACCAAGTCTTCGCCATTCGACATCAGCCTTGAGAGGGGGGAGCGGTCGGCGATGATCTCTGCACGCTCATCGCTCGTGCTGAGCAGTGGCGGGCTTTCCGGCGTGCCGCTGTGCAGCTGGATCAGCGACGTACCAGTGATCCCGGTGATCGATAGGCGTGCGCGGGTGTCCTGTTTGATTGGCGTGTCGGCGCTGACGCGGATATGTGCGCGTACTCTGCGTGGGTCATTCGGGTCGAGGCGTAGGCTGACCACATCGCCGATCGTGATCCCGCTGTATTGCACAGCGCTGCCCTGGGACAGGCCGCTGACCGCTTCAGTGAAAATCACATCGTAGTCATTGAACTCCTGATCCGAGCTGGCTTTGCTCAGCCACAGGGCAAAGCCCAGAGCGGCGGTGACCATCAGTACGGTAAACAGGCCAATCAACACGTGGTGGGCGCGTGGTTCCATTCAATTTCTCCCTGCCGCGCCGTTGGCGGCCTGTTCGGCTGCGCGTCCGCGCGGGCCGTGAAAATACTCGTGTATCCAAGGGTTATCGTTGGCAGTCACGACGTTCAGGCGGTCGGCCACCAGCACGCGTTTTTCCGCCAGCACGGCCACCCGGTCGCAGATGGTGTAGAGCGTATCGAGGTCGTGGGTGACCAGAAACACGCTGAGACCCAGTGCGTCGCGCAGGGTCAGAATCAATTGGTCGAAAGCCGCCGCGCCAATGGGATCAAGGCCGGCGGTAGGTTCGTCGAGAAACAGGATCTCCGGCTCCAGCGCGAGGGCGCGTGCCAAGGCTGCACGTTTGATCATGCCGCCGGAGAGTTCGGTTGGGTACTTGTCGCCGGCTTCGCGCGGCAGGCCGACCAGGGCCAGTTTGACCAGAGCCAGACGCTCGGCAGTTGCGCGGTTGAGGTTGGCGTGCTCGATCAACGGCAAGGCGATGTTCTCGGTCACCGTCAGCGAGGAAAACAGCGCGCCGCGTTGATAGAGTACGCCGAGACGCCGTTCTAGTTGCGAGCGCTGCTCGGGTGGCAGGCGCAGCAGTTCTTCGCCAAATACCCGCACGGTCCCGGCATTGGCGTGGCGCAGGCCGATAATGCTGCGTAGCAGCACCGACTTGCCGGTGCCCGAGCCGCCAACCACGCCGAGCACTTCGCCGCGATACAAGTCCAGCGCCAGGCCCTGGTGCACGGTCTGCTTCCCGAAGCGATTGACCAGGTTGCGTACTTCGATAATTGCTTCGCCCGTCACCAGCCCATCTCCATCAGAAACAGTGCGGCCAAGGCATCGAGCACGATCACCACGAAAATCGACTGCACCACGCTGGAGGTGGTGCGCTCGCCCACCGACTGTGCGCTGCCGGTGACCTTGAAGCCTTCCAGGCAGCCGATCACCGCAATCAGGAAGGCAAACATAGGTGCCTTGGCCATGCCCACGACAAAGTGTTTGAGGGCGATATTTTCCTGCAGCATGGCCAGGTACATGGTCGGCGAGATATCCAGGCTAAGGGCGCAGACCACCGCGCCGCCGAGGATGCCGCTGAGCATGGCGATAAAAGTCAGGATCGGCAGGGCAATCAACAAGGCGAACACCCGTGGCAACACCAGCAGCTCCATGGGGCTCAGGCCGAGGGTGCGGATGGCGTCGATTTCCTCGTTGGCCTTCATCGAGCCGATCTGCGCGGTAAAGGCGCTGGCGGTGCGCCCTGCGATCAGAATGGCGGTGAGCAATACGCCGAACTCACGCAGGAAGGAGAATGCCACCAGGTCGACTGTGTAGATGCTCGCGCCAAAATCGGCGAGTACCGTGGCGCCGAGAAAGGCCACCACCGCGCCAACCAGGAAGGTCAATAGAGCGACAATGGGCACGGCATTCAGGCCGCTCTGCTGCAGATGCGCGACCAGTGAGGTGATGCGCCAGCGACCGGGGCGCAGGAGGATAGTGAACATCGCCGCCAGGGTCATGCCGATAAAACCAAGCAGCGCCACAGCTTGCTGCCAGAGCTCTTCCAGAGCCTCGCCGATTTGCCCGAAAAATTCGCGCCAGGCTGGGGTGTGTTTGCTCGGTAGGGCATCGCCAGCATCGGCAATCGCATTGCCCACCGTCTGCAGCAGCGCGCGGCGCTCGCTGGCTAGGTCTGGTGCATCGTTGGCCAGTTGCGTCAGACGCTGACTGCCGAGTAATTCCACCAGCAGCGCGGCGCCGGCGGTATCCAGCGCGCCAAGACCTTGCAGGTCAATACTGGCTGCGCTATCCAACGTGCCGCGCAGCGCCAGTACTTCGGCTTCCAGGTTGGCATAGTGAGGCAGCGTCCAGTCGCCGCCGATGCGCAAACCAGGGGGCGCATTTGTGCGACTGGACTCAAGCTGCGTGATAAAGGGCGCTGTGCTCATAGGCCACAGCTTAACCTTCTAGCCGAGGCTGCGCCCAGTCTGCAGCCAGGCTTAACCGTCAGCGGTAATTTCCGCGATTAGTTCGCGCAGCGCGGCTTCGGCGTCCTCGTTGACCACTTGGCAGGTGCCGGCGTTGGCATGGCCGCCGCCGTTGTAGCTCAGGCACAGTTCTCCGACATTGGTATTGGAGCTGCGATCAAGGATTGATTTGCCGATGGCGAATACGGTGTTCTGCTGCTTCACGCCCCACATCACGTGGATCGAGATATTGCACTGCGGATACAGCGCGTAGATGACGAAGCGGTTGACCGCATAGATCGTCTCCTCGTTGCGCAGATCCAGCACCACCAGGTTGTGGTAGACCGTGGCGCAGCGCTGGATTTGCGCCTTGGCTTCGCGCTGGTGCTCCAGATACAGCCTCACGCGCTCGTCGACATCCGGCAGTTCGAGGATTTCAGCGATGCCGTGGGTCTGGCAGAAGTCGATCAGCTGCATCATCAGCTGGTAGTTGGAAATGCGGAAGTCGCGAAAACGACCGAGGCCGGTGCGCGCGTCCATGATAAAGCTCAGCAGTTCCCAGCCCTGCGGGTCGAGTATCTCGTCACGGCTGAATTGCGCGGCATCGGCCTTGTCCACGGCTTCCATCATCTCGTCCCACTCACGCGGGAAGGCCTCGTGGCCGCCGTAGTGTTTCCATACCACGCGCGCCGCCGAAGGGGCATCGGCATCGATCAGGTGATTGCTCGCCGGCTGGTTGCGGATGGTTTCGCTGAGGTGGTGGTCGAAGGCCAGATAGCAGCCGGGGACGTAGGGCAGGTTGGTGGTGATGTCGTTATTGGTGATCGCCACTTTGCCGTCCTGCATGTCCTTGGGGTGGACGAAGAGGATGTCGTCGATCAGGTTGAGGTGTTTGAGCAGGGCGGCGCACACCAGGCCGTCGAAATCACTGCGGGTGACCAAGCGGTAAAGACTGGACATAAAGCATCTCCGGATCGGGCAAGCGGCGGGAATAAACCAACAGGCCCTGTTCAAAGTAGCACGCGGTTTACCCATCAGCCTGGACGAAGGGGCTGCGCTGTAAGGCAGTTGAAGGTCGACCTCAGGACAGTTCCGACAAGATGGCCGTCCTAGGCTGGCGCTTGTTTTCTAACGATCTCAGGAGCCACCCATGTCACCGATTACCGTACTGCGTGATACCCAGCCGATTCCACTGCTGGATGCCTGCAAATGGACACGCATCGCCGGCGAGCCGCACACCGTCAACCTGAACGCCTACACCTCGGCGGACGGCAGCAAGATCATGGGCACCTGGATCTGCACCCCTGGCAAATGGCAGGTGGCCTATGAGAAATGGGAGTACTGCCACTTTCAGGAGGGCTACTGCATCATCACCCCGGAGGGGCAGGCGCCGATTCATCTGCGCGCCGGCGATATCTTTATCGTCGAGCCCGGGATGAAAGGCACCTGGGAGGTGGTCGAGACAGTGCGCAAATACTTTGTATTTGCTTGAGCCGTTAAGCCTCAGGGTTTGAAGTTGCGAGCATCCTTGGCCCACTCATCCAGTGCGGGTTTGATGTCCTTGAGGCGCAACTGGCTGCTGTCGTTTTCCAGTGGCAGGCCATGGCCCTTGCGGACTACGCGTGCCATTGGCTGGCTGTTGCGGCCGTCGATGGCTTCCAGTTCGACATAAATATTGGTGTCCTGATCGCGGGTGCCGGCGGCTGTGCTGGCGGCGGCTGCGATCAGGGCAATTGGGATGACTTCGTAGACCTTCAGCCCTTCTGGCGACGTGCTCACCGCACTGATGGCACTGCGTAGCACCAGCGTTTCCTGGTCGGCATATTCGACCACCCGCATGCGTCCGGCCAGCTCCAGGCGCATGGCCTGCTGCAGGTAGAGGGCGATTTCGTCCAAGGTCTGTTGGCTAACTTGCGCACTCGGGGTTGGCGCGGGGTAGAACACCGGTCTCTCCACTAGCACCGAGCGGTAGTTCCCGGGTTTGAAGTCGGGCGATACCCAGCGCATCACCGGCGCGCCGCTGGCCGACTGGGCGGGCTGCAGTTGTGAGTAATCGCTGAGAAAGCCCGAATACTGCGATGGTTGCGTGGTTTTGCTGGCGCAGCCGGCCAGTAATAATGTGGCGGACAGGGCAAGGCCAAGGGTTTTCAACATCATTGCGGTGATCTCGCTAGGGTTGGTCGCCTAACTGTAGACCAGTTTGC
Organism: Pseudomonas sp. EA_35y_Pfl2_R5; assembly: GCF_963970805.1. NCBI lineage: Bacteria > Pseudomonadati > Pseudomonadota > Gammaproteobacteria > Pseudomonadales > Pseudomonadaceae > Pseudomonas > Pseudomonas sp. EA_35y_Pfl2_R5. The sequence continues at coordinate 282,765 of NZ_CAXAOW010000001.1, read as the reverse complement.
AATACGTCATTTTCTGCTCGGGCAAGCCTTCTAGATCAGTGCTTATAGGTGTCAGTCGCGGCAAAAAACCATGGCTTTTAGGGCACTGTCCGGCTGGCTGTCAGGGAATTCCGGCGGGTTTTCCAGGCGCTCGCTAAAGCGCAGGCTCGGCGCTTCGCTGGCCATAGTCTGGATCAGATAATCCGGACCGATTTCCGGCTCGTTGCTGCAGGCCAGTACCACACCGTTTGTGCTCAGGAGCTCTGGCAGGCGGCGCAGCACCTTCGGGTAATCCTTGCTCAACACAAAGCTGCCACGCTGGAAAGACGGTGGGTCGATGATGATCAGGTCATAGGGGCCGTACTTGGCAACCTTACCCCAGGACTTGAACAGGTCGTGGCCGAGAAACACCACCTGGCTCAGGTCGTGCTGGTTTAACCGGTGATTGTCACGGCCACGGCTGAGCGCGGCCCTGGCCATATCCAAGTTGACCACCTGGCGCGCACCGCCGGCCAGCGCGGCCACGGAAAACCCGCAGGTGTAGGCGAACAGGTTGAGTACACGCTTACCCGCCGCCTGTGCCTGCACCCATTGGCGGCCATAGCGCATATCGAGAAATAGCCCGCTGTTCTGCTTTTTACCCAGGTCGAGGCGGTACAGCAGGCCGTGCTCGCAGATATCCCAATACTCAACCGGCTCACCGAGCAGCCATTGCGTGGGGCTCTCGGGCAGGTAGCGCTGCTGCAACAACAGGCTGTGCGCACCACTCTGTTGCCAGGCTGCGGATTGACAGAGGCCGAGCAGCATCTGCTGCAGTGCGGCCAGTTCGGCATCACTCACCGGTTTGAACAGTGCCACCAGCAGCACGCCTTGCAGCCAATCCACAGTGACCTGCTCCAGCCCCGGCCAGCAGCGTCCACGGCCGTGGAACAGGCGACGGGTTTCACTGGGCGCGCTATGCAGGGCGGTGAGCAGGTGTTGTTGTAGGGTGGCAAGGGCGTCTGGGGTCATGGGCTGTGGTCGATTGGGCTAGGCGGCGATTTTAACAGGCGAGCGCCTAGGATCGACTGTGTCGATCATTGTTATCGGTAAAGGCGTTTGGCGTTACGCCCGGCAATTGCCTAGCATTGCCCTCTTTAAATAGCCTGCAGATAAGGAATCCCATGCATATCGACGAAGCCATCCGCAGCCGCCGTGCCGTTAAAGGTTATGACCCGGAATTTACCCTGAGCGATGCTGACAAAGACGAGCTGCTGCAACTGGCGTTGCTTGCACCGTCGGCGTTCAACCTGCAGCACGTGCGCATGGTTGAGGTCAGCGACCCGGCGCTGCGTCAGCAACTGCGCGAAGTGGCCTGGGGGCAGGCGCAGGTGACCGATGCCTCGATGCTGGTGGTGGTGTGCGCCAAGCTCGACAGCTGGCAGCAGGATGTTGGCCGCGTCTGGGAAGGCGCGCCCGCGGAAGTGCAGGCCTATATGGCTGGTGCCATCGACACCTACTACCGCGACAAGCCGCAGGTGCAGCGCGATGAAACCATGCGCAGCTGCGGCTTGATGGCGCAGACCTTGATGCTCGCCGCGCGTGGCAAGGGTCTGGATTCCTGCCCGATGGACGGCTTCGATTTCGATGCCGTGGCCAAGCTGATCAAGCTGCCTGAAAACCATGTGATCGCCCTAATGGTCGCCGTCGGCAAGAAGACCATCGAGCCCAAGCCGCGCATTGGCAAGCTGCCGCTCAGTGAAGTGGTGCTGCGCAATAGCTTCTGATCGCGGGGCAAGTTGTTGAGCATTCTGCTCATTCTTCAGCCATAACTGTGGACAGCCTGGGCTGTTCACACCACTAAAGGTTGGATGACAAAGCTGCTATTGGGGGTGAATCTGGCGGGCATTAGGGGTCGACAACTATCGACCCGCGTCCATCAGAAGAAGCCAGTGGAGCCCCCATGTCTGCCGAACATCTGGATGTTTTGATCATTGGTGCCGGTCTGTCCGGCATCGGCGCGGCCTATCACCTGATGAAGCATTGCCCCGGCAAACGCTTCGCCATTCTCGAAGGCCGGGCAGCCTTGGGCGGCACCTGGGACTTATTCCGCTATCCGGGTATCCGTTCCGATTCGGACATGTTCACCCTCGGCTACAACTTCAAACCCTGGACCAACCCGCTGGCGATCGCCGACGGCCCGTCGATTCGCAGCTATATCGAAGAAACTGCCGAGGAAAACGGCATCCAAGAAAAGATCCGCTACCAGCACAAGGTACTCAAGGCCGACTGGTGCAGCGAGCGCGCGACCTGGACCCTGCAAGTACAGCGTGGCGATGCGCCCGAGCCGATCAAGCTGAGCTGTCAGCACCTGCTGATGTGCACCGGCTATTACCGCTACGAAGCGGGCTACACCCCAGATTTCAAGGGACGTGAACAGTTCCAGGGCGAATTTATCCACCCGCAGCAGTGGCCGGAAAACTTCGATTACAGCGGCAAGAACGTGGTGGTGATCGGCAGCGGCGCGACGGCGGTAACCCTGGTGCCGGCGATGACCGACAAGGCCAGGCACGTGACCATGCTGCAACGCTCGCCAACCTATGTGGTGAGCCTGCCGCAGGGCGATCCGATTTCCGCCTTCTTGCGCCGTTTCTTGCCGGAAACCTGGGTTTACCGTCTGGCGCGCACGCGCAACGTGGCGGTGCAGCTGGGCTTTTACAAACTGTCCAAGGCTTTTCCCAATCTGGTGCGCAAGGCCTTGCTCGGTATGGCCCGGCATCAGTTGGGCAAGGGCTTCGATATGCGCCACTTCAGCCCGCGTTACAAGCCTTGGGATGAGCGGGTGTGCGCCGTGCCCAATGGCGATCTGTTCAAGGTGCTGCGCGAGGGCAAGGCCTCGGTGGTGACTGAGCATATCGATGGCTTTACCGCCAAGGGCATCCGCCTGAAGTCCGGTCAGGAGCTGCCGGCGGATGTGATCATCAGCGCCACCGGTCTGGAGCTACAGCTGTTTGGCGGAATGCAGGTGGCGGTGGATGGGGTGCCCTTCGATGCGGCCCAAAGCATGGGTTATCGCGGCATCATGCTGCGTGACTTGCCCAATGCTGCCGTGGTGCTGGGTTACACCAATGCCAGCTGGACGCTCAAGGCGGACCTTTCCAGCGAATATTTCTGCCGGCTGATCAATCATATGGACGCCAACGGCATGCGCCAGTGCACCCCGCGCGACACGGCGCGGCAGGTCAAGAATGCACCTTTCCTCGATCTGGCTAGCGGCTATATCAAGCGCGCGGCCGACAAGATCCCCAGCCAGGGGGATCGCGCGCCGTGGAAGCTCTACCAGAATTACCTGCTGGACCTGGCGCTGCTGCGTTACGGCAAGGTTGAGGATGGTTATCTGGAGTTCAGCTCACCGCATGTCGGCGAATCGGCCGCCGCAGCCACTGCGGTCTAAACTGCAAAACAATGTAAGCCAAACGCATAGCCGCTTGGCGCGTTATGCCTACAGAGATGTGGCCATTTGCCGCTTTAGAAGCAGGCACAGGCCCACTATGCTTTTGTGACGGCCATCACGGATGAGTGGGCCAGGTATTCCCTGGTTGTAGTCACAAAGGAGTCCTCTAGAGGATGAGCAGAATGGAATCGCTTCAGCAAGAGCAACGCTACCTGCCACAGCTGCGGGCGCATATCGACAAGCTGCTGGCCAAAGGCTGGGTGATCGCCGAGCGCAGCCCTCTCACCCTGCAATCCGGGCGCAAGACCTACATGGTCATGCACGGGATGTTGATTGGTGATAACGCCTTTTAACCTGCGTCCCATCGTTTTCCCGGGCCGCTGCTGATCACGATGATCGGCAGCGGCCTTTTTTCTGGCCTGTATCAATCCGTATGGCGGGGCAGTTGCCAGTGGGCTGTCGCCAGCCAGTCGGCAAACGCTGTCGGCGGTAGCGGTTTGCTGAGCAGTTAGCCCTGGGCGATGTCGCAGCCAGGCTGGTCCAGGCGTTCGAGGATGGCTTCGGTTTCCACCCCTTCGGCGACGATCTTCAGGCCCATGTTGTGGCCCAGTTTGATGGTCGAGCGGACGATGGTGTCGTGCTCAGCAGGTCGAGGACGAAGGACTTCGTCGATCTTCAGCTCGTGCACTGGCAGGCGTTTGAGCTGAGCCATGCTCGAGTAGCCGGTGCCGTAGCCGTCAATCGACAGCTGTACGCCCAGCTCGCACAGCTCCTGCAGTTGGCCCATGGCCAGTTCCGGGTCAGCCATCTCTGCACTTTCGGTGATTTCCACAATCAGGCCAGATGGCGGTACGCCATGCTTGGCCAGTTGTGCGGCAAGCAAACCGGCAAAGCCGGGATCGGCCAGATCCAGTGCGGATACATTGATCGCGGTCTCAGCTCCAGGCCCTGTTCCTGCCAGGCGCAGACGTTGCCGGTCTGCTCGGCCAGGGGGATAAGCTTGTCCGGCGAGATAACCCGTGCACCGGGTGAATCCAGCGCACCAGGCACTCCACGCCATACAGGCTGCGCGCGCGGATATTCAGTTTCGGTTGGAAGTGCAGACTGAGCTGGCCATCTTCCACCGCGCCTTTCAGTTCGCTCATCAGAGCCAGCAGCCAAAGCCGATTTGAGCATGATTGTTTCCCCAAGACTGCACGACAGTAGCCGGCAATGTAGGAAGGCTTGCCCCGTTGCGGGTGATCAATGCTGGGCGATCTGCTGGATCTGTTCGATCAGCCAGTGCAAGGCCGGGTCGCGCTGGCGCTGGGCCAGGCTGACGATCTCCAGGTGAAACGGGCCGAGGGCGAACGGCAGCTCGAACAGCTGCAGCGGCAGCAGGTTGGCGAAGTGGCGCGCCAGTTGGGTCGGCAGCACGGCAGCCAGCTCACTGTCGGCGACGATATGCGCGGCCTGCAGATAGTTGGGTGTGGTGTAGAGAATCTCTCGGCACAGGCCCTGTTCGCCCAGCCATTGGTCCACCATGCCACGGGTCTGACCACCGTGCACCCAGAGGTGGCGTAACTGCAGAAAGGTCGGTAGGTCCATTGGCCCGCTGACCAGAGGATGACCGCGGCGTAGCGCCAGCTGTAGGGTTTCGCTCATCCAGTGCTGGCGGGCGAAACGTGCGGGGATGTCTTCGAAGCGGCCCAGCACCAGGTCCAGCTCGCCCTTGTCCAGCGCCTCGGCCGGCAGGCTGGGGCTCAAATGGCGGATGTCGATGCGCATGCCAGGTGCCAGCTGGCTGAGCAGCTTGAGCAAGCGTGGCATGCAGATCAGCTCGACATAATCGGTAACGGCGATGCTGAAGTGCTGCCGGCTGCTGGCCGGATCGAACACTTCACCGGCACTGAGGCTCTGCTCGATCTGCTGTAAAGCGGCGCGGATCGGGGTTTCCAGCGCCTGCGCGCGTGGCGTGGGTTGCATGCTGCGGCCAACCCGCACCAACAGTGGGTCGTCGAGCAATTCGCGCAGGCGACTCAGGGCGTTGCTGACGGCCGGCTGGCTGAGCGACAGACGTTCGGCGGCGCGGGAAACATTTTGCTCGCGCATCAGTGCATCGAACACGCGCAACAGATTGAGATCAAAGGTTGAGATATTCATTAGCTGAATACGACTTATCACAAGACTAAATTTCAAAAATAGTAACGCCTTGCTTATGGTGGTGGGCGAATTTTTTGTATGCCGGAATCCAGTCCTTGTAGGAGCGGCCCATGGCCGCGAATCGCGGGCATGGGACTAGGCGTCCCCCCGCTCTTACAGAAATAGCGATCAGGCGGCATGCCCATTCAATTTCCAGCCAGAGGGTCCTCGATGAGCAACTCCGTTTTCACCATTCAGCAGGCCGCTGTCATCGGCGCGGGCACCATGGGTCGCGGTATCGTCATGAGCCTGGCCAACGCCGGTATTCAGGTGCTGTGGCTGGACAACAACCCACAAATGCTCGAGCAGGCCATGACGGTGGTGGCCGAGACTAACGCCCATAACCTCAAGCTCGGGCGGATTACTGCCGAACAGTCGGCTGCGCGCCTGGCTTGCGTCACCCCGGTGGGCGAGTACGCCGCGCTGGCGGATGCCGATCTGGTGATCGAGGCGGTGTACGAGAACCTCGAGCTCAAGCAGCAGATTTTCCGCACCCTGGACGCCATCCTGAAACCGGGGGCGATTCTTGCCAGCAACACCTCGGCGCTGGATATCGACGCGATTGCCGCAGTCACCAAGCGCCCAGAGCAGGTGCTGGGTCTGCACTTCTTCAGCCCGGCGCACATCATGAAGCTGCTGGAAATCGTCCGCGGTGCCAAAACTGCGCCCGCGGTGCTTGAGGCAGCCGTAACGATGGGCCAAAAGATCGGCAAGATCAGCGTGGTGGCCGGTAACTGCGACGGCTTCATTGGCAACCGCATGCTGCACACCTATGTGCGTGAAGCGCGCATGTTGTTGCTGGAAGGCGCATACCCCCATCAGGTGGATGCTGCGCTGCAGGGCTTCGGCTTTGCTATGGGGCCCTTCCGTATGTACGACGTGGTCGGCATCGATCTGGAATGGCGCGCCCGCGAGCTGGCCGGCAAGGGCCAGGATGACCCGGCGGTGCAGGTCGACAATCGACTGTGCGAGCTGGGGCGTTTCGGTCAGAAGTCGCGCATGGGCTATTACCGCTACGCCGAGGGTAGCCGTCAGGCCGAGCATGACCCTGAGGTCGATGCTCTGGTGCTGCAGGTGTCCGAGCAGCTCGGGTTTGTCCGCCGCGAGATTGGTCCGGAGGAAATTCTTGAGCGTTGCCTACTGGCGCTGGTCAACGAAGGGGCGAAAATCCTTGAAGAGAATATCGCCGCCAATAGCCATGACATCGATTTGGTCTACCTCAATGGCTACGGTTTCCCAGCCGATAAAGGCGGGCCGATGAGCTGGGCCGACGGCCAAGGGGTTGTGGCCATTCATGAACGGTTGAAGGCGTTGCAGTCGACCTTTGGTGAGCATTGGCTGCCGGCACGTCTGATTGAACAACTGGCGGCCAGCGGTCAGCGCTTCGCCGATGTGCAGGAGGACCGGGTATGAGCTACCAGGCCCCGTTGCGCGATATGCGTTTTGTCCTGCACGAACTGTTCGATATCAGCAGCCACTGCGAGTTGCTCGGTAATGGCCTCGACCGCGAGCTGATCGACGGCGTGCTGGAGGAGGGCGCGCGTTACGCCGCCGAGGTAATCGCGCCGCTCAACCGCAGCAGCGACGAGCAAGGTTGCCAGTTGAGTGATGGTCAGGTGAGTACACCGGACGGATTTGCCGAGGCCTATCAGCAATACGTCGACAACGGCTGGGCGAGCATGACCGGGCCTAGCGAATACGGCGGTCAGGCGCTGCCGCAGATGCTCGCGTGCAACTTCCACGAGATGCTGATGGGCGCTTCGCTGTCGTTCCGGGTCTACTCCGGGCTGACCGAAGGCGCGGTCCTGGCGCTGTACAAACATGGCAGCGAAACGCTGAAAGACACCTACCTGCACAAACTGGTCAGTGGCCAATGGACCGGCACCATGTGCCTCACAGAGCCCCAGGCCGGCACCGACCTGGCGCTGCTGCGCACCAAGGCAGAGCCGCAGGCCGATGGCAGCTTCAAGGTCAGTGGCAGCAAGATCTTTATCAGCGGCGGCGAGCAGGACCTCTCGGAAAACATCATCCATTTGGTGCTGGCGCGCCTGCCGGACGCTCCGGCCGGGGTGAAGGGCATCAGCCTGTTGTTGGTGCCAAAATTTATCGCCGCGGCCGACGGCACACCGGGCGAGCGGAACGCGCTGTCTTGTGGCGCTATTGAGCACAAGATGGGCATCAAGGGTGCGTCCACCTGCGTGATGAACTACGACGGCGCCACCGGCTGGCTGATCGGCGCAGCCAACCAGGGCCTTGCCTGCATGTTCACCATGATGAACGACGCGCGCTTTCAGGTCGGTTTGCAGGGCTTGGGCATTGGCGAGGCGGCCTTCCAAGGGGCGCTGCGTTATGCCCGCGAGCGCCTGCAGTCGCGCGCCCTGGCAGGGCCTGCCGAGCCGGGCAAGGCGGCCGATCCGATCATCGTGCACCCGGATGTGCGGCGCATGTTGCTGACGCAGAAGAGCCTGGTCGAAGGCAGTCGCATGCTGGCGGCTTACTGCGCACGTCAGCTCGACCTTGAGCATGGTCATCCGGACGCCGCTGCGCGCAAGGCCGCCGGCAAGCGCGCGGCGCTGTTGATTCCGATCGTCAAAGCCTTCTTTACCGATATGGGCCAGGAAGTCGCCAGCCATGCGGTGCAGGTGTATGGCGGCCACGGCTTTATCCGCGAGTGGGGCATTGAGCAACTGATGCGCGATAGCCGTATCACCCAGCTGTATGAAGGCACCAACGGTATTCAGGCGCTGGACTATATCCGCCGCAAGGTACTCGGCGACGGCGGTGCCGAACTGTCGGCGCTGCAGGCCGAATTCAGTGAATTGTGCGATACCCAGATTGTTCGTCCGAGCCTGGCCGCGCTGGCTAAAACGGTGCAGGCGCGTTTGGGCGAGTGGCGCGAGCTAAGCAGTGAAGTGCTTGCCGCCAGCCAGCGCGATGTACAGGAGATTGGCGCGGTGTCGGTGGATTTCCTCCAGTATTCGGCCTATGTGTTGCTGGCCGGCTTCTGGCTGCAGGCGGCGGCTCGGGCGCAGGATGCCCTGGAGGCGGGCAGCGGCGAAGCGGCGTTCTACCAGGCCAAGCTGCAGTCAGCTGACTTCTACCTGCGCCGGGTGTTGCCACGGGCCAGTGCGCATCGCGAGGCTCTGCTGGGGGGGGCAGACTGCCTAATGGCCATGGATGAGGCGAGTTTTGCCTTCTGACTGAAGCGCGTAGCGCGGGTGCAACCCACGCTGCTGCGCGAGCCATTTATTACAACAAGAGGATCACCCCATGCTGCCCTTTAGCTTTGCCACCACTGCGCAGGTTCTTTGCGAGATTGGTGCGTCCCGGCGTCTGGCCGACCTGTGCCGCGAGCGCGGTGCGCAACGGGTGCTAATCGTCACTGATCCGGGCATCAGCAAGCTTGGCCTGCTTGACGAGGTGCTGCCAGGTTTTGCTCGCACAGAGCTTACGGTCGAGGTGTTTGATCAGGTGGTCGCCGATCCACCCGAGGCCATTCTGCTGGCCGCGGTCGAGCAGGCACGGGCACTGAAGGCGCAGCTGATCGTTGGCTTTGGCGGCGGCAGTTCGATGGATGTGGCCAAGCTGGTGGCGCTGCTGGCGCATCCCGAGTGCGGCCAAGAGTTGGCGCAGATCTACGGCGTCGGCAACGCGCGGGGTCAGCGCCTGCCATTGATTCTGGTGCCGACCACCGCCGGCACCGGCTCGGAGGTCACGCAGATTTCCATTATCACCACCGGTGCAACCACCAAGATGGGCGTGGTCTCACCGCTGCTGCTGCCGGACTTGGCGTTGCTGGATGCTGAACTAACCCTCGGCCTGCCGCCGGCAGTTACCGCTGCCACCGGTATCGACGCCATGGTGCATGCCATCGAGGCCTACACCAGCGCGCTGAAAAAGAACCCGCTGTCCGACCTGCTAGCCCGCGAAGCGCTGCGCCTGCTGGCGGCCAACCTGGATAAGGTGGTGCATGACGGATTTGACCGTGAGGCGCGCCAGGCCATGCTGCTGGGCTCCTGCCTGGCGGGTCAGGCGTTTGCCAATGCGCCGGTGGCGGCGGTGCATGCGCTGGCTTATCCGCTGGGCGGGCACTTCCATATTCCCCACGGCCTGAGTAATGCCTTGGTGCTGCCGCATGTGCTGGGCTTCAACGCTAATTCGGCGGCACCGCTGTATGCCGAGCTGGCGCCGCTGGTGCTGGGTGAGCAGCTGCGCGCCGGCAGCGTATTGCAGCAGACCGAACAGTTTATTGGTGCACTGGCCGATTTCAGCGTGCGCAGCGGCCTGCCCACATGCCTGCGTGATGCCGGCGTGCCGCAAGACATGCTGGCAACGCTGGCCCGCGACGCCATGCAGCAACAGCGCCTGCTGGTGAATAACCCGCGGGAAATGACTGAGGCCCATGCCCTGGCCATCTATCAGGTGGCTTATTGAGCTGCCTCGCTAACTTCAAGGACTTCCGATGAGCCAACCCCAGCACCTGCGCAGCGACTACCGGCATTTCCAGCCGATTACCACGCGCTGGCATGACAACGATGTCTACGGTCACGTCAACAACGTCACCTACTACAGCTTCTTCGACAGCGCGGTGAACACCTACCTGATCGAGGTTGGCGACCTGGATATCCATAACGGTGAGGTGGTGGGTTTCGTGGTCAGCTCCAGCTGCGACTACTTCGCCTCCATCGCCTTTCCCGAGCGCATTGAGATCGGCCTGCGGGTCGGCAAACTAGGCAATAGTTCGGTGCAGTACGAACTGGCGGTGTTCAAGTCCGATGAAGACGAGGCCTGTGCCGCCGGGCGTTTTGTGCATGTTTTTGTCGACCGCAGCAGCAATCGTCCGGTGAGTATCCCCGAGAAGTTGCGCGCGGCGCTGACAGTGCTGCTAGAGCCGGTGGTGTAGGCGGGCGCCCCAAAAGCAAAAAGCCGCTATCAAGCGGCTTTTTGCGGTCAGCACTCGGCACTTAGTGGTGTTTGTGCTTTTTATGCTTTTTGTGTTTCTTGCCGTGGTAGTGGCCGCGATCTCGCTCGCTGCCGCCGGCGTATTCATTGGCCAGCGCGCCACCGGCTGCGCCGCCCAGGCCGGCGCCGATGGTCGAGCCGGTGCTGCCGCCGACTTTGTTGCCGATTACCGAGCCACCGGCAGCACCGAGGCCACCGCCCAGTGCCGCTTCGGTCTTGTTACCATCGCGTGCGGTAATCACCCCGCCCGCCGCGCCACCCAGGCCCGCGCCAATGGCTGCGCCGGTACTGCCGCCAACCTGTTGGCCAATCACGTTGCCCAGGGCGCCGCCGACGCCGCTGCCGATGGCAACCTTGCCGGTGTCGCCGGCCATTGCCTGTCCAGCGGCGAAGCCGAGGCTCAGTAGAAGCATCGAAATGTACTTCATGGAGACGTGCTCTCAGTGGTGAAATTGGTGGCGATGCTGGGGTTGGCGGGCAGGCCTGGCAAGCGTCTGCCGACGAGCGGCGCGTTTGTGTAAGTTACTGTTTTAAATGAAGAACTTTTTAACAATTGGCTGGTCACAGCTCGTTGCTCCAAGGCGGGTCAGGGACTTCCCAGCCTTCGAGGCAAGATGCGACTTTATTGAGATCCATGCGCCGCTAGCCATCGGCTTGTAGGCGCCGGCCATGCCGGCGATTCGTACGCATGGCGTGTTCCTATACGGAAAGCGGCAGCCCGAGAAATCGAGCATGGTATTGATCCACGCTGCACTGCCTGCGGCGAGTGGCCCTGCGAATCGCCAGAACGCCCACAGTGGCGGGATCGGGCGTTGCGCGCTTGGCGCCTACTCCAGCAGGCTCTCGCGACTCCACTGTTCCAGCGCCTGGGCGAGCGGCAGCACCTCGCCGGGGCGGCTCAGGGCGTAACCCGGCAACTGGCCGATGCGCGCCTGGAATTCCGGGTGTTGCAACACCTCGAGCAGGGCGCCCATGGCCGGCAGCGCCAGGCTGTCCTGATGGCAGAGCAAACAGTAGTGTTCGCGGGCCATGGGGATAAAGGCCAGGCCGAACATGCGTGCCGCCGCTTCGACGCCGAAACCGACATCGGCCATGCCACTGGCGACGTAGGCGGCCACCGCGGCGTGGGTGTATTCCTCGTTATGGAAACCGTCGATGTTGGCGCTGTCGATCTGCGCCTGTTGCAACAGGCTTTCCAACAGCATGCGCGTGCCCGAGCCCTGCTCGCGGTTGACCAGGCGCAGGCCGCTGCGCTGCAGGTCGGCCAGACCACTGATGGCCAGCGGATTGCCGGGGGCGAGGATCAGGCCCTGGGTGCGCACGACGAAGGTAATTACCCGGTGCTCGTCACGCAGCCAGGGCTGGATGCGCGCCATGCTCAGGTTGCCCAGCGGCCCGGACGGCACGTGCAGGCCGGCCAGGTCGCAGTCGCGGCGTTGCAGCGAGAGCATCGCCTCGACGCCGCTGCGAAACTGCAGCTCCCACTGCCAGCGGCTGTCCTGTTCCAGCCATTCGCGCAGCGCCGCCACGGCGAAGCCATGGCTGGCGTGGATGCGCAGGCCGGGACGGGTTTCCTGCAGCGCGCGGTTAAGCTCGATCTCCAGCTCGCCGGCGAGGTTGTCCAGCTGCGGGGTCAGGCGTGCGCGGATGCGTTGGTCGGCGCGCAGCAGTTTTTCCCCGAGGCTGGTGAGGTGCGCGCCCTTGCCGCGCTGCAGCTCGATCAGCGGGCTGCCGAAGAACGCCTGCCACTTGCCCAGCAGATTCCAGGCATGCCGGTAGGAGTAGCCGCTGCGGGCGGCGGCCTCGGTCAATTTGCCGCTGTCGTGGACGTTTTGCAGCAGGCTCATGCCCTGGGGATCGAGGCTGCTGCCATCGGTTTGGTGAAAGCGCCAATGCGGTTGAATCTCGATACGGATCATATGCTATCTGCTTCATATTTGATGCGGTGTAAGTGCATGTTAGCTTGGCTGCACGTGATTTACATGCCCTGCAAATAAGAACTCAATTTCATATGTTGTGCGCCTGATAGGTCGCCCAATCACTGGCCGGACACGTTCGGCGGTGATTGGCAGTCCCCAGCACAACGGCCGGAGCCTCGAAACATGGCCAAGCTTGCCCCGCATACCGATCTTGCGCAGTACCAGACTGTCACCCGCGAGGTGCTGGCGGCGCATCGCGACGAACCGGGCGCGCTGCTGCCCATTCTTCACGACATCCAGGATCGTCTTGGCGCGGTGCCGCCCGAGGTGCTGCCGCTGATCGCCGAGGACCTCTGTCTGTCGCGTGCCGAGGTGCACGGGGTGGTCAGCTTCTACCATGATTTTCGCGCCAGCCCGCCGGGGCGTGTGCACCTCAAGCTGTGCCAGGCCGAGGCCTGCCAGTCGATGGGCGCCAAGGCGCTGACCCATGAGCTGCAGGAGAAGCTCGGCCTGCAACTGGGCGAGACCCGCGCCGACGGCAGCCTGACCCTGGAGGCGGTGTACTGCCTGGGCAACTGCGCCTGTGCGCCGAGCGCCTTGCTCAATGGTGAGCTGCACGGTCGGGTCGATGCCGAGGATCTGCTGGAGTTGTTGGAAGAACAGGAGGCGCGGCTATGAGTTCGCCCATCACCGTTTATGTGCCGCGCGACGCCAGCGCCATCAGCCTGGGTGCCGACCGGGTGGCCCGGGCCATAGTCGCCGAGGCTGCTGCGCGCAATATCGAGGTGCGCCTGGTGCGCAACGGTTCGCGCGGGTTGTTCTGGCTAGAGCCGCTGGTCGAGGTCGCCACCGCGGCTGGGCGTGTGGCCTATGCCTCGGTCAAGGCCCGCGACGTTGCTGGATTGTTCGACGCCGATTTCCTCGACGGCGGGGAGCATCCGCTGGCGCTCGGCCTGACCGAGGAGATCGACTACCTCAAGCGTCAGCAGCGCCTGACCTTCGCCCGCGCCGGGATCACCGATCCGCTGTCGCTGGCTGACTATATCGCTCACGACGGCTATCGCGGCCTCAGGCGTGCGCTGGAAATCGGCTCTGAGGCGATCATCGCCGAAGTGCTCGACTCCGGCCTACGCGGGCGCGGTGGCGCGGCTTTCCCCACCGGGATCAAGTGGCGCACCGTGGCCGGCTGCGAGGCTGCGCAGAAATACATCGTCTGTAACGCCGACGAGGGCGATTCCGGCACCTTCTCCGACCGCATGGTGATGGAGGACGACCCCTTCGTGCTGATTGAGGGCATGACCATCGCCGCCCTGGCCGTCGGGGCCACCGAGGGCTATATCTACCTGCGCTCGGAATACCCGCATGCCGAGGCGGCGCTCAAGGCGACCATCGCCACGGCCTATGCCGAGGGCTATCTGGGCGACGACATCCTCGGCAGCGGTCAGCGTTTCCATCTGCACCTGCGCCGCGGTGCCGGGGCCTATGTCTGCGGTGAGGAAACCTCGCTGCTGGAAAGCCTCGAAGGCAAGCGCGGCGAGGTGCGGCCCAAGCCGCCGCTGCCGGCCATCGAGGGCCTGTTCGGCCAGCCGACGGTGATCAACAACGTGATCTCCCTGGCCTCGGTGCCGATCATCCTCGACAAGGGCGGCGCCTACTACCGCGACTTCGGCATGGGCCGCTCCCTTGGCACCTTGCCGATCCAGCTGACCGGCAACATCGCCCGCGGCGGCCTGATCGAACTGGCCTTCGGCATCACCCTGCGCGAACTGCTCTACGACTACGGCGGCGGTTCGGCCACGGGCCGGCCGATCCGCGCGGTGCAGGTCGGCGGCCCGCTGGGTGCCTACCTGCCCGAGTCGCAATTCGACACGCCGCTGGACTACGAGGCCTTCGCTGCGCTGGGCGCGGTGCTCGGCCACGGCGGCATCGTGGTGTTCGACGACAGCGTCGATATGGCCGACATGGCGCGCTACGCCATGGAGTTCTGCGCCATTGAATCCTGCGGCAAGTGCACGCCCTGCCGGATCGGCTCGACCCGCGGCGAAGAGCTGCTCGAACAGATCATCGTGGCCCGTTCCGAAGGCCCGCAGCCGGGACGCATCGAGCTGCTCAAGAGCCTCTGCGACACCATGCTCGGTGCCTCGCTCTGCGCCCTCGGCGGCATGACGCCTTACCCGGTGCTGAGTGCCATCAATCATTTTCCCGAGGACTTCGGGGCGCCTTCCGACGCCACCGAAGCCCGCTGATCCGGAGACGCCCCCATGGCCCTGTTTCGTGAACTCGACTACGGAACCCCCGCCCGCACCGGCGCTCCGGTAACGGTGGAAATCGATGGCACCGCCATCACCGTGCCAGCTGGCACCTCGGTGATGCGCGCCGCGCAAGAAGCGGGCATTTCGGTGCCCAAGCTGTGCGCCAGCGACAGCCTGGAGCCGTTCGGCTCGTGCCGCCTGTGCACCGTGGAAATCGAAGGCCGGCGCGGTTATCCGGCGTCCTGCACCACCCCGGTGGAGCCGGGCATGAAGGTGCGCACGCAGAGCCCGAAACTCGCCGAACTGCGCCGCGGCACCATGGAGCTGTATATCTCCGATCACCCGCTGGACTGCCTGACCTGCTCGGCCAACGGCAACTGCGAGTTGCAGGACATGGCCGGCGTGGTCGGCCTGCGCGAGGTGCGTTACGACCCGGTGAAGACCCACCTGGCCGAGGCCAAGGACGAATCCAACCCCTATTTCACCTTCGACCCGGCCAAGTGCATCGTCTGCAACCGCTGCGTGCGCGCCTGCGAAGAAGTGCAGGGCACCTTCGCCCTGACCATCAGCGGCCGTGGCTTCGACTCGCAGGTCAGCGCCGGGCAGAACGAAGACTTCCTCGACTCCGAGTGCGTGTCCTGCGGCGCCTGCGTGCAGGCCTGCCCGACCGCCACACTGATGGAAAAGTCGGTGATCGAGATGGGCCAGGCCGAGCGCAGCGTGACCACCACCTGCGCCTATTGCGGCGTCGGTTGCTCGTTCAAGGCCGAGATCAAGGGCAACGAAGTGGTGCGCATGGTGCCGAACAAGGACGGCCACGCCAACCATGGACACTCCTGCGTCAAGGGCCGTTTCGCCTGGGGTTACGCCACCCACCCGGATCGCATCGCCGCGCCGATGATCCGTGAAAGCATCCATGACGCCTGGCGCACGGTGAGCTGGGACGAGGCGATCGCCTACACCGCTCAGCGTTTCAAGGATATCCAAGCGAAGTACGGCCGCAATTCGGTCGGCGGCCTGACCTCCTCGCGCTGCACCAACGAAGAGGCCTACCTGGTGCAGAAACTGGTGCGCGCCGCCTTCGGCAACAACAACGTCGACACCTGCGCGCGGGTCTGCCATTCGCCGACCGGCTACGGCCTCAAGGTCACCCTCGGCGAATCCGCCGGCACCCAGGATTTCGACTCGGTGCTGGCCGCCGACGTGGTGCTGGTTATCGGTGCCAACCCCACCGACGGCCACCCGGTGTTCGGCTCGCAGCTCAAGCGCCGCCTGCGTGAGGGTGCCAAACTGATCGTCGCCGACCCGCGCGGCATCGACTTGGTGCGCGGCCCGCACGTCAAGGCCGACCATCACCTGCAGTTGCGCCCGGGCAGCAACGTCGCCCTGCTCAATAGCCTGGCCCATGTGATCGTCACTGAAAGTCTGGTCAACGAGGCCTTCGTCGCCGAGCGCTGCGAGGGCGAGGCCTTCGAACAATGGCGCGCCTTCGTCGCCGAGCCGCGGCATAGCCCCGAGGCCATGGCAGAGCTGACCGGCGTGCCGGCCGCCAGCGTACGCGCCGCGGCGCGCCTGTACTCCACCGGCGGCAACGCGGCGATCTACTACGGCCTGGGCGTGACCGAGCACAGCCAGGGTTCCTCGACCGTGATGGCGATCGCCAACCTGGCCATGGCCACTGGCAATATCGGCCGCGCCGGCGTGGGCGTGAACCCGCTGCGCGGGCAGAACAACGTGCAGGGCTCCTGCGACATGGGTTCCTTCCCCCATGAACTGCCCGGCTACCGCCACGTCTCCGATGCGCAGGCGCGGGCACAGTTCGAACAATCCTGGGGCGTCAGCCTGCTCGATGAGCCGGGTCTGCGCATCCCCAATATGCTGGCCGCCGCGCATGCCGGCACCTTCAAGGGCATCTACATTCAGGGCGAGGATCCGGCGCAGTCCGACCCGGACACCCAGCACGTCACCGATGCGCTCAAGGCCATGGAGTGCGTGGTGGTGCAGGACCTGTTCCTCAACGAAACCGCCAAGTTCGCCCATGTATTCCTGCCCGGTGCTTCCTTCCTGGAGAAGAACGGCACCTTCACCAACGCCGAGCGACGCATCTCGCCGGTGCGCAAGGTGATGCCGGCGCTGGCTGGCAAGGAAGACTGGGAAGTGACGGTGGCGCTGTCCAACGCCCTCGGCTACCCGATGAACTACACGCACCCGTCGCAAATCATGGACGAGATCGCCAGCCTGACCCCGACCTTCACCGGGGTCAGCTACGCCAAGCTCGACCGTATGGGCAGCATCCAGTGGCCGTGCAACGACGACGCGCCGGACGGTACGCCGATCATGCACGAGGACGCCTTCGTGCGCGGCAAGGGCCGCTTTATGGTCACCGAGTACATCCCGACCGAGGAGCGTACCTCGCGCAAGCGCCCGCTGATCCTGACCACCGGGCGCATCCTCTCGCAGTACAACGTCGGCGCGCAGACCCGGCGTACCGCCAACGGCGCCTGGCATGCCGAGGACCGTTTGGAGATCCATCCGGTGGATGCCGAGGACCGCGGGATCAACGACGGCGACTGGGTGTCGATCAACAGCCGCGCCGGCGAGACGGCGATGCGCGCGATCATCACCGAGCGGGTGCAGCCGGGGATTGTTTACACCACCTTCCATCACCCGGAGTCCGGCGCCAACGTGATCACCACCGACAACTCCGACTGGGCCACCAACTGCCCGGAATACAAGGTCACCGCCGTGCAGATCAGCAAGGTCGAGGCGCCGTCGCAGTGGCAGAATGAGTTCCAGGCCTTCACCCACGAGCAGCTCGACCTGCTGCCGCAGATCAAGGTGGTGCAGCTATGATCACGGCCCTGCCTTGGAGGATTGCCAAATGGGCATGAACGCCACACAACTGATCAAGATGGCCAACCAGATCGGTGCCTTCTTCGCCTCCCAGCCCGATCCGCAGCAGGCGCAGGACGACTTCGCCCTGCACCTCAAGCGCCAGTGGGACCCGCAGATGCGCACCGCGCTCTGTGCCCATCTGGATGCCTGCGGCGGCGAAGGGCTGAGCGCCTTTGTGCTCGAGGCGATGCAAACCCATCGCCAACAGCTCGAACCGCTGGCCGCACGAGCAGTGTAGGGTGCGCTGTGCGCACCAGACAGCCGCAACCATGAAGTCCCGGTTCGGCGTAGGGCGGATGACGCTCTTTTCATCCACCATTGCAGCACCACGGTGGATCGGTAAAGCGTGATCCACCCTACGCTTCATCGCGAGGAATCCGCATCACATGTCACACCGTGCTCCCCGTCCGCTCGCCGATGATCGCGCCGCCCACCCGGCGCAGGACGCCTATGCCTATGTCGAACTGGATCAGGCCGAGCAGGTCGGCAGCGCCATGCTGGCCGAGGAATGCGCCCTGGCGATCGCCTACAACGGCATCAGTTATGCGGTGATGATGGTCTCGCCATCGGCTATCGAGGACTTTGTGGTCGGCTTTAGCCTGAGCAGCGCGGTGGTCGATAGCGTCGAGGATATCTATGACATCCGCGTCACGCGCCGCGGCGACGCCCTCAACGCCGAGGTGCAGATCAGCAATCGGGCGTTCTGGGCGCTCAAGCAGCAGCGTCGGCAGCTGGCCGGCACCAGCGGTTGCGGCCTGTGTGGGGTGGCGGCGCTGGAGCAGGCGCTACCGCAACTCACAGCGCTGTCAGCCAGCCCGCTGCCGCCGGCCGCACATTTGCGTGAGCTGCGCGCGCGCATTGCCAGCGTGCAGAGCCTGGCGCGCCACAGCGGCGCCCTGCATGCCGCGCTGTACGTCGATCCGCTCGGCGAAATCGGCCTGTGCCGCGAGGATATCGGCCGGCACAACGCCCTGGACAAGTTGATCGGCGCCCTGCACCAGCAAGGCCTTAGCGCGCGCCAAGGTTTCGTGGTGATCACCAGCCGCTGCAGCCTGGAGCTGATTCACAAGGCGGTGCGCGGCGAGTTCGCCACCCTGGTCAGCCTCTCGGCACCGACCAACCTCAGTGTGCGCTGGGCGCGCGAGCACCGGCTCAACCTGATCCACCTGCCGCATCACAGCGCGCCGCGGGTCTACAGCCCGGCGAGATAGCCAGTAGCCCGGATGCCATCCGGGGAAGATGCCAGGCTGATAAAGCTCGCGGCTTCCAGCCGGCTACAGGTTTTGCAGTAACGCCCGGTAATCCTCGACCGCAGCAAACTCCTCGGTGTCTTTCGGCCCCGCCTGGCTATCGGGCTGGCGCACGGCGAGCAGCTGGCCGACGCCAAAGCGCCCGGCGCTGCGCAGAATTGGCAGGCTGTCGTCGATAAACAGACTGCGCGCCGGGTTGAAGTTGATGTCCTGCTGCAGGGCGTGCCAGAACTGCTGGTCTTCCTTGGGGAAACCGTAGTCGTGGGAGCTGATCAACCGGTCGAAATAAGGCGCCAGCTCGATCCGCTCCAGTTTCAGCGACAGCGAATCGCGGTGTGCATTGGTGATCAGCACCACCTGTTTGCCGGCGTGGCGCAGGGCCTGGATAAAGGTGTCGGCATCCGGGCGCAGGGCGATCAGGTGCGCCACTTCGCGCTTGAGGTCGCGAATCGACAGGTTCAGCTCGCGGCTCCAGAAATCCGTGCAGTACCAGTTGAGCGTGCCGGCATGCTCGCGGAACAGCGGCAGCAGCTCGGCTTCGGCCAGCGCACGGCTGACGCCATGATGCTCGGCATAGCGCTGCGGCAGGTGCTGCAACCAGAAGTGGTTGTCGAAGTGCAGGTCGAGCAGGGTGCCGTCCATATCCAGCAGGACGGTGTCGATGGCGTTCCAGGGCAACGAGGGCATGCGCAGTTCTTCGGGCTGATGCGTAGGGCGTCGCGATTTGCGCCTTGGGCGTCGTGATCGCGCAATCTCCTACGCAGATAATAGGAAAAGCCGCGTTATGATAACCCGCTATGTCCTGCCCAGGAGCCGCCCCATGCGTCAGAAACCCACCGTACTCGCTCGCGAAATCGTCGCCAGCAGCCGCCTGTTCCGTGTCGAGGAGCTGCAGCTGCGCTTCAGCAACGGCGTGGAACGCACCTATGAGCGATTGGTGGGCAAGGGTTCAGGTTATGGCGCGGTGATGGTGGTGGCGATGGTCGATAACGAGCACGCGCTGCTGGTCGAGGAATATTGCGGCGGCACCGATGACTACCAGTTGTCGCTGCCCAAGGGCCTGATCGAACCGGGCGAGGACGTGCTGGAAGCGGCCAACCGCGAGCTAAAGGAAGAAGCCGGCTTTGGCGCGCAGCATATGGAACTGCTGGCCGAGCTAAGCCTGTCGCCGGGTTATATGAGCCAGAAGATTCAGGTGGTATTGGCCTCGGGGTTATATGAAGAACGCCTGCCGGGCGATGAGCCGGAGCCGATGCGCGTCGACAAGACCAGCCTGCGCGAGCTGTCTAGCCTGATCCAGCATCCGCAATTTACCGAAGGCCGCGCCCTGGCTGCGCTGTACCTGGCCCGTGATGTGCTGACTCAGCGTGGGATCTTTAAACAATGAGCCAAGCCACGAGCCATCCTCTGATTCCTGCAGTCATCGAATTGGTCCGTGAAGCTGGTGCTGCGACGCTGCCGTATTGGCGCACCGATGTGACGGTTAATGAAAAAGCCGATGCCTCGCCGGTTACAGCCGCCGATCTGGCCGCGCACCATATTCTTAATGACGGCCTGCTGGCACTCGTCCCAGATATCCCCGTGCTTTCTGAAGAGGCGGCCGATATCGCGATGAGCGAGCGCGAGCATTGGAACCGTTGGTGGCTGGTCGATCCGCTGGATGGCACCAAGGAGTTTATTGCCGGCAGCGAAGAGTTCACCGTCAACGTCGCGTTGATCGAGCAAGGCCGTGTGGTTTTTGGCGTGGTCGGCATCCCGGCCACCGGCCAGTGCTATTACGGCGGCGCCGGTCTGGGCGCCTGGCGAGAGGATAAAGCGGGCAAGGCTGAGCCGATCAGCGTGCGTCTGGCCCCGCAGGAGGCCTTTACCCTGGTGGCCAGTCGGCGTCATTCCAGCCCCGCGCAGGAGGCGCTGCTGGCCGGCTTGAGTGAGCGCTTTGGGGATCTGCAACTGGCCAGTGTCGGCAGCTCGCTGAAGTTCTGCCAGCTGGCCGAAGGCAACGCCGATTGCTACCCGCGCTTGGCACCGACCTCACAGTGGGACACTGCTGCGGCGCAGGGTGTGCTGGAAGGGGCGGGTGGTGAAGTGCTGACGCTCAAGGGCGAGGCACTGACCTATGAGGCGCGCGAATCCTTGCTAAACCCGTACTTTCTGGCGCTGCCGGCGGCTGCCGCCTGGCGCGCCGAACTGATTCAGCTGGCCCGCGCGCTGGATTAAGCAGCGGGCCGTTTGGCTTGGATGATGGGTATCGCTTCGCTCAACCCATCCTACGTAGTTGGATAAACCGGCGGCATAAAACTGTAGGAGCGGGCCATGCCCGCGATGGGCTTGGTCGCGGGCATGGAACTAGGCGTTCCCTCCGCTCCTACAAATCGCATTCCGGCTTGGCTTATTCGAGCATATCGCCGTAGCGTTCGTCCTTCTTGAACACCAGCGGCTGGGCGAAGCCCGGCACCTTGATTTGCTCGCAGTTGATCTCGATCTGCTGGTCGTCGATCAGGTCGTTGCCGAAGTTATAGATGATCCCCAAATCCCCCAGCAGTGCTTGCGCGTCGTAGGCTTGGGCGGTGGCGCGGGTGGCCTCGCGGCGCTGCAGGTAGGCGGCAAACGCCGCTTCACCATGGCGTTTGCGCAGCATGCGTTCGGCCACATGCGGCGCCAGCAGCAGGGCGCTGGCGTTGTTGCCGCCAAAACCCTTGGAGTTGATAAAGCAGACGTCGAGCTGCTCGGGGGCGCGGGCGCGGTCGTTGGTGGCGAAGCTCAGGTGCTGTTGATGCACGTCTTCGGCCACGGCGTCGATGGTCTTGATCCCTGGGATGATGCCGTACTTGAAACTGCCCAGGGCGGAGATCAGCTGGTCGCCGCTGGCGGTGGCCAAGGAATGGCCGACAAAGGCTTTCACTGCGGTGACCGGCCACTGCTCGATGGCAAAGGCGCTGGCGATGCGGTCGAGAATTTCCGATTCAGTAACGCGGTTGGCCGGGGTGCTGGAGCCGTGGGCATGCACAAAGCTGCGCTCACGCACCGCATCGATGCCCAGCAGTTGCACGGCGCTGGCCACCGCCTTGGCCACGGTCAGGTAGTTGCCCGGACCAGGGGCGGAAATGGATTTCTTGAAGCCGTCGGCGTTGATAAACACATCCGGCACCGCGCCGTGGATATCCGCGCCCAGCTCCAGGGCCAGGGCGTCGTCCATCAGCACCACGAACTGGCAGGCTTCGGCCAGGGTAAAGCCGCAGTTCTCGCCAAATGGGCGGCTGGCACGGCGGAAATCGACCTGTTCATTGCCTTCGATCTGCCGTAGGCCATCTTCGGTGGCCAGCGCGCCCATGGCGCCGTAGCCCTCGATGCATTCCTGATTGATTGGCGCTTCGCTGTTGCCGACGATGGCCACCCGCGCCTTACCCGAACTGATCAGTTCTATGCCTTTCTGCAGGTTATAAAGGAAGGTGGCGCATGCCCCGGTGACGCTGCCGGTGGTGCCGACGCTGCCCAGTACATAGGCGTTGATAAAGTCCGCCGGCATGGTGTTCAGGCCCAGGGCCAGCTGTTTGGCGGTGACACGTCCGCCCTTGAGGCGCGACTGCATCAGGCCGCCAAAGCCGTTTTCATCCAGCTGACTCATGATGCTGCCGGCGAACACCGCGACTTCATCGGGGGCCACGTGCTGCATGATGGTCTGCCAGTCGATGCCGGTGGCGCGCAGCGCGTCGGTGACGCCGACTATGGTCATGGCCAGGCCGCGCGGATGGAAGCGCGCGTTGTACAGCTCGCTCGGCTCAAAGCCGCTGGGCAGCTGCCCGGCGGATTTCACCGGCAGGGTGCGGTAGCTGTCGACCTTGAATTCGCAGTTGTCGTGCAGGGTTACCAGCACTTCGCTGGCGTTCAGCTCGTCCACTGTCCAATCCGACGGCAGTGGGTCCGGCAGGTGTTTACGCAGGGTGATAAAACTCAGCGGTTGACCGGCGGTGGCGCTGATATCGATGGTTTTCTGCCAGTGCGCGGCGTCGACATCCAAGTGTTGCTTCTCGATCCGGCGCACCAGGGTCGAAGCGAGAATCTGCTCGGCGAAGCGGCTGTCGATCTCGGCCAGGCTCAGGCTGTTACCTTCATTGTCCTGATAGCTACCGTCGAACACCTTGACCAGTTTCATCATTACCGCCAGACCGGCCAGGGTCTGCTGACGTGCGGAGGTGTCCATGGATTCGATCACGGTACGGCGGAAGCCATGGTGAAACGAGCTGCGCCCGGCCGCGTTATAGCCACCAAAACCAACGATCACAGGTAAGCGTGAGGTCACTCGATAACTCCTTGAAAAGAGGGCGCCAGACAAGCCGAGATAAAGCTATGGAGGCTTGTCACACAGGCTGGAGCGCTCTGCGGCGGTTATTGCACCGCAATTAAGCAACCAGCATGGCTGTTCGGATGCCTATGCTGACGTGATTGCTGACTTGCAAGTCACGGTTTCGACCAAGGTAGCGCATCGCTAAAACCTTACGACTGTTATGGTCTCTGCGTATAAAGACCCAGCTGGAGAACAACAATGCACAGCGTCAATCCATACGAGTACGGCATGCCCCGCGATGCGGCAAATTTTCAGGCACTCAGCCCGCTGAGCTTTCTTGAGCGCGCCGCCAGCGTCTATCCGCAGCGCCTGGCGCTGATCAATGGCAGCCTGCGCCAGACCTGGGGTGAAACCTACAGCCGCAGTATTCGTCTGGCCTCGGCCCTGGCCCAGCGCGGCATCGGCCTGGGCGACACGGTGGCGGTGATCGCGCCCAACGGCCCGGCGATGTTCGAAGCGCACTTCGGCGTGCCGATGTGTGGTGCGGTGCTGAATGCCATCAACACCCGTCTGGATGCCGAAGCCATCGCTTTTATCCTGCAGCATGGCGAGGCCAAGGTGCTGCTGGTGGACAAGGAGTTCGGCGAGCTGGCCCAGCGCGTGGTCGGCCACCTGCCGCAGCCGCCGCTGGTGATTGGCATCGACGACCCAGAATATGCCGAAGGTCTGCTGATCGGTCAGCTGGAGTACGAGGCGCTGCTGGCCGAAGGTGACCCGGACTACCCCTGGCAGTTGCCCGCCGATGAGTGGCAGGCGATCTCCCTCAATTACACCTCCGGCACCACCGGTAACCCCAAGGGCGTGGTGTATCACCACCGTGGCGCACACCTGAATGCGCTGTCCAACGCCATGTGCTGGGACATGAGCCGCTTCCCGGTGTACCTGTGGACGCTGCCGATGTTCCACTGCAATGGCTGGTGCTTCCCCTGGGCGCTGGCCGCCTATGTCGGGGTTAACGTGTGTCTGCGCCATGTGCGCGCCGAGGCCATCTACCCGGCGATTGCCGAGCATGGCGTCGACCATTTCTGCGGTGCGCCCATCGTGCTGAATATGCTGGCTAACGCCGATGAGGCGCTGAAAGCGCTGAAGACCCAGCCGGTGAAAGTGCTCACCGCCGGTGCCGCGCCACCCGCGGCAGTGATCGAAGCCATGGAGGCGCTGGAGTTCCGCGTCACCCACGTCTACGGCTTGACCGAAACCTACGGCCCCAGCGTCGCCTGCGAGTGGAAAGCCGAGTGGGACAGTGAAAGCCCGGAGCAGCGCGCGCGGCTCAAATCCCGCCAGGGCGTGCGTGCGCCGCTGCTCGACGGCCTGATGGTGGCCGACCCGGATACCCTGCAACCGGTGCCGAAAGATGGCCAGACCATCGGCGAGATCATGATGCGCGGCAACGTGGTGATGAAGGGCTACCTGAAAAACCCATCGGCCACTGCCGAAGCCTTTGCCGGAGGCTGGTTCCACTCCGGCGACCTGGCGGTATGGCATGCCGATGGTTATGTGGAGATCAAGGATCGCAGCAAGGACATCATCATCTCCGGCGGCGAGAACATCTCATCCATCGAGGTGGAAGACGTGCTGTATCGCCATCCGCTGATACTCGAAGCCGCCGTGGTGGCCATGGCCCACGCCAAATGGGGCGAAACGCCGTGCGCCTTCGTCACCCTTAAGCCGGGTGCCGAGCTGACCGCCGAGGAGGTGATCGCCTTCTGTCAGCAGCGCATGGCGCGTTTCAAGGTGCCGGGTTGCGTGGTGTTCACCAGCCTGCCGAAAACCAGCACCGGCAAGGTGCAGAAGTTTGTCTTGCGTGAGCAGGCCAAGCAGTTGGCCGCGCAGCAGGCGGTGGCATAAGCAGGGTTGAAGGCACTTGTTACAGGTTTAAATGAATAGCGAGTTGAGAACCTAAATACCATTCACTACTATTTGGCACCTTAACTCGTCTATACAAAGAGGCAATCTCCATGCAGGTCAGCAAAGGTTTGTTCGCCGCACTCTCTCTCACTGCGTTGGCTAGCACCGCACAGGCCGCTGATGAGGTGGTGGTTTACTCCGCACGTATCGACGAGCTGATCAAGCCGGTGTTCGATGCCTACACCGCTAAGACCGGTGTGCCGGTGAAATTCATCACTGACAAGGAAGCACCGCTGCTGGCGCGCCTGAAGGCTGAGGGGGCCAATACTCCGGCCGACATGTTGATCACTGTGGACGCTGGTAACCTCTGGCAAGCCGAGCAAGAAGGCGTACTGCAACCGACCAAATCCGAAGTGATCACGGCCAATATTCCAGCTCAGTACCGCTCCAGCACCGACAGCTGGACCGGTCTGTCGCTGCGCGCGCGGACCATTTTCTACTCCACCGAGCGGGTTAAACCGAGCGAGCTGAGCACCTATGAAGCCCTGGCCGACAAAAACTGGGAAGGCCGCCTGTGCCTGCGTACCAGCAAGAAGGTTTACAACCAGTCGCTGACTGCCACCCTGATCGAAACCCATGGCGCGGCCAAAACCGAAGAAATCGTCAAGGGCTGGGTCAACAACCTGGCCACTGACGTGTTCGCCGATGACACTGCGCTGCTGCAGGCCATCGATGCCGGACAGTGCGATGTGGGTATTACCAATACCTACTACTACGGTCGCCTGCACAAGCAGCAGCCTGACCTGAAAGTTAAGCCGTACTGGCCGAACCAGAACGACCGTGGCGTGCACGTCAACCTGGCCGGGGCCGGTGTGACCAAGCACGCCCCGCATGCAGAAGCTGCGCAGAAGCTATTGGAGTGGATGACCACTGCCGAAGCCCAGGCGATTTTCGCCGGCGTCAACCAGGAGTACCCGGCCAACCCGGCGGTTGCACCATCCGACGAAGTCGCGGCTTGGGGCACTTTCAAAGCTGACTCGATCGCCACCGAAGTGGCCGGCAAGCGCCAGGCTGAAGCCACCATGCTGATGGATCGCGCTGGCTGGAACTAAGCCAGGGCTAAGCCGGCAGGTGGAAAAGCCGTCACGGTTTTCCACCCTGCAACGCGCTGGCTTTATACTGCCGACGCCCCGCCTTTGCGGGGCGTTGTCTTTTCCGCTGTAGAGGACTCTGCGTGGCCCATCCCGCCCAGCGCCGCTGGTACCCCATCGCCTTTGCCGTTGCCTTGCTGGTGCTGCTGCCGCTGAGCGTGCTGATGTTTAGCTGGCACGAGGTCGACCAGCAGATCTGGGCGCACCTGTGGCAAACCCAGTTGCCGCGTCTGCTCGGTAATACACTGGTGCTGGTTTTTGGTGTGGGTATTGGCGTGACGTTGCTCGGTGTCAGCCTGGCCTGGCTCACCAGCCTTTGTGAATTTCCCGGCCGGCGCTGGCTGGACTGGGCGCTGATGCTGCCGTTTGCCATTCCCGCCTATGTGCTGGCGTTTGTGTTTGTCGGCCTGCTGGATTTTGCCGGCCCGCTGCAAACCTTGCTACGCGAGTGGTTCGGCAGTGATGTGCGCTTTCCCCGGGTGCGTTCCACTGGCGGGGTGATCATCGTTCTGGTGCTGGTGTTCTACCCCTACGTTTACCTGCTCGCGCGCAATGCCTTTCTGGCCCAGGGCAAGGGCCTGATGGAGGCTGCGCGGGTGCTCGGCCTGAGCCCCTGGCGCGCATTTTGGCGCGTCGCCCTGCCAATGGCGCGTCCGGCGATTGGTGCCGGTCTGGCGTTGGCAATCATGGAAACCCTGGCGGATTTCGGCGCGGTCTCGGTGTTCAACTTCGACACCTTTACCACCGCCATCTACAAGACCTGGTACAGCTTCTACAGCCTGACCAGCGCCACTCAACTGGCTAGCCTGCTGCTGCTGGCGGTGATGCTGGTGCTCTACGGCGAGCGCCGCGCTCGCGGTGCGGTACGCCCGGTGAATGAGCGGGCGCGTAGCAAGGCGCTGTATCACCTCAAGGGCGGTAAAGCGCTGGCTGCCAGCACTTGGTGCGGCCTGGTGTTCGCCTGCGGTTTTGTCATCCCGGTGCTGCAGCTGATTGTCTGGTTCTGGCAGCGCGGCCGTTTCGATCTGGATGAGCGCTACAGCGCCTTGATCCTGCACACCCTTTACCTGGGCGCGATGGCAGCACTTATCACCGTCAGCGTGGCTTTGCTGCTGGCTTTCGCGCGGCGTATGGCACCGACACGGCTGATGCGTTCGACCGTCGGTGTGGCCAACCTGGGTTATGCCCTGCCGGGCTCGATGCTGGCGGTGGCGATTATGCTGGCGTTCAGTTACCTGGACCGCGAACTGGTGATTCCACTGTCCAGCTGGCTGGGCGGTGCAGGCAAGCCGGTGCTGCTCGGCAGCCTGTCGGCGCTGCTGTTGGCTTATATGATCCGCTTTATGGCGGTGGCCTACGGCCCGTTGGAAAACAGTTTGGCACGCATCCGCCCCTCCTTACCGGAAGCCTCGCGCAGCTTGGGGGTTGGTGGCGTCGGATTGTTCTTCAAGGTGTATCTGCCCCTGCTGGTGCCGGGTGCGCTGTCGGCTGCGCTGCTGGTGTTTGTCGATGTGCTCAAGGAAATGCCCGCCACCCTGCTGATGCGCCCCTTTGGCTGGGACACGCTGTCGGTGCGAGTGTTTGAAATGACCAGTGAAGGCGAGTGGGCGCGCGCCGCGCTGCCGGCTCTGACCCTGGTGCTGGTCGGGCTGTTGCCGGTGATTCTGCTGATCCGCCGTTCGGCGCGGCGTCACGGGTAGGGTGGGTTAGCCGTGTAGCGGTGTAACCCGCCAGGCGTCTTCAGTACAGGCAAGACCAAGATGACCGCCCCCGGTGTTGCGGCTACAATGCGCGCCATTCGCAGCGGCCGATCATCTTGATAGCCCGTGCCAGTGCCCGATTGTGTGGGCTCAGCCGGGTTGCCGCTGCACTGCCCAGCCCGCAAGGAGACACTTATGGGACAGCGCACACCGCTTTATGACCTGCACCTCGCTCTGGGTGCCAAAATGGTCGACTTCGGCGGTTGGGACATGCCGTTGCATTATGGCTCGCAGGTCGAGGAGCACCACCAGGTGCGTCGCGACTGCGGGGTGTTCGATGTGTCGCACATGACTGTGGTGGACGTGACCGGCAGCCAGGCCAAGGCCTACTTGCAACACCTGCTGGCCAACGACATCGAACGCTTGCAAAGCGTCGGCAAAGCGCTCTACAGCGGTATGCTCAACGAGCAGGGCGGCGTGGTGGACGACCTGATCGTGTACCTGACCGACGCCGGTTATCGCGTGGTGGTGAATGCCTCGACCCGCGACAAGGACCTGGCCTGGATGCGTCTGCAGAGCGTCGATTTTGACGTGCAGCTGCAAGAGCGCGCCGAGCTGGCGATGCTGGCCATTCAAGGCCCGCACGCGCGCAGCAAGACCGCCGAGCTGGTCAGCCATTCGCGCGCCAACCTGATTCAGAGCCTCAAACCATTCGAAGGTCAGCCCGATGGCGAGTGGTTTATCGCCCGCACCGGTTACACCGGCGAAGACGGCCTGGAAATTATGCTGCCGGCCAGCGAAGTGGTGGCCTTCCTCAATGAACTGGTCGGCGCCGGGATTTCCCCGATTGGCCTGGGTGCGCGCGACACTCTGCGCCTGGAAGCTGGGATGAACCTCTACGGCCAGGACATGGACGAAAGCGTTACCCCGCTGGCCGCCAATATGGCTTGGACCATCGCCTGGGAGCCGGCCAGCCGTGGATTTGTTGGCCGCGCCGCGCTGCAGAAGCAGAAAGCCGAAGGTGTTGGCTCCAAGTTGGTCGGTCTGGTGCTGGAGGAGCGCGGTGTGTTGCGCGCCCACCAGGTGGTGCGGGTTGAAGGGGTGGGCGAAGGCGAGATCACCAGCGGCAGCTTCTCGCCGACCCTGGGTAAATCCATCGCCTTGGCCCGCGTGCCGGCAGCGACTAATGAACGTGCCGAGGTGGAGATCCGCGGCAAGTGGTACCCGGTGCGGGTCGTCAAGCCAACTTTTGTGCGTAACGGCAAGGCGCTGATCTAAGCCTTGAGCTGGCCATGGATGGTCGAGAACGCACCGTTTTGCAGCGGTGCGCCAGGTTTTTAAAGACTTTCTTTCGGTATGGCCAAGGCCTGCTAAATTTCCATGACGGCGTGGTCGCCGTCATGTCAGATGAGGAACGACACATGAGCAATATCCCCGCCGATCTGCGTTACGCCGCCAGCCACGAGTGGGCGCGCCTGGAAGCCGATGGCAGCGTGACCGTAGGCATTTCCGATCACGCACAGGAAGCCCTGGGTGATGTGGTATTCATCGAGCTGCCGGAAGTCGGCAAGACCCTGAATGCCGGTCAGGAAGCCGGGGTGGTGGAATCGGTCAAGGCCGCGTCCGACATCTACGCACCGGTCTCCGGTGAAGTGATCGCGATCAACGACGGCCTGGCCGACAGCCCGGAAAGCGTCAACAGCGACCCGTATGGCAGCTGGTTCTTCAAGCTCAAGCCGAGCGACGTCAGCGAACTGGACAAACTGCTCGATGCGGCTGCCTACAAGGCCAGCGCCGACAGCGACGCTTAAGTCGCACCTGCTCTGCCAACAAGCCTCGCATTGTCGAGGCTTGTTTGTTTTTGTGCTCGTCGGCTTACGGTGGCGGCTACGGCTAGTCAGTCGCCACTGTCTTGCAGCCCTGTGCCGGCAGGCTGTTCAGCGCGCGCTCAAGCAGTGCATTGCTGCGTTTGCTATTGAGGATGCTGGTGTGGGTTTCGTCGAGCAGATACAGACGTTCGGCTTCGTCCTGCGCGGCGGTGCGTAGTTCGCTGGCCAGCGGCACTGTGCCGTCGTTGGGTTCGGGCAACAGGCGCGTGTTGCCGGCGTAACTGACCAGCAACCATTGGCGCA
This sequence comes from Pseudomonas sp. EA_35y_Pfl2_R5, assembly GCF_963970805.1. Lineage (NCBI taxonomy): Bacteria > Pseudomonadati > Pseudomonadota > Gammaproteobacteria > Pseudomonadales > Pseudomonadaceae > Pseudomonas > Pseudomonas sp. EA_35y_Pfl2_R5. Next base: position 252,718 of record NZ_CAXAOW010000001.1, on the reverse strand, counting down.
TATGCGTCGGCAGTGGGGTGGCGAACAGGTCTTGCAGGTAACGGCTGCCCGGCGCCATATCGCGCCATACCGGAATATCCAACGGCACGTCGCGCACCCCGCGGGCCGCCGAGGGGTGGCCAGCCCAGGGCGTCGATAGGGTGATAAACAGACAGAGCCGCTGATTCTCGTCATCACTCAACAGCTGCAGTGCATGGCGTGCGACCAGGCCGCCCATGCTGTGGGCGAATACATGCAGGCGCGTCGGTGTGTGGCGCATCTGCAAATCACGTATGCCGAGGCTGAGCATATAGGCGCTGTTGTTCAGCGGCAGGCCGCTGGGGAAGTGGTAGAGCACCAACTGATAACGTTGCAGGTCGAGATTGGCGGCCAGCTCCTGCCAGTCGCGCGGTGAGGAGTTGATACCGTGCACCAGGATGATCGGCTCCTTGTCCTCATCCCAAGGTTCGAGCAGATAGAGGCCGTAGCCCAGCTCGCGCATAAAGCTCAGCGGTTGCCAGGCACCTAGCCGTATGTTTGCATCGCTGAAGCGCGGGTCATCGAAGCTGACCGGCTGCAGGTAGTTGCTCTGCATGCGCGGTTGCTCGTGGTAGAGGACCTTGAGGCTGAGATCCAGTGCGGGGGCCGGTTGCAGGTCGGTGGCGGCAAGGCGTAGCGGGTTGAGCCGGCTCAAACGTGCCCGCTCGTCCGGTTCTGGCTGCACACTAAGTGGCGCGCTTTGCGCCTTGGCGAGCCAGTGACGGGGTTCATCGCTGTCGAGGATAAAGTTGCCGTTGCGGTCATCGAATGCCAGCAACTGGTAGGTGGCCGGCGCTTCGGTGAAATAGAACAGCTCGCCAGGTGCAGCGACGCGGTAGTTGACCAGCTTGCCCTGCGCGTCAAGCAGCGCGACCAGGGCGCTGCGCCCGGAGTCCGAGGTCTGCAGTTGGCCGGGAATCAGTAGCAGTTCCTGGCGGGCCTGCTGCATCTCTTTGTCCAGCTTGAGCAGGCTGCAACCGCTGCTGAGCAGCAGCGCAGTGGCCAGAATTACACGCCATTCGATCATCTGGTCACCTCGTAAGGCTTAACTTGCTTGTTCGGCCTCAACTCGCAATAGCACGCCATCTTGGCCAACTACGCGCACCGGCGTACCTGCGGGCAGATCACTGCCGATCACCAGCCACAGGCTGTCACCGGCCTTGATCTTGCCGCGTCCGCCATTGATCGCTTCGTGCAGGACGAAGGTGCGGCCGACGAATTCGCTGCCGCGCTGGTTCAGCCCTGGCTGGTCGGAAGGCTTGGCGGCGCTGCGTTGGCGCTGCCACCAGAACACGGCTGTGAGTATCGAGAGCACCCCGAACAGGATGAATTGCACGGCCCACGGCAGGCCCGGGAAGATAAAGGTCAACAGGCCGACGCTGGCGGCGGCCAGACCGATCCACAGCAAATAGCCACCGGCACCGAACACTTCGAGGATCAGCAACAGGGTGCCGAACGCCAGCCAGTTCCAGTACGACAGGTGCTGTAAAAAGTCCCACATGGTTTAACCCTTCTTCTCGCCGAAGGTGGCTTTGACAATTTCGCTGATGCCGCCCACTGCACCAATGACCTGGCTAGCTTCCAGCGGCATCAGGATGACCTTGCTGTTGTTGGCGCTGGCCAGTTGGCCGAGGGCTTCGATGTACTTCTGCGCGACGAAGTAGTTGACCGCCTGCACGTTGCCGCTGGCGATGGCTTCGGAAACCATGCGTGTGGCTTCGGCTTCCGCCTGGGCGGCGCGTTCGCGCGCTTCGGCTTCGAGGAAGGCGGCCTGGCGCTGGCCTTCGGCTTTGAGGATGTCGCCCTGCTTCTGCCCTTCGGCCGTGAGAATGGCAGCGGCGCGCAGGCCTTCGGCTTCGAGAATCTGTGCACGCTTGATCCGCTCGGCTTTCATCTGCCCGGACATGGCCGCCATCAGGTCGGCGGGCGGGCTGATGTCCTTGATCTCGATGCGGGTGATCTTGATGCCCCAGGGTGCTGTGGCTTCATCGACGGTGCGCAGCAGGCGCTCATTAATCGCGTCGCGCTGGCCGAGCATGGCGTCCAGCTCCATGGAGCCGAGCACGGTACGGATATTGGTCATCACCAGGTTGCGGATGGCGTGCTCAAGGTTGTTCACCTCGTACGCCGCCTGGGCCGAGTTGATGATCTGGAAGAAGCAGATGGCGTCGATTTGTACCGTGGCGTTATCGGCGGTGATCACTTCCTGCGGCGGAATATCCAGCACGTTTTCCATCACATTGAGCTTGCGGCCGATCTTGTCCATCACCGGCACGATGATGTTCAGGCCAGGCTTGAGGGTGTTGGTGTAGCGGCCGAAGCGTTCCACTGTCCATTCGAAGCCCTGCGGTACAACCTTGAAGCCCATAAATACGATGGCGACGGCGAGGCCGACGAATAGAAAAATGACGCTGCCGATTTCCATGTGGTGCGATTCCTTGGCGGTTTTTAGTCAGCGGATTAGCTGTTCAGATATCTAAGCACAGTTGGCGTTGGCACTGCTGTCGATGCCGTTGCAGAGTGCACCGATCAACGGTCATGGCTGCCGATCAATGCACGCTTGGCGTCAAGGCTTTGACCAGGCGCGCGTCGCGCGCGTAGATGTCCGGATAGTAGCGCAGGGCTCCATCCTTAGTGGCTTCGACCGTCCAGTAGGCAATCAGCAGCGGTGCCGGACGTTGCAGGCGGTATTGCTGGGTTTCGCCGCTGGCGATGCGTGTCTGCACGCTGCTCAGCTCATCCGGGGTGAGCAGCCAGGCGAGCAGGGTGTCGACAGCCTCGACCCGTACGCAGCCGGAGCTGAACGCACGTGGGGCCTTGCTGAACAGCTGCTGGCTAGGGGTGTCGTGCAAGTAAACCGCGAATGGATTGTCGAAGCGCACTGCTACCCGGCCGAGCGGGTTGTGGCTGCCAGCCGACTGGCGCAGACGGATCGGCCCCGGGTTTTCCCAATCGATGCTGTGTGGGTCGAGCAGGTTGCCGTCGCGGTCAAACACGCTCATCTGCTGGCGTTCGAGGTAGCCGATGTCGTCGCGAATGGCTGGCAGTTTGTCTTCGCGCAGGATGGTCGGCGGCACGGTCCAGGTCGGGTTAAGGGTCAGCCGCACAATGCTCGAGGCGAGCAGCGGCGTTTGCCGTTCGGCGCGACCGACCTGGGTACGGGTGCGCCACAGCAGCTGGTTGTTGCGCCGTACCTGGACTTCAGCGGCCGCGACATTGATCAGCACTTCGGCATCGCCCATGGTGTCGGCCAGCCAGCGCAGGCGTTCGAGATTGACGCGCAGTTGTTCGCGGCGCAGCTGAGGGCTGATATTCAGCTCGCTCAGGCTGGCGGGACCGAGAATGCCATCCGGGTTGAGGCTGTGGTCGCGCTGAAAATTCTCCAGGGCGCTTTGCGTAGCCAGATCATAGGTATTGCCCAGATCAGCTAACGGTGCAGCCAGGTAGCCCTGGGCGATCAGGCGTGCGCGCAATTCTGGCAGCCGTGAATCTTTGCCGCCGGGTTTGAGCTGTGGCCCGCTAGCCAGCGTTGCCCACTCCTGCAGCGGCTGCAGACGTTGTTGCGCATAGGCGCTACGCAATCGTTGGTATTGCACTGTCGCAGGCCGCGCACTGGCAAAGGCCGCCGCCGGCATATGCACATACAGCAACGCCAGTGAGAGGGTCGCCAGTTGTGGGTCTGGGTTAGTCTGCCCTGGCGCTTGCCACAGCGGTTCCAAGCGCTGTTGCAGCAAGCGGCCGCGACGCAGATGCAGCAGGGCCTGCAGATAGCTGTGGCTGGTCAGCAGTTCCGCGCAGTCGCGCTGCTCGGCGAAGCTTTCCGCAACCAGATTGGGCAGCGCATAGTCACTGGGCTGCAAGCCGTCATCGGCCAGTTGCGCCAGTTGCTCGCGCAATTGCAGGAGCTGCTCGCTGTTCTGCCATACAGGTTGGCCGTCGCGCTGGGCATAAAAAGCCTGCAGTAGGCGCTGGGCATTCTCGTCTAGGCTTATCGGCAATGGGCTGCAACGCTGCGGCAACTGGACCAGCAATGGGCGCAGATCAAGGTTGCTGGTAAAGGGCGCAGCGTCGGTACTGGCGACCAATGGCAGGGCGAGCAGAGCAGCGCTCAGGTAGAGTGTGCGTTTTTTGAACAATCTACTGCTCCAGTCCTTGGCTCTGAATAGAATCCCGTAGGTGGGATTTAACACAAAAGTATAGACAGGCCGTAGTTGGATCTTGTGACAGGACGTCCGTACCTTGAGGTAATTACACAATGTTTGGACGCCTTGGCAGATTCTGCCTAATTGGGTTGTGGCTGGCTTATATGCCGTTCTCGGCGAGCGCAGCCGAGCAGGATGGGCTGCTCAAGGATCTGACGCGGATTGCTCCCGGGCTTAATCAGCAGGCACTGCGTCATGCCCTGGCGGCTATGCAGTGTGCGGTCAATCATGGTGCCGAACCTGCGCGGCGCCTGGCCGTAATCGATTATTCGCGGCCGTCTACCGAGCGGCGTTTGTGGATATTCGATCTGCAGCGCAAGCGTCTGCTGCTGCGCGATTTTGTTGCCCACGGTCGAAAATCCGGTGAGAACTTTGCCGAGGTGTTTTCCAATCGCCTGGGTAGCCACCAATCCAGCCTGGGTCTGTTCCGCACCGCAGAAAGCTACAGTGGCAAGCACGGCTATTCCCTGCGTATGGATGGCCTGGAGCCTGGGTTGAATGATCTGGCCCGCGAGCGCGCCATCGTCATTCATGGTGCCGGTTATGTGAACCCACTCTGGGTCGCTAAACAGGGTCGTATCGGACGTAGCCTGGGTTGCCCGGCGGTGCGTCCGGAAGTGGCGCGGATGGTGGTCGACCAGCTGAAGGGCGGGCAGTTTCTCTTCGCCTGGCACTCCAATCAACGCTGGTTGCAGGCCTCTACCTATCTGGAGTGCAAGCCGCAGCGGGTGGCGACGTTGAGTCGTGTCGGGGAAGGCTGAGAGCCAGCTCATGATCTCGCGAGCTAGAGTCATGCAAGGCGAAAACAGGCGAGGAAGCGGAGTTTACTGTTGTAAATGAGCATTCCGAGCCTGTTTTCAACGCAGCAGGGCCGACGCGCAGCAGATCATTAAGGCTATTTCTGCTCGCTCTGCGGAGTGACCCGCAGCACTTCCTCGATGGTGGTCAGGCCAGCGGCGACCTTCTGCGCGCCGGACAGGCGCAGGCTGCGCATGCCTTCCTTGAACGCATGCCGACGCAGGGCAATCAGGTCGGTGTCGGCGGTGATCAGCGGCTTCATCGCGTCATTGATTAGCATGATCTCATACACCCCAGCGCGTCCGCGGTAGCCGGTGTCGCGGCATTCCAGGCAGCCGACAGCGCTGCAGGCCTGGGTTGGTAACGGTGCGTTCCAGGGTTTGGTCAGGCTTTGCCAGTCGTCTTCATCCAGTGTCTGCGGTGCCTTGCAATGTGGGCATAGGGTGCGCACCAGGCGCTGCGCCATTACGCCGAGCAGGGTGGACTTGAGCAGGTAGTGCGGCACGCCCAGTTCCAGCAGGCGGGTGATGGCGCTGGGCGCGTCGTTGGTGTGCAGGGTGGAGAGGACCAGGTGGCCGGTGAGCGCCGCCTGGATCGCCATTTCGGCGGTTTCCAGGTCGCGGATTTCGCCGACCATGATGATGTCCGGGTCCTGGCGCATCAGCGCGCGTACGCCGCTAGCGAAGGTCAGGTCGATATTGTGTTGCACCTGCATCTGGTTGAAGGCCGGTTCGACCATCTCGATTGGGTCTTCGATGGTGCAGAGGTTTACTTCCGGCGTGGCCAGTTGCTTGAGCGTGGTGTATAGCGTGGTGGTCTTGCCCGATCCAGTCGGCCCGGTGACCAGGATGATGCCGTTGGGCTGGCTGGTCATGCTCTTCCAGCGCTTCAGGTCATCAGCGGAGAAGCCCAGCTGGTCGAAGCTTTTCAGCAGCACTTCCGGGTCGAAAATCCGCATCACCATCTTTTCGCCAAACGCGGTGGGCAGAGTCGACAGGCGCAGCTCCACCTCGCCGCCGTCCGGGGTCTTGGTCTTGACCCGACCGTCCTGCGGTTTGCGTTTCTCCGCGACGTTCATCCGCCCCAGGCTTTTCAGACGGCTGACAATGGCCATGGTCACCTGGGGCGGGAATTGGTAGACGGTGTGCAATACGCCGTCGATGCGGAAACGCACGCTGCCCTGTTCGCGACGTGGCTCGATATGAATATCGCTGGCCCGTTGGGTGAAGGCGTACTGGAACAGCCAGTCGACAATATTGACGATATGCGCGTCGTTGGCGTCGGGCTCTTGGTCCTGGGCGCCGAGATTAAGTAGTTGCTCAAAGTTGCCCACGCCGCTGATCTTGCTGTCGCCAGCCGAGGCGCCGCTGACCGATTTGGCCAGGCGGTAAAACTCTACGGTAAATCGCTGAATATCCGTCGGGCTGGCTACCACGCGTTTGATCGGGCGTTTGAGCACATGGGTCAGGTTGGCCTCCCAGCTGTGCACCAGCGGCTCGCTGCTGGCGATAGTCACGCTGTCGTTGTCCACCGCCACAGCAAGAATCTTGTGGCGTTGAGCAAAGGCGTAAGACATCAGCGGGGTGATGGCGGCGACATCAATCTTGAGCGGGTCGATGCGCAAGAAGGGCTGCCCGCATTGTTCCGCGAGCCAGGCGGTCAACCTTTCAAGGTCAAGTTTTTTGCCTGGGTTCTTCAAGTCATCGAGTTGCTGGGCAGCGAGAAATTCCAGTGGATGTTGCTGATTGCTGACCGCGCTGCGGCGGATCGCCAGGCATTGTTCGGCATTGTCCTGATTGGTCCGGCCCTGGGCAACCAGCTCACGCAGAAGGTCGGCGAGCTCCAGCTGGCGATCATGGGCGGATGAGACAAATGCGGACATAAAGCTCCCTTAGGATCCTGGTAACTAAGCAATGCCGGCAGCATGACGCCGCGGGCGTGAACTGTCTGCCGACTTGATCCATTTTTGCACAGCTGCCAGCTTTCGCCGTCCGAGGCCTCAAGCACGCTTGAGAGTTTTTACGCCTTCAGCGGTGCCGAGTAGTAACAGATCGGCCGGGCGGGCGGCGAACAGGCCATTGGTGACCACGCCGACGATTGCGTTGATCTGGCTTTCCAGCTCGGCCGGGTTGGTGATCGACAGGTTGAACACGTCGAGGATGATATTGCCGTTGTCGGTCACCACGCCTTCGCGGTACACCGGGTCGCCACCGAGTTTGACCAGTTGGCGAGCCACATGGCTGCGCGCCATGGGAATCACTTCCACGGGCAGTGGGAAGGCCCCCAGGACAGGCACCAGCTTGCTGGCGTCGGCGATACAGATAAAGGTCTGCGCCACCGCTGCGACGATCTTTTCGCGGGTCAGGGCCGCGCCGCCGCCCTTGATCAGGTTGAGGTGCTCGTCGCTCTCGTCGGCGCCATCGACATAGAACTCCAGGTCGCTGACGGTGTTCAGCTCATACACCGGAATGCCGTGGCCTTTGAGGCGTGCGGCGGTGGCTTCGGAGCTGGCGACGGCGCCGTCGAATTCCATCTTGTGTTTGGCCAGGGCGTCGATAAAGCAGTTGGCGGTGGAGCCGGTGCCGACTCCGATCACACTCTTGGCGTCGAGTTTGGGGAGAATAAAGTCGACGGCAGCCTGGGCGACGGCTTGCTTGAGTTGATCCTGGGTCATCGTGGGGCCTGGTGTGAGAGTGAGGAAAGGCGCGAATTATAGCGCGGCTGGCCAGTTAGCGGACCTTCGGCCGGGAAAACCCCGTGCCTTGTATGGTCGTTCAGCGCGGGGCTGGGGTAGACTCGCTGACTCTTTGAAAAGCCGCCTGCGATGCCCGCCATGCTCGAACAGTACGTCAAGAAGATCCTCACCTCGCGCGTTTATGACGTGGCGGTGGAAACTCCGCTGCAAGCTGCCAACCAGCTTTCCGAGCGGCTGGGCAACCAGATTCTGCTTAAGCGAGAAGACCTGCAGCCGGTGTACTCATTCAAGATTCGCGGCGCCTACAACAAGCTGGCGCAGCTCTCTGCTGAGGAGCAGGCGCGTGGCGTGGTCACCGCCTCGGCCGGCAACCATGCCCAGGGCCTGGCACTGGCGGCCAAGGTTCTGGGGGTAAAAGCCACCATCGTGATGCCCAAGACCACCCCGGAGATCAAGGTGCAGGGTGTGCGCTCGCGCGGCGGCAAGGTGGTGCTGCATGGAGACAGTTTTCCCGAGGCGCTGGCCTATTCGCTGAAGCTGGTCGATGAGAAGGGCTACATCTATATCCACCCCTACGATGACCCGCACACTATTGCAGGGCAGGGCACGGTGGCGATGGAAATCCTCCGTCAGCAGCCGGGTCAGCTCGATGCGATCTTCGTACCAGTCGGTGGCGGCGGCCTGATCGCGGGTATCGCCGCTTATGTGAAATACCTGCGCCCGGAAATCAAGATCATCGGCGTCGAGCCGGATGACTCCAACTGCCTGCAGGCCGCCATGGCCGCCGGCGAGCGCGTGGTATTGCCGCAGGTCGGGCTGTTTGCCGATGGCGTGGCGGTGGCGCAGATCGGCCAGCACACCTTCGATGTGTGCAAGGACTATGTCGACGAGGTGATCACCGTCAGCACCGACGAGATCTGTGCGGCGATCAAGGACATTTACGACGACACCCGCTCGATCACCGAGCCGGCCGGCGCGCTGAGTGTGGCCGGGATCAAGAAATACGTCGAGCGTGAAGGCTGCCGCGGCCAGGTGCTGGTCGGCATCGATTCCGGTGCCAACGTCAACTTCGACCGCCTGCGCCACGTCGCCGAGCGCGCCGAGCTGGGCGAGAAGCGTGAAGCGATCATCGCCGTGACCATCCCTGAACAGCCGGGCAGCTTCAAGGCGTTCTGCGAAGCCATCGGCAAGCGGCAGATCACCGAGTTCAACTACCGCTACCACGAGGATAAAGAGGCGCACATCTTTGTCGGCGTGCAGACCCACCCGGAAAACGACCCGCGTGCGTTGCTGGTGCAGGGCCTGCGTGAGCAGGGCTTTCCGGTGCTGGACCTGACTGACAACGAGCTGGCCAAGCTGCATATCCGCCATATGGTCGGTGGTCATGCCGCAGCGGTGCCGGATGAGTGCGTCTACCGTTTCGAGTTTCCTGAGCGCCCGGGCGCGCTGTTCAATTTCTTACAGAAATTGGGTGGGCGCTGGAATATCTCGATGTTCCATTACCGTAATCACGGCGCGGCCGATGGTCGCGTGGTGGCGGGCCTGCAAGTGCCGCACGCGGAACGTCACCTTGTACCGGCGGCGCTGGAAGCCATCGGCTACCCCTATTGGGATGAGAGCGACAACCCGGCGTACAAACTCTTTTTAGGTTAATCGGCAGGAGCTGATCGATGGAACATTACCAACTGCTGAAAATTCTCCACAGCGCACCGGGCGTGCTGTTGTTGCTGGGCGTGCTGGCGCACGTGTTTATGCTGTGGAAGGCGTCGCGTAGTGGCGATCGCGCGGTGCTGCAGCGCAAGCTCAAACGCACCCGGCTGATCAGTTTGCCGGTATTCGGCCTGTTGGCGTTGAGCCTGCCGGTCAGCGGCTGGTGGCTGGTGAATCTGGCGGGCTTCTCGCTGGGGCAGACCTGGTTGCTGGCTAGTAGCGTGCTGTTCGGTGTGCTGGTGTTGTTCGGTCTGCTGCTCAATGGCCGTCTGGGGGTGTGGCAGGCCTTGGGCGACAGCCCTGCACCGGCTAGCCTGCTGCGTTTCTGCGCGGCCTATGCCGGACTGATCCTGTTGCTGTTGCTTGTGATTATGGGGCTGATGGGGGCCAAGCCGGCCTGATCAGGTTCTTAACGCAACGCCAAATAAAAACGCCGCCTGATCAGGCGGCGTTTTTACGGGAGGGTTAGCGCAGTGAGATAACCGGCCAGCCGCGTTTCTCTGCTTCGGCGCGCAGATTGGGATCGGGGTCTACGGCAAACGGGCGGGTGACCTGTTCCAGCAGTGGCAGGTCATTCATTGAGTCGCTGTAGAAGCTGCTATCAGTCAGGCTCAGGCCGGTTTCGCCGAGCCAGCGATTGAGGCGGGTGACCTTGCCTTCCTTAAAGCACGGCACATCGGTGGTGCGTCCGGTGTAGCGGCCGTCGGCCATTTCGCATTCGGTGGCCAGCAGGGTATCGACGCCCAGGCGTGCGGCAATCGGCGCGGTAACAAAACGGTTGGTTGCGGTGATTATCATCAGCTTGTCGCCGGCTTCGCGGTGCTCGGCCAGTAGGGCTTCGCCCTTGGCGAGGATGATCGGCTCGACGCAGTCGCGCATAAACTCGCGGTGCCACTGCTCCAACTGGGCCATTTCTGTGCGGCCAAGAATTTCCAAACTGAAATTCAGGTAGTCGTTGATATTCAGGCGGCCGGCCAGGTAGTCCTGATAGAAGTCATCGTTGCGCGCTTTATAGGCAATGCCGTCGAGGATGCCGCGCTCACACAGGTAATCGCCCCAGGCGTGATCGCTGTCGCCGCCGAGCAGGGTGTTGTCGAGATCGAATAAAGCCAAACGCACGGGAGCACCTTTGATAGCCAGCCACGAAAGGCGGCCAGAATAACGGCTTTTATAAGGCTTTCCTATTACACGGGCCGCTCGCGTTGCTGCTGCCGCGGCCTTTGTGGAACAATGCCTCATGTCTTAAATTTAGGCGTTTACGAGGTTGTGTGCCGTGATCGATTCCGATGGTTTTCGCCCCAATGTTGGCATCATTCTGACCAATGATGTCGGCCAGGTGCTGTGGGCGCGTCGGATAAACCAGGACGCTTGGCAGTTCCCGCAAGGCGGGATCAATGACCATGAGTCGCCAGAAGAAGCGCTGTACCGCGAATTGAACGAAGAAGTAGGCCTGGAGCAGCAGGATGTGAAAATTCTCGCCTGTACCCGGGGCTGGTTGCGTTATCGTCTGCCTCAGCGCCTGGTGCGCACGCACAGCCAACCGCTGTGTATCGGGCAAAAACAGAAGTGGTTTCTCCTGCGTTTGACCGGAACAGAAGATCGGGTGCGCATGGACCTGACCGGCAAGCCGGAGTTTGATGGCTGGCGCTGGGTCAGTTACTGGTACCCGCTGGGCCAGGTGGTGACATTCAAGCGCGAGGTATACCGTCGCGCCCTCAAGGAACTCGCTCCGCGCCTCTTGGCGCGGGACTGACACAGGCTAGAGCCAAGCATGCTCAATACGCTGCGCAAGATTGTCCAGGAAGTAAATGCCGCCAAGGACCTCAAGGCGGCGCTGGGCATTATCGTGCAGCGGGTGCGCGCGGCCATGGGCAGTCAGGTCTGCTCGGTTTATCTGCTTGACCCGGAAAGCAATCGCTTCGTGCTGATGGCTACCGAGGGCTTGAACAAGAAAGCCATCGGCAAGGTCAGCATGGCGCCCAACGAGGGGCTGGTCGGCCTGGTCGGCACCCGAGAAGAACCGCTTAACCTCGAACACGCCTCCGAACACCCGCGCTACCGCTACTTTGCCGAAACCGGTGAGGAGCGTTACGCCTCTTTCCTGGGTGCGCCGATCATTCACCACCGCAAGGTGATGGGTGTATTGGTTATCCAGCAGAAAGAACAGCGTCAATTCGACGAGGGCGAAGAAGCCTTTCTGGTGACCATGAGCGCCCAGCTCGCCGGGGTTATCGCCCATGCCGAGGCCACGGGCTCGATTCGCGGCCTGGGCCGGCAAGGCAAGGGCATTCAAGAAGCCAAGTTCGTCGGCGTGCCGGGCTCGCCCGGTGCTGCTGTGGGTACTGCTGTGGTGGTTTTGCCGCCAGCGGATCTGGAAGTGGTGCCAGATAAAACCGTCTCTGACATCGCCGCCGAGCTGGCCTTATTCAATAACGCCCTGGAAGGGGTGCGCAGCGACATGCGCGCGCTGTCGGCGAAGATGGCCACTCAGTTGCGCCCGGAAGAGCGCGCGCTGTTCGACGTGTACCTGATGATGCTGGAAGACGCCGCTCTGGGTAACGAGGTGGTCAAGGTCATCCGCACCGGCCAGTGGGCCCAGGGCGCACTGCGTCAGGTGATTGGCGAGCACATCAATCGTTTCGAGCTGATGGACGACGCCTACCTGCGCGAGCGCGCCAGCGACGTCAAAGACCTCGGCCGGCGCCTGCTCGCCTATCTGCAGCAGGCGCGTCAGCAAACGCTGGTCTACCCGGACAACTGCATACTGGTCAGCGAAGAGCTGTCGCCGGCGATGCTTGGTGAAGTGCCGGAAGGCAAGCTGGTCGGCTTGATTTCGGTGCAGGGCTCGGGCAACTCGCATGTGGCGATCTTTGCTCGTGCCATGGGCATCCCCACTGTCATGGGCGTGGTCGATCTGCCGTACTCGAAGATCGATGGCATTCAGCTGATCGTCGACGGCTACCACGGTGAGGTATTCACCAACCCCAGCGAAGTGTTGCGCAAGCAATACGCTGAAGTGGTCGAGGAAGAGCGCCAGCTGGCCCAGGGCCTCGACGCGCTGCGTGCCTTGCCCTGCGAAACCCTCGATGGCCACCGTATGCCGTTGTGGGTTAACACCGGTCTACTTGCCGATGTAAAACGTGCCCAGGAGCGCGGCGCCGAAGGCGTTGGCCTGTATCGCACCGAAGTGCCGTTTATGATCAAGGAGCGCTTCCCTAGCGAGAAGGAACAGCTGGCGATTTATCGCGAGCAGCTGGCCGCCTTCCATCCGCTGCCGGTGACCATGCGCAGCCTGGATATCGGTGGCGACAAGGCGCTGAGCTATTTCCCGATCAAGGAAGATAACCCCTTCCTCGGCTGGCGCGGCATCCGCGTGACCCTCGACCACCCGGAAATCTTCCTGGTGCAGACCCGCGCCATGCTCAAAGCCAGTGAAGGGCTGAATAATCTGCGCATCCTGCTGCCGATGATTTCCGGCATTCAGGAGCTGGAAGAAGCGCTGCACCTGATTCATCGCGCCTGGGGTGAAGTGCGCGACGAAGGCACCGATGTACCGCTGCCACCGGTCGGGGTGATGATCGAGATTCCAGCGGCGGTTTATCAAGTGCGCGAGCTGGCGCGGCAGGTCGACTTCCTCTCGGTCGGCTCGAATGACTTGACCCAGTACCTGTTGGCCGTGGACCGTAACAACCCGCGGGTCGCCGATCTCTACGACTTCCTCCACCCTGCGGTGTTGCAGGCACTGCGCCTTGTAGTGGCCGGCGCGCATGCCGAAGGCAAGCCGGTGAGTATCTGCGGTGAGATGGCCGGTGACCCGGCGTGCGCCGTGTTGTTGATGGCTATGGGCTTCGATGGCCTGTCGATGAACGCCACCAACCTGCCCAAGGTGAAATGGCTGCTGCGGCAGATCAGCATGGGCAAAGCCCAGGAGTTGCTCGGCCAGGTGATGGGCATCGACAATCCGCAGGTGATTCATAGCACCCTGCAACTGGCCCTACGCAACCTTGGCCTGGGTCGTATGATCAATCCGGCATCGGATATTCAGGCCTGAGACTTGCTGATCTCCACATCAGCAAGTCAACACAGCCTCTCCCAGACATACACCATGGCTGCCGAACGTACGCTCGGCTAGCACGCGGCTGCCGTCAGCATTAACGACCAATGCGGTGCTGGCGCGGGTGCCGTAGGTGACGCTGGCAATAAATATGCTGGACAACAGGCGTTCGCCGGTCAGGCCGATGCCGGTTTGTGGTAGCTCGGCGTCCGTCGCGCGGGTGGGGTCGGCCAGCAGCTTGAGCAGCATCTGCGGGTGTGGCTCATGCAAGCCATTGTGCAGCGCCTGCTTGGCCCGCTGCAGCTTGGGCCAAGGCGTGTCCAGGTCAGCATTCGACAGACCGTATACGCCTTCTGCCAGGGGCCTGGCGCGTCCTGTCAGGGAATTGAAGTGCCAGAGCTGCTGGCTGTCACCGAGCAGCAGGTTGAAGCCACTGTAGTGCCGGCGTTGTTCGTGCAGCTCATGCAGAAAATCTTCGATGCTGTGGTTGCTGGTGAGAAAGGCTACCGGCAGCTCGCCCCGTGAGCGGTTGCCTTGAGCCTGTCCGGGGTCGCGAATATTCGTCAGGGCGGCAAAGCGCCCGCCAGGGCCGACGCCTAGCCAGGTGCCGCCGGCCTGCAGGTCGCGACCGGCTATCACCCCCGGTACATCGGGCCACTCGGCCAGGGGCTGGCCCGGACGCTCATAGAACTCATCACGGTTGGCGGCCAGCAGCAGTGGCTGGGCATGGCCCGGGCGCCAGGCCAGGACAATCAGGCACATGGATTAGCTCCTTAACTTAGCCAGCACGCCGGCGTTGTCCAGCTCGTTGCCCAGGTGCAGGCGCACCTTGCGCGCGCCGCAGCCGAGGCCAAGTTCCAGCAGGATGCGCTCTTCGACCTGCGACAGGCCTCCCTCCAGGTGCTCCAACGGTTGAATCAGCAGCTGCGGCGGCCGGCTCAGGCGCAGAAAACGCTTGGGTAGGATTTCATCGATGCCGCGCTGCAGCAGTTGCTGCGCCGCGGCAAAATCTGCCACCAGCAGGCGCTGATTACTGAACGCGGGATCAGCCTGCAGGTGCAGCGTGCGGTCACTTTGCAGATGCGTCAGGTGCATCTGGTTACAGCTCAGTTTCAGGTACAGGGTCGGGCGCATGTTGGTGTATTCCACAAGCGATGTTGGCACTTTACGCAAAGCTCGGGCGGACATCCATCGCGCAAAGTAGAGTCCGGCCCTGTGCATCCGTTACCATGCCGGATTGTTTGCGGGGGTGCTGATGGAACTGCTGCTGTATTTGGTCCTGGGGGCTGCAGCTGGAACGCTTGCCGGGTTATTTGGCGTCGGCGGCGGCATTATCATCGTGCCGGTGTTGGTGCTGAGTTTTGCTGCTCAGGGTTTTGATCCGGCGATTTTGACGCACCTGGCGGTAGGCACTTCGCTGGCGACCATCATCTTTACCTCGATCAATTCGGTGCTTGAACATCAGCGTAAAGGCGCTGTGCTGTGGCCGGTATTTGCCTGGATGACCCTGGGGATTTTGCTTGGCGCGGGGCTTGGCGCGATGACCGCCGCCGCGATTCAAGGGCCGCTGCTGCAGAAGATCATCGGCGTATTTGCGATCATCATCGCCGTGCAAATGGCGCTGGAGTTGAAACCCAAAGCCGGCCGCGCTGTCCCAGGCAAGCCCGCGCTGGCCCTGGCTGGTGGTGTGATTGGTTGGGCCTCGGCGATTTTCGGGATTGGCGGTGGTTCATTGAGCGTGCCGTTTCTGACCTGGCGCAGCGTGCCAATGCAAAAAGCCGTGGCCACCTCGTCGGCCTGCGGCTTGCCGATTGCGATAGCCAGTGCCCTGAGTTTTATCTGGCTGGGCTGGGATAAACCGGCGTTGCCGGAGTGGAGCTTGGGTTTTGTTTACCTGCCGGCGTTGGTCGGTATTGCCATCCCCAGCATGTACTTTGCCCGTGTCGGCGCACGCTTGGCGCACAAGCTGTCGCCGCGCCTGCTCAAGCGTCTATTTGCCCTGCTGCTGTTTAGCGTGGGCCTGAGTTTTCTGATCTGAGGAACTGAAATGCTGCCTTACCCGCAGATTGACCCGGTTGCACTGGCCCTCGGCCCGCTGAAAATCCATTGGTACGGCCTGATGTACCTGATCGGTATCGGCGGCGCTTGGTGGCTGGCCTCGCGCCGGGTCAACGCCTTCGCGCCAACCTGGAACAAGGAGAAGCTCTCCGACCTAGTGTTCTGGGTGGCTATGGGGGTGATCCTCGGTGGCCGTCTCGGTTATGTGCTGTTCTACGATCTGGCCGCCTATATCGCGGAGCCGGTGCGCATGCTGCGTATCTGGGAAGGCGGCATGTCGTTCCACGGCGGCTTGATCGGCGTAATGCTGGCCACTTGGTGGTTCGGCAAGCGCAACAACAAGAGCTTCTTCGAGCTGATGGACTTTATCGCCCCGCTGGTGCCGATCGGCCTGGGCGCCGGGCGCATCGGCAACTTCATTAATGCCGAACTGTGGGGCAAGGCCACCGATGTGCCTTGGGCGATGATCTTCCCCACCGACCCGCAGCAGCTGGCGCGCCATCCTTCGCAGCTGTATCAGTTCGCACTGGAAGGCGTGGCGCTGTTTACCATCCTCTGGTTCTACTCGCGTAAGCCGCGGCCGACCATGGCGGTGTCCGGCATGTTTGCCGTGTGCTACGGAATCTTCCGTTTTATCGTCGAATTCGTCCGCGTGCCGGATGCCCAGCTCGGTTATCTGGCCGGCGGCTGGCTGACCATGGGCCAGGTGCTTTGCGTGCCGATGGTCCTCGGCGGCCTGGGCTTGATCGCCTATGCCTACAAACGTCAGGCTGCACAGGAGGCCGTGTAATGCAGCAGTACCTCGACCTGATGCGCCTGGTGCGCGACACCGGCACCTTCAAGAGTGACCGTACCGGCACTGGCACCTACAGCATCTTCGCCCATCAGATGCGTTTCAACCTGGCCGACGGCTTTCCGCTGGTGACTACCAAGAAGTGCCACCTGAAGTCGATCATTCACGAGCTGCTGTGGTTCCTCCAGGGCGACACCAATATCCAGTACCTGAAGGACAACGGTGTGCGTATCTGGGACGAGTGGGCCGACGAAAACGGTGACCTCGGCCCGGTCTATGGCTACCAGTGGCGCAGCTGGCCGGCGCCGAACGGTGAGTCGATCGACCAGATCAGCAAGCTGATCGAGATGATCAAGAAGAACCCGGACTCGCGCCGCCTGATCGTCTCCGCCTGGAACCCTGCGCTGGTCGAGCAGATGGCCCTGCCGCCGTGCCACGCCCTGTTCCAGTTCTACGTGGCCGACGGCAAGCTCAGCTGTCAGCTGTATCAGCGCTCGGCGGATATCTTCCTCGGCGTGCCATTCAATATCGCCAGCTATGCGCTGCTGACCTTGATGGTCGCCCAGGTCTGCGGCCTGCAACCGGGCGACTTTGTCTGGACTGGCGGCGACTGCCACCTATATGCCAACCATATCGAGCAGACCGATCTGCAGCTGAGTCGCGAGCCGCTGCCGCTGCCGGTGATGAAGCTCAATCCTGATGTGAAGGACATTCTGGCCTTCAAGTTTGAGGATTTTGAATTGCTGGGTTATCAGGCGCATCCGCACATCAGTGCGCCAGTGGCGGTCTGATCCCCGGATGACGCGGCAGTTTTTGTTACCCTGAGGTTTTTTAGTTGGGGGAACAACGCATGCCGAGAGTCCTGATCGTCTTGTGGCTCATGCTGCTGGGGCTGAATGCCGTGGCTGCAGAACCGAGCGAGCCAGTGCTGCGTGTGGGTATCACCGAGGTGCCGCCATTCGTGGTCAAAGAGCCGGATGGCAGCTGGCGTGGCATCAGTATCGACTTATGGAACACCGTTGCTGAGCAAGCAGGCTATCAGTTCGAGCTGCTGCCCATGCCGTTCGAGCGGCTATTGCCGAGCCTGGAAGAAGGCAAGCTGGATGTAGTGGTCGGCGCATTGACCATGACTGCCGAGCGTGAAGACCGTTTTGACTTTACCCACGCTTTTTATCGCACCGGCTTGGCCATTGGCGTGCCATCGGTCAGTGAGGGCGGTTGGACTGTGCTCAGAGGGTTGTTGTCCTGGCAGTTTCTCAGTCTGATTTTTGGCTTGGCCGTATTGCTGTTGCTGGTCGGGGCCCTGCTTTGGGTATTCGAAAGACACAATAACCAAGCGCAGTTTGGCGGCACCCCGGTGCAAGGCCTGGGCTCCAGTTTCTGGTGGGCGGCGGTGACGATGACCACCGTGGGTTATGGCGATAAAGCCCCGGTAACCTTGGGCGGGCGCTTGGTTGGGCTGGTGTGGATGTTTGCGGGCTTGATCATGGTGTCGACCTTCACTGCTGCTGTCGCAAGCATGCTTACTGTGGGGAACCTGCAAGGGGGCATCCAGGGCGCTGAGGATTTGCGCCGCGCCCATGTGGCGAGCGTCGAAAATACTTCAGGTGCGCTCTATCTGGAGAATCAGCGTATTCGCCACAGTAACTATCCGAATCTACTGGCTGCCATGCAGGCGGTGCAGCAAGGTGACGCTGAAGCCGTGGTGTATGACCTGCCGATCATGCAGTACCGCAATGGCGAGCTGAACCAGGGTGGTCTGCGACTGCTGCCGGGCACGTTCGAGAATCAGTCCTACGCGTTTGCCCTGGCCAGTGGCAGCCCCTACCGGGAACGCATCAATCTGGAATTGCTGCGGGCCGTCAGTGAGGATGATTGGCTCAAGCTACAGCGACTTTATCTGGGCATGCCTTGAGCGGCGGCAGGCTATTCGTCGCCTAGCAAGGTGGTGGCCAGTGCGCTGAGTTGTAACGCCCGCTCGCTCTGCTCAAGCTGTGCTGCCGGGTTGAGCGATGACCACTCTGGGTGGGCGCGGGCCTTGTGCAGTGCGCCGGGTAGTTTGCTTTCACGCCAGCTGACGTCCTGGGGAGTGGCCAAGGCTATGGCGTCCACAGCTGCATGGCCGCGGGCTTCCAGTGCTTGCAGCAGTTGCTGCTGTCGCAGGGCGAGCAGGCGCAGCACGGCGTCGTCGACCGTTAACTCGCGTTGGCCCTTGAGCTTGCCTTTCAGTCGCGCGCCATAGCCGCGCAGGGTTTGTGCGCCGCCGCCCAGCAGCGCACCCGCGACGGCCGCTGCGCCGAGGGTGATGCCGCCGACAAGCAGGTCGATGCCGACTCCGGTGGCCGCCCCCGCCGCCATACCGCCGCCGATATTGATGCCGAGCTGCTTGAGGGTTTCCGGATTGAACAAATCGTCACCCCAGCGGCCGTCGAGCAACGGCAGCTCGGCGGCCTTGGCATCGTCCTTGCGGAAGGCGTACAGGCGCAGCAGCGCTTCGACGCAGTGTTGCTCACGTTGGCGGACGACCTCGCGCAGCTCGCGGATCGCCGCCTGCTCCAGTGCCGGCTCGGTCACCACGCTACGGCGGCAGGCGGCGCAATCGAGCAGCAGTTCGGCGATCAAGCGGGCGGCGGCACTGCGCCGGGCCTGGCGTTGCGCCTGATGGTCGTCAATCAGGCGCTGCAGTTGTGGCCGGGCTTTTTCCTGCAGCAGTGCCAGGCTGTCGTACAGGCGGCGTTCGCCATCCAGCGGTGGCGCCACGCTGTCGAAGCACACTAGGGCATGTAGTCCTAGGCGGGCCAGGGCGGCGCGCCAGTCCGGCTCACGGTGTTGGCTGCTGTTGACGAAATTCAGTACTGGCAGCAAAGGCCGGCCGCACATGGTTAGCACTGCTAGTTCGTCGCGGTATTTGGCCAGCACCGGCTCGCGCGCATCAATCACATAGAGCCCTGAGTCAGACGCTAGCAGTTGGCGCAGCACCTTGGCTTCCTGCTCGAAACGCTGGCGCGCTTCGCTGCTGTCGAGAAAGCGTGCCAGCCGCGCCGGGCCGTCGAGGCGTTCACCGGGGCGATCCAGGCGCTCCAGATAATCCAGCAGAGCGATGGCGTCTTCCAGGCCAGGCGTGTCGTACAGCTCCAGCAGCGCTTCGCCCTCTACTGACAGGCGCGCTCCTTCGACATGGCGGGTGGTGCTGGGGCGATGGGATACCTCGCCGAAGCCGACGTCGCGGGTCAGGGTGCGCAGCAGCGAGGTCTTGCCGACATTGGTGTGGCCGACCACGGCGAGTTTCAGTGGATGGCTCATCGTAGGCTCCGTAGGGTGGCTGGCGCTTTACCCATCCAGCAACCACGATGGTGAATGAAAAAGGCGTCATCCACCCTGCCCAGGTCGCATAGCCTGCATTGATCGATATCAGTCATGGCCATGCTCCAGCCAGCTGAACGGCGCGCTGTCGCTATAGCTCAGCTGCAGTCGTTCCAGTGCGCGGTGCCAGTCGCCCAAACGGGCACTGTCCAGCGCTTCGCCGGGCGGCGGTGGCAGTAGCCAGATGCGCGTGGCAGCTGCGCTGCGCGCCAGTTCGCCGAGCAGCGCCAGGCTGCCGCGGTCTGGCGAGCGGCGCGGGTCGCAGGCAATCAGCAGGCGGGCCGGGGGGAAGCGGTTGAGCTGGTCGAGTAACTGATTGCGCTGCTCGCGGCTGTCGATCACCCCGGCATCGCCGATGCCCTTGGGCAAGGCGGGTGGCCAGCTGCGCTGTGGGTCCAGTTCGATCGCCACCAGTAGCGCTCCCTGGCTTTCTGCTACGTGACTGCCAGTCTGAGGTTGATGCAGCTGCGCTGGTGCGGCATCGCAAACGCCGAGGCGTTCGCTGCTCGGCTGCAGGTGTTCGCGTAGCAAGCTGTAGCCCGGCAGGCTGAGGTCCAGGCTCAGCGCTGCACAGCCTCGGCGCCAGCGCCACAGGCACAGCATTAGTAGGCCTAGGCGCGGAAGCACGCCGTAAACCACCAGCACGCCCATCAGCCAGCCGGCCCAGCTTAGCCGCGCGCTTTCATTCGCCAGGGCACTGTCGCCGCTGGCGCGGATCAGCTCGGCATCCGGCAGGCTGAAACCAAGGAGTGCGGGCAGGCTGCCGATGGCCTGGGTCATGGCGATAAAGCTGTCACCGCCGAGCAGGGTGCTTTCCCAAACGAAGCCGTAACGGCGGGTAGCCAGCAGGGCCAGCAGGGTCAGCAGCGCGGTAAGCAGTGTCAGCAACCAGAATCCCTGTACCAGTACGCCCAGGCCCCAGCGGCTCAAACGCTGGCGCTGTAACATCAGCAGCAATGCAGGTGCCAGTTGCGCCGCCTGGGCGTCGCGGGCGAGTTTGGCGCTCAGCCATAACCACAGATGGCCGAGGGGGCCTGCGCTATCGCGGCTTAGCAGCAGCCCCAGCGCCCAACCCAACAGCAGGAGCAAATTTAGCCCGAGCAGGCTGCCCAGGGCCCAGAACACGTTGACCGGTCGCAGGCCGTCACCCAATGCCGCCACCGCCAGGCCGCTGCCACTGAGGATGGCCAGCAGTACCAGCAGCAATCCAGCCAGACGCGCGCCCTGTAGCCAGTGCTGCAGCGCCTGCACCTGGCCGTCACGTTCGGCAAGCATCCAGGCGCGGGCCTGGATGCGTTCGCTAAGAGTACCGCCCTGGGCCTGGACGCGGCGGTTGGCTTCGCTGTCTTCCAGCGAGCCGGCATGTTCCTCGCGCAGGCGGATGGTTTCACTGATCCAAAGGCGCTGCAGGCGGCTGGGCGTGGGTTGATCGAGTGGGCTCACGCGGTGTTCCATAAACGGGTGGAAGCCAGAGCATAACCGCAGCGGCCGGCACATGGCACAGTTGCGCTCGCGTGTACTCCGCAGGTCAGTCCAGCTAGGCTGATGGCAGTGGGCGGCCGAATGCCTCGGTCAGCGGCTGCTGAATGCATAACAATAAAAGCGAGTGCCATCGTGAAGTTACCGCACCTGGAGTGGGTCAATCAGGATTCGCCGTACCTGCGTCAGCACCAGCAGGGCTTTCGCGCGCTGAGTTTTGACGATGAACTGGAGCAGGCGTTCAAGCGCTATCACGCCAATGTGTTCCTGCGACGCATGCGTTGGTCATTGCTGGTTGCGACGCTGCTGGCGATGCTGTTTGTGCTGCTGGATGCGCTCAACCTGCCGGACCCACTGCGTGGACGGATACTCGCCCTGCGCCTGGGGGTGATTCAGCCGATGCTGCTGTTGGCCTGGTTGGCCACCTATCGGCCGGGCTTGCGTGATCACTTGCAGTTGATCGGCGGGGTTGTGGCGTTGCTCTCCGGGTTGGCCGTGGCGGGCATCATCGGTCTGGCTCGCCACCACAGCTTTGCCTTGCCCTACGAGGGCATCATCCTGGTTACCGTGTTCTTCTATTTCCTCACTGGCCTGCGCTTTACCACTGCCGTGTTGTGCGGCTGGCTGACCTTTGTGGCGTATCTGGCGGTGGAACTGGGCACCGGCCTGGCCGGGGAGGCGCTGCTAAACAATGCCTTGTTTCTCGCCCTGGCCAATATCATCGGCTCGGTGGGCTGCTATTCCCTGGAATATGCCACGCGGCAGAATTTCCTCGCCCATGGCCTGCTGCAGGACCTGGCCGAGAAGGACTTCCTTACCGGGCTGCTCAACCGCCGCGCCTTTACCGAGCGTGCCGAGCGCAGCTGGCGTCAGGCGCAACGGGAAAAGCAGACCCTGGGCGTGGTGATGATGGATGTGGACTTCTTCAAACGTTACAACGACCACTATGGCCACGCCGCCGGTGACGAGGCGTTGCGCCAGGTTGCTCGAGTGATCGGCGAGCATGCGCGGCGGCCGCTGGATTGCGCTGCGCGTTATGGCGGCGAGGAGTTTGTGGGGGTCTGGTATGGCCTGGATGAAGTACAGCTGCTGGCGATTCTGCAGGATATCCGCAGCAATATCGAAGCCTTGGGCCTGACGCATGCCCATTCGGATGCCGCCGGCGTGATCACGCTGAGCATCGGCATGGCCTACCTCACCCCGCAGCCGCATCAGGGCCTGAGTGATGCCCTACGCTTGGCGGATGTTGCGCTCTACCTGGCCAAGGAGCAGGGGCGAAACCGCGTGGTGGGTAAGCGGCAGGATGGTTAAGCGAACTGAACGGCGAACCGGTTAACGACCTGTTGTGCGTCGGCCCTGCCGCGTTAGAAACAGGCTCGAATGCGAGCCCAGTCGGAATGCTCATGTACAACTCCTACACTGCGCTTCCTCGCCTGTTTCTGCCTTGCATGGCTCTGGCTCGCAAGATCGTGAACCGGTTCGGGGGGAAGGCTTCAATGATCGCTACGCAGACGGTATTCTCGCGCCTATGAAAAATTCCCTGCCTCTCTGCATGATCGCCGCCCTCGCGGAAAACCGCGTAATTGGCCGCGATAACCAACTGCCCTGGCACCTGCCGGCGGACCTCAAGCACTTCAAGGCGCTGACCCTGGGTAAGCCGATCATCATGGGTCGCAAGACCTGGGATTCCCTCGGCCGCCCCTTGCCGGGCCGGCTTAATCTGGTGGTCAGCCGTCAGCCGGATCTGCAGCTGGAGGGCGCGGAAGTCTTTACCAGTCTCGACGCGGCGCTCGAGCGTGCCGAGGTCTGGGCCCGCGAGGAAGACGCCGAAGAGCTGATGCTGATCGGCGGTGCCCAGCTGTACGAGCTGGGCCTGGCTCAGGCCGAACGCTTGTACCTGACCCGCGTCGGCATCAGCCCGCAGGGCGATGCCTACTTCCCCGAAGTGGTCGATGCTGACTGGCACCTGTCTTCCGCCATCGAACACCCGGAAGGGCTTGAGACCCCCGGCTATGTGTTCGAGGTGTGGGATCGCAAATAGTCCGTTCGGGCTGAGCGTTTCAGTGCTGCATTGATCTCCGCCAGGGTGGGCGCCGCTTTGGCGTGTCACCCTGCGCGTTGTTGTGTCGCGCTAACCCATGCCAGGCGATGTCTTGCTGGCCGCTACGCTGTCTATTGTCGTTTGCCCTCTACAGGTTGTTCCCCATGCATGACGCTGATACCGATCACGCCGAGCTGGATCGTATTGCCGCGATCTTTATTCGTCACCCTCTCTGGGAAGATGGCCTGGCGCTGTTGTTGGGCACTGCTATGGTGGCCTTGGGCATTACCTTCTACAGCCAGGCGGGCCTGCTCACCGGGGGCACCGTGGGTTTGGCTTTTCTGATGAAGTACCTGCTTGGTTGGCCCTTCGGTCTGGTGTTTTTTCTGATCAACCTGCCGTTCTACGCCCTGGCCATCTGGCGCATGGGCTGGCCTTTTACCCTGCGCACCTTCTGCGCGGTGGGGATGGTCTCGCTGCTGGCGGAGTTGACGCCGCAGTGGATTGGCTTCACTCATCTGAATGTGGTCTATGCCGCGTTGTTCGGTGGTTTCGCCATGGGCCTGGGCTTACTGATGCTGTTCCGTCATCGCGCCAGCTTGGGTGGCGTGAATATCCTTGCGCTGTATCTACAGGAGCGTTTCGGTCTGCGCGCCGGCAAGGTGCAGATGGGCATCGATGTGCTGATTGTTCTTGGGGCGGTCATGGTGGTGCCGCTGGACAAGGTGGCGCTGTCGATCCTCGGCGCGTTGGCGCTGAATATGGTGCTGGCGATCAATCACCGCGCCGGGCGTTATATGGGGGTGAGTTAGCGGCCTATCGAGTCCTGAAAGCAAAAAGCCCGGTACTCAGTACCGGGCTTTTTGCTTGTACGGATGCGTGTTACGGCATCAGCTTGTCCAGCATGACCTTGTCGCGTACAGCGCCCTTGTCGGCGCTAGTAGCAAGCAGGGCGTAGGCCTTCAGTGCAGTGGTCACTTTACGTGGGCGCACTTCAACTGGCTTCCAGCCCTTCTTGTCCTGCTCGTGGCGGCGATGGGCGATCTCTTCATCGCTGACCAGCAGGTTGATGGTGCGGTTAGGGATATCGATCAACACCTTGTCGCCATCCTTGACCAGGCCGATGGCACCGCCAGCAGCGGCTTCCGGTGAAGCGTGACCGATGGACAGGCCCGAGGTGCCGCCGGAGAAACGCCCGTCGGTGAGCAGAGCACAAGCTTTGCCCAGGCCTTTGGATTTCAGGTACGAGGTTGGGTAGAGCATTTCCTGCATGCCCGGACCACCTTTCGGGCCTTCGTAGCGGATGATGACGATATCGCCTTCCTTCACCTCGTCGGCGAGGATGCCGCGCACGGCGCTGTCCTGGCTTTCGAAGATCTTCGCGGTGCCTTCGAAGACATGGATGGATTCATCGACGCCGGCGGTTTTCACCACGCAGCCGTCGAGGGCGATATTGCCGTAGAGCACGGCCAGGCCGCCTTCTTGCGAATACGCATGCTCGACGCTGCGGATACAGCCGTTTTCGCGGTCGTCATCCACCGTGTCCCAGCGGGTGCTTTGGCTGAACGCGGTCTGCGTCGGGATGCCGGCCGGGCCTGCACGGAAGAAGGTGTGCACGGCTTCATCGTCGGTCTGGGTGATGTCCCATTTGGCGATGGCCTCGGCCATGGATTTGCTGTGCACGGTCGGCAGATCGGTGTGCAGCAGGCCGCCACGGGCCAGCGAGCCAAGGATGCTGAAGATACCGCCGGCGCGGTGCACGTCTTCCATATGGTACTTCTGGATGTTCGGTGCCACCTTGCACAGCTGCGGCACTTTGCGCGACAGACGGTCGATATCGCGCAGGTCGAAATCGACTTCGCCTTCCTGCGCGGCGGCCAGCAGGTGCAGGATGGTGTTGGTTGAGCCACCCATGGCGATGTCCAGGGTCATGGCGTTTTCAAACGCCTTGAAGTTGGCGATATTGCGCGGCAGCACCGACTCGTCGCCTTCACCGTAATAGCGCTTGCACAGCTCGACGGCGGTACGGCCGGCCTGCAGGAACAGCTGCTCGCGGTCGCTGTGGGTGGCCAGGGTCGAACCATTGCCCGGCAGGGCCAGGCCGAGGGCTTCCATCAGGCAGTTCATCGAGTTGGCGGTAAACATGCCGGAGCAGCTGCCGCAGGTCGGGCAGGCGCTGCGCTCGTATTCGGCGACTTTCTCGTCACTGGCCGAATCGTCGGCGGCGATCACCATGGCGTCAACCAGGTCCAGGCCGTGGCTGGCCAGCTTGGTTTTACCGGCTTCCATAGGCCCACCAGACACGAAGATCACCGGGATATTTAGGCGCAGGGATGCCAGCAGCATGCCGGGGGTGATCTTGTCGCAGTTACTGATGCAGACGATGGCGTCGGCGCAGTGGGCGTTGACCATGTATTCCACGGAGTCGGCGATGATTTCACGGCTCGGCAGCGAATAGAGCATGCCGTCGTGGCCCATGGCGATGCCGTCGTCGACCGCGATGGTGTTGAATTCCTTGGCCACGCCGCCGTGTTTTTCGATCTCGCGGGCGACCAGCTGACCC
Source organism: Pseudomonas sp. EA_35y_Pfl2_R5 (assembly GCF_963970805.1). Classification (NCBI taxonomy): domain Bacteria; kingdom Pseudomonadati; phylum Pseudomonadota; class Gammaproteobacteria; order Pseudomonadales; family Pseudomonadaceae; genus Pseudomonas; species Pseudomonas sp. EA_35y_Pfl2_R5. The sequence goes on along the minus strand of NZ_CAXAOW010000001.1, from coordinate 226,944 downwards.
ATGTCCTTTAGGTGCACATGGCCGGGCACGAACTGGGTGAAGGAGTTGGCGATGGCGATGATCGGCTTCTTGAAGTCTTCATCCTTCATCCCGGTGGCACGCCACAGGGCGCGGGCGCCGGCCATGTTGCGGCCGTGGGTGGAGGTTTTTGAGCGGTAATCGGGCATGACACGGTTCCTGCGGTTAATCAGGTGATGTTCGTATGGTGAGCGTCGACTGCACCGGATGCAAACGGGAGATGGCCGTGCGTTCGGCGGGGGGCACAGGACAACGCGGGGTGGCCGCTTGTCTGACCCGTGCTCAGAGACCCGCCAGAGGATGGACGGCGAGGGATGCGCCGATTCTACGCCCGCCGCTGCCGCCGAGCCAAGGCGCATTGACTGTCGGCGACTGCGGTTGATGCGGTGGGGCAGCGGATTGGCATCGCTCCTTGGTGCGATGCCGTTCATCCGCTTACCCCCTTTGGGCGACTGCCTGCGTGACCGGCTGGTCATTTAGGGTGCTTGGCGGTGCGTACTGCCGGTGAGGCGGGCGCCCACAATCGCCAGCGCAAATGTGTGCTGCGCAGTCCACTCCGATGCAGTGGTTCGGGACGGCGATGGCGACTCGTATAAAAGGACAATAGAACGAGGAATCTTCGATGCTTGACTTGAAACTCGGCAGCCTGGCGGCTGCTTGCCTGTTCATTTCCATCAGCGCTTTGGCTGCACCGCTACCGGACACACCGGGGGCAGCGTTCCCGAATGTTTCCAATTTCGACCGCAGCGGCCCTTATGCCACCAGCAACCAGAGCGAGGGGCCGAGCTGTCGCATTTACCGGCCCAGCAACCTGGGGCAGGGCGGTGTGCGCCATCCAGTGATCCTCTGGGGCAACGGCACCGGTACCGGGCCGTCAACCTATGCCGGGCTGTTGTCGCATTGGGCCAGCCACGGATTTGTGGTGGCAGCGGCAGAAACCTCCAACGCAGGCAGCGGTCGGGAGATGTTGGCCTGTCTGGATTATCTGGTACAGGAGAACGGCAACGCCTACGGTACTTATGCCGGCAAGCTCAACACCGGGCGGGTCGGCACCTCCGGGCACTCCCAGGGCGGTGGCGGTTCGATTATGGCCGGGCAGGATCAGCGGGTGCGCTCCACTGCGCCGATCCAGCCCTACACCATCGGTCTGGGGCACGACACTGGCTCACAGCGTCGCCAGCAGGGGCCGATATTTCTGATGTCCGGCGGTGGCGATACCATCGCCATCCCCTATCTGAATGCCCAGCCGGTCTATCTACGCAGCAATGTGCCGGTGTTTTGGGGCGAGCGTCGCCTGGTCAGTCATTTTGAGCCGGTGGGTGATGGTGGTGCTTACCGTGGGCCAACCACGGCCTGGTTTCGTTTCCAACTGATGGACGATCAGAGCGCTCGGAACACCTTTTTCGGTACCTTGTGTCGTCTCTGCAGCAGCCTGCAGTGGTCAGTCAACCGGCGCGGTATCCAGTAGGTCGCAGTGCCCGCCTTTCGGGGCGGGCTTTCAGTTGGGCCGTTCGATACCGCGCATGCGAGTGGCGCGTCGGCGCAGCAGTTCGATGGTAATCAGCAGGACAATCGACATCAGGATCAGCAGGGTGGCGATGGCCAGAATGCTCGGGCTGATTTGCTCGCGCAGGCCCGAGAACATTTGCCGAGGGATGGTGCGCTGCTGCGGCCCGGCCATAAACAGGATCACCACCACCTCGTCGAACGAGGTGATAAAGGCGAACAGCGCGCCGGAAATCACCCCGGGACGGATTAGCGGCATGATGATGTCGAAGAACACCCGTAGCGGCGTGGCTCCGAGATTGAGAGCGGCGCGGGCCAGGCTGTAGTCGAAGCCAGTGAGGGTGGCGGTCACGGTGATGATTACGAACGGCGTGCCGAGGGCCGCGTGGGCGATGATTACGCCCAGGTAGTTGCCGGCCAGGCCAAGATCGGAATAGAAAAAGAACATGCCAGCGGCGGTGATGATCAGCGGCACGATCATTGGCGACAGCAGCAGCGCGGTAATCAACCGCCGCGCTGGCATGTCATCGCGGGCCAAGCCTACAGCTGCGCACGTGCCCAGGATGGTGGCCAGCAGGGTGGCGAAGAAACCGATCACAAAACTGTTCTTGATTGCCAGCAGCCACTTGTCGTCGGTAAAGATGGCGGTATACCAGCGCAGCGAATAAGCCTCGGGCTGAAAGGTGAGCATGCCTTCGGTAAAACTGAAGAACGGCTCTACGTTGAAGGACAGCGGGATGATCACCAGAATCGGCATGATCAAAAACAGCAACACCAGCCAGGAGCTGGTTTTCAGCAACCAGCTGCCCAGGTGATGCCAGAAGCCGTAATAGGCGGGAATCTTCATTGTAGGGTCTGCTCCTGCTTCGTTCGTGAGCTGCGTTGCTGCGGCAAATGGTGCCAGGCTAGGCGCGGGACGCGGGGAATGGTGTTCCCTTGCCAAGTCCCGCAACGCCGCATGGCATCATTTGCCGCGCAACCCGGAGGGCCGGGCCAGTTTTTGCGCGGTGCTGCGTTATTCGTCGTTCATTTGGAATACCAAACGTCTCTCCTCATGCCTTGCTCCGCGCAAAAACTGGCTCCGGCGCAGCCGCGAACGAAGCAGGAACAGACCCTCTAGCCCAGTTTGATATTGCTGGCACCGACGAAGCGGTCGTACAGCCAGTACAGCAGTAGGATCAGCGCGAGCAGCAGGGATCCCAGTGCGGCGGCCAGCTCCCAGTTGTTCGAGCGCTGCATATGGAAGGCGATGATGTTGCTGATCATCTGCCCATCGGTGCCGCCGACCAGCGCCGGGGTGATGTAGTAGCCCACGGAAATGATGAATACCAGCAGGGCGCCGGCGCTTAGTCCGGGCATTGTCATCGGGAAATAGATGCGGGCGAACGCCGGAATCGGCCGTGCACCCAGTGACAGCGCCGCGCGCAGGTAGCTGGGGTCGATGCCGCGCATCACGCTGTACAGCGGCAGAATCATAAACGGCAGCAGGATATGGGTCATGGCCACCACCGTGGCGAATGAGGTGTAGAGCATTTCGATGGGCTGATCGACGATGCCGACCCCGAGCAGAAACGAGTTGATCACCCCGTTGGTCTGCAGTAAGGCGATCCAGGCCGTGGTGCGTACCAGCAGTGAGGTCCAGAACGGCAGTAGCACCAGCACCAGCAGCAGGTTGGCACGGTTCTCCGGCAGCCCGGCCAGGTAGTAGGCCAGGGGGTAGCCGAGTAGGGCGCAGAAAACGGTGATGATCAGCGCCATGTTCAGGGTCTTGGTGTAGAGCTGCAGGTAGATCTGTGTGTCTTCGCGTACCTGAATGCCTTGCTCTGGGTTTAGTTCAAGGTCGAGGGCGGTCAGGTAGTAGTCATAGGTGTAGGGCTTGCCGGCGCGCTGGATGGCGTACCAGGTATCCGGGTTGCTCCACTTGCGATGGGCCTTGAGCAGCGTATCCGCACCTTGTTGTGCGAGTTGTTCGTTATTCAAGCGCGAGACCTTGCGCGCGGTGGATTTGACCACGCTGGACATGCCGGCGGTAGCGCGGTTGATCTCTTCGGCTAGCTTGCCGGACTGGCGCTCTTTGGCCAGGTCATGCAGTTCCTTGGCGAAAACAGTGAGTGTCTGTTCATCGGGTATGGTTTTGCCGTCCCAGCGTTGCAGCTCGCTTAGGGTCAACGGAATTAGGGCGGCCACCGTCGGGTGACTGACACTGCGCCAGAGCATGCTGGCGATGGGGGCAACGAAGCTGAGCATGATGAATATCAGCAGCGGCAGCACAAACAGAAACGCAGTCAGACGCTTCTTGCGTCGACCACTGGCGGCTTGGTTGGCTTCGGTGCTGGTGAGAGAGGACAAGCGTTAACTCCTATACAACCTGAAAGCGACACCCCGCGCCATTGTGGCGCGGGGTGTCCGAGGTATTACTTCAGCAGCCACTCGTTGAATTTTTCACCGAGGGATTCGCCGTAGTCAGCCCAGAAGTCCGAACCGGCTTGGATGCCTTTGCTCAGGTGAGCAGTCGGCAGGTGCGGTGCAGCGCTTTGGTCAGCCAATGGCATGGAGGATTTGCGCGTCGGGCCGTAGGCCACGTCTGGCATGCCGGCCAGTGGGGTGGAGCCAGTGGCGTAGGCAATGAACTTCAATGCCAGGTCTTTTTTCGGCGAGCCTTTGACGATGGCCCAGGCGTCGAGGTCGTAGACGTGGCCGTCCCAGACGATGACGAAGGGTTTGTTTTCCTGGCGGATGGCGTCATAGAAACGTCCGTTAGCCGATTGCACCAGTACCGCGCCGCCATCGTTGAGCAGTTGTGGGGCTTGCGACCAGGAGTCGAACCAGACGATATCTTTCTTGATGGTGTCCAGTTTGGCGAAGGCGCGGGCCTGGCCTTCTGGAGTGGACAGCACATCATAGACTTCGCCCGGCGGCACGCCGTCAGCCAGCAGCGCCCACTCCATGTTCACCTGTGGACGTTTGCGCAGGGCGCGCTTGCCCGCAATTTTGCTGGTGTCGAAGAAATCGCTGATGCTCGCGGCCTTGGTGCCGCCGATGGTTTTCTCGTTGTAGGCGAAGACCACCGACCAGACGATGTTGCCGACCGCGCACTCACTGGCCAGGGCTTCAGGGATAAAGTCCTTATCGGCGGGTACGCCATCGATACCCGCCGGCAGGATGTCGCGCGGAATGCTTTCCAGCAGGCCTTCGGAGCAGGCGCGCTCAAGGTCGATTACTTCGAAGTCGACCACGTCCCACTGAATATTGCCGGACTCGACCTGGGCTTTGATCTCGGCTACACCGCCGGTGTAGTCCTCGAACAGCACCTTGTTGCCAGTGTCTTTCATAAATGGGTCGATCACGTGCTTCTGCTGAGCTGCACCATAGGCACCGCCCCATGACACCACGGTCAGGGTTTCTTCGGCGCTGGCGGTGAAACTTGCCGTGCCCAGGGCGGCGGCGAGGGCGAAGGTGGAAAAGCGGGTGGTCAGTGTTCTAGCCATTGCTGTGCTCCATTGCTTCTGCTTTTAGTTATTGGGGTCAGGTTGGTGTGACGACTGGGCGATCCAGGGCCTGGCTGTCTTGCGGTAGCCAGGCCAGGGCGACTTCTTCCTTGGCACTGAGTTGTGGGGCGCTGCTGTCATTCATGTTCTTCACCACCAGTTCGGTGCCGCCTGCGGTTTCGAAGTGGTAGCGGATGTATTCGCCGACGTAATGTCGGGTGACGAAGCGCGCCAACACCTGATTGCCGGTGCTGCCTAGGCGTTCGGTGAAGCTGAGCTTTTCCGGGCGAATAGACACGGTGGTTGGCAGGCCGACTTCGTTGCAATTGGCTTTCAAGGCGCTGACCAGACCGCCATCTTCCAGACGCACCTGCACGCTGTCCGCGCCGACGCTTTCGATCACGCCGTTGAGCTTGTTGCTCTCGCCAATAAAGTCGGCAACGAATAGGTTGGCCGGGCGCTCGTAGAGCACGTGGGGCGGCGCACATTGCTGGACGATGCCGTTGTTGAATACGGCGATGCGGTCGCTCATGGTCAGCGCTTCGGTCTGGTCATGGGTCACGTAGATCACGGTGAAGCCGAGCTGCTCGTGCAGGCGTTTGATCTCGAACTGCATCTGCTCGCGCAGTTTCTTGTCCAGTGCGCCGAGGGGTTCGTCCATCAGTACGATGTCGGGTGCAAAGATCAGTGCCCGGGCCAGCGCCACTCGCTGGCGCTGGCCGCCGGAGAGTTGGCCGGGAAAACGGTTGCCGAAATCCAGCAGTTCAACCAGCGACAGGTACTCATCGACCTTGGCGTTAATTACTTCCTTGGGCTGTTTGCGAATTTTCAGCGGGTAGGCGAGGTTCTCGCGCAGGGTCATATGTGGGAACAGCGCGTACTGCTGGAACACCATGCCGATATTGCGCTGATAGGGGGCGATGCTGGTGACCGAGCGGCCGTTGATCAGGATCTCGCCGCTGGTCACGTCCTCGAACCCGGCGAGCATCATCAGGCAGGTGGTTTTACCCGAGCCGGACGGGCCGAGCAGGGTGATAAATTCGCCCTTGGCCACATCCAGGTTGAAATCCTTGACCACCAGATTCTTGTGGTCATACGTCTTCTTGACGTTGGTGAATTGCAGGAACGGTTTGTCCCCAGCCAGGTCAGCCATACCCCTCCCCAAATGTGCTCTGAACAGACAACTGCTTATGGCCGTTATCTGAATACTTGAATCCGTGTGCCCGCTTTTATGCTGTAACGGGTACTTGTTTGAATGTTCAAGTTACGCAAGCACTGTGCCAGTCGGTCGGCGGCATAGTGCGAGCGCGGCGGTGCTGGGATGTAAGCCTAGTCCAGGCGCGGGGTTGCGCCAGGCCGGTGTGGGGAGTGGTAACAGCGCGGGAGAGAAAGAAGCACCTGCCGACACGCACTCGGCAGGTGCAGGTGCCTAGGGTCTGTTGCCATTTCGACGCGCGCCGCGTTGCCGCGCAAAATCTCGCCAGGCTAGGCGGAGGACGCAGGGAATGGTTGTTCCCTTGCCAAGTCCTTCAACACCGCATGGCGAGATTTTGCGCGCAAACCAAAGGGCCGGGCCTGTTTTAGCGCGATACTGCGTTTCTCGACACTCATTTGGAACAACCACAAAAACGCCGGGAGCGTTTTAGCGCGCAAGCCCCGAAGGGGTGAAGCACATGGATGTGCTGAACAAACTTCGTGTCTCGTGCCTTGCCTCGCGCTAAAACAAGCTCCGGCGCGACCGCGAACGAAACGGCAACAGACCCTAACTATTGGGCAGCAGACGCACTGTCAGGCTCTTGATATAGCGGGTCTCATTAATGGCCGGGTGCACCGGGTGATCCGGGCCTTGGGCGCCGCGCTCGAGCAGCTGGATATTGCGGTCCAGATGACGTGCGCTGGTCAACAGGATGTTCTGCAGGTTGTCTTCTTCCAGGTGCATGGAGCAACTGGCGCTGATCAGGATGCCGTCCTTGTTGAGCAGGCGCATGGCTTGCTCGTTGAGGCGGCGGTAGGCGCCTTCGCCGTTCTTCTGGTCTTTCTTGCGTTTGATAAAGGCGGGAGGGTCGGCGACGATCACGTCGAAGCGCTCTTCCGAGGCTTTCAGCTGTTTCAGCGCTTCGAACACATCGCCTTCGACGCAGGCGACCTGGTCGGTCAAACCGTTCAGTGCGGCGTTGCGTTCAACCCCATCAAGGGCAAAGCCGGAAGCATCCACGCACATCACGTCGCTGGCGCCGAAGGCTGCAGCCTGCACACCCCAGCCGCCGATATAGCTGAACAGGTCGAGCACGCGCTTGCCTTTGACGTAAGGCGCCAGGCGCGCGCGGTTCATGCGGTGGTCGTAGAACCAGCCGGTTTTCTGCCCTTCGATTACCGGGGCTTCGAACTTCACGCCGTTCTCTTCCAGGGCGACCCACTCCGGCACCACGCCGAACGGGGTTTCCACATAGCGGGCCAGGCCTTCGGCATCGCGGGCAGCGGAGTCATTCTTGAGCAGGATGCCGCTGGGTTTGCACACCTGGATCAGTGCGGCGAGTACGTCATCCTTATGCCGCTCCATGGTGGCCGAGGCCAGTTGCACCACCAGAATGTCGAAGAAACGGTCGACCACCAGGCCGGGCAGCAGATCGGAGTCGCCGTACACCAGGCGGTAGCAGGGCTTGTCGAATAGGCGCTCGCGCAGGCTCATGGCGACGTTGATGCGGTGCACCAGCAGGGATTTGTCCAGCACGTGTTTGACGTCACGCGACAGCAGGCGCGCGCAGATCAAATTATTCGGGCTCATCGCGACGACGCCCAGCGGCTTACCGCCGGTCGCCTCGAGGATGGCCTGGTCACCGGCTGCGAAGCCGCTGAGCGGAGTGGCGGCGACGTCGATTTCGTTGCTGTAGACCCATAGATGGCCGGCGCGCAGGCGTCGATCGGCGTTGGCTTTCAGGCGCAGGCTGGGCAGGGACATGCTGGGGACTCCGAAAAAAGAGCGGAATTATAGCGGTTTCATAAAGGGTGCGTCGGTTACAAAAGTCGCCTGTGGAAGTGCTGGGGGTTTAGCTAGACTGACGTTCACTTATCATTCCGGTTGTTCCCGTTATGTCCCAAGAGCTTTCCGCCGAATATATCCAGCAAGTGCTGCAGGGCATCAGCGTGCCGCCGCAGCCGCAGATCATGGTGGATTTGCAGATGGAACAGGTGATGCCGAGCCCGGACCTGCGCGCCATCGCCAAGCTGATTGGGCAGGACCCGGGACTCTCCGGCGCGTTGTTGAAACTGGTGAACTCGCCATTTTTCGGCCTTGCCAATCGAATTGCCTCGATCCAGCAGGCGGTCAATCTGCTGGGCTGCAACACGGTGATCAACCTGATCAACGCGCAATCGATTCGCGGCGAGCTGACGGACGAGGCCATCGTCACCCTCAATCGTTTCTGGGATACCGCCCAGGATGTGGCCATGACCTGCCTAACCCTGGCCAAGCGCATCGGTTACCACTCGCCAGATGAGGCCTACACCCTTGGCCTGTTCCACAACTGTGGCATCCCGCTGATGGTCAAGCGCTTCCCCAATTACATGACTGTGCTTGAGGAGGCCTATGCCAGCGCCACCGGCGAGCGCCGCGTAGTGGATACCGAGAACCGCCTGCTCAATACCAACCACGCGGTGGTCGGCTACTTCACCGCCAAGTCGTGGAACCTGCCGTTGCACCTGTGTGAGGCGATTGCCAGCCACCACAACGCCCTGGCGATTTTCACCGAGGATTCCAGCCGCGATGCACAGCTGAAAACCCTGCTGGCGATTTTGAAGATGGCTGAACACATCTGTGAAAGTCATCTGGTGCTGGGTAATCAGCCGGACGACCATGAGTGGCAGAGCATCGAACAGCTGGTGCTGGAGTATGTCGGCCTGTCCGGATATGACTTCGAGAACCTGCGCGAGAGCATTCGCGACTTAGGGGCGAGTTAATCGGCAGCTAGCCTGCCTCGTCGATGTTGGAGCATTCCTGCTAAGGTAGGCGCCCGCTCGGATTGCTCAGCTGACCACTCGCTATGCCAGAACTTCCTGAAGTAGAAACCACTCGCCGCGGCATCGCGCCGTTCCTTGAGGGCCAGCGTGTCAGCCGGGTGATCGTGCGCGAACGCCGCCTGCGTTGGCCGATTCCCGAAGATCTGGATATCCAGCTGTCTGGGCAGCGCATCGAATGCGTCGAGCGGCGCGCCAAATACCTGCTGATCAAGGCCGAAACCGGCAGCCTGATCAGCCATCTGGGTATGTCCGGCAGTCTGCGTCTGGTCGAGACGGGTTTGCCAGCGGCCAAGCATGAGCATGTGGATATCGAGCTGGAGTCCGGTCTAGCCCTGCGCTACACCGATCCGCGCCGGTTTGGTGCGCTGCTCTGGAGCGCCGAGCCGTTGAGCCATGTACTGCTCAGCAAGTTGGGGCCGGAGCCGTTGACCGAACTGTTCGATGGCGAGCGATTGTTCCAGCTGTCCCGTGGCCGCGCCATGGCGATCAAGCCTTTTATCATGGACAACGCCGTGGTGGTCGGGGTGGGCAATATCTACGCGAGCGAAGCGCTGTTCGCTGCGGGTATCGACCCGCGCCGTGAGGCTGGCTCGGTGTCGCGGGCGCGTTATCTGACGCTGGCGGACGAGATCAAGCGCATCCTCGCCCATGCCATCGAGCGCGGCGGCACCACCCTGCGTGACTTTGTCGGTGGCGATGGCCAGCCGGGTTATTTCCAGCAGGAACTGTTCGTCTATGGACGTGGCGGTGAGTTTTGCAAGCACTGCGGCAGCACCTTGCGCGAGGTCAAGCTCGGCCAGCGCGCCAGCGTCTATTGTCCGCGCTGCCAACGTTAAGGTCTTTTGTCGGGCTGGATTTACTCGTTAGGCACGGGTGGCTGAACTGACTACATAACAATAAGAACGACCGAGGTATTGATGTCCGGTAATTACCTGCCCCGTAACTTTGTGGCCGAGTGGGTCGGCCGCGTGGCGCTAAAACTGATGGGCTGGCGTGTCGAAGGGGAGTTGCCGAAACTCGACAAGTTCGTAGTGATTGGCGCGCATCACACCTCCAATTGGGATTTCGTGATCTTTATCGCGGTGAAGTTCGTTCTGCGGCTGAACGCCCGCTGGTTCGGCAAACATACGATTTTCCGATGGCCCTTTGGCGCGCTGATGCGCCTATGGGGCGGTATCGCCATTCGGCGCGAGCGCCAGGGCAATACGGTTGAACAGGCCGTGCAGGCTTTTCGCGAACATCAGCAATTTATGCTGATCCTCTCACCCGAAGGCACGCGCAAGAAGGTTGAGCGCTGGAAAATGGGCTTCTATCACATCGCCCTCGGCGCGGGCGTGCCAATTGTACTGGGCGCGCTGGACTACCAGAATCGGCGTGTAGTTATCGGTCCGACATTTATACCGACGGGAGATGAAATGGCCGATCTCAAGGAGATTCTGGTGTTTTACCGACCCTTTATTCCGAAAAAACCTGAATACGCCTTTTATGGCGATTGACGGCCGTCACGCTGACAATTACCAATGCGCTGTTATAGTTAGACTCACCGCCTCCTAATAGCTGAAGGATCGCCCCATGAAACTGTTCCGCTCAACCGCTGCTGCTCTGGCGCTGACCACTGGCCTGCTGGCGCTGCCGGCTTATGCTGACGTAGCGCAGCAGAACACTAGTGGCGACCCTCTTTATACGGCTAACGCACCAAAAGCCTATTCAATGATTGGCGATCTGCTGATTGCACGACCGTTACTGATCGGTGCAACTGCTATCGGTGCTGTGGCATTTGTTGTAACGCTGCCGTTCTCCGCAGCGGGTGGCAATATTGGTGAGGCAGGTAAGTCACTGGTTGTTGAGCCTGGTATGGCTGCTTTTGTACGCTGTCTCGGCTGTACTACCAGTGGTTATCGCAAAGACTAGTAGCTTCGCTGTTTTTGGGCTGCCTCGGTATTTTGGCCTGGCAGCCCTGTGTAGCCCATAGCCTTCGCCTGAGTCTGATTTACTGGGGAGCTGCCGTTCTAATCACCGCAGTACCAATCCCGCGCGGATCACTTGCCGCCGCAACCTTCCCGTCTTGCTTGTCCCAGTACAGCACCTGTTGATTGCCGTACTGCCTGCCGGTTGATTTCAATTGATGCCCGAGCGCCTCTAGCGCTGCGATTTCTGTTGGGCTGAAAGTGTCCGGTTCGTGCTCGATCAAGTCGGGGCGAAACTGATGGTGGTAGCGGGCGACACTGGGCCAGCGCTCGACCGGTTGCTGATCCAGGTACTGCAATATCGCCAGCAGCACCATGCTAGGAATCCGGCTGCCGCCCGGCGTGCCGAAGCTGGCGAAATCCTCGGTGCTTTCGATAAAGCTTGGGCTCATGCTCGACAGCGGCCGTTTGCCGGCGGCGATGCTGTTGGCCTGGCTACCGCTCAGGCCGTAGGCATTACTGCCTTGTATATCGGCGGCAAAGTCATCCATCTCATTGTTCAGCAACACCCCGGTGCCGGGGGCGGTAAAGGCTGCGCCGAACGGCAGGTTGATCGACAGTGTCGCCGCCACCGCGTTGCCCTCGGTGTCGAGTACCGAGAAATGGGTGGTGTGGTCGCCTTCCTGCCAGGTTTTGCTGGGAGGCAGGCTGTCACTCGGCGTGGCACGTTGTGGGTGGATGTCGCTGGTCAGCTGCTTCAGGTAGGCAGGGGCCAGCAGTTGTTGCGCCGGGTTGCGGACAAAGTCCGGGTCACCTAGCAGGCCGCGATCACGGTAGGCGCGGCGCAGGGTCTCGACCACCAGATGAGTGCGCTGCACGCTATCAGCCTGCTGCCAGGGCAGTTGCTGCAGCATCAGCAGGCTTTGTCCCAGAGCGATGCCGCCGGCTGATGGCGGTGGTGCGCTGATTAGCTCGCGCCCCTGAACCAGAGAAACGCGCAGTGGCTGGCGTTCAACGATGCGGTAGTCAGTCAGGTCCTTGAGGGTCCAGATACCGCCTGCCTCACGCACTGCCTTGACCAGCTGTTCTGCCACCACTCCGCCGTAGAAACCCTCAAGGCCATTTTTGCCCAGTTGTTCCAAGGTGCGGGCCAGTTCCGGCTGACGCAGCAGGCCGAGTCCTTCGGGTATTTCGCCTTTATCGAGGAATATCTGCGCGGTTTCCGGGTTGTCGCGCATAGCCGCTAAGCGCCAGCGGGCACGTTCCCGGTAAACCCGGTCGATGCTGACACCGCTGCGGGCCAGGCGAATGGCCGGCGCCAGCGAGTCGCGCAGCGGCAGGTGGCCGAAGCGTTCGGCCAGCTCGACCAGCGCCGCCGGGAGGCCGGGAATGGCAGCGGCCAATGCGCCATTTAGCGAAAGATCTTTGCTGATTTCGCCGTTGACTCGATACAGATCGGCATGGGCTGCTTGTGGGGCGCGTTCGCGGGCATCGAGAAAGCGATAGGTGGGTTGCTCGCCGGCTTCGCGTAACAGAAAGAAGCCGCCGCCGCCCAGGCCCGAGCCGTAGGGCTCGACCACTGCCAATGCCGCACTGATCGCTACAGCCGCATCAAAGGCATTCCCACCCAGGGCCAGGGTTTCCTGGCCGGCCACGGTGGCGGCTGGGTGTGCGCTGGCAATGGCGATGCGTTCAGGCTGGGCTGCGGCATGCAGCTCAAGGGCGCAAAGCAGAGCAAGCGCGCCGAGCACGGCACGCCAGTGATAGCCGCAGAAAAGGCGGCCGGTCTTCATGCTTTACCGGTGATGATCAGGTACTTCTGCATCAGTTCATCCTTGCTCTCGACATTGTTTTCATCGAGTGGGATGCAATCGACCGGGCAGACTTGCTGGCACTGCGGCTCATCGTAGTGGCCGACGCATTCAGTGCACAGGTTGGGGTCGATCTCGTAGATTTCTTCTCCCTGAGAGATCGCGGCGTTCGGGCATTCGGGTTCGCAGACGTCGCAGTTGATGCAGTCGTCGGTGATGATCAGGGACATGACGCACTCCTGCTGTGCTCTCTTGGGCACAGCCATAAAACTGGGGAAACAATGCGCAAATTGTGCCCCATCAAGGCCGCGCTTGCACGCGGCCGACGCTTTGCGATCAGCGCTTGAAGCGCTCTGTCAGCGCTGCGGCCACGGCCGGGTGCACGAAGTTGGAGATATCGCCACCCAAGGCAGCGATTTCGCGCACCAGGGTCGAGGAGATAAAGGAGTATTTTTCCGACGGAGTGAGGAACAGGCTTTCCACGTCCGGGGCCAGTTGGCGGTTCATATTGGCCAGCTGGAACTCGTATTCGAAATCGGACACTGCACGCAGGCCCCGCAGGAATGCATTCGCGCCTTGTTCTTTGGCGAAGTGCGCCAGCAGGGTGGAAAAGCCCACGACTTCGACATTCGGCAGATGTTGAGTGACTTCCCGGGCCAGTTCAACGCGTTGTTCCAGGCTGAACAGCGGATTCTTCTTCGGGCTGGCGGCGACCGCAATGATCACGCTGTCGAACAGCCGTGCGGCACGTTCGACCAGGTCGCCGTGCCCCTTGGTGATGGGGTCGAAGGTGCCTGGGTATAACACTCGATTCATCGTGACGTCCTGGCGGGTCCGTTGGGGAGTCGGATGGTAGCGCAGCAAGGCGACGTCGGCCAAGTCAGCGCGGTTGGCTTTAGACCTTGCGCGCCAGGACAACCAGCAGCGTGGCGATCAGCAGGCAGGCCAGCGCCAGCCAGTCGGCGATTACCACCCGGCGCAGCGCCTCGTTATAAGTAGGGCTGCTCCAAGCCAACAGAAGAAAGCTCAGCACACTGACCAGGCCGCCAATTAGAGCGAGCGGTTGCAGGGCCGGGCGAAAAGCGGCGTAGACCAGAAAGGCACCGAGCAGGCCGAACAGCACCGCGCGGCTGCGCATCAGCAGGAGCAGGTTGGGTTCCTCGAAGGCCAGGCCGTAGAGCTGCGCCAGCCGCTCAGCGCCGAGCACACCACTGAGCGGCAGCAGGTGGATGATGCCGGCGATAATCAGCAAGGCGGAAACCACTTTTTGCAGCATGACCCTGTTCCTCCACAAGAATTTACCCGCGTAGCCGTTCGGCGAGTTTTGTCGCGAGCTTGGCCGTTAAGCCGTAGATCGACAGCTGCGGGTTGGCCCCGATGCTGGTGGGGAACAGCGAGCCGTCATGGATCGACAGGTTGCCCAGCTGGTGATGGCGGCCAAGGCTGTCAGTCACTGCCTGCTGCGGGTCTTCACCCATGGCGCAACCGCCCATGACGTGGGCGCTGCCGAGGCGGGTGCGGTACAGCTCCAGGCTGAGGTTGTCGATCAGGCTTTTCGCTTCGGCCAGGGTTTTCACATAGCCGGCATCGGCATGCAGCGGCAGCACCGCCTTAGCCCCGGCGGCAAACTGAATCTCGGCCATGGTATGGAAGGCCCGGCGCACGCCGTCCCAAGTGTAATCGGTCATCTGGTAATCGAGCACCGGGCTGCCATCGCCGCGCAGTTCCACCGTGCCTTCGGCGCTATCTGGGTGGAAGCCGTCGCGCAGCAGGGCCAGCATCACATTGGTGTTGGGCAGCTGCTCCATGCGCATGGCGTTATCGACACCGAAACGGCCGAGCAGGGTGGCGGTCAGCGCCGGTTGCAGCGGCGGGACTTCGAGCTTGTAGGACAGGCGCCCAGCGGTGCCGTCATCCCATTGAAAGTGATCGGAGTAGATCGACTGCGGCGCGCCGTAGAAAGGGTTGATCACCTGATCGAACAAGGCTGCGGAAAAATTCACTAGATGCAGAAAGGTGCGCTTGCCCGTGCGCTGATGCGGGTCCGGTGCATTCGAACGCAGGAGAATCCCCGGTGTGTTGATGCCTCCGCCGGAGAGTACGTAATGCTTGGCCTTGACCGTAATCTTGCGGCCATTGGGGGCGACGCAGCGCTCGTCCATGCCTAGGCATTCGATGCCCATGACCTGGTCACCCTCGATCAGCAGCTTGTCGGCACGGGCCAGATAGAGCAGTTCGCCGCCTTTCTCCAGGGTCGCTGGAATGGTGGTAACCAGCATCGATTGCTTGGCGTTGGTCGGGCAGCCCATGCCGCAATAGCCGAGGTTCCAGCAACCGCGTACGTTGCGCGGAATCGTCTGCCACTCGTAGCCGAGTTTTTCACAGCCGCTGCTGAGCACCGCGTTATTGGCGTTCGGCGGCACGGCCCAGGGCGCGACGCCCAGGCGCTGTTCCATCTGCTCGAACCAGGGCGCCATTTCTTCTGAGCCGTGGCCTTTGACGCCATGTTCCGTAGCCCAGTGTTCCAGGGTTGGTGCGGGTGTGCGAAAGCTCGAGGTCCAGTTGATCAGCGTGGTACCGCCGACTGCGCGGCCTTGCATGATGGTGATCGCACCATCCTTGCTCATGCGCCCGATGCCTTCCTGATAGAGGCTGGCGTAGGCCTTGTCTTCAAGCATCTTGAAATCGTCGCTGGTCTTCAGCGGGCCTTCCTCGATCAGCAGCACCTTGAAGCCTGCCGAACTGAGGATTTCCGCGGTGGTGCCACCGCCCGCGCCGCTGCCGACAATGGCGACGTCGGCTTCGAGGGTCAGATCGCTGTCCAGGCGTGAGCCGTTATAGGTTTTCCAACCACGGGCCAGGCCCTCTTTAAAGCTATCGGGTACAGGCATTTCAGGTTCTCTTTTTTATGATCGCGCTGCTTAAAAGGTTGAGCGAGCTAGAGCCAGGCTAGGCGCAGATGCGCGAGGACGCGGAGTTTACGAGCGTAAATGAGCAGTACTCGTTTCACTCGCCCTTGCGGGCCGCCCTCCGGGCGTTCGGTGACACGTCACCGTCCGAGCGCATCTGCAACAACGCATGGCCGACGCGCAGCCAGCCGTCAGACTGTAGGAGGTCCGGGGTAGCCGCAGTGCGCCCAGGACTCGGCTCGGCTATACCAGCTCATCATCACCAGCTGCAGCAGCGAGGCGTGGCCCATCTTCAGCAGGCCGATGGAGCTGTTCTGCCAGCGGTCGAGAAACGCCTGTACATCGGCGCTCGAAGCGTTTTCCCAGCTGCCCCAGACGCCAGTCAGTGGGCCACGGGTGATTGGCATGGCCAGCACGTCGAACAGCTGCACGGTCAGCTTGAGCAGTTCCGGTGAGAGGTGGCTAAGGCTGTAATCGAGGTTGGCGAGGGTACCCGCCACGGCTTGTGGCATCTTCTCGGCCGTGACCGCTCCGGTCAGCATCACCGGGATCAAGGCATTGAGAAAGGCCAGGTCGGACTCGCGGATTACCGCAAAGCCGGCTTTCGGTATGCTGGCCGAACAGCCGCTGAGGCTGGCAGTGAGCCCGGCAGTGGCGAGAAAGGCCGAGCCCATCAGGCCGACCTTGAGCAGGCCGCGCCGCGACAGGCCGGTAGCTGCGAGAGTGCTGTCGTGCATTGTTGTTATCACTCAAACAGGCTGATGCAGGAGCGGATTAGCCGCTCCTGCAGAGGAAGGGTTAGCGAACGAAGAGTTTGTACACCAGTTTCTGGATCGACTTGCCGTATGGCGGGTAGATCAGCTTGGCGGCGTTGAAGCGCTGTTTGATAAACACGCCCTTGGCCTTGCTGAAAGTGAGGAAGCCTTCATGGCCGTGGTAATGGCCCATGCCGGACGGGCCGACGCCGCCGAATGGCATGTCGTCCTGGGCCACATGCAGCAGGGTGTCGTTGAGGCATACGCCGCCGGAGTGAGTCTCGTGCAGCACGCGCTGCTGCTCGCCCTTGTCGTAGCCGAAGTAGTAAAGCGCCAGCGGCCGGTCGCGCTCGTTGATAAAGGCGAAGGCATCTTCCAGCTTGTCGTAGGGGATGATCGGCAGCAGCGGGCCGAAAATCTCGTCCTGCATCACCTTCATTTCATCCGTCACGTTCAGCAGCACGGCCTGCGGCATGCGCCGGCCCTGAGCTTCGGGGTACAGCGAGATCACCGTGGCGCCCTTGCTTTCGGCGTCCTGCAGGTAGCCGTTGAGGCGATGCTGCTGGCGCTCGTTGATGATCGCGGTGTAATCCGGGTTATTTGCCAGCGCCGGGTAGAAGCTCTGCACCGCATCGCGGTAAGCCGCGACGAAGCCGTCTACGCGGTCTCTTGGCACCAGCACATAGTCCGGAGCCACGCAGGTCTGGCCGGCATTCATGGTCTTGCCGAAGGCGATGCGTTCGGCCGCGTCATTGAGCGGCACGTCGGCGCTGACGATGGCCGGTGACTTGCCGCCCAGCTCCAGGGTCACCGGGGTCAGGTTGTCGGCCGCAGCCCGCATCACGTGTTTGCCGATGCTGGTGGCGCCCGTGAACAGCAAGTGGTCGAACGGCAGTTTGGAGAAGGCCATGCCGACTTCCGCTTCGCCCAGCACCACGGTTACCAGATCCTCAGGGAAGACCTTGGCTAGCAGATCTTTGATCAGCTGCGAGGTAGCCGGGGTCGACTCGCTCATCTTGATCATCACCCGGTTGCCGGCCGCCAGGGCGCCGACCAGCGGACCGATGGCGAGGAATAGCGGGTAGTTCCACGGCACGATCACCCCGACCACGCCCAGTGGCTGGTAGATGACCTTGGCGGCGGCGGGCATAAATTGCATGCCGACGCTGCGCCGCGACGGCTTCATCCATTTTTTGATGCGCTTGGTCGCGTAGTGAATGCCGTGCAGGCTGGGCATCAGCTCGGCGAGCAGGGTTTCGTCGGCGCTGCGGTTGCTGAAGTCCTGGGAGATGGCGCTGATCAGCGTCTCGCGCTCGTCGCGAAGCAGGTCGCGCAACACATTCAGCCACTGGATGCGTTGCTCGGCCGAGGGCATGGGGTTGGCCTTGAACGCCTGACGCTGACGGGCAAAGCTGCTCTCCAGCTGGCTGAGCTGTTGTTGGCTCTGTTGCAGGCTTTGTTCTAGGTAGGCGACGTCGGCGACCATGGTGTTACTCCTCGGCATTCCAGCGATGCAGTGCGGCAGATGGGCTGACGTCGCTGCAGAAAAGGTGTGCTGGATTTTTAGAGCAATTGCTCTAATCTGTCAAATAGCATGGCGCTTTAAGCCGATGTGCGTAGCCCAACTAAACGTTAGCGAGCGCGGATCGATTGGCGTGCAGGTAACACTTTGGTGCCGGCTGCGTGTACCTTTGCCGGGCTTTTGAGCCGAGATCGAGTTGCTATGTCAGCCCCACTGAAAACCCGCGAACGCATCATTCAAGAGAGCCTGGCGCTGTTTAACGCCCAGGGCGAGCGCAGCGTCACCACCAACCATATCGCCGCGCACTTGGGCATTTCACCGGGCAACCTGTACTACCACTTCCGTAACAAGCAGGCGATCATCGCCGAGCTGTTTAGCCTCTACGAAAGCCAGGTAGACACTTTTCTGCGCCGCCCCGAAGGCCGCGCGCTAACGGTGCAGGACAAAACTTTCTACCTGGAAGCGCTGCTTGCTGCCATGTGGCATTACCGCTTTCTGCACCGCGATCTGGAGCACTTGCTCGACAGCGACGCCGAGCTGGCCGAGCGCTATCGCTTGTTTGCCCAGCGCTGCCTGGTGCAGGCGCAGAATATCTATCAGGGCTTTGTTGAGGCCGGCATCTTGCTGATGGATGAGGCGCAGATCGAGGCGCTGACCCTTAATAGCTGGATCATCATGACCTCCTGGGTGCGCTTTCTCTGCACCACTCGCGGCAACCCCGGCGACCTCAGCCAAGAAATGCTCCGCCGTGGCATCTACCAAGTGCTTGCGTTGGAAGGCGGCTACACCGCCCCGCAAGCGCGCGAGGCTTTGGATGCCTTGTACGCCAAACTGCATGTGCCGCTTGATCAGGTGATCTAAATGGCATCCGGCTTTGCTGCGGCGGCGCTTTTGTAGTTGTCGGGTGGGGCAACGCGAAGCTTGCCCACCGTCACCTACACAACCACTCGAATATCACTTGCCCTATTGGTGGATGATAAGAGCGTCATCCACCCTACAGGAGTTTCGCGGCTTGCTCGGCCAGCCACTGCGGGATGCGTCGTTCTAGGTAATAGCCCGGCTTACCCAGGCTGCCTTCGACAAAGCCGACATGGCCGCCATGGGCGTGCAGCTCGAATTCGATGCTGGATGACAGTTCGTTGGCTTCGGGCAGGCTGTGGGGGAAGACGAAGGGATCGTCGGCGGCCTGGATGATCAGCGTGGGTGTTTCGATCCGGCTAAGGAAGTAGCGGCTGGAGGCGCGCCGGTAATAGTCCTCGGCGTCCGCGTAGCCATGCAGCGGCGCGGTGATGCGGCCGTCGAAGTCCCAGAAGGTACGCATGCCGTCCAGCGGGCCGAGTTTCTCCAGCGTGGATAGTCGGTCGGCCATGCCCTGATGAGCGAACAGGCGCTGCTTGTCCTTCACGTAAGCCACCATCTCGTGCATGAAATGGCGCTGATAGACCCTGGAAAAGCCCATGCCGATGCGGTCGGCGCACTGATCCAGACGAAACGGCACTGAGACTGCCGCCGCGCCCTGCAACTGACTTTCTGCGCCGGTCTCGCCGAGATACTTGAGCAGCACATTGCCGCCCAGTGAGTAACCCACTGCATACAGCGGCGCCATTGGCCGCTGGGCGCGCAGGTGGCGCACCGTTTCGGCCAGATCTTCGCTGGCGCCGGAGTGGTAACCACGGGCCAGCAAGTTCGGCTCACCGGAGCAGCCGCGCCAGTTCAGCGCCACGCTGGCCCAGCCCTGGGCCGCCAGTTGTTGCTGCAAGCCCAGCACATACAGCGAGTCGGATGAGCCGGTCAGGCCATGCAGCACCAACACCAGCGGTGTGCTGGCGTCATGCGGGCCGTGCCAGTCCAGGTCGAGAAAGTCGCCATCTTCCAGCCACAGGCGTTCGCGGATGCGTGCAAGCTTCGCTGGCGTGCGGCACATCGGGTTCCACAGGGTTTGCAGGTGTGGGCCGGGTAACCACCAGGCGGGCTTGAAGGGCGTTTGCATGACCAGATATCGCTTGGGAAAGCGCTCAGGCTAGGGCCTGAGGCGGTGAAACGGAAGCGATATGAGTAGGGCGAATAACAGAACCTGGCCGAGGTTGGGCTTCACAGCGTGAAGCCCCAAGGTTTCCCCTCAGGCTTCGGCCGTGCGCTGCCATAGCGCGTAATACACCTGGCCGGCCTTCTGCTCGCGGTGCAGGCGCCAGTTGCCGGGCATGCCCAGGCTGGACGGTGAATTTTCGCTTTCGGTGTAGACCCAGGCGTCGGCCGCCAGCCAGCCGTTCTGCTCCAGCAGGGTACAGGCGGGCAGGAGCAGATTCTGGTTGAACGGCGGGTCGAGAAACACCAGATCGAACGGTGTGGCTGCCGGGTTCTGCAAGTAGAGCAGGGCGTCGGTCTGCTGCAGCTGGCCGTTGCCGCAGTTCAGCGTTTGCAGGTGCCCGCGCAGGCTGGCGATGGCGGCAGGGTTGAGGTCCAGGGCCAAGGCGCTGCCGGCACCGCGTGACAGTGCTTCAAGAAACAGCGCACCGCTGCCAGCGAACAGGTCGAGCACTTTGGCGCCTTCGACGTAGGGCGCCAGCCAGTTGAACAGGGTTTCCCGTACGCGGTTTGGCGTTGGCCGCAAGCCGGCGGCCATGGGGAAGTTGAACTGGCGTGAGCGCCATTGCCCGCCGATGATCCGCAGCTGGCCATCGCCACTATGGGCGGGGTTGGCTTTCGGCGGCTTGGGTCGCTTGCTCATCAGTGCTCCGGGATCGCAGAGGGTTGTTCGACAGGGTTGTCAGTGGGCGGCGGCAGTTCTTTCTGAGCCACTGCCGGGCCTGCGGTGACGATCACCAGCGCATCGGGGTTCAGGTGCTTGGCCATGGCAGCCTTGACCTGCGCTACATCCAGCGCCTGCACGTCGCGCATAAAGTCTTCCAAGTAGCTCAGTGGCAGGTCGTAGAAGCCCATGGAACCCAGCTGACCGACGATGGCCGCGTTACTGGCAGTGGACAGCGGGAAGCTGCCGGCCAGCTCGCGCTTGGCGTTGTTCAGCTCGTCAGCGGTCGGGCCGTCCTTGATGAAGTCGGCCAGCATGCTTTTGACCAACTGCAGGGTGCCATCGCTGAGTTCGGCGCGGGTCTGCAGGTTGATCATAAACGGACCGCGCGCCTGCATGGCGCTGAAGCCGGAGTAGACGCCGTAGGTTAGACCGCGTTTCTCACGCACTTCGGTCATTAGGCGGGTGCCGAAACCACCGCCGCCGAATACCTGGTTGCCCAGGTAGAGCGCGGCGTAGTCCGGGTCGCGGCGATCGATGCCGAGCTGGGCGATCATCAGGTGGGTCTGGTTCGACGGGTACTCGATATGTAGCAGGCCGGGTTCGGGTGTTTCCGGCTGGGCGATGCGCGGTAGTGCCGGGCCTTTGGGCAGGGCGGCTGAGACTTGGCTGGCCAGGGCTTCGGCGTCGCTGCGCGAGAGGTCGCCGACCAACGCGATAATCGCATTGCTGGCGGTGTAGGCCTTGGCATGGAATGCCTGCAGTTGCTCGCGGCTGATTGCCGGAATCGACTCCGCCGTGCCATCGCTCGGATGGGCGTACGGGTGCGTGCCGTACAGGCGCTCGAACAGCGCCAAGCTGGCCAGCTTGCCGGGGTTCTGCTTCTGGTACTCGAAACCGGCCAGCAGTTGGTTCTTGATTCGCGCCAGGGCGTCTTCTGGGAAGGTCGGCTGGCCGAGCACCTGATTGAACAGCTGCAGGGCCGGCTCGCGTTTGTCCGCCGCACTGAGGCTGCGCAGGCTGGCGATGGCCATGTCGCGGTAGGCACCGTTGCCGAAATTGGCGCCGAGGTTTTCGAAGCCGGCGGCAATCGCACCGACATCCTTGCCCGGTACGCCTTCGTTGAGCATGGCGTTGGTCAGCATGGCCAGGCCGGCAATTCCGTCGTCATGGCTGCTGCCGGCGGCAAAGGTCAGTTGCAGGTCGAACATCGGCAGCTCGCGGGCTTCGACGAACAGCACCTTGGCGCCTTCGGTGGTTTGCCAGGTCTGGATATTCAGATCACGGCGGCTGGGCGGCTGATCGCCAAGGGCGGCCAGGGACTCGATGCTGGTCGATTCAACGGCCGGAGCCGCGGTTGGGCTGCTATCCGGGCGGTTGCTCACCAGGGCCAGCAGGGCCAGCAATATCAGTAGCGCCAGGCCGAGCAGGCCGTAGCGCAGGCCATTACGCTCACTCATTGCGCTTCTCCTCAGGCAGAGCATGGGCGACGCTCAGGCGGTCGCGGGTAAAGAAGGTGCGGGCGGCCTGCTGGATATCGGCCGGGGTCACGGCCTCCAGTTCGGTCAGCTCCTGGTCGATCAGCTGCCATGACAGGCCGACGGTTTCCAGTTGGCCAATGGCGGTGGCCTGGCTGGTGATCGAATCACGCTCGTAGACCAGGCCGGCGATCACTTGTGCACGCACACGGGCAAGCTCTTCGGCGCTCGGTGGGGTGTTCTTCAAATCCTCCAGCTCGCGCCACAGGCCGGCTTCGACCTGCTCAAGCGTCTTGCCGGTCTGCACGTTGGGCGTGGCGGACAGGATGAACAGACTGTCGCCACGGGAGAAACCGTCGTACCAGGCCGATGCGCCGGATACCAGTTCCTCGCCGCGCTCCAGGCGGGTCGGTAGGCGGGCGCTGTAGCCGCCATCGAGCAGGGCGGCGGCCAGGCGCAGCGCGTGCACCTGGCGCGGTTGTTCGGCGGTGGCGAGGCCTGGCACGTTAAAGCCCATCATCAGGCTCGGCAGCTGGGTTTTCAGGTGCAGGGTAATACGCCGTTCGCCCGGTGCGGCCAGCTCACGCGGCGCTTTTGCCGTCGGTACCGTGCGCTTGGGGATGGCGCCGAAATAGCGCTCGGCAAGGATTTTCACCTCGGCGACGCTGACGTCGCCGACCACCACCAGGGTGGCGTTGTTCGGCGCGTACCAGGCTTCATACCAGGCGCGCAGTTCCTCGACGGTCATGCGCTCAAGGTCGGCCATCCAGCCGATGGTCGGCGTGTGGTAACCGCTGGCGGGGTAGGCCATGGCCTTGAAGCGCTCATAGGCCAGGCTCGACGGCTTGTCGTCGGTGCGCAGGCGGCGCTCTTCCTTGATCACCTCGATTTCCTTGGCGAACTCGTCGGCCGGCAGCTTGAGGCTGGCCAGACGGTCGGCTTCCAGTTCCAGGGCAATGGCCAACCGATCGCGGGCCAGCACTTGGTAGTAGGCGGTGTAATCGTCGCTGGTAAAGGCGTTTTCCTCGGCGCCCAGTTCACGCAGGATGCGCGAGGCTTCGCCGGGGCCGAGCTTGCGGCTGCCCTTGAACATCATGTGCTCGAGGGCATGGGACAGGCCGGTCTGGCCCGGCGTCTCGTAGCTGGAGCCGACCTTGTACCAGAGCTGGCTGACCACCACCGGAGCGCGATGGTCTTCGCGCACGATGACCTTGAGGCCATTGTCCAGGCTGAATTCGTGGGTCGGTTGCGGCTCTGCGGCCAGGGCCAGCAGCGGTGTAAAGAGCACGCCGAAACATAAGGCGGCGACACGATGGGCAAGCGTAGGCATGGGGTCTGTTCACCGTAAATGACAGGTTGCCGGGTCGCCCAGGGCGGCTCGGCACGCATGAAGCGCGGGTGTGAGGTGTAGGGCAAAACCTGCGGCAGAGTATCGTCTGTTATGCCAGTCAAACCACAGCAGCTGTTTGGCCGCGCCAGGCAGAGGCGGATTCTAACGGCAAGCGGCGCACAACAGAACCGTGAGACCTCGCCGCTATGGGCCGGTTCCGCCCGCGCCGGCGATATTGCTCAGGCCTCGATTGTGGGCTTGAGGCCGAGACCACGTGCATCGAGAAACGCCGCCAGGTAATCGATAAACGCCTGCACCTTGCGCGTGGCGCGCCGATGGCTGGGATATACGGCGAGGATCAGTGGACCGAAGGCATCCGGGTCGAAGTCGTACTCGGGCATCACCTGCACCAGTTGGCCGCTGTCCAGATAGGGCTGCACGCTCCAGGTCGGGCAGCCGTACAGGCCTGCGCCGCTCAGGGTATTGGCCAGCAACAGATCGTAGTTGTCGCTTTCCAGGCGGGCATTAGGCACTGGGACGCGCAGGCGCACACCGTTTAGCGCCAGCCACCAAAAGTGCTGATCCAGTGAAGGATGGCGGTAGAGCAGCCATTGGTGCTGGGCGAAGTGCTGCGGGCGCACCGGCGTCGGGTTGGCGGCCAGGTAGGCCGGGCTGGCGCACAGCACGATACGGTTGTGCCCCAGGGGCTTGGCAATCAGCCCCGGCAGGTCGCTGCGGCCCTCGCGCAGGGCCAGGTCATAGCCACCTTCGACCAGATCGACAAAGGCGTCGCACAAATCCACCCGCAGGCGAATCTGCGGGTTGGCGACGAGAAAGCCGCCACACGCCTCATCGAGAAACGCCCGGCCAAAGCCCAGCGGCGCGGTCAGGCGCAGTTTGCCATGCAGGCCGTGCTTGAGCTGACCGATCTCCTCACCGGCATCGTGTAGGCGCTGCAGCACCTGGCGCGCGGTATCTAGATAAAGCCGTCCGGCCTCGGTCAGTGCAGTACGGCGGGTGCTGCGCTCGAACAGCTGCGCGCCGAGTTCGGCTTCCAGGTGGCTGACCGCCTTGGTCAGGGCCGAAGGCGTCTTGCCCAGTTGCTCGGCCGCGCGGCTGAAGCTGCCGTGCTCGGCGGTGGCGACAAACATGGCCATGGCGCTGAGCTTGTCCATAAAGTTTTTCCTGATTGGCAAAAGAATTTTGCTTGGCACTGCGGTTCTGCCGCCAGAGTACAGGCGCTAGTCTCGAGGCCAGATCAATAAAAACAAGAGGCTAAGGCAATGCAACGATTTATTCCAAGCCTATTGGCCGCCGCTCTGGCTTTTTCCTCGATGGAAGCCATGGCCGCCGCTGACTTGCTGCTGTTCAACGGCAAGGTATACACCGCAGAACCCGGTCAACCCTTGGCCCAGGCCGTGGCGGTGGTGGATGGCAAGATCCTCAAAGTCGGCAACGATGCCGAGATCAAGGCTCTGGCCGATGCCGATACGCAGCTGATCGACCTGGCCGGCAAGGTGCTGATGCCGGGCATGATCGACACCCATAGCCATCCGGTGATGGCCGGCATGGCCAGCCTGCGCGCCAACCTGTATGACGAGGTGCTGCCGTTGGCCGAGCTGGAGCAGTGGATCATCGCGCAGGACCAGGCCGGCATGGCGCGCATGGGCGACTTGATCGTGATTTCCGGCAGCAGTTCGGCCTACTGGCAGCAGAGCGCCGAGCTTGGAAAAATATTCAATCGGGGTCGTTGGGCCGAGCAGCCGCTGGTGCTCGATGGCATCGACGGGCATACCGGCTGGGCCAACCAGGCCATGCTCAAGCGCCTGAAAATCAATGCCGAGCTGGTGCGCAGCCTGGACGACAAGGAGCGCGGCTTTATCGAGCATGATGCCGAACTCAACCCCACTGGCTACCTGGCGGAAACCGGCTGGGATCGGGTGCGCAGCCAGTTCCCTGCGCCCAGCGACGCCGACATGCTCGGCGCTGCCCGCGAGGCGGTGAAGATCAATAACCAGGTCGGTGTTACTGCCTGGATGGACGCCGCAGCCAATGCTGGTGACGGCGACAGCCTGTTCGAGTTGCGCCCCACCGAAAAGGATGTCGGCGTATTGCCGCTGTACCGCAAGCTGGCCGAGAACGGCGAACTCAGCGCCCACGTCGCGGCGCTGCTGATCACCCACCCACAAAGTAAGCCGGCCGATCTCGACGTGCTGGGCAAGGTTATGCAGCAGTTCCAGGGCGTGCCGAACCTGACCTTCCCGGGCATCAAGATCTTTGCCGATGGCGTAATGGAGTTTCCCGGGCAGACTGCAGCGGTGCTAGACCCATTCCAGAACAGCCTCAAGCGCGGCGAACTGCTGATCGACCCTAAGAGCTTCGGCAAGCTGGTGGCGGCGACCGAGCAGCGCGGCTGGATCATGCATGTGCATGCGGTCGGTGATCGCGCGGTGCGTGAAGCGCTGAATGGCTTCGAATACGCCCGCTCGCTGAAACCAGCGGTGGTTCCGCACAGCATCAGTCACCTGCAGCTGGTCAATCCCAAGGAGTTCCCGCGCTTTAAACGGCTGGGCGTGATCGCCTCGATGCAGCTGCTCTGGGCCACCGCCGAGAGCTATACCGAGGAGCTGGTCAAACCCTATATCAGCGCCGCGGCCTATCAGTACCAATACCCGGCGCGCTCGCTGCATGAGGCCGGAGCGACGATCGCCGGTGCCAGTGACTGGCCGGTATCCAGCCCCAATCCATGGAACGCTATCGCCCAAGCCAGCACCCGCAAAGGGCCGATGGGCGTGCTGAATGCCAAGGAAAGCATCGACCGCGAAAGCATGTTCCAGGCCTACACCATCAACGCCGCCAAGGCTCTGCGCCTGGACAGCCAGATCGGCTCCCTGGCACCCGGCAAGCAGGCCGACCTGATCGTCCTCGATCGCGATGTGTTCAAGGTCAGCGATGAAGAGCTGTTCGACACCCAGGTGCTGCGCACCTTCTTCGCCGGCAAGCAGGTTTACGCCCCGGCCTCCTGACCCAGACTCCGCCCGCTCCGCTGTATCGGCACTGCTCCCCGCATGGGGCGGGGCGGGCGGAGCCTTGTCCAGCAGGCGCCACAGACCCATAACAATAAGGAAAAGCCAATGCGCGTATTACCCATCCTCACCCTTGCCAGTCTGACGCTGCAGCCCCTCTGCAGCCAGGCAGTAGAGCTGAATGATCAGTTTGCCCTGCTGATCACCCCCAAAGTGGTCAGCGACTACCGCTCCGACGGCGTCTCGCAAACCCTCGGCGACCCAGCCGCACAGCTCGATGTGATGCTCAGCCATGTCAGCGGTGCTTACCTCGGGGCCTGGACCAGCCATGTAAATTTTGGCTACGACTGGGAAAATGACGATAACTACGGCACCCGCCAGGAAGTCGATTACTACGCCGGCTACTACTGGCAGATCAACGACCACATCAGCCTGGACACCATGTACAGCAAGTACACCTACCCAGGTGAAAGCCAGTTCAACAGCAGCGACATCATCGTCACCCTGGAGGCCTACGGCGCCTATGTCGGCGGCAAGTATTCGGTCGATACCGATGACGACAAGCTCAACGCGTACATCGGTTATCGCACCCAGTTGCCGTTGGACGTAGCCCTGGATGCCCGCTACGGTAACGTCGACTACAAGGACGATGTGCTCTGGAACGAAGACTTCAGCCGGTCGCGGCAGCGCTATGACTACTGGCAGGTCGACCTGACCCGCGATCTGATTGGCGTGACCTGGGGGCTGAGCTACATCGACACCGATCAGTCGAAAGCCGAGTGCTTGAACTTCAGCGGCTACGACGACCTATGTGGGCCGACCGTCGTCGCCAGCGCCAGCAAGACCTTCTAAGGAGCAACACATGCCGTCGGACGCGCCCGCTTGGCCTTAGCGCCAGCGGACGCGGAGGTGCTAGGATACGCATCCGTTTTACTGGCGGCCGTGTCTGCTGGGGCATCCGGGTATTACTGCGCACACTCTTCAGCTCTGTTGCGCTGCGTGGGTAATACTTTCTGAGCCTTGTACCGGCGTGTCGCACCATTCGAGATAGCCGTCCTCCATGCTTGGTTCCAACGACGACAAGAACACCCCCGCGCCTGCTGCGCCGTCCTCTGCCGAGAAGCCCGCAGAGAAGAAAGACCTGTTCGGCTGGCTGCGCAAGAAGCCGCAGGCACCGAGCAGCCCTGAACCGCAGCCGGCGCCCGTCAGCGAGCAGCCTGCTGCTCCGGCTGTTGCCGAGACCGCACCTGCGCCCGTTGCGCCGGTAAGCGAAGTCGCTGCGCCAGTTGAGTCGCCAGTCATTCCCGCAGAAGTCGCTGTTGAGCCGCAGCCTGCTCCGGCAGCCCCTGTCCAGGCTGAGCAGACTGTTGCTGTCGCTCCCGCGCTGCCTGAAGCCGGCGAAGCCAACCCGCAGCCACGGACGTCGCGTTTCCGTATCAATGCCGGCAGCGAAGTGCTGCATGCCCATATTGAACAGCCAGCGCTGGTTGAGCCGGTTGTCGCGCCGACAGTGGCCGAGCCTGCAGTCGTGCAACCCGTCGTTGCCCCGGTCAAAAGCGCCGAGGAAACTCGAGCGGGCTTTCTCGAACGCCTCAAGCAGGGCTTGTCGAAGACCAGTGCCAGCCTCGGCGAAGGCATGGCCAGCCTGTTTCTCGGCAAGAAGGCCATCGATGATGACCTGCTCGAAGACCTGGAAACCCGCCTGCTGACCGCCGACGTCGGCGTCGAAGCCACCACCGCGATTATCGGCAATCTGACCAAGCGCGTGGCGCGCAAGGAGCTGGCCGACAGCGGCGCGTTGTACAAGGCCCTGCAGGACGAGCTGGTGGCGCTGCTCAAACCCGTCGAGCAGCCGCTGCAGATCAACAGCAGCAAGCAGCCTTATGTGATTCTGGTGGTCGGCGTTAACGGCGCCGGCAAAACCACCACCATCGGCAAACTGGCGAAGAAACTGCAGCAGGATGGCAAAAAGGTCATGCTCGCCGCCGGTGATACCTTTCGCGCCGCTGCCGTTGAGCAGCTGCAGGTGTGGGGCGAGCGCAACCAGATTGCGGTGATTGCCCAGCACACCGGTGCCGACTCCGCCTCGGTAATCTTCGATGCGGTGCAGGCCGCCAAGTCGCGCGGCATGGACGTATTGATTGCCGACACCGCGGGGCGCCTGCATACCAAAGACAACCTGATGGAAGAGCTGAAGAAGGTTCGTCGGGTGATCGGCAAGCTGGATGACACCGCGCCGCACGAAGTGCTGCTGGTGCTGGACGCCGGCACTGGGCAGAACGCCATCAGCCAGGCCAAGCAGTTCAACCAGACGGTCAATCTCACTGGCCTGGCGTTGACCAAATTGGACGGCACCGCCAAAGGCGGGGTGATCTTTGCCCTGGCTAAGCAGTTTGCCTTGCCGATTCGCTATATCGGCGTGGGTGAGGGCATTGATGACCTGCGCACCTTCGAGGCCGAGGCCTTCGTTCAGGCGCTGTTCGCGGAGAAATAGGATGATCAAATTCGAGCAGGTCGGTAAGCGCTACCCGAACGGCCACATCGGGCTGCATGAGCTGAGCTTCCACGTGCGCCGTGGCGAGTTCCTCTTCGTCACCGGCCACTCGGGCGCGGGTAAGAGCACCTTGCTGCGCCTGCTGCTGGCGATGGAGCGGCCGAGCAGCGGCAAGCTGCTGCTGGCCGGCCAGGATTTATCGCACATCACCAATGCGCAGATTCCGTTTCTGCGTCGACAGATCGGCGTGGTGTTCCAGAATCATCAGTTGCTGTTCGACCGCAGTGTGTTCGACAACGTGGCGCTGCCGCTGCAGATTCTCGGCCTGTCCAAGGACGAAATCGGCACCCGCGTGCGCACTGCACTGGAGCGGGTGTCCCTGGCCGACAAGGCCGAACAATCCCCTGGCGATTTATCTACCGGTCAGCAGCAGCGCGTCGGTATTGCCCGCGCCGTTGTGCATCGTCCGGCGCTGCTGCTGGCGGATGAACCCACCGGTAACCTCGATCCGCGCCTGGCGGCCGAGATCATGGGCGTGTTCGAAGACATCAACCGCCTGGGCACCACCGTGCTGATCGCCAGCCATGACCTGGCGCTGATCGCGCGCATGCGTCACCGCATGCTGACCCTGCAGCGCGGCCGCCTGATCGGCGACGGGGAGGCCGCATGAGCGCCACCCGCATGCCGCCACCGCAGCCCGCGCAGCGCGTAGGTGCTGCACCGAAGAAGTCCGAGTCGCCGACGCCGGGTGATGACGGCCCAAGCTTTACCCACCAGCTGCATGCCTGGCTGGAAAACCACCGCGCCAGTTTGGTCGACAGCTTGCGCCGTCTGGGCAAGCAGCCAATCGGCAGTTTCTTTACCTGCTTGGTGATGGCCGTGGCCCTGAGCCTGCCCATGGGGCTGGCGCTGCTGCTGGATAACGTCGAGCGGTTGGGTGTGTCCTGGCAGCGCGCGGCGCAGATTTCCCTGTTTCTGCAAATTGACGCCACGGATGCCCAGGGCCAGGCGCTGCGTGAGCAGATCGCGGCAATGGATGATGTCGAAGAGGCCGAATGGATCAGCCGTGAACAGGCGCTGAACGAGTTCCAGCAGCAGTCGGGGCTGGGTGAAGCGCTTAAGGAGTTGCCGGATAATCCGTTGCCTGGGGTGATCGTGGTCACGCCGCAGCAGGTCGACAAGATTGCCCTGGAGGCCTTGCGCTTGCGCCTGGCCGAGTTGCCGCAGGTGCAGCAGGCACAGCTTGATCTGCTCTGGGTCGAGCGCCTGAGCGCCATGCTCAAACTGGGTGAGCGCTTTGTCTTCGGCCTGACGCTGTTGCTGGTGATGGCGCTGCTACTGGTAATCGGCAACACCATTCGTCTGCATATCGAGAACCGCCGTACCGAGATCGAGGTGATCAAGCTGGTCGGCGGCACCGACAGCTATGTGCGTCGGCCCTTCCTCTATATGGGCACTCTCTATGGTTTGGGTGCTGGGCTGCTGGCTTGGCTGCTGCTGGCCTACGGTCTGGGCTGGCTAAATGACGCCGTGGTGCGCCTGGCCGGTTTGTATGGCAGCGACTTCGCCCTGGCGGGCGTGCCGATAGCCGATGGTCTATCCCTGCTGCTCGGTGCGGTGCTGTTGGGCTATATTGGCGCCTGGCTGGCGGTCGCACGGCACTTGAGCGAACTAGCCCCTAGATAGTAAGTTATTGTTTTGCTTGATATTGACTATGTGTAAGGGAACTTGTACCTCGGTATAAAGTCCCAAGGAGCAGTGCTAGACTGCCCCACGATTCGTAAGTCGGAGGATTCAGATGTCCACTTCTTTGCAACCTGTTCATGCTCTGGTTCCGGGTGCCAACCTGGAGGCATACGTGCATGCGGTAAACGGCATCCCGCTGTTGACCCCCGAGCAGGAGCGTGAACTGGCGGAAAGTCTCTTCTACAAGCAGGACCTCGAAGCCGCCCGGCAGATGGTGCTGGCTCACCTGCGGTTTGTGGTGCATATCGCTCGCAGCTACTCCGGTTATGGCCTGGCCCAGGCCGACCTGATTCAGGAAGGCAACGTCGGCCTGATGAAAGCGGTCAAGCGTTTCAACCCGGAAATGGGTGTGCGCCTAGTGTCCTTCGCCGTGCACTGGATTCGCGCCGAGATCCACGAGTTCATCCTTAAAAACTGGCGCATTGTCAAAGTCGCCACCACCAAGGCGCAGCGCAAGCTGTTCTTCAACCTGCGTAGCCAGAAGAAGCGTCTGGCCTGGCTGAACAACGACGAAGTACATGCCGTTGCCGAAAGCTTGGGTGTTGAGCCGCGTGAAGTGCGCGAGATGGAAAGCCGCTTGACCGGCCACGACATGGCCTTTGATCCAGCTGCCGAGGCGGACGACGAAAGCGCCTTCCAGTCGCCGGCGCATTACCTGGAAGACCACCGTTACGACCCGGCGCGTCAGCTTGAAGATTCGGACTGGAGCGACAGCTCCACCGCCAATCTGCATGAGGCGCTGGAAGGTCTGGATGAGCGTAGCCGTGACATTCTCTACCAGCGCTGGCTGGCCGAGGAAAAAGCCACGCTGCATGACCTGGCCGCCAAGTACAATGTGTCGGCCGAGCGCATCCGTCAGTTGGAAAAGAACGCGATGAACAAGCTTAAGGGCTCGATCGCCGCGTAAATCGCGCTACTTTCAAAAGCCGCACCCAGGTGCGGCTTTTTTATGGCCTGCCATCCTGGCGGCCACCCTTGGGCCGTCGCTGTGCGACGTTAAAAACTGCTCCGGGCAGTTTTTTATGCTGCCACCCATCTTTGGCGGCCACTTTTCGGGCTGTCGCTGTGCGACGTTGAAAATCGCTAGTGGCGATTTTTATGGTCAAGGAAATCTCAATGAAATTACCGCCCATACGCCTGCAACATTGGCTGATCTTTGCCGTAGTCGCCGCCCTGTTTTTTGCCTGGGGCGCCTGGCTGATGCGCCCGCAGCCGGCCGCGCAACCTTTGCCTTGGCTGGCAGAGTGGCAAACCAAGGTGCTTACGCCGTTGGCGGATGATCGTCTGAGCCTGGTGCACCTAAATGATGCTCTGGAAGGCGAGCTTTGGCTGCAGCCCAATCTGGATGGCGCGCGTCTGCTGTATCGCGGTGAGTTGCAGGATAGCGGCGCAAACTGGTCGCTGGAGGCGGAGGTCGGTCTGGATAAAGCCGAACTTGAAAGCTTGCTGGCCGCCGCAGGGCTAAAGCCAGCGGACAAGGAGCAGCCGCTGGGCAGCCAAATGCTGGTGCCATTGGCCAATCGCCCGATTATTGCGCTGACCCTGCTACCGCCTGCGCCGCTGGATGTCGCGCGACTCGCCGCGAGCATCGGTCAGCCGCGTCTGACCCTGGAGCTGGCCGAAGGGCAGGCTTGGGTCTATCCCGAGCTGGGCATGACCGCGCACCTACAAGACGAAGAGCTGTACTTCCTTTATGCCATACCGCGACATCTACTCAAGCAGCGCTGAGTTAGAGGTCTTTCAAGCGCGCTGGCCACCATTCGGGGTAACTGGGTTGCAGGCGGTTGAGGTAATGACTGCCGCCCAGTTGCCACATCTGCTGGCGAATCCAGCTGGCTCGACGGCTGATGTGCGCACTCGGGCGGCTGGCGCTCCACTCGCGTGGGTTAGGCAGCACGGCGGCTAGCAGGCTGCTCTGCTGGCGTGACAGATAGGGCGCGCCGACCTTGAAGTGATGGCGCGCTGCCGCCTCTGCACCGAACACGCCGTCGCCCCATTCGACGCTGTTAAGGTACACCTCAAGAATCCGCTGCTTGGGCCAGAGCAGTTCGATCAGGCCGGTGAACCACACCTCGAAGCCTTTGCGCAGCCAGCTACGACCGGACCAGAGAAACAGATTTTTCGCCACCTGCTGGCTCAGGGTACTGGCGCCGCGCAGTGAGCCGCCTTGCTGATTGTGTTCCAGGGCTGCCTGGATGGCTGCGACATCAAAGCCCCAGTGTTCGGCGAACTTCTGATCCTCGCCGGCAATCACTGCCATCTTCAGATCGTCCGGCAGTTCACTCCAGGGCCGCCAGCTGCGCTGCAGGTTGATGGGTTTATCGTCGACCCAGGACTCGATCTTACGCTCGGCCATCAGCGCGGTGCCGGGTGGAGGCACCCAGCGGAATAACAGCACCAGTAGAACCGAGGCGAGCATCAGCCAAAGCAGGAGTTTGAGCAGTCGACGGAAGAAGTATCGAAACATGCGTGCTTGGCCGGGATGAATTTGCCGGCCATTATAGCCAGCCCTGTTTCTATAACTGGAGTGATGCATGGCTCGTCTGTGGTTATTGCTGTCCGCCTGTGCCGGTTTTAGCGGTGTCGCTTTGGGCGCCTTTGCTGCGCATGGCCTGACGTATCAGCTGACGCCGGCCTACCTCGCGGTATTCCAGACCGGTGCTCACTACCAACTGATTCACGCGCTGGCGTTGTTCGGCGTTGGCCTGCTGGCCTTGCTGCGGCCAGCGCCGCTGGTCAATTGCGCCGGCGCGCTGTTTAGCCTGGGTATCCTGCTGTTCTCCGGCAGCCTGTATGCGCTGACCTTGAGCGGCATCAGTGCATTGGGCATGGTCACGCCTTTCGGCGGCCTGGCGTTTCTCGCCGGTTGGCTGTGCCTGGGTGTGGCTGCCTGGAAGCAGGGCTCGCGCAATATTGCCTGACCCGTAAGTCAGAAAGCAGGACGAGTGGCAGCCTTTAGCCTTGGTCAGCGTCCATGATCAGGCTAGAATGCCGGCCCTTTTCCCAGTTGTGACCAACCCGTCATGCGTATTCAGTTAAACGGTGAAGCGTTCGAATTGCCTGACGGTGAAACCGTCGCCGGGTTGATCGACCGCCTGGATCTGGCCGGACGCCGCGTGGCGGTTGAGCTCAATCTGGATATCGTGCCGCGCAGCCAGCACGCCACCACCGCCTTGCGCGACGGTGACCAGGTTGAGGTGGTACATGCGATTGGTGGCGGTTAAGGCCAGCCCACTCCGCTGAAAGTCTGCCCACTTTACGAGGATTACCCATGAGCCATGCGCCCAGCGACAAGCCCTTTACTCTGGCCGGCCGTACCTATCAGTCGCGTCTGCTGGTCGGTACTGGCAAGTACAAGGACCTCGAAGAAACCCGCCTGGCTATCGAGGCCTCGGGTGCCGAAATCGTTACCGTGGCCGTGAGGCGTACCAATATCGGACAGAACCCGGACGAGCCGAATCTGCTGGATGTGATTAGCCCCGACAAGTACACCATCCTGCCGAATACCGCCGGTTGCTATGACGCCGTAGAGGCGGTACGTACCTGCCGTTTGGCTCGCGAGCTGCTCGACGGCCACAAGCTGGTCAAGCTAGAAGTGCTGGCCGACCAGAAGACCCTGTTTCCCAATGTGATCGAAACCCTCAAGGCCGCCGAAGTACTGGTCAAGGACGGCTTCGACGTGATGGTGTACACCAGTGATGACCCGATCATCGCCCGCGAACTGGCGGCCATGGGTTGCATCGCGGTGATGCCCCTGGCCGGTTTGATCGGCACCGGGCTGGGCATCTGCAACCCGTATAACCTGCGCATCATCCTTGAAGAAGCTACCGTTCCGGTATTGGTTGATGCCGGCGTGGGTACCGCGTCCGACGCCACTATTGCCATGGAGCTGGGCTGCGAGGCGGTGCTGATGAACAGCGCGATTGCCCATGCGCAGAACCCGATTCTGATGGGCGAAGCGATGAAGCACGCGATCATTGCCGGACGTATGGCCTACCTGGCCGGGCGCATGCCGAAGAAACTCTATGCCAGCGCCTCGTCGCCGCTGGATGGCCTAATCAAGTAAGGACTACGATTTGCTGCGCGCCGGCCCTGCTGCGTTAGAAACAGGCTGGAGCGCCAGCCCGGTCGTAATGCTCATTTACAACTCGTAAACTCGTATGCGAGCCCAGTCCGCTTCCTCGCCAGCTTTGACCAGCCGGAGGCTGTTACTAACGTAGCGCCCTGCATGGCTCTAGCTCGCGAAATCGTAAAAGCACTTTAAGAGCACAGCATGACTGAATTGCAGCAACAGCCTGATCCGGCTGAAGACACTTCCAAGCACCGCGCGATCAAGAGTTTCGTGATGCGTGCCGGGCGTATGACCGAAGGCCAGCAACGCGGTCTCGATCAGGGCTGGCCGAAGTTTGGCCTGCAACTGGAGGATGGTCTGCGCGACTTTGATCAGGTGTTCGGTCGCAGCGCACCGCGGACCTTCGAAATCGGTTTTGGCATGGGCCATTCCACCCTGGAAATGGCTGCTGCCGCGCCCGAGCAGGACTTTATCGGGGTGGAAGTGCATCGCCCGGGTGTTGGTGCGTTGCTCAACGGTCTGATGACGCAGAACCTCAGCAATATGCGCGTCTACAGCTGCGATGCGCTGGAAGTGCTGCGTAACTGCGTGGCGGACGCCAGCCTGGATCGGCTGCTGCTATTCTTCCCGGATCCGTGGCACAAATCCCGCCATCACAAGCGCCGCATCGTTCAAGCGTCCTTCGCTGAACTGGTGCGGCAGAAGCTCAAGGTTGGCGGCGTGCTGCACATGGCCACCGATTGGCAGCCCTATGCCGAGTACATGCTGGAAGTGATGAATGTCGCGCCCGGTTATCAAAATCAGGCTGAGGATGGTCAGTACGTGCCGCGTCCGACGGAGCGCCCAACTACCAAATTTGAGCGCCGCGGCGAGCGTCTGGGGCATGGCGTATGGGATCTGAAGTTCCAGCGCATCGATTGATTGATTCACGCGCTGAGGTATCGGCGCAGCAAGACCATAAGCACATGGACGATTGCACAAGATCGGAATAATCCGACGCCCGCCAGGACGGCTCCTCACCAAGACGGCACATAAACCCGGGCAGCACTGCCCCGGTCATAAAAACAGCAGCCCTGCCTCAGGCCAGGCTGCGAGGAGATCGCTGTGTTGAGAACGCTTTCAATTCTGCTGCTGGCTACGTGCGCGCTACAGGCACAGGCCAAAGTCGACAGTGCTCAGGCTGCACGCCTGGGCCAGGACCTGACCCCACTGGGCGGTGAGCGCGCGGGTAATGCCGCCGGCACCATTCCTGCCTGGGATGGTGGCCTGGCACAACCACCGGCCAACTACCAGCCGGGCATGCATCACCCTGACCCCTACAGCGCTGATGCGCCCTTGTACCAGGTCAACAGCCAGAATCTGGCACAGTACCAGGCGCAACTGCCGGCGGGCCTCAAGGCATTGTTGGAGAAGAACCCGGATTACTTCCTGCGGGTGTTCCAGACCCGTCGCAGCGCGGCCGCGCCGCAGCGTATCTATGACGCTACGCGCTTCAATGCGCAGACTGCCGAGCTGATTTCCGGCGGTAATGGTGTCGACGGTGCTGCAGCCGGTATTCCCTTCCCGCTGCCGACAACCGGCCAGGAAGTCATCTGGAACCACATCATGCGTTACCGTGGCGACCAGATTACTTTCGCCACCAACCAGGCTGCGGTGCTGTCCAACGGTGCCTACAACCTGCTCAAGCTGGAGCGCGATATCTACTTCCTCTACGGTCGTGAAGGCGTCAGCCCGCAGGACCTGGACAACACCCTGTTCTACTACAAGTACAAGGTAGTCGCGCCGGCCAAGCTCGCCGGCTCGGCGCTGGTGGTGCAAGAGACCCTCGACCAGGTACTGGCGATTCGCAAGGCCTGGCGCTTCAACCGTGGCGAGCGCCGCGTGCGTCGTTTGCCGATGCTGGCTTACGACACCCTGCAGCCGGATAGCAACGGCATGGCCACTGCCGATCAGGTCGACTCCTACAATGGTGCACCGGATCGCTACGAGTGGAAGCTGGTTGGCAAGCAGGAAATGCTGGTGCCGTACAACAGCTACGCCGTGCACCAGAAGGGCATTCCCTACGACAACATTCTCAAGAGCTCCACGGTTAACCCCGATTTGCTGCGCTATGAGCTGCACCGCGTCTGGATAGTCGAGGCCGATCTGCGCAAGGGCTTTAGCCATCCGTATGCCAAGCGTCGTTTCTATATCGACGAAGACAGCTGGCAGATTCTCGCCGCAGACCTGTACGACAAGAGCGGAGAGCTGAGCGGTGCGCAAGAAAGCCACCCGATCAGCTATTACGACGTGCCGATGTTCGGCAGCACCCTGGAAACCATCTACGACTTCAAGGGCAAGCGCTACTTCGTCGATGGCCTGGATAACAATGAGCCGATGTACAACTTCAACGCCAAGTTGGGCCCACGTGATTTCACCCCGCAGGCGCTACGCCGCGAAGGTAACTAAGCCTCGGCTCAACTGAAAACCGCCTCTTCGCAGGCGGTTTTTTATGGACGGGCAACTACAGTGATGCGAGTGCGCATGGCTGAGCCTGTCGGCGCTGCGTCGATTTCTATCGGTTATCCAGGTCATGCCAGGGAGGGTATATGGGCAAGCGGAGTCAGTGTCTGTTGTTGCTTGCGCTGTTGTTGAGTGGCTGCAGCACTCAGGGCGAGCGCAGCATTCAGGAGGTGGCCGGCATCTGGTCAATTCGCCAGTTCAATGAAAGCAGTTTTGCCTTGGGCAAGAGCAACCATTACCGGGTCTATCACCGCGGTCAACTGGTGCGCCTGGCGCCGCCACTGGTAGAGCGGGAAACCAGCGAGCTGCTGGCGGTAGGCCACTTCAATCCTGGGGTGTTTCCCTATCCGGACCTGATCGTACTGGTGCATGACCGCTTTACCAATGCGCGAGGCTATGGCGATGCCAAGCTGCGGGCATTTCAGCTGATTTCCAAGCAGGACAGGTTCGAGATCGTGCCAACCGAGATAGCCGCTGCGGGTTTTTAGTTGCGGCTGCTGGCCTGACTGAGCAACCCGCTAGCGATGGGGTTGGCTGCAGGTGTAAGCGGCTGGCTGGGTTTGTTCGGGAAGTGCAGGCTCTCGCGGCGGCCATGGCGGCGCAGGGTGACATGCTGGCGCTGCACGCTTTCAAGGGTCACACCTGGGGCGACGGTGGCACCCACCATAAAACGCTCAGGAGTCTGGCCGGCCTGCCCAATGATGGCACTGGAGCGACTGCTTTGCGGGTGATTGAAGGCGGCCATCAAGGTCAGCTGCAGAGATGTAGCCGGAGCCGGGTCGCTACTGTCGACTAGAGGGACGCCGAACAGCCCCGCCAGTTGCTGTTGATCGATAACCGGCTGCGCTTGGGCCTGTTGCACGGGCGCCAGGTTGATCGGGCGATGCAGTAGTCGCCAGAACGCCGTGCCCTGATAGGCCAGGCTAAGACTTCCGGCCAGCACAAGCAGCAGGCACAGGACGGTGATCAGTTGTTCCGGAATTATTGGCTGGGCTGGTTTATCGAGCTGCAACATAAAGAATCCTTCATGAAAAAGCCCATGACTGCTCAGGCAGCCATGGGCTTGGGTGCTGCCGGGTGTTTACAGTTTGCTGATACTGACGTTGTCGATAAACAGCGACTCAGCGCGTTGCGTGCCCAAAATCAGCAGGTCGACGCGGCGCAGAGTACCTGCCGGCAGTTGTACCTCATGCTGCAACTTGCTCCAGCTGCCACCACGGGTGGTGCGCTGGCCCAGCGGCAGGTACTGTCCACGGCCATTGCCATCTTCGACATACAGGTAGGCGTAAGCGATGGCGCTGATCATGCTGCTGCGACCGATACTCAGGTCGGCAGAAACGCGATAGCGATTACCGGCCTGGACGTTACCGACCAGGCTGACGCTCGCGCCGGCGCCTTCGTACTGACGCTGATAGGCTTCCAGGGCTTGGCGGCTGCCGTTGGCGAACGTGCTGGCGCGTGCGCTGCCATGGAAGCCAGACCAGCCAGCAATGCCGTTCTCGAAGTTCCAGCCGAACTGGGTCGGAGCAGGAGGTACCGGCGGTGCGGCAGCCTGGACTTCCTGCAGCTCGACCTCATCGACCAGCAGGCTGCTGCCGCTGTCGCTCCAGATCGCCACATACAGATTGCGCACGTTGCTTGGCGCTGTGTAAGTGAAAGATTTCTCCAGGCGGCTGAACTCGTTGCCAGTCACCGACAGGCTTGCCGTCTGCTCGGCGCTGTAGGTAAAGCGACCATCGGTGCTTTCCTGCAGGATCGCCAGGCGTACGTTTTCACGGCTGTCGCGGGCCTTGAGCATGGCTTTGGCTTTCAGACGATATTTTGCGCCGGCCGTCAGGCCGGTGACCGGTGTGGCCAGTACGTCGAAGGCCTGGGCATCCATTTGCAGCGCGTTGTCGCGGCAGTTCAGGGCCACATTGACCAGGCTCAGTTGCGCCTGACCGAACAGTGCACGCCAACCTTGGTTGCTGCTGAATTCGCCGTTACTGACCAGGCCCTTGAGTGCAGGCTTGCTGCACCAAGGCAGTTCGGCTGGCGGCGTGGTCGGATTGCCCGTGCCCGGGTTGTTGGTGATCGGCACCTGGGTGGCGCGGAAGGTGGCGATCTGCGCGGCCATGGTGTTTAGCGAGCGCACGGCATCGGAGCGATCGGGCATGCCGCAAGGCTGATTGGCGCAGTCGGCGTCATTCAGCCTTGGGGTGGAAAATACCGGCGCCTGACGGCGAGCATTGAAGACCTGCGGGTAGGCCATGATGGTGCTGAACTGGCCCTGGACGCCGTAGCCACGGCTCCATTCGTGGGTGCCGTTATGACCGTTGGCGTTGTAGTAGCCTTCCTGTTGGTCCTGCTCGTAGGAGTGACGCAGGCCCATGTTGTGGCCGGCTTCATGGGCGAAGGTGCTGAGGCTGCAGTCAACGCCGGTAAGGCCGTAGGCCATTTCCTTGGCACCGCTGTTGAAGCGATCACTGTTCTTCGCGCCAGTGCCCATCCAGGCGATACCACAGACGCCATAGCCCTGGCCCTGGGTGGTGCGGTTGATCAGTTGCACCACGTCGGCACCGTATTGCTCACGTAGGCGTTTTACCTGGGCGTCGTCGGTGAACTTGTTCAGGTTGGCACTGGACACGTCGTAGTAGTTGGCCCAGTCAAGCAACTGCTTGTGTACCAGGCGCAGGCGGAGATTGACGCCGCTTTTGGCGTAGGCCGTGTTGGTGTATTCGATATAGCTAGTGATGCGTGCGTCGATATCGCGGCCGTTAGGCAGGCTCTGCGCGTCTTTGGTGTAGAGCACCATGATGTCGACGGTTTGCGGGTTGGCCTGGGCGCTATGGGCGGTCAGAGCCAGTGCGAGGGCAGAGAGCCATTGCACTTTCTTCATATCAGCGTTCCTTGTGCGATGTGGGTAAAGAGGTGATCAGCCCTGGGTGGGCGGTGGCAGCGGGGCCAGTTCTTTGTGGTCGTAGTGCAGGTGATCATTAGGATCGGCCCGCATTACCAGCTGGTTCTCATCGGTGATCACCGTCTTGCCGGTGGCGTTATCGATGATGATCGACAGGCTGCCGTCGAGCGTGGCGACGGTGATATGGGTCTCCAGCGCACCCTTGACCAGGGTCATGCTTTCCACCTCGTCACCATCGATCAGGCTGCCTTGCCATACGGCGCTGCCGGCGGTGTTGCGGGTTTCGCCGAGGGTGGCGCGGGTTGGGCTGCTACGCCCCGGCAGTGCCAGAGAAACCACCTGACCGACCGCCAGATTGCTGAGTTGCTGTGGGTCGACCTGGGTCAGGTGCTGGGTGATGCCGTTGCTCTCGGTTTCCTGCAGCGACTGGGCATCCCAGAGCGTGGCCTGCGCGGCGCTATTGGCGGCCACGGGCGGTTTGGCCTGCAGGGTGGAGACGCCGCTGGCGCCCTGGCTAGCTGCCTGATTTGCGGACGCGGCAGTACTCTGGCTGGGCGCGGGCGCTTGGCTGTCGGGGGCGTTGTTTGATGCTGCCTGGGTTGGCTTTGGCTGCTCAAGGTCAGCCGAGAGCACGACCCCCAGCACACCGCCGACAATGGCGGTGGCGACTGCGGCTGTAATCCAGCGTTTTGACATGCGACTGCTCCATTAGTCTGGGAAGTTGAAGCAGCGCAGTCTAGGTAGAGCCTTTACGGTTATTCGCTATGCAGTTCACAGGCAGAGGGTATGGGCAGTGCCAGCTTGTCTAATTTGAACGCTGGTCTCATATGCAGGGTGTGCCACGTCTCGTTGGAAATGGGGCACAGTTCCAGGCAGCTCGGTTATGCCGTTGCTGCGCAGTGCAGCAAGGGTTTTGCGTTTATTCGGGCAGGGCGGTTGCGTCACGTTTGGGCAGCTGTATGGGCAGGGCAGCCAGTGCTTTGATGGCCACTTCACGGCTCGGGTAGCTGCCATAGAGAACGGCATAACGGGTTTCTCCGCCCCTATTACGTTCGGCCAGGCGCAGCGGCTGCTTGGGATGGCGCTCTAGCAGGGCTTGCATAAATTCGCGACTACTGCCTTCAACCAACTGGATGGTGTGGCGTCGCGTTGCAACCTTGGGTTTGCTTTCGCCGCCACGGCCATCGCCCAGGGTGGCTGGGTCGACAGGTTTTGGCGTCTCAATCAGAGCCTTGCTTGGTTTTGCCGGGATGGCTTTGGCCGGCTGGCGCAGGTCGGTCGCAGGAATATCAATGCCCTGGCTGAACAAGGCATTGGCCTGCTGCGGTAGATGGTCGTAACCGTTGGCCTGGCCGAGCAGGCGCAGGTCACGGTATTTACCCAGGCTCAGGTTGGCCAGGCCGACGCCGTCGCGTGCCACGGAGGGGCGCAAAAATACCATCAGGTTGCGCTTCTGCCGGGCTTCGCGGGTTGAGCGGAACAGCCTGCCAAGCCCGGGGATATCACCGAGCAGCGGCACCTTGCTCTCGCTGCTGGTGATGTCGTCCTGAATCAGGCCGCCGAGCACGATCACCTGGCCGTCATCGGCCAGCACGGTGCTCTTGATCGAGCGCTTGTTGGTCACCAGATCCACGGCCTGGGCATTCAGTCCGGTGCTTGGGGCGATGGAGGAGATTTCTTGCTCGATCACCAGGCGCAGGGTGGCGCCTTCATTGATATGCGGCGTGACCTTGAGGGTGACGCCGATATCCTTGCGCTCGATAGTGGTGAAGGGATTGCTCGAGCCGGCAGCGTCGGTGGTGTAAGAGCCGGTCTGGAACGGTACGTTCTGTCCGACCAGAATTTCGGCGGCCTGGTTGTCCAGGGTCAGCAGGGTTGGGGTAGAGAGCAGGTTGCTTTTACCGTTCGACGACAGCGCGGTGATCAGCGCGCCGAAGTTGTCGTTGCCAACGCCGATAATCGCCCCATTGGGCAGCGCCGCAGCCAGCTCGCCGGTTTTTTCGCTGGCGATGGCGCCAAGCAGAGTACCGACCGACAGGCCGGTGTTACTGAAATTGACGCCGCCCAGGCCACCGCCGCTGCGGCCATCGATGGCCCATTGCACGCCGAGGGCGTCATTGATATCGCCGGACATCTCGACGATGGCCGCCTCCACCAGCACCTGGGCGCGAGGTATATCCAGCTGGCGCACCAGATCCTCGAACATATTGACGATATCGGCTTCGGCCATGATGACGATGGCATTCAGGCTCTCGTCGGCGCGAATCATCAGCTTCAACGGCGTGGCGTTTTCACTGCCCTGACTTTGGCTCAGGTTGTCGCCGAAGTCGCCGAGGGTCTTTGCC
Organism: Pseudomonas sp. EA_35y_Pfl2_R5; assembly: GCF_963970805.1. Lineage (NCBI taxonomy): Bacteria > Pseudomonadati > Pseudomonadota > Gammaproteobacteria > Pseudomonadales > Pseudomonadaceae > Pseudomonas > Pseudomonas sp. EA_35y_Pfl2_R5. The sequence continues at coordinate 184,370 of NZ_CAXAOW010000001.1, read as the reverse complement.
ATTTCCTTGGCATCACCATGGCGCAGGCGAATAACCCGGGTATTGGTCGAGCGCGAGCTGGGCGTGTCGAGGCTCTGCGCCAGCTTTAACAGGCGTGCGCGGGCATCGCTGGGACCAAGCAGCAGCAGACGGTTGGCGCGGGTGTCGGCAATTACCTGGGCACCGCTGGCCTGGGCGTTTTTCAGTGAACTGTTGATCACCGCTGCCAGCTCATGAACCCAGGCATGGCGCAGGTCATAGACGCTGAAGTCGTCCTGATTCTGGCTGTCCAGCTGGCGGATGATTTCGTCGATGCGAGCGATATTGGCCGGCGTGTCGCTGATGATCAGGCTGTTGGATGAAGGCACAGCGGCCAGGTGACCATGGTTGGCGACCAGCGGGCGGATCAGCGGCAGCAGGTCGTTGGCAGCGCCATGCTGCACTTGCAGCACGCGGGTTTCCAGGTTGCCGCGGCTGCCGGCGGTGGTCTTGGCTTCGCTGCTGGGGATGATGCTCAGCTGATTGCCCTGGGGCATCACGGCGAAACCATGGGTGCTCATCACCGAGAGGAACAGTTTGTAGACCTCGGCGATATTCATCGGCTGCTGGGCAATCACCGTGACCTGGCCTTTCACCCGTGGGTCGATGATAAAGGTCTGCCCGCTGATGCTGGAAATCTGCTCGATAAAGTCGCGAATCTCCGCGCTCTGCATATTGATCGTCCAGCTTTCCTCGCTCTGCGCAGGTGCCTCGGTCGACGCATTGGCCTGGCTGGCGATGCTTAGCAACAGGGCCGTGTGCAGCAGTAGCAGGCGGACTAGATGGCGCAGGGCAGGCGTGATCATGGCTAGGGGCATCAGTATGTGTGGCCGTAATGCACTGCCGCGGCTGACGCGAGGTCGGACAAGGGAAGGCTGGAGGCGCTGTTCGGACGGGAGAAAACGGCTGCAACCAGCACTGCGAGCAGTGTTGGGGGCGCAAGGCTAATGAAAAAAGCCGGCCTGTGTTGAGGCATGATGGCGATCTGCGATGATCGTCACAGTCAGTCGGTGATTTGTTGCCTGGGCGTGATGGACGTCAGTTGGCAGTTGAGTCTGTAAGCGGAGCCTGAGGCCAGGCTCCGCTCAGTTCGCCGGCAGCTCAGCTGCGGTCGGCGAGGATGCCGATGATAAAGAACACCAGAATCAGCACCGGGGCCAACGTGAAATTGTTGAAGAAACCCAGGCCCTTGGCCATGTACGGGGTGGCGAAGACGATCAGCAGGCCGTAGCCCACCGCGCAGAGCAGCACGAAGATCAGCGTGCGAAAAATAAAGTTCATGCTGCTGGTGTTGCGCTGCACCCAGGCGTTGATGCCGGGGCCGAACAGCACCAGCAGGGTGGCCATGATTGCCAGGGAAATATCGTAGAGGTGGCTGCGGCTCCAGCGCGACAGGGTGACGATCAGGTCGAGTAGCAGGTCCATCAGGTTTCCTTAGCCGTGTGGGCGCATGCGTCAGGGTAGAAAGTGTTGCAGCAGGTCATTGAGAAACAGCTGGCCTTCGCGGGTGGCGCTCAGGCGCATCGGGTCGCTGTGCAGCAGGCCACGTTGCTGGGCCTCCAGGCGTGCTGCAGCAAGCTGGCTGAGCGGCAGGCCGGTGCGCTGAGTGAACAGCTCGCTGGCGACGCCGTCCGTGAGGCGCAGCACATTCATCAGAAATTCGAAGGGCAGCTCATCCGCGCTCAGTGCGCGCTCACCGGCACTGAAGCGTTTGCTGCTGTCCAGATAGTCCTTGGGCAGGCGGGTTTTCCAGCTGCGGCTGATAGTGCCGTCCGGGGAGCTTAATTTGGCGTGGGCGCCGGCACCGATGCCGAGGAAATCGCCAAAGGTCCAGTAATTCAGGTTATGTCGCGCCGCTTTGCCTGCCTGGGCATAGGCCGAAACTTCGTACTGCGCGTAGCCTTCGGCGGCCAGCAGGGCCTGCCCAGCTTCCTGAATGTCCCAGAGAATATCGTCCTCGGGCATTACCGGCGGCTGGTTCCAGAACACCGTGTTCGGTTCCACCGTCAGCTGATACCAAGACAGGTGCGTCGGCCCCTGGGCAATGGCGATGCGCAGGTCGCTGAGGGCATCCTCGATGGACTGGTCCGGCAGGCCGTGCATCAGGTCCAGGTTGAAATTGTCGAAGCCGGCGGCGCGGGCCATATCGGCTGCGTGCACCGCTTCATCGCCGTCGTGGATACGTCCCAGGGCGATCAGCTTGGGCGCCTGGAAACTCTGCACGCCAATAGACAGGCGATTGATGCCCAGGCGTCGGTAGTCCTTGAACTTGGCCTGCTCGAAGGTGCCCGGGTTAGCTTCCAAGGTGATTTCGATATCGGCGGCAAACGGCACGCGCCGTTCCACACCCTCAAGCAGGCGACCGAGGGCTTTGGCGGAAAACAGGCTGGGGGTACCGCCGCCAAAGAAGATCGAACTCAGCGGTCGGTTATGCACCTGCGCCAGATCGGCATCCAGATCGGCCAGCAGAGCGTCGACGTATTCTTCTTCCGGCAGTGTTGGCCCGGCGGCGTGGGAGTTGAAGTCGCAATACGGGCACTTCTTCACGCACCAGGGGATGTGCACATAAAGTGCAAGTGGCGGCAGCTCGAAGCCGCCACCGGACGCCGTGGTCATGCCAGACCCAGCCGCTGTTTCAGCAGGGCCATGGCGCGCGCGCGGTGGCTGATCTGGTTTTTCTCGGCCGCCGGCAGCTCGGCGCTGGAGCAGTCGCGCTCGGGCACCCAGAACAGCGGGTCATAACCAAAGCCTTCCACGCCTTGCGCGGCGTGCAGGATGCGCCCGTGCCAGAGACCTTCGCAGATGATCGGCAGCGGATCGTCGGCATGCCGCACCAGCGCCAGGCAGCAGACGAACTGCGCGCCGCGCTCGGCATCCGCAACATCTTTCAGCGCGTCGAGCAGCTTGGCGTTATTCGCCGCATCACCCTGGCCATCGGCGTAGCGCGCCGAGTAGATACCTGGCGCACCGCCGAGAAAATCCACCGCCAGGCCCGAGTCGTCGGCCAGCGCCGGCAGGCCGGACAGTCGTGCGGCATTGCGCGCTTTGAGGATGGCATTCTCGATAAACGACAGGCCGGTTTCTTCCGGCTCGACCATCGAAAATTCGCCGACCGAGCGCACGCGCACACTGCTACCGAGCATGGCCTGCAGCTCCTTGAGTTTGCCGGCGTTATGGCTGGCGAGTACAAGCTCGTTGAAATGCATCATGGATTCAGGGCCATCATTCGTCTGGGAAGAATTCCTGGTTGAAATTGAAGCTGTACGCCACGCCATCGGTAGCACGCACATTGATGGTGAAACGCAGCATCTCGCGCTGAGTGAAGTTGAATTGCGCCAGGTAATAGATGGCCTCGTCTTCGTTGATCTGCTTGAAAGTCAGCGGCTGGCTGCGGCCGACCAGGTCTTTCACTTCACCACTGACGCTGGCGCTGCTGGCCTTGCCCGCCTTGAGCACGGAGATATTCACCACGCCCTGGGTCTTGCTGCGCACCAGGCCGCTGGCGGCTGCGATGTCCGGTTGCAGAAACTCGGAGTTGAAGGCGATGTAGTGCACGTCGAGGTCGCCGAAGGTCTGTTTGCGTTCAGCAAGCGCCGGCAGGCTCAGACACAGGGCGATAAACAGAAATGCGATGCGACGCATAAGGGTTCTCCAGATAGCAAATCTTGCGGGGCAGTCGCCTAGTTGGCGATCTGCACGTCTTCGGCTGTGGGGCCGCTGATCCGGTAAATGCCGATTTCACCTAACAGATTAGGCCAGATCCGGCTGGCCCAGCCGTGCCGGTGGTCGCGGTCCACGGCCAGGCGATCCATGACTTTCGCACCCTGGTTGTGGCACAGGTTTTCGAAGTCTTCAAAGGTGCAGAAGTGGATGTTTGGCGTGTTGAACCAGGTGTACGGGAGAAAATCCGACACCGGCATACGGCCCTTGGTGGTGAGGTACCAGCGGCAGTGCCAGTGGCCGAAATTGGGGAAGGTGATGATGCAGGTCTTGCCGACGCGCAGCATTTCCGCCAGCACCTTGTCCGGGTAATGCAAGGCCTGCAGCGACTGGGTCATGACCACCACGTCGAAGCTGTTGCTGGCGAAGTTGCCCAGGCCTTTGTCGAGGTTCTGCTCGATGACGTTGACGCCCTTACTCACGCATTGGGCGATGTTGTCCGCGTCGATTTCCAGGCCATAGCCGAACACCTGCTTGTGTTCGGCCAGCCAGGCGAGCAGTTCGCCATTGCCGCAACCCAGGTCGAGCACACGGCTGCCAGCGGGAATCCACTCTTGGATGATTTCGAGATCCGCGCGCATGGCTACACCTTAATCCGTTTCATATAGCTGTCGAACGCCTGCAGGTAGCGCGGAATCGGCATCAGGAAGGCGTCGTGGCCCTGAGGCGCATCGATTTCCAGGTAGCAGACGTTTTTCCGCGCAGCGGTCAGCGCATCGACGATTTCTCGCGAGCGTGCCGGCGAGAAGCGCCAGTCGGTGGTGAAGGACATCACGCAGAAGTCAGCGCTGACATGCGCCAATGTCTTGGCCAGATCGCCATCGAAGGACGCGGCCGGATCGAAGTAGTCCAGCGCTTTGGTCATCAGCAGGTAGGTGTTGGCGTCGAAGCGTCCGGAGAACTCCTCACCCTGATAGCGCAGGTAGCTTTCCACCTGGAATTCGACGCTGTGGAAGTCGTAGTTGAGCTTTTCGCTCTTCAGGCCACGGCCGAATTTTTCGCCCATGGCGTCGTCCGACAGGTAGGTGATGTGGCCGACCATGCGCGCCAGCATCAGCCCGCGCTTGGGGATCACACCCTGTTCCTGGAAGTGCCCGCCATGGAACTGTGGATCAGTCAGGATCGCCTGGCGCGCCACTTCGTTGAAGGCGATGTTCTGCGCCGACAGCTTGGGCGCCGAGGCAATTGCCAGGCAGTGGCGCACGCGCTCGGGGTAGCTGATGGTCCATTGCATGGCCTGCATGCCGCCGAGGCTGCCGCCGATCACTGCGGCCCACTGGCGGATGCCGAGGTTGTCGGCCAGCCGCGCTTGGCTGTGCACCCAGTCCTCCACGGTCATGACCGGGAAGTCGGCGCCGAAGGGTTTGCCGGTCGCGGGGTTGAGGCTGCTGGGGCCGGTGGAACCGTTGCAGCCGCCGAGATTGTTCAGGCTGACGACGAAGAACTTGTTGGTGTCGATCGGCTTGCCGGGGCCGATGCAGCTGTCCCACCAGCCCGGTTTACGGTCTTCCGCACTGTGATAACCGGCAGCATGGTGATGGCCGGACAGCGCGTGGCAGATCAGCACGGCGTTGCTTGCCGTGGCATTTAGCTCGCCATAGGTTTCGAAGATCAGTTGGTAGTCGGCCAGGCTGCGCCCGCAGGCCAGCGCCAGAGGTTCTGCGAAGTGCAGAACCTGCGGGGTTACTAGGCCAACAGAGTCTTGGGGAAAGGCAGTCGACATCGACCCTGCTCGCAATAAAGGAAGTGCCGCAGTCTAAAGAGCGCCGCCCCAGGCGGCAAGAACAGCGCTAGGCTCCGCTAGGAATGCATTGCCTGATTTGCAATGCCCATTCGGGTGTTTCGTCATCCGCCGCGTATGTTTTGCAAAGCGAGCCTTCGCGGGTGCGGAATAGAAGGCGAGGGTCTTGATCGTTTACCGAGTTGTCGTAGACGTAAAGTCGATCAACCAAAGATGTCAGTGCCACGCAATTGGCAATGGACTTTGTATAGCGCGCGACAATTTTACTGATGGGGACTTCATGACCTCCATCCATGTAGCGGTATGTGATCCGATAGGCATTGATAGCGGGGTGCGAGGTGCTGACGAAGAACACTCTGACAAAAAATCCGGCATCTACAGCGCGCTGGATAAAATCAAGTTTGTCTTCAGTGGATAGAACGGTCTCAAATGCCAGGCTGCGCTTTTCGATTAGGCATTGTTCGCGTAGTCGCTCTGATTTATCGGCGGCCTGCTTGAAGGCGTCCTCCGAGTTCCAGCCACCGAACTCATTCTGTGCAATTTCGTCTGGATTTACGAAAGTGCAGTCAGATAGCCAGTGGTGTTTGCGCAGCATCTCAGTGATGGACGTCTTACCGGAGCCATTGGGGCCGGCAAACACTAACAGTTTGGGTCTGGCTTCAGGCATTGCGCTGTGCGCGTACAGCATTGGACTGTTGCTTGGCTTTGATCGCACGAGCCAATGATTCGGTAAGTAGGTTATCTACGCGAGCAACCCTTTTGTGGGCTGTTTGACGTACTTGTGACATTAACTTGGAAAGCTGCACGTCACTCGGGTCGTCTTGGCTTGCAACCAAGTCAAAAGAGCTATTCATTTTCAGTACTCCTTAAACATCTTTCCTACGTGGCAGCATAAGAGCTTCATTAGTGAAAGCCAACAGCGCTATTCCCCGATGCTGTGCGGGCGCGCAGCCCCTGGCAGGTTAACCACCTTGCCCTGGCGCTGCACGGGGGCAGGGCGACGCAGGATGCGCAGCATGTCGTTGGCCTGCGCCAGTTGCTGCTCCAGTTCGCCGCTGTAACGCGCCAGTTGCTGGCCGCGTTGACGCGCCTGCTGGGTTTCCTGGGCCAGGGCCTTGAGCCGCAGCATATGGGTTTCCAGCAGTTGTTTGTGCTCCAGGGTGTGCTGCATCAGTGGCATCAGCGCATCGCTGGCCCACTGCTCGGCTTCCTGGCGCATACGTTGATGCAGGCCGATGACTTCCTGCACCAGGGTGGCGAAGAAGCGCTTGGTCAGGCTGCGCTGTTCGGTCAGCAGGGTTTTCAGCTGCAGGCGGAACTGGTCGGCCTTGGTCTGCTGCTGCTTGAGCTCACGCAGGTAGCGTTTGACGTTGAACTGCGGTGCGTCGACGCCGTGCAGCGGGTTCTCTTCGTTGTGCCGACGGTAGATGGCCGCGACCATCTTGTTGGCCATCTCGGCTTCCTGCGACAGGTTGTGCAGGTCCTGCTCCACGCTGCGGAAGAAATGCAGGATGGCCTGGTTGATGCCCAGGGTGGTCCAGCTGCCGGTGAGGTTCTTGCGCACCTTGTTCAGGTGTTCGTCCAGGCGTTCACTGCGCGAGGCGTGGCGCAACAAGTCGCCCTGACGCTTGAGCAGGCGCTGGTTGGTTTTCAGGCCAAGCAGGCGTTTGTGGTGCTGGCTGTGGTCTTCCTTGGTCTTGGCGGTCAGCTCGAACAGCATCTGGCCGTTGTCGTGCTGATGGTTGCTCAGCAGGGCCTGCTGCTCGTTGACCTTTTCCAGGCGCAGGTTGAGCACGTGCTGGCTGTTCTGCAGCAGAGCCAGCACCTGATTGACCACGCGGTCTTCGAGCAGGCGCTCCTTCTGCGCGATGATGCGCTCGCACAGCAGGTTTTCCAGGTTGCTCATCTGGCTGCGGGCCAGCAGCTCCGGGTCCTTGCGCACCTTGGCCAGCATCGCCTGTTTGGCCGACAGCGGCAGTACGTCCTCCACGCGGATGCCGAGCTGGCGCGCGGTGCTGGTCTGGATCTGGCGGATGGCGTTCTGCACAAAGGCTTCGCCGGCCAGGTCATCCCACAGCACGTCGATCTTGTTCAGCACGGCAAACAGGCTGGTCTGGGTGTCTTCGTCGAGCTGGCGAATATGTTGTTGCCACACGGCCATGTCGCTGGCGGTCACGCCGGTATCGGCGGACAGCAGGAAGATGATCGCCTGGGCACTAGGCAGCATCGACAGGGTCAGCTCCGGCTCACTGCCGAGGGCGTTCAGGCCTGGGGTGTCGAGGATGCGCAAACCCTGACGCAACAGCGGGTGATCGAAGTTGACCATGGCGTGACGCCAGGCCGGCACCAGCACTTCGCCGGACTTATTGGTGCTTTCCAGCATGTCCGGGTGGAAGCCCAGGGCAATCGCCTGTTCGACCGGCATGGGCTTGGTCCGCGCGACCTGGACAAAGGCCTGGACCATATTGTCCGGGTCGCTGAGGTCCAGCGGGATATTTACCCAGTGCCGCGGAATACGTTTGAACTGCGCCACGCTGGCTTCGGACACACGGGTCTCGATCGGCAGCAGGCGGATATAGGAGCGCTCCGAGCGCGGATCGAAGAACAGCTCGGTGGGGCACATGGTGGTGCGCCCCGCCTGGGACGGCAGCATGCGCTGGCCGTAAGAAGAGAAGAACAGGCTGTTGATCAGCTCGGTCTTGCCGCGCGAGAACTCGCCGACAAAGGCCAGGGTGATGTGGTCGGTGCGCAGCAGCTTCAGCGCGCGCTCAAGCTTGGCTTCCACGGCGTCGGAGTTCAGCCGATTGGTCACCAGCCAGCTGCGATAGCGGGTGATTTCGCGCATCAGCTCGCGCTTCCAGGTGACGTAAGCATCGACCTGCTGACTGAGACGTTCCATGCTCATCCTGGGCTTTCCTCCGGTTGGCGCATCCATTGTGGGGCGACTGGGGCTATACGGCACCCAGGTTAAGTCGGGCACAGATTGAACGATGCCGCGCAGCTGACTGACGCGGCAGATAACGCTTTTAAAGCCTGTGGAATTACGCCAGATCCCAGAAGTTCGTGGATTGACCTGCTTGGCATTATGCGGGTCGCAGCTATGGCGTCAATTGCATGTCATCGCACGCCCGCCTTATGGTCGGTCGGGGTGACTGAATGGTCAGGGGCGGCGGCAGGGGCGGGATACACCTCCCCTGCGCGCGTAACCTTCAGATCGCCAGGCTTAGGCCTTTATACATACCGGTCATGATCGCCAGGTTGCGAATCACCAGCATGTCGATCAGGTTGAGGAGCAGAAACGCCACGATAGGCGACAGGTCCAGCCCGCCCATGCTTGGCAGGATGCGGCGGATCGGCGACAGCAGCGGCTCGCAGATCTGGTTGATCAGCATGGCGGTGGGGTTATGGCTGCCCTGGGCGACCCAGGACAGAATCACGCTGATGATCAGGGCGAAGAAGAACACCTTGAGGAACAACGCGGTGACGCCAATGATCGACCACACCAGCAGCTGCAGCGGGTTGTCCAGGCCATAACCGAGCAGCAGCAGGGTCACTGCCATCAGCAGCAGTTGCACCAGAATCGCCAGCATCAGCGAGGCCAGATCCAGCCCGGCCAGGCTCGGAATTATCTTGCGCAGCGGCTTCAGCAGCGGGTGGGTGGCGCGCACAATGAACTGGCTGACTGGGTTGTAGAAATCTGCCCGCACCAGTTGCAGGATAAAGCGCAGCAGCACGATCAGCAGATACAGGCTGCCAATGGTCTGCAGGATATAAACGGCGGCAGTGTTGAGTCCGATCATTTTCGTTCCTTATTGGCCGAGTTGTTCGGCCAGCTCGGCAGAGCGGTGGGCGGCAGCGTTCAGGGCTTTCTCGACCAGGGCTTCGAAGCCGTCGGCCTGGAAGCTCTTGATCGCCGCTTCAGTAGTGCCGGCAGGTGAGGTTACCCGGCGGCGCAGTTCACTGGCATCGACATCGCTGGCCACGGCCATGCGTGCGGCGCCAAGGGCGGTGTGCAGGGTCAGCTGGACGGCGGTATCACGCGGCAGGCCGAGTTTCTCGCCAGCAGCGGTCATGGCCTCGATCAGCAGGAAAAAATACGCCGGGCCGCTGCCGGACACGGCGGTCACGGCATCAATCTGCGCTTCCTTATCCAGCCACAGCGCCAGGCCTACGGCGCTGAGCAGCTGTTCGGCCTGCTGGCGCTGGGTCTGCGATACGTGTGCATTGCCATACAGGCCGCTAACGCCCTGACGCAGCAGTGCCGGAGTGTTGGGCATGCAGCGCACAATTGCACGTGGGCCGAGCCAGTTTTCCAGGCTGGCGCAGCTGATACCGGCGGCAATCGACACCACCAGCTGCTGCTCGCTGATATGCGCGGCGAGATCCAGGCACACCTCTTTCATCACCTGCGGCTTGATCGAGAGCACGATAACGTCCGCGCCCTGAATGGCCTCGGCGTTGCTGGCAAAGGTTTCGATGCCATGTTCGGCGCTGATCTTGCTGCGCTGTTCGGCGCCGCGGTCACTGGCGCGAATGGCGCTGGCGTCAATGCCCTGGGCACGCAATCCGCCGATCAGGCTGGCGGCCATATTGCCTGCGCCGATAAAGGCAATGCGGGGAGTGGTCATAACGGGCTTCCTTTAAGAAGGCTGAAGGCAAATTCAATCAGCTAGTGCTGTAGTCGCGCGCGCCGAACAATGCGGTACCGATGCGCACCCAGGTCGCACCTTCGGCGATGGCGGCTTCCAGATCATGGCTCATGCCCATGGACAAGGTGTCGAGGTCCAGGTTCAGGTCTTGCTGCAGCTCGCGCAAGCGGGCGAAGGCGGCGCGTTGCTCGTTGGTGTTGTCGGTCGGCTCAGGGATTGTCATCAATCCGCGCAGGCGCAGGTTGGGCAGTTGTGTAACCGCTTGTGCCAGTGCCGGCAGCTCGTCCGGGTTGCAGCCGGACTTGCTGGCCTCGCCGCTGACATTCACTTGCAGGCAGATGTTCAGCGCTGGCAGATGCGCCGGACGTTGATCAGACAGGCGCTGGGCGATTTTCAGACGGTCCACCGAATGCACCCAGGCAAAGTGCTCGGCGATGGGCTTGGTCTTGTTCGACTGGATGGGGCCAATGAAGTGCCAAGTCAGCGGCAAATCGCTCAGCTCGGCCTGCTTGTCCAGGGCTTCCTGCAGGTAGTTTTCACCAAAATCGCGAGTGCCGGCCGCAAATGCCTGACGAATCGCCTCAGCCGGTTTAGTTTTGCTCACTGCGAGCAGGCCAACAGCCGCACAATCTCGCTGCGAGGCTTGCGCCGCCTCACGGATGCGCACTCCGACCTTTGCAATATTCTCTGCTATCGTGGACATTACTTGCGCCCGCCGCCTGGGTTTCGCGGCATTCTACCTGCTTGTCTGTCATTAGGGAGTCCCATGGATATCACTGAATTGCTGGCCTTCAGCGCCAAGCAAGGTGCATCGGACCTGCATCTCTCCGCTGGCCTGCCTCCGATGATTCGGGTCGACGGTGATGTTCGCCGGATCAATTTGCCTGCGCTGGACCATAAACAGGTGCACGCACTGATCTACGACATCATGAACGACAAGCAGCGCAAGGATTTCGAGGAGTTCCTCGAGACCGACTTCTCCTTCGAAGTGCCAGGCGTGGCGCGTTTCCGGGTTAACGCCTTCAACCAGAACCGTGGTTCTGGCGCAGTATTCCGGACCATTCCGTCGAAAGTACTGAGCATGGAAGACCTCGGCATGGGCGAGATTTTCCGCAAGATTTCCGATGTGCCGCGTGGTCTGGTGCTGGTCACCGGACCGACCGGCTCGGGCAAGTCGACCACTCTGGCGGCGATGCTCGACTACATCAACAGCAACAAGTACCACCACATCCTCACCGTTGAAGACCCGATCGAATTCGTCCATGAATCGAAAAAGTGTCTGATCAACCAGCGTGAGGTACACCGCGACACCCTCGGCTTCTCCGAAGCCCTGCGTTCGGCCCTGCGGGAAGACCCGGACATCATCCTGGTCGGCGAGATGCGCGACCTGGAGACCATCCGCCTGGCCCTGACCGCTGCAGAAACCGGCCACTTGGTATTTGGCACCCTGCACACCACCTCGGCGGCCAAGACCATCGACCGTGTGGTCGACGTATTCCCGGCCGAAGAGAAGTCTATGGTTCGTTCCATGCTCTCCGAGTCGCTGCAATCGGTTATCTCGCAGACGCTGCTGAAGAAGATCGGTGGCGGTCGCGTAGCAGCGCACGAAATCATGATCGGCACCCCGGCAATCCGTAACCTGATCCGTGAGGACAAGGTGGCGCAAATGTACTCGGCAATCCAGACCGGTGGCTCGCTGGGTATGCAGACCCTCGACTCCTGCCTGAAGACCCTGGTTTCCAAGGGCATCGTTAGCCGCGAAGCGGCGCGCGAAAAAGCTAAAACGCCAGAAAATTTCTAAATCGACAGTACCCGGCAGGCACCTGCCTGGCGGGTTCAGCCCAGCGGCAATCCACGCGCCTGCCGCTGGCCTTGCATAACCGCGTGATGCACATGGGCGAACAACGATGGAATTCGAAAAACTGCTGCGCCTGATGGTGGAAAAGGGCGGCTCCGACCTGTTTATTACTGCTGGCGTGCCGCCGTCGATGAAGGTCAACGGCAAAATCATGCCGATCACCAAGACGCCCATGTCGCCGGAGCAGACCCGTGAAACCGTGCATGCGGTGATGAACGAGCAGCAACGCCGCGACTTTACCGAAAATCATGAGTGCAACTTCGCCATCAGCGCGCGCGGTGTTGGTCGTTTCCGCGTTAGCGCCTTCTACCAGCGCAACCTGGCCGGCATGGTGCTACGCCGCATCGAGACCAATATCCCGACGCTGGATGAGCTAAAGCTGCCGGAAATCCTCAAGAAGCTGGCGCTGACCAAGCGCGGCCTGGTGCTGTTTGTCGGTGCTACCGGTACCGGTAAGTCGACCTCGCTGGCGGCGATGATCGGCTACCGCAACAAGAACAGCAGCGGTCATATCATCTCCATCGAAGACCCGATCGAATATATCCACCAGCACCAGAGCTGCATCGTCACGCAGCGCGAAGTCGGCATCGACACCGAGTCCTTCGAAGTGGCGCTGAAGAACACCCTGCGCCAGGCGCCGGACGTGATTCTGATCGGTGAGGTGCGTACCCGCGAGACCATGGACCACGCCGTGGCCTTCGCCGAAACCGGTCACCTGTGTCTGGCCACCCTGCACGCCAACAACGCCAACCAGGCGCTGGACCGCATCATCAACTTCTTCCCGGCTGACCGGCAGAACCAGGTGTGGATGGACCTGTCGCTCAACCTCAAGGCCATCGTTGCCCAGCAACTGATTCCTACCCCGGACGGCAAGGGCCGCCGCGCGGTAATCGAAGTGCTGATCAACACCCCGCTGGCCGCCGACCTGATCCGCAAGGGCGAGGTGCACGAGCTCAAGGCGTTGATGAAACGCTCCACCGAGCAGGGCATGCAGACCTTCGATCAGGCGCTGTACAACCTCTACAGCCAGGGCGAGATCACCTACGAAGATGCGCTGCTGTACGCTGACTCGGCCAACGACCTGCGCCTGATGATCAAGCTCGGCTCGGAAACCGACGGCGACCATCTGAGCAGCATGGCCCAGGGCTTGTCGCTGGAAGTCAGCGAGGAAGATCCGGGTCGGCGCTTTCGCTGACTGTTGGCGGTTGCGCGCTGGTGTGGCGAATGCGTTTGCCGCCCTGGCGCGCGACGGCTTCGGCCTGACCATCGCGTTGCGCGCCGGCGCGCGCCTGACTCATCAGCTGTGGAATCAGTGGTCCTTCCGGCAGGTTTTTCCAGAAGCGCACGGGCATGCTGGTTTCCAGGGCGCTGCGATTGAGTCGCGCGGGATTGAAGGTGCTGCCGTAATAGGCGAGCCACAGGGCCTCTCCCTCATCCTCGGGCGCTTGCGCCAGGCGTTGCCACTCACTGGGACACGGTCGCTGGTAGTGCAGTCGCTGGCCATCCCAATACACGCCGTCATCCGGTGTGGCAATCAACCAGGTACTGCGCCCCAGGCGTTCGGCAAAGTGCCCACAGGCACTGGCCAGAATGTCGTGGACAGGCTCATGCCAGGCCACCAGCTGTGGCCCTTCGGCGCTTTCCGGCCGTGGATGAAAACGTAGAAAGGCATGCAGGTGATGGGCTTCGCGGCGTACCGCTTTGAGTCGCTTATGCAGCTGGCTGCCATCTATGTCCCCCGCGAGCATGGCGGCGCGATCACCCTGGGCGACGCGCCAGAGAATCCGATAGAGCAGGCTCCAGCGATCCTCGACGCGAAAGTATGAGGCGCTCTGCAGCAGTTCAAGTAACTGTTTAGGAATGCGCGGTGCCGGGCTCGTTACGGCGCGGCCGAGGCTTATCGGCGTTTGGTCAAACAGTCCACCGCTGTCGCCGTCACCCAGCCAGTTGACCTGGTGCGGTGGCACGCCTTGCTGTAACAAGCTTCTGGCGACCTCGCGCCAGCCAGCAAAGCTGCCGTCGAATTGCGCGCAATGCATCACCACAACGCCATCTGCGCAGGTGTTTCGCTGAGTTGCTGGCGCAGCAGCAGGGATTCGCGGCTGGCCTGCAGGGGGCGGTAATCCTGGGTGACGATAAAGGGCTTGGCCTTTTCCAGTGAGCAGCGCAGGCGCGTCAGATCCTCGAAACGAATGCGTTTCTGCCGACGCAGGGCGACCAAACGGTTTGCACTGAGCACGCCGATGCCCGGCACACGGGCGATCATCGCCGGTTCTGCGCGGTTTAAATCGACCGGGAAATGCTCGCGGTTATTCAGCGCCCAGGCCAGTTTCGGGTCGATATCCAGCGCCAAGTTACCAGGGCCGCTCAGCAGCTCGGAGGCAGCGAAGCCGTAGCCGCGCATCAGGAAGTCGGCCTGATACAAGCGATGTTCGCGCAGCAGTGGCGGCGCTTCAAACGGGACGGTGTTGGGGCTTTTCGGGATCGGGCTGAACGCCGAGTAATAGACTCTGCGCAGGCGATAGTCACCGTAGAGCGAGGCGGCAGTGTGCAGGATGGTGCTGTCATCGGTGGCGTCGGCACCGATGATCATCTGCGTGCTCTGGCCCGCCGGGGCGAAACGTGGCGCACGTATTTCTGCTCGGGCCTCGCTCTCGCCCTGGTGGATCGAGTGCATGGCCTGCTTGATGGTGAGCACTTTCTTTTCCGGGGCTAGGCGGATCAGGCTGGCTTCGGTGGGCAGCTCGATATTCACGCTGAGGCGGTCGGCGTAGCGCCCGGCTTCGGCAATCAGCAATGGGTCTGCGTCTGGGATGGTCTTGAGGTGGATGTAGCCGCGAAACTCATGCTCTTCGCGCAGCAATTTGGCCACGCGGATCAGTTGCTCCATGGTGTAGTCGGCCGAGCGAATGATCCCGGAGCTGAGAAACAGCCCGCTGATGCAGTTGCGCTTGTAGAAGTCGATGGTCAAGGCCACCACTTCTTCCGGGGTAAAGCGCGCGCGCGGCACGTCGCTGGAGCGGCGATTGACGCAGTACTGACAGTCATATAGGCAGAAGTTGGTCAGCAGGATTTTCAGCAGGGCCACACAGCGTCCGTCCGGGGTGAAGCTGTGGCAGATGCCCATGCCATTGGTCGAACCTATTCCGTTTTTACCCTTGGAGCTGCGGTTTGGCGCGCCACTGCTGGCGCAGGAGGCGTCGTACTTGGCGGCGTCGGCGAGGACGGTGAGTTTTTCGATCAGCTGCATGATTCGGCCTGTTTAACTGGCTATACATACAGTATTTAGCAATCGCCAGCGGGCTTCAAGTGTGGATGTGGCTAACTGCATGGTGGATTTCCCCAAGCGGCGAACCTTGCGTAGAGTGGGCCGTCAAAGCGTCATCAGCCAACAGGAGCATGCACATGCAGCGACAGGACACGCACAGCAAACTTATCGGCTATCTGCTGTGGATTTTTGGTTTTCTCGGCGCTCACCGTTTTTACTACGGCAAGCCGGTAACCGGGACCATCTGGTTTTTCACCTTTGGCCTGCTGTTTATCGGCTGGATCATCGACCTGTTTCTGATTCCGGCAATGGATCGCGAAGCCGATCTGCGTTTTACCGCCGGCGATACCGATTACAACGTTGCCTGGATTCTGCTGACCTTCCTCGGCATTTTTGGCGTGCACCGTATGTATCAGGGCAAATGGATCACGGGAATCATCTACCTGTGCACCGGCGGCTTATTTTTGCTGGGCGTGCTGTACGACTTCTGGACTCTGAACACTCAGGTGTCGATCAAGAACGCTGAACGCAGCTAGCGTTCAGGCAAGAAAAAGCCCGCCAATTGGCGGGCTTTTTGTGCTCTGCCATCCATGGCGATCACCCGGCGGGCCGTCGCTGCGCGACGTCAAAAATCGCTCTCGGCGATTTTTTATGTGGCGATGAGTCAGGCTTTGTAGCTGACGTGCCCATCTACCAGGGTGTAGCGCACGGCGCTGGGCAGGCAGTGACCAATAAACGGACAGTTGGCGCCTTTCGAGTACCAGCTCTCTCCAGCCAGGGTCGAGGCCTGTGGATCAAACAGCAGCAGGTCGGCGGGTGCGCCCACGTTCAGGTTGCCAGCGGGCAGGCGTAGTGCTTGTGCCGGGCCGCTGCTCAGGCGGGCGAGCAGGCTGGGCAGGTCGAGCAGGCCATCCTGCACCAGGCTCATGGCCAGCGGCAGCAACAATTGCACGCTGCTGATGCCGGGCTCGGTGGCGCCGAAGGGGGCCAGCTTGGCGTCGCGCTCATGGGGCTGGTGGTGGCTGGATATGGCCGAGATCACCCCGCTTTTTACCGCAGCACGCAGGCCGTCGCGGTCGGCGGCGGTGCGCAGCGGCGGCTGTACGTGGTACAGGCTGGAGAAATCACTCAGCGCTTCATCGGTAAGGATCAGCTGATAGAGCGCCACGTCGGCGGTTACCGGCAGGCCACGGGCCTGAGCATCGGCGATCAATTGAGCACCGCGGGCGCTGGTCAGCTGGCTGAAGTGCGCGCGTACCCCGGTCTGCTCGACCAGTAACAGGTCGCGGGCCAGGGCCACGGTTTCCGCGCTTTCCGGAATGCCCGGCAGGCCGAGGAAACTGGCGGTCGCGCCTTCGTGGGCCAGGCCGCCCTCGGCCAGGTCATGGTCCTGGGAATGGAAAATCACCGTCAGGTCGAAGGTGGCCGCGTACTCCAGGGCGCGGCGCAGGGTGCGGTTATTGCGAAAGCTGTCCAGGCCGTTGCCGAACGCCACGCAGCCGGCGTCGCGCAGCGCCACCAGTTCAGCCAACTGCTCGCCTTCCAGACCTTTGCTCAGTGCGCCGATCGGGAACACCTTGGTGTGTCCGGCCTCGCGGGCGCGGTCGAGAATCAGCTCGGCCACGGCCGGGGTGTCCAGTACGGGCTTGGTAAACGGCGGGCAGCACAGACTGGTGATGCCACCAGCGGCGGCCGCCAGGGTTTCCGTGGCGATGCTGCCTTTGCGGCTATACCCCGGCTCGCGCAGGGCGACGTTAAGGTCGACCAGCCCAGGTGCGGCGATCAGGCCCTGGGCGTCAATGCTCTGCTCGGCGACGAAATCGGCTGGCGCCTGGCCAATGGCGACGATCTTGCCGCTTTCGAGGTAGATATCGGCAAGCTGATCAAAGCCGCTGTTGGGGTCGATTACACGAGCTCCGAGGATACGCATACGCATCAGTTCTGCTCCTCGGCATCTTGATTGAGTTGGCGTTGCGCGGTCTGGCCGCTCATGGCCATGGACAGCACCGCCATGCGCACGGCGATGCCGTAGGTAACCTGGTTGAGAATCACCGACTGCGGGCCGTCGGCCACTGCCGATTCGATTTCCACGCCGCGGTTGATCGGACCAGGGTGCATCACCAGAGCATCCGGCTTGGCCGGCTTGAGGCGTTCTTCGGTGAGGCCGAAGAGGCGGTAGAACTCACCCTCGCTGGGCAGCAGGCCGCCGGTCATGCGTTCACGCTGCAGGCGCAGCATGATCACCACATCGACATCCTTGAGGCCGGCAGCCATGTCGCTGTAAACCGTCACGCCGTATTGCTCGATGCCAACCGGCAGCAGGGTTTTTGGCGCGATTACGCGGATATCCGGGCAGCCGAGGGTTTTCAGCGCGAGCATGTTTGAGCGTGCCACTCGCGAGTGCAGGATGTCGCCGACGATGGCCACCGAAAGATTTTCGAAGCTGCCCTTGTGCCGGCGAATCGTCAGCATGTCGAGCATGCCCTGGGTCGGGTGGGCGTGGCGGCCGTCGCCGCCATTGATGATCGCCAGGTTGGGGCACACATGCTCGGCAATAAAGTGCGCGGCCCCGGAGTCAGCGTGGCGCACGACGAAGATGTCGGCGGCCATGGCTTCCAGGTTGCGCAGGGTGTCGAACAGCGTCTCGCCCTTGCTGGTCGAGCTGGTTGATACGTTGAGGGTGATGACGTCGGCAGACAGGCGCTGGGCCGCCAGCTCGAAGGTAGTGCGGGTGCGCGTGGAGTTCTCGAAGAACACGTTGCACACAGTCTTGCCACGCAGCAGCGGGACTTTCTTCACCGCGCGCGCACCGACTTCAAGGAAGGAGTCGGCGGTGTCGAGGATTTCCGTCAACAGCTCGCGCGGCAGGCCGTCGAGGGACAGGAAGTGGCGCAGTTGGCCTTGGTCATTCAGCTGCAGCGGGCGCTTGGCGGCTATGGTCGTCATCTGGCGAGTCTCAGTTGGCAAGCGTCTGGAGTTCGAGGGTCAGCGGCGTGGGGCCGGACAATTTTACCCGCTGATCCTCTGCCAGCGACAGGGTCGCACCGACCACATCCGGGCGGATTGGCAGCTCGCGGGCATTCAGGTCGAGCAGGCTGACCAGGGTTACGCTGGCAGGACGACCGTAATCGAACAGCTCATTGAGTGCGGCGCGGATGGTGCGGCCGCTCATCAGCACGTCGTCGATCAGCACCAGGTGCTGACCTTCGATCTCGAACGGTAGCTCCGAGGGCTGCACCTGCGGGTGCAGGCCGTTCTGGGTGAAGTCATCACGATAGAAGGACACATCGAGAATGCCCAGCGCGTCGTCGCGGTCCAGAGCTTCCAGCAGCGCCTGAGCAACCCAAACGCCGCCAGTGCGGATGCCGATAAAACGCGGTTCACTGATCTGCCGCTGGTTCAGGTGGCTGGTCAGGGCAGCGGCCATTTGCGGTAGCAGTTCGGCCGGGTTGGGTAAGCTCATGGCAACACTCCAGATATATACAAAACAGCCCTTGAAAACGTAGGCGAGGCAGCCGAGACAAGGCAAAAACAGGCGAGGAAGCGCAGTTTACGTGTTGTAAATGAGCATTGCTCGCTTCGCTCGTCCTTCGGGCCGCGCTAAAGCACGTCAGCAGTTAGCTGCTTTCCGAGCCTGTTTTTAACGCAGTATCGGCAACGCAGGTAGTTTTCAGGGGCTGTTTTCTTCGAGCCAGCCTTGCAGCAGTAACGCGGCGGCCAGGGCGTCGACCGGGCGCTCGCGGTAGCCGCTATTCTGCCCTTGCTGCAGGCGCTGGCCCTTGGCTTCATAAGTGGTCAGGCGTTCGTCGTGGGTATGCACGGGCAGGTTGAAGCGGCCGTTAAGGCGGCGAGCGAATTTCTCGGCACGCTCGCTCATCTCGCTTTTTGTGCCGTCCATATTCAGCGGCAGGCCGACGACGATGGCGTCTGGCTGCCACTCCTTGATCAGCGCTTCGACCTTCTGCCAGTCCGGCACGCCGTTCTGCGCCTTGAGGATGCACAGCTCGCGGGCCTGACCGGTGATCACCTGGCCGACCGCAACGCCGATCTGCTTACTGCCGTAATCGAAGCCCAGCAGCAGGCGCAGCGGTTTTGCATTCGCCTCGGCCATCAGGCGTGCCCGGCTTGCGAGGTAAGCAGGCTGAGGTTGACCCCTAGGCGTGCGGCCGCGGCGTTCAGGCGCTGGTCGAAAGGCAGGTCGAAGAGGATGGTGTTATCGGCCGGGCAGGTCAGCCAGGCGTTGTCTGCCAGCTCTGCCTCTAGCTGTCCGGCTTCCCAGCCGGCGTAACCGAGGGTGATCAGGTATTTCTCCGGGCCAGTGCCGTCGGCAATGGCGAACAGCACGTCCTGCGAGGTCGATAGGCCCAGGTCGCCTAGTTCCAGGGTGGCTTGGAACTGCGGGCCGCTGGGGTGCAGGACAAAGCCGCGATCGGTTTGTACTGGCCCTCCGGTCAAGATCGGCGTGCTCTGGCAGAGCGCGGGCGGCTCGTCATCCGGGCGCAATTGCTCAAGTACGTCAGCCAGGTTGAGGCCGTTGGGCTTGTTGATCACCAGGCCCATGGCGCCGAACTCGTTATGGTCGATGAGGTAGGTGACGGTCTGCGCGAAACGTGGATCGGCCATATGTGGCATGGCAATCAGGAAGTGGTGTTTGAGGTAGCTGGGGCTGGCGTCTTTCATGGGCATTAGTTTCAGGCTTCAGGCCATTGGCTTCAAGCGCGACGCGGCATCGCTGGATAAAAGTCTGTCTGATCAGTTGCTTGACAGGCGATCGCCACGCTCGAAGCGCCAGGTACGGATGATTTCCAGGCGGTCGACATCGGCCAGATCGCCGGTAAACGGCGCGAATGGCGCGGCAAGTCGCACAATGCGTTGGGCGGCCTGGTCGAGCGTGCGCTGCCCGGAGGATTCCAGCACCTGCACTTCGTACAGGGTGCCGTCGCGGTTGATCGACACCAGCAGGCGCAGGCTGCCGTAGATGCCCTGACGGCGTGCTTCATCTGGGTAATTCAGATTGCCGACCCGCTCGACCTTCTTGCGCCACTCATCTTTATACCAGGCGCCCTTGTCGCGCATGGTCGAGGCGGCGTTGAGGCGGTGGATCTTCGGTCGCTTGGCGTATTGCTGAACTTCCTGGGCCAGTTCTGCTTCCAGGCTGGCGATTTCCGAAGACAGTTGCGCGCTGTCAAACACTGGCGCTGGCCGGGCTTGCGGCGTTGGCTTGGCTTCTTCGCGCTTTACCGGGGTTTTCTGCTGCTGTGGGGCGCGGGTGGCGACGGCAGCTTTCGGTGCTTGCTGGCGTACTGCTGGCTGTTGCGGCGAGGCCGGCGGAGTGATGCGCTTGACTTCGCTGTCCTGAAACAGTGCCTGCTCGGTGGTTTTCGGCGCGGCTTTGTGTTCCAGAGTACCGCTGCCTTGCTGGTTGTCCTGGGCTAGGAAGTCGGCCTCTTTAGGCTTTTCTTCGCTTTTGAAGGTGGAGAGGGTGATTTCCAGGGTTTTGCTGATCTGGCTCGGTTCGGCCAGGGTAAAGCCCAGGCCGAGGATCAGTGCAGCATGCAGCACGGCCGCGAGGAACAAGGTGAAGCCCAGGCGGTCCGCCGGCTGTACGCCGGCGCTGGAAAGTTCAGGGAGTTGGGCTGCTGCGTTCATCGCGTGTCGGGTCTGCTCAGGTTGCCGCGCAGTCTGCCGAGGGCGCATGGAAAAGTCTATGAAGCACTGCGCGCATTGAGCTTCTCGGCAATCTTGTCCATCAGCTGTTCGCCGATGCGTGTATCGAAGGCGGCGTCGATCTCGCGGATGCAGGTCGGGCTGGTCACGTTGATCTCGGTCAGGTGCTCGCCGATCACGTCCAGGCCAACGAACAGTAGGCCTTTCTCGCGCAGGGTCGGGCCGACTGCGGCGGCGATTTCACGGTCGCGCTCGGTCAGCGGCCGGGCTTCGCCACGCCCGCCGGCGGCGAGATTGCCGCGGGTTTCGCCTGCCGCTGGAATGCGCGCCAGGCAATAAGGCACCGGCTCGCCGTCGATCATCAGGATGCGCTTGTCACCATCCTTAATTGCAGGCAGGTAACCTTGGGCCATGATTTGTTGCTGGCCGTGGTTGGTTAGGGTCTCGAGGATCACTGACAAGTTGGGGTCGCCCTCGCGATGACGAAATATCATCGATCCACCCATCCCATCGAGGGGTTTGAGAATGATGTCACGCTGCTCTTTGGCAAATTCGCGCAGAATGTCGCCCCTACGGCTGACCACGGTCGGCGGTGTGTATTGGCCGAATTGGGTGGCAAAGTACTTTTCATTACAGTCGCGCAGACTTTGCGGGCGGTTGACCACCAGAGCGCCCGCTTGCTCGGCTTGTTCCAGTAGGTAGGTGGAGTAGACAAACTCGTTATCGAAGGGCGGATCCTTGCGCATCAGGATTACGTCCAGCTCGCTGAGCGCGATATCGTGCTCGTTACCCAGTTCGAACCAGCGCTGTGGGTCGTTGAATACGCTAAGCTCTGAGAGTCGAGCGCGCGCTTCGCCCTTGGCTTGGTAAAGATCTTTCTGCTCCATATAGAAGAGGGTCCAGCCGCGCGCTTGGGCGGCCAGCAACATGGCCAGCGAGCTGTCCTTCTTGAAGGCGATTTGGGCGATGGGGTCCATGACAATGCCGAGGCGGACGCTCATGGCGGGGTTCTCCGTAAAATGGCAGCGATTAAATTGTGCTAAGACGTGATGTGGCGTCAGGGTGGCGCTGACAAGTCGGGTGGTCAAGGAAAAACCTTGGCTCCGCGCGGCTTATAGATTGCATCTGGAGAGTGTGCTAAAAAGGCCCGACGATTGGGTTGTAGCCCGTCGGTGACAGGGCCTCAGGCGCACTGATATAACGCAAAAATAACGACTCACCGAGGCGATGGTAGGGCAAACATGGAACAGCATTCCGAGGGTTTGAGGGTGATGGTGATCGACGATTCGAAAACGATTCGTCGTACCGCGGAAACCCTGCTGAAAAAGGTGGGCTGCGAGGTAATTACTGCAGTTGACGGCTTCGATGCTTTAGCAAAGATCGCCGATACCCATCCGAACATCATCTTTGTCGACATTATGATGCCGCGGCTCGATGGCTATCAGACCTGTGCCTTGATCAAGAACAACAGCGCTTTCAAATCCACCCCGGTGATCATGCTGTCTTCTAAAGACGGCCTGTTCGATAAAGCCAAAGGTCGCATTGTCGGTTCCGATCAGTACCTGACCAAGCCCTTCAGCAAAGAAGAGCTGCTCGGCGCGATCAAAGCCCATGTGCCTGACTTTGTACCGGTGGAACAAGCGTCCTGACGCCTGGCTGAATAGCTGAGCGCCTTTTTAAAGTATTGGGAAACACCATGGCTCGAATTCTGATTGTTGATGACTCGCCGACTGAAATGTACAAGCTGACCGCTATGCTGGAAAAGCATGGTCACCAGGTACTAAAAGCGGAAAACGGTGCCGACGGCGTTGCCTTGGCACGCCAGGAAAAGCCGGATGCAGTGCTGATGGATATCGTCATGCCAGGCCTCAACGGTTTTCAGGCGACCCGTCAGTTGACCAAGGATGCCGACACTAGCCACATCCCGGTGATCATCGTCACCACCAAGGATCAGGAAACCGACAAGGTCTGGGGGAAGCGCCAGGGCGCGAAGGATTACCTGACCAAACCGGTTGATGAAGACACCCTGGTTAAAACCTTGAATGCGGTATTGGCCGGCTAATACCGGGTCAGTCCGCAATTAAAAAAGAATAAGGCCGCAGCTGGCATGTCGGACGCGCAAACACCTTTTCAGACCCTCCAAGATATCGACAGACTCTGTCGTTCGCTGGCGGCTGGCTTGCCTTCGCAGCAAGCCGTTGTGCAGACCTGGAGCGGTATCGGTTTTCGCATGGGCGACCGTTTTTTCGTCGCGCCTATGGGTGAGGTTGGCGAGGTGTTGCATGAACCGCGCCATACTTTGCTGCCCGGCGTTAAAAGCTGGGTCAAAGGCGTAGCCAACGTGCGTGGTCGTTTGCTGCCAGTGATGGACCTGTGTGGTTTCTTCGGTAGCGAGCTGTCGCCACTGCGCAAGAAGCGCCGCGTCTTGGTGGTTGACCACCAGGAAGTCTTTGCCGGCCTCACGGTTGATGAAGTGTTCGGCATGCAGCATTTTCCTGTGGATACCTTTTCCGAGCAGCTGCCGCCGCTCGAGGCATCCATAGCACCATTTATCCACGGAGTATTTCAACGTGAACAGCCCTGGTTGGTGTTCAGCCCACACGCGCTGGCCCAGAATCCGGGTTTTCTCGACGTGGCGTATTAACAGTTTATCGGTGGGGCCGGCTTTGTCGGCCTTTTGGCGTTACATGGGAACCGTAGTGCGGTCGGTCCAGGCGGGGGCCAGTAAATGAAAAAACTAAATGCAGGTAATTTGTTAGCAGGTGCGCGCAGTAGCACATTGATCGCAGGGCTGTTTATTGTCCTGATTGTCTCGATCGTGCTGTTGTTCGCCAACTTCGCCTACATCAACACCCAATCCAACTACGACACGGAGTACATCGGTCACGCCGGTGAGCTGCGCGTACTCTCCCAGCGTATCGCGAAAAACTCCACTGAAGCGGCGGCCGGTACGGCCGAAGCGTTCGCCTTGCTGCGCGATGCGCGTAACGACTTTCAGACTCGTTGGGGTTATTTGACCGACGGTAACGAGGAAACCGGGCTGCCTGCAGCGCCGGAATCCCTGCAGCCGCAGATCGCTGTGGTGCAGCAGGACTGGGATACGCTGCGGCAGAACACTGACGCCATCCTGGCCAACGAACAGACCGTACTGTCGCTGCACCAGGTAGCCGCCACCCTGGCGGAAACCATTCCGCAGCTGCAGGTCGAGTACGAAGAAGTGGTCGATATTCTGCTGGAAAGCGGCGCGCCAGCGGCTCAGGTCTCGGTTGCTCAGCGTCAATCCTTGCTGGCGGAACGTATCCTGGGTTCGGTGAACAAGGTACTCGCCGGTGACCAGGACTCGGTGCAGGCGGCTGACATGTTCGGTCGTGACGCCAGCCTGTTCGGTCGCGTATTGAGCGCGATGCTTGAAGGCAACGCCGCCATGGAAATCTCCCAGGTAAGCGACGAGGAAGCCCTCGAGCGTCTGGCGGAAATTTCCGAACTGTTCGAATTCGTATCTGGTTCGGTGGACGAGATTCTCGAAACCTCGCCTGAGCTGTTCCAGGTACGTGAGTCGGCCAACGTTATCTTCAGCGTTTCGCAGACTCTCTTGGACAAAGCCTCGGAGCTGGCTGTCGGCTTTGATGACCTGGCCACTGGTCGTGCCATCAACACCCTGGTCGGTTACGTACTTGGCGCTCTGGCGCTGGGCTCGATCATCCTCATCGGTTTGGTGATGGTGCGGGAAACTAACCGTCGTCTGGCATCTACCGCCGAGAAGAACGAACGTAACCAGGCGGCGATTCTGCGACTGCTCGATGAAATCGCCGACCTTGCAGACGGTGACTTGACTGTGGCCGCGACGGTAACCGAAGACTTTACCGGTGCCATCGCTGACTCCATCAACTACTCCATTGACCAGCTGCGTGACCTGGTAGCAACGATCAACCTGACCGCCGTACAGGTAGCCGGTGCGGCCCAGGAAACCCAGGCCACGGCGATGCACCTGGCTGAAGCTTCCGAGCACCAAGCCCAGGAAATTGCCGGTGCTTCTGCGGCGATCAACGAAATGGCCGTGTCGATTGACCAGGTATCGGCGAACGCCTCGGAGTCCTCCGCGGTAGCGGAACGTTCCGTAGCCATCGCCAACAAGGGTAACGAAGTCGTACACAACACCATCACCGGCATGGATAACATCCGTGAGCAGATCCAGGACACCTCCAAGCGTATTAAGCGCCTCGGTGAATCGTCCCAGGAGATCGGTGACATCGTTAGCCTGATTAACGACATTGCTGACCAGACCAACATCCTCGCACTGAACGCCGCGATCCAGGCCTCCATGGCCGGTGACGCGGGTCGAGGCTTCGCCGTGGTAGCGGACGAAGTACAACGCCTCGCAGAACGTTCTTCTGCTGCAACCAAGCAGATCGAAGCGCTGGTTAAGACGATTCAGACCGACACCAACGAAGCCGTTATCTCGATGGAGCAAACGACTTCCGAAGTGGTGCGCGGTGCTCGTCTGGCGCAGGATGCCGGGGTTGCACTGGAAGAGATTGAGAAGGTATCCAAGACCCTCGCGGCCTTGATTCAGAACATCTCCAACGCTGCTCGCCAGCAGGCGTCGTCGGCGGGCCATATTTCCAACACGATGAACGTGATCCAGGAAATTACCTCGCAAACCTCCTCCGGTACCACTGCAACCGCCAAGAGCATTGGTAACCTGGCCAAGATGGCCAGTGAGATGCGTAAGTCGGTATCCGGCTTTACCTTGCCGGGTGGGGAGCAGGCTTAACCTGGTGCCACGCGGCAGGCTGAAAAGCCTGTCGCACAAGGACTATGGCCGTGAGCGAGGGGCACGACATGCAGTCAGGCGTCTGGGCCTTGCAGCCTTTGGCAGACATGACAGCCACGGAATTCCGTGACTGGCAGACGCTGCTCGAGGAGCGCACTGGGGTCGTTCTCAATGAACGGAGGCGGGCGTTTCTGCAAACCAATCTGAGTGCGCGGATGCGTGAGCTGGGCGTAATGGATTACGCCACGTATTACCGGCAGGTAACCGATGGTCCCCGCGGTGCGGTGGAGTGGTCGACCTTGCTGGATCGGCTGACTGTGCAGGAAACCCGCTTTTTTCGTCATCGTCCTTCCTTTGAAGTGCTCGAAAGCTATTTGCGTGAGCGTTTGCAGCGGGGCGTGACGCAGCCATGGGAGCTGTGGAGCGTTGGTTGTGCCAGTGGCGAAGAGCCATATTCGCTGGCCATCAGTGCGGCCGAGGTTCTGCGAGAAAGTGAACACCCGGATCATTTCGGGGTAACAGGCACTGACATCAGCCTGAATGCCCTGAGTAAGGCGCGCGATGGCCAATATGGTGCACGCCGTCTGGAACAGTTGGATGCCGATCTGTGCCAGCGTTACTTCCTGGCCCAGGACGATGGACGTTTCAAAGTGGTGCCTAATCTGGCCGCGCGCGTGTGTTGCGCCCGGCTCAATGTGCTGGAGCTGGCCAAGGCACCGATGTCAGGTATGGACGTTATTTTTTGTCAGAACTTGTTGATCTATTTTCGTCGCTGGCGTCGCCGCGAAATCCTCAACCGCCTGGCCGAGCGCCTGGTGCCCGGAGGACTGCTGGTGGTGGGAGTGGGCGAAATAGCAGGTTGGCAGCATCCGGAGTTGATCCCGGTAGCCGACGAGCGAGTTCTGGCGTTTACCCGCAAGGGATAAGGCAGAGCCAAGTTTATGAGTGGAGTGGCTATGGGTGATCGGCACGATTATGTCGCCCTGGAATGGGTTAAGGGCGAGATCGCGGAAACCCTGAAGCAGGCGCGTCAGGCCCTCGAGGCGTTCGTTGAGAACCCTCAGGACGCTACGCGCATGCGTTTCTGCCAAACCTATGTGCATCAGGTGCTCGGCACCCTGCAGATGGTCGAATTTTTCGGTGCGGCGCTGCTGGCTGAGGAAATGGAACAGCTGGCCGGCGCCCTGATCGACGGCCGGGTGACCAATCAGGGTGAAGCCCTGGAAGTGCTGATGCAGTCGATTCTGCAGCTGCCGGTGTACCTTGACCGTATCCAGACTGCCCGCCGCGACCTACCTATGGTCGTGCTGCCTCTGCTCAATGACCTGCGCGCTGCGCGCGGCGAAAAACTGCTCTCGGAAACCAGCCTGTTTGCCCCGGATATGTCCGGTCGCACGCCGGCGCTGCCCCATGAAACCCTTGACCAGCTGCGCACCGCCGAACTGCCGGTGTTGCTGCGCAAACTGCGGCAAATGCTGCAAATGGCCTTGGTCGGGGTGATTCGCAATCAGGACCTGCCGACCAATCTGGGCTATATGGCACGGGTGTTCGCGCGCCTGGAGAACCTCTGCAAGGACTCGCCACTCGGCCCGCTGTGGCAGATTGCCTCGGGCGTGATCGAAGGCCTTGCCAATGGCAGTGTGACCAATGGCACCTCGATTCGTACCTTGTTGCGTCAGGTCGATAAGGAGCTCAAGCGCCTGCTAGAACAGGGCGCCGATGGCCTTAACCAGGCTGCTCCCGACGAGCTGAGCAAGAACCTGCTGTTCTATGTGGCCAAGTCGTCGGCGCAATCGCCGCGTGTGCGTAATCTCAAAGAACAATATCGCCTCGACGATGCGCTGCCGGACAACGATGTTGTCGACGAAGAGCGGGCTCGCCTGGCCGGTCCGGACCGCGACGCCATGCGTTCGGTAGTCGCCGCACTCTGTGAAGAGCTGGTGCGGGTTAAGGACAGCCTCGATCTGTTCGTACGCAGCGACCGCACGCAGGTTGCCGATCTGGATGCCCTCGCTGCGCCACTCAAGCAGATTGCCGACACCCTCGCCGTGCTGGGGTTCGGCCAACCGCGCAAAGTCATTGCCGACCAGCTTGATGTGGTCAACGGCCTGGCCAAGGGCCAGGGTGAGCCAAGCGATGCAGTGCTGATGGATGTTGCCGGCGCACTGCTGTACGTCGAAGCGACCCTGGCTGGAATGGTCGGCCCCGCGCAGGACGGTGGCCATGAAGAAAGCCATCTGCCCACCACCGACGTGGCGCAGATTCACCAGCTGGTGATCAAGGAAGCGCGCAACGGACTGGAGCAGGCCAAAGACGCGATCATCGAATTTATCGCCTCGCAGTGGAACCATGAGCACCTGGCCCGTGTTCCCGATCTACTGACTCAGGTGCGTGGCGGCCTGGCGATGATTCCGCTGCAGCGTGCCGCTGACCTGCTGAATGCCTGCAATCGTTATATCCAAGAGCAGCTACTGGCGCGCAAGGCCGTGCCCAACTGGCAGAACCTCGACACCCTGGCGGACGCCATCACCAGCGTTGAGTACTACCTTGAGCGCTTGGCTGAAGACCACGCTACCCAGGGTGACCTGATTCTTGACGTGGCCGAGGAAAGTCTGGAAAGCCTGGGCTACCCGCTGAAAGAGAAACCCTCGATACTCGACCGCGTCGAGCCGCCCGTAGAGTCCTTCGCGCCGTTGGCCGATCCGTTGGACGATATGGAAGTGCTCAGCGCCGAACCGGAGCAGCCTGCTGAGGTTGAACCGAGCCTGGAACCGGTGGTCGACGAACCCCTGAGCCTGGATCTGGCAGACGATCTCAGTGCCGAGTTTGCCGATCTGGATTCGACAGCGATTGAAGCGTCATCCAGCGAGGCTGAGTGGGCTAGCGAGGCACCCGCTGCCGATCTTGAACTGATCGATTTCAGCATCGACCTGCCCGACGCCGAGCCCGTGCCGCTGGTTGAAACTCAACCAGAACAGCCGTTCGCTGGCGAGGAGATGCAGCTCGGCAGCTTTGAACTGGATGAGACCGACAGTCCGGCCAACTGGAACGAGGCTGAACTGGCCGCTCTCGAGTTGCCTGAAGTCGAGCTGCCAAGCGCTTCGCTGAGCGAAGAGCCTGAGAAACCTGTAGCCGAAAAAGCCCTGTCGATGGCTGACGTGATGGCCGCGCCAGTGCAAGCAATAAACCCGCCGGCTCACGATGTGCCGCCGAGCCTGCTGCCGCCACCGGCTGATGAAGAGCCAATTGATGAAGAGTTGCTGGAAGTCTTTATCGAGGAAGTGGGTGAAGTGCTCGAAACCATTGGCGAGTACTTCCCGCAGTGGTGCGCCGACACCGACAACAAGGATGCACTGACCGAAATCCGCCGGGCTTTCCACACCCTCAAGGGCAGTGGGCGCATGGTTCGTGCTCTGGTCATTGGTGAGCTGGGCTGGTCGATTGAGAATTTGCTCAACCGCGTGCTCGACCGCAGCATTCAACCTGGCGCCGAGGTACAGCAGGTAATCGCCGATGTGGTCGAGCTGATGCCTGCCCTGGTCGATGAATTTGCCAATAAAGCACAACGTCAGCGTGACGATGTTGACCACCTGGCAGCGACGGCGCACGCCCTGGCCAAAGGCCGAAGCCTCCCAAAACCTCAAGCCCCGGTTGAGCAGGTAGCGGAGCCCGAGGGCAGTCCAGTTGCTACCGCCGAACGTGTTGAGGATGACGACGGGCTAGATCCGCAGTTGCTGGAAATTTTCCGCAACGAAGCTGAGATGCACCTCGATACCCTGGTTGGCTTCCTGGCCGATTGTGCTCAGGAGCTGCCGCAGCCCGTTACTGACGACCTGCAGCGTGCCTTGCACACCCTCAAGGGCAGTGCCTCGATGGCCGGTATCCAGCCAGTGGCTGAGATCGCTTCACCGTTGGAAAAGCTGGTCAAAGAATTCAAAACCAACCTGATCCCGATGGACCTGGCCGAAGCGGAGCTGCTGAGTAGCGCCGAGAAACTCTTCCGCCTGGGTCTTGAGCAGCTGGAAAGCCAACCGCTGGCCGTCTTGCCGGGTGCTGCCGAGTTCCTTGAGCGCGTGCAGAAGCTGCACAGTGACCGCCTTGAGCATGCTGAAAACAGCCGCCAAAGTGATCAGGGTGATAAGCGCGATCCGCAGATGATCAGCATCTTCCTTGCCGAAGGCATGGATATCCTGCTGGATGCCGAGGACCTGTTACGCAAATGGCGCGAACACCCGTCCGAGCGTCAGGAGCTGAGTTCCCTGCTGGACGAGCTGACTACCCTCGGCCGCGGCGCCGAAATGGCCGAGCTGCCGCAGATCGATGAGCTTTGCGAAGCCTTGCTTGACCTCTATGGTGCGGTCGAAGAAGGCCGCCTGGCGGTCAGCGAGCGTTTCTTCAGCGAAGCAGAACAGGCACACGAAGCCCTGATCGGCATGATGGATCAGGTCGCCGCCGGCCTGCAGGTCAGCGCGGCTCCTGAGCGCGTAACGGCCCTGCGCAACTTGCTGATGGAGGCGCTGGATCCAGACACCCTGGCGTTACTGTCGAACAACGGTGACGGCGGTATCGAGATTGTTGAGCTGGCTGATGCCACTGCCGCGCTGGAAGAGCTCAGCCCGGCTGAGCCAGATGAGCTGATTGAACCGCTAGAGCTCGACGCGCCTGACGTTGAAGAACTGCCCGCGCCTGCCGAGGCCGTCAGTGAGCCTCTTGCCGAAGCACCGGCTGCCTCACTATATGAATCGCTCGATGAAGAAATGGTATCGATCTTCCTCGAAGAGGCAGTCGATATTCTGGAAAGTGCTGGTCAAGCGCTTGAGCGTTGGTTAGCCGACCCAGATAACAAAGCCGCTCTATCATCACTGCAGCGCGATTTGCATACCCTCAAGGGTGGCGCGCGCATGGCCGAGATTCGTCCGATTGGCGATCTTGCCCATGAGCTCGAGTCGTTGTACGAGGGCTTGGTCGACCGCCGTTACAGTTTTTCGCAACCACTGGCGAACCTGCTGCAACAAAGCCATGACTCACTGGCCCAACTGCTGGAACAGCTGCAGGCACGTGCCCCCATGCATTCGCCGCTGGAACTGATCGAGGCCATTCGCAGCTTCCGCCAGAGCGGCGGACAAAACTTGCCAGTGACCCCGGCTAGCTCCGAGCCTGTTGCCGAAGCCGAAGCCGAAGCCGAAGCCGAAGCCGAAGCCGAAGCCGAAGCCGAAGCCGAAGCCGAAGCCGAAGCCGAAGCCGAAGCCTTGCCACCGATCGAGTCACTCGATCTGGCAGAGCCTGAGTCTGTTGAGCTGCCGCAGATTGAAGAAGAGATCGACTTTGGCATGCTGGTGGATGCTCCGCACGAGCCGCTGGAGATCGAAGAGCTTGAGCTGCCTGCTGCTGAATTTGACGAACAACCGTTGGTCGAATTCGATGGCGAACCTGAAGCCGAGCTTGTTCCGATCCCTGAAACTGAGCCAGAGCCAGAGCCAGAGCCAGAGCCAGAGCCAGAGCCAGTCGCTGTTACTGCACCTGCCGTATTTGATGACGAGCGCGATCCGGAGCTGGTGGAAATCTTCCTTGAGGAAGGTTTCGACATCATCGACAGCGCCGGTGCGGCGCTGCAACGCTGGATGGGGGACGTCAACAACAGCCTGGAACTGGAGTCGCTGCAGCGTGATTTGCACACCCTCAAGGGTGGTGCACGTATGGCCGAGATCCGTGAAATCGGTGACCTGGCCCATGAGCTGGAATTCCTTTACGAAGGCCTTGGCCAAGGGCGTTTGCGTGCCAGCCAGGATCTATTCACTCTGCTGCAAGCCTGTCACGACAGCCTGGCCGAGATGCTCGAAGCGGTACGCGGCAAGCGCGGCGTACCGAGTGGCGAAGCGCTGATCGAAACCATCAAGCGGTTTCGCGCCAACCCGGATGAGCAACTGAGCATGCCGTCTTCGGTAGCCCTCAAGGCCGCCGAAGCCCAGCAGGATGACGATGCCGAATCTGACATCCTCGACATCTTCCTTGAGGAAGGCGATGACCTGCTGGAAGCCATGGAAGTCGCCATCGGCCGTTGGGAGGCTGACCGTGAAGACGGCGCCGCCATCGACGATATGCTGCGCATCCTGCACACCCTTAAAGGTGGTGCACGACTTGCCGGGCAAAAGCGCCTGGGCGATCTGACCCACAGCCTCGAGCAGCACCTGACCGAAGCGCAAGCCCAGGGCGCGCCTTGGCCGCAGAGCCTGTTTGTCGATGTGCAGTCAGGCTTCGAAGGCTTGCAGCAGGAACTCGACGCGCTGCGTCAGCGCCTGAATGACAGCCTGGTGACCGATACGGCCAGCCAGCAAGCGGCTGCTCCAGTTGCCGAGCAAGCCGCGCGCCTGCCGGAACTGAGTACGCCGATTGTTGCGGCCAGCGCCATGCCCGCCAAGGAGCTGGTGGCCAAGGTGCTGCCGTTCGTCCGTCGTGCCGAAGAAGCTGCGCAAGAAGCGGCTTCCCGTCGCGCGCCGCAGGAACTGGTCAAGGTCCCGGCCGAGTTACTCGAAGGCCTGGTCAACCTGGCCGGTGAGACATCGATTTTCCGTGGCCGTGTCGAGCAGCAGGTCAGTGACTTCGGTTTCACCCTGAGTGAGATGGAAGCCACCATCGACCGCGTGCGCGATCAGTTGCGTCGTCTCGATACCGAAACCCAGGCGCAAATTCTCAGCCGTATTGAGGCTGAAGCCGAGCGTATGGGCTATGAAGATTTCGACCCGCTGGAAATGGACCGTCACTCGCAGTTGCAGCAGCTCTCGCGTGCACTGTTTGAGTCGGCTTCCGACTTGCTCGACCTGAAAGAAACCCTGGCCGCGCGTAACCGCGACGCAGAAACCCTGTTGCTGCAACAGGCGCGGGTCAACTCCGAACTGCAGGAAGGCCTGATGCGTACGCGCATGGTGCCTTTCGACCGTCTGGTGCCGCGTCTGCGCCGTATCGTGCGGCAGATTTCCGGTGAGCTGGGCAAGCAGGTCGAGTTCGTCGTTGGCAACGCCGATGGCGAGATGGACCGTACCGTACTCGAACGTATCGTCGCGCCACTGGAACATATGTTGCGTAACGCCGTTGACCACGGTATCGAAGCGGCTGGTGTGCGTCGCGCAGCCGGTAAGCCGGAACAGGGCACCATTCGCCTGGCGCTGGGCCGTGAGGGCGGCGATATCGTCCTGACCCTGGCCGATGACGGCGGCGGTATTCGCCTGGAAGCGGTGCGGCGCAAGGCCATCGAGCGCGGCTTGATGGACGCCGACTCCGATCTGACCGACTACGAAGTGCTGCAGTTTATCCTCGAGGCCGGTTTCTCCACTGCCGAGAAGGTCACGCAGATTTCCGGGCGTGGCGTGGGAATGGACGTGGTCCATTCTGAGGTCAAACAGCTCGGCGGCTCGATGAGCATCGAGTCGATCCCCGGTACTGGCACCACCTTTACCATTCGCCTGCCGTTTACCGTGTCGGTCAACCGCGCGCTGATGGTGCTGTCGGGTGAAGACCTCTACGCCATTCCGCTGAACACCATCGAAGGTATCGTGCGGGTCTCCCCGTACGAATTGGAAGCCTACTACGCGCCGGATGCACCGCGCTTCGAGTACGCCGGGCAGAGCTATGAACTGCGCTACCTGGGCGACCTGCTGAACAACGGCCAGCAGCCCAAACTGGTTGGCCAGAGCCTGCCGCTGCCGGTGATTCTGGTGCGCTCCAAGGAGCATGCCGTAGCCGTGCAGGTCGACTCCCTGGCTGGTTCGCGCGAGATCGTGGTGAAGAGCCTCGGTCCGCAGTTCGCTGGCGTTCACGGGATTTCCGGTGCAACCATCCTCGGTGACGGTCGCGTGGTGGTGATTCTTGACCTGCTGGCAACCATTCGCGTGCTGCATGCGCATTTGCTTACCCAGCTGACGCCGCGTCTGCTCAAGCAGTCGGCAACGGCGGCGGAGATCGAAGCGGATCGGCCGACCCTGGTCATGGTGGTCGACGATTCGGTCACCGTGCGCAAGGTCACCAGCCGTCTGCTCGAGCGTAACGGCATGAACGTGCTGACCGCCAAGGACGGTGTCGATGCGATCTCGCAGCTGCAGGAGCGCAAGCCCGACATCATGCTGCTGGACATCGAAATGCCACGCATGGACGGCTTCGAAGTGGCCACCCTGGTGCGCCACGATGAAGGCCTGAAAGACTTGCCGATCATCATGATTACCTCGCGTACCGGTGAAAAGCACCGTGAGCGGGCCATGAGCATTGGTGTCAACGAGTACCTTGGTAAGCCTTACCAGGAGTCCTTGTTGCTTGAAACCATTCAGCAACTGGTGGGCCGCCACCCGGTAAACCGCACATGAGTGAGAAAACTGCAGCCCGTATTGCGGTTATTGCCGACACCTCACTGCAGCGCCATGTGCTGCAACAGGCGTTGACTGGTAGCGGCTATCAGGTGGTGATGAACAGCGACCCGGCGCGCCTCGATCAGGAAACCCTGAACGCCTGCGAAACCGATCTGTGGCTGGTTGATCTGGCGCAGTCGGAAGACTTGCCGCTGGTCGACAGCCTGATGGAAAGTGCCTCGGCCCCGGTGCTGTTTGGCGAAGGCCACGCACCTGAGCGTCATTCGGAAAACTATCCGCGCTGGGAACGCCGCCTGTTCGGCAAGCTGAAGAAGCTGGTTGGCGATCCATCTCAGGCCGTTGGCCCGAGTCTGGAAGCCCTGCTGGCTGAAGCGCAGCGTCCATCGCGTCTGGATTTGCCGGCTGAGCTGGCGGACACCCCGCTGGTAGCCGGCGAGCCGGCGCGTCAGGTGTGGTTGCTGGCGGCCTCCCTGGGCGGCCCAGCTGCTGTAAAAACCTTTCTCGATGCCTTGCCGGGCGGTCTGCCGGTGGGGTTCGTGTATGCCCAGCATATCGATGCGAGTTTCGAGAGCGCGCTGCCGCAAGCGGTGGGACGCCACAGCCAGTGGCATGTGAATCCGGCGCGGCATGGCGACCCGGTGCGTTGCGGTGAAGTAGTCGTAGTGCCGATTAGTCATGAACTGGGTTTCAGTGATGACGGCCAGATGCAGATTTCCGAGCGCGGCTGGCCTGAACCCTATAGTCCTTCGATCGATCAGATGATGCTTAATCTGGCCCAGCATTTTGCTGCACTGAGCGGTGTGATCGTTTTCAGCGGCATGGGCAGCGACGGCAGCGCCGCAGCCGCCTATGTGCGTCGCCAGGGCAGTGTGATCTGGACCCAGCGCGCGGACAGCTGCGCCTGCCCGAGCATGCCGGACAGCCTGCGTGAAGGTGGTTACAGCAGCCTCAGCGGTGACCCGCGCGAGCTGGCCGCTGCCCTGGTCAATCACCTGGCCGAGCAGTGCCGATAATCCGGGGCCATGCCCTGTACAGGAAATTCACATGAGCCAAGCCGTCGCCACGCAGAACAGCGCCAACAGCCTTACCGGCCTGTTGATGCCGCTGACTGACCGTACTCTGCTGCTGCCCAACGTCGCGGTGGCCGAGCTGATCCCTTATCGCGCACCGCAAGTCAGTGAAGGCATGCCCGGCTGGTTCCTCGGGCAGATTGCCTGGCGCGATCTGCGCCTGCCGCTGCTGTCGTTCGAGGCCGCCTCGGATGGACAGGTTAGCGTCAGCCCTGGCTCGCGGGTGGCGGTGATCAACGCTCTCGGCGGTCGCCCGGCAGTGAAATTTATTGCCGTGCTGGTGCAAGGCATTCCACGCTCAATCAAAGTCGGTGCCGAGCTGGTACGCGCCGATGTCGCCCTGTCGCCGTTGGAGCTGGATGCGGTGCAATTTGGCGAGGCTGTGCTGAAAATTCCGGACCTGATTGGTCTGGAGCAGAAGCTGGCGGATGCCGGATTGATCTGACCGATAACAAACAAAAAAGCCCGCGCTAGCGGGCTTTTTTATGGCGCTGATGTGGGCCTAGAAATCGCCCCACAACTGCTGCGCCACGCTTAATGCTACGACCGGCGCGGTCTCCGTGCGCAGCACGCGCGGGCCGAGGCGGGCGGCGTGGAAGCCCTGGGTCTTGGCCAAGGTGACTTCGTTGTCGTTTAGACCACCTTCCGGGCCGATCAGAAAGGCCAGCGATTTAGGCTGTGGGTGGCTGGCCCAGGGTTCGGCGACCGGATGCAGCACCAGTTTCAGCTCGGCGGTTGCCTGCCCCAGCCAGTCGTTCAGACTGATCGGCGGGTGAATAATCGGCAGCACCGAGCGGCCGCATTGCTCGCAGGCGCTGATCGCCACTTGCCGCCAATGCGCCATGCGCTTGTCGGCGCGTTCATCCTTGAGGCGCACTTCGCAGCGCTCGCTGACGATCAGGCTGATTTCATTGGCACCCAGTTCGGTGGCTTTCTGAATGGCCCAATCCATGCGTTCGCCGCGGGACAGACCTTGGCCCAAGTGAACATGCAGCGGTGATTCGGTCTGGCCGGCAAAGGCTTCGCGCAATTCGACGCGCACGCTTTTCTTGCCCACCTCAATCAGCTCGCCCCTATATTCCTGGCCGCTGCCATCGAACAATTGCACCGCATCGCCCACGGCATGCCGCAACACGCGGCCAATATAGTGAGCCTGTGCTTCCGGCAGCTCGTGCTGGCCGAGGGAGAGGGGGGTATCGATAAAGAAACGGGAAAGGCGCATGGATTGATCGCAGCAGCGGCACAGTTGAGGCGGCAAGCTTAACGCCTTAGGCGTGCCGCATACAGCCGGCGAAGTCTGAACGCTTAGATATCCGTAGGGTGGATGACGTTCTTTTCATCCACCAGGCTAGGGCAACGGTGGATGGGTAAAACGTCAGCTACGCGCCCCGATCCACCCTACATCAGCCCGGATCGCGAAAGCCTGGGTAGTTGGTATTGCCTTGCGCCACGCTGACCGAGGTGCGGGTGGCGATGTCGATACCTTCGCTGGCCACCTCGGCGAGGAAGTCGATCTGCTCGGGTGTGATTACATAGGGCGGCAGGAAGTACACCACGCTGCCCAGTGGCCGCAGCAATGCGCCACGCTCCAGGGCATGCTGGAACACCTTGAGGCCGCGACGTTCCTGCCAGGGGTAGGCGGTCTTGCTGGCCTTGTCCTGCACCATTTCAATGGCCAGGGCCATGCCGGTCTGGCGCACCTCGGCGACATGCGGGTGGTCGGCCAGGTGCGCGGTGGCGCTTGCCATCTGTGCGGCCAGGGCCTTGTTGGCTTCGATTACATTGTCCTGTTCGAATATGTCTAAAGTCGCCAGGGCGGCCGCGCAGGCCAGCGGGTTGCCGGTGTAGCTGTGCGAGTGGAGGAAGGCGCGCAGGGTCGAGTAGTCCTCGTAGAACGCCTCATACACCTCGTTGGTGGTCAGGCAGGCGGCCAGCGGCAGATAGCCGCCAGTCAGTGCTTTCGATAGGCAGAGAAAATCCGGGCGAATACCGGCCTGTTCACAGGCGAACATCGTCCCGGTGCGGCCGAAGCCGACGGCGATCTCGTCGTGGATCAGGTGCACGCCGTAGCGGTCGCAGGCTTCGCGCAGCAGCTTGAGGTAGATCGGGTGGTACATACGCATACCGCCGGCGCCCTGGATCAGCGGCTCGACGATTACCGCCGCGACCTGATGGCTATGCTCGGCCAGTGTCTGTTCCATGGCGGCGAACATGTTGCGCGAATGTTCTTCCCAACTCATACCCTCGGGGCGGTGGTAGCAGTCCGGGCTGGGTACCTTGATGGTGTCCAGCAGCAGCGCTTTGTAGGTGTCGGTAAATAGCGCAACATCGCCCACCGACATCGCCGCGATGGTCTCGCCGTGGTAGCTGTTGGAGAGGGTAACGAAGCGCTTCTTCGCGGGTTTGCCGACGTTGAGCCAGTAGTGAAAGCTCATTTTTAGCGCAACTTCGATGCAGGAGGAACCGTTGTCGGCGTAGAACACCCGGTCCAGGCCTGGTGGGGTCATGTTGACCAGGCGCTCGGACAATTCGATCACTGGCTGATGGCTGAAACCGGCGAGGATCACATGCTCCAGCTGATCGACCTGATCCTTGATGCGTTGATTGATTCGTGGGTTGGCGTGGCCGAACACGTTGACCCACCAGGAGCTGACCGCGTCGAGGTAGCGTTTGCCGTCGAAGTCCTCGAGCCACACACCTTCGCCACGCTTGATCGGCACCAGCGGCAGCTGTTCGTGGTCCTTCATTTGTGTGCAAGGGTGCCAGAGCACTTTCAGGTCACGCTGCATCCACTGGTCATTCAGGCTCATCGCTGTACTTCTTCCTCGGCTCGCAATCATCTGCACCAAGCCTATCAGAAGCACTGCGCTGGATGGACGGCACAACCACGGGTGGATGGCCCAGGAACCCGTTGATCTTCTCTATCATGCCGCCTGTAGCCTGGCTGCTGAACTTTGCGGAATGCCTCCAGCCTAAAGCGGCTGAGGTAAAAAGCAAAAACTACGTATCGTATTTCCCGATATTTCAAAGCGAAAATTTCCGCTTTTAGCCGATAGGTTTATTGTTAGTCTTGCTCCACTCGCGGTTCTAGTCCTTCTTTCCGGAAAGTTTTTAATGCAATGGCGTAATAGCACTTCTCACTACGGCCTGGTCAGCATCGTGCTGCACTGGTTGGTAGCGCTGGTCGTGTTCGGTCTGTTCGGCCTGGGTTACTGGATGGTCGACCTGGACTACTACAGCAGCTGGAGGCAGACCGCACCGGACCTGCACAAGAGCATCGGCCTAGTGCTGTTTGCCGTGATGCTCGCCCGGGTGGTGTGGCGCAGGGTTAGCCCGCCGCCAGCAAGCTTGCCCAACCATGGGCGGATGACACGCCTAGCCAGCAAGCTGGGTCACGGCTTTCTCTATCTGGGGCTGTTTGTCCTGATGATTTCTGGTTACCTGATTTCCACGGCAGACGGTCGTGGCATCCCGGTATTCGGTCTGTTTGAAGTGCCAGCCAGTTTGACCAGCATTCCCGATCAGGAAGATATTGCCGGACTGGTGCATGAGTACCTGGCGTGGACGCTGGTGATCTTCGCCGGTGTGCATGCTCTGGCTGCGTTGAAACACCACTTTATTGATCGCGACCGTACGCTTGCGCGGATGTTCGGTCGCTAGTTCTGTTTGTTGTTTCCGGGGCTGGATTGGCCCCATCCCACACTCACAAGGAGCATGCCCATGTTGAAGAAAACCCTCGTAGCCCTGGCGCTTGGTGGCGCACTGATCGGCGCTGGTCAGGCGATGGCGGCTGACTACGCCATCGACAAACAAGGCCAGCACGCTTTCGTCAATTTCAAGATCAGCCACCTGGGCTACAGCTGGCTGTACGGTACGTTCAAGGACTTCGACGGCAGCTTTAGTTTCGACGCCGCCAAGCCGCAGGACAGCAAGGTCAACGTGACGCTGAACACTACCAGCGTCGACACCAACCATGCTGAGCGTGACAAACACATCCGCAGCGATGATTTCCTCAACGTCAGCGAGCACCCAACGGCGACTTTCGCGTCCACATCGGTCAAATCCACCGGTGAAGGCACTGCCGATATCACCGGCGACTTGACTCTTAATGGTGTGACCAAGCCTGTGGTGATTGCCGCCAAGTTTATCGGTGAAGGAAAAGACCCATGGGGCGGGTACCGTGCCGGCTTCGAGGGCAGCACCACCCTGAAGCTGAAAGACTTCGACATCAGCAAAGACCTGGGCCCAGCCTCGGAAAGCGTCGAACTGATCATCTCGGTTGAAGGCGTCCGCAAGTAAGACTGCCTGGATGGGTTAGTCGCGCAGCGGCTTAACCCGTCCCTGCTCTGAGCTACACAAACAAAAACGCCGCCCAATGGGCGGCGTTTTTGTGTGCGGCTAGCAGGCTGTTGAAAAACTACCTGCGTTGCCATCGCGGCGTTAAAAACAGGCTCACAGCCGAAGGCTGAACGTGCTTTAGCACGGCCCCGAAGGGGTGAGCGAAGCGAATCAAATGCTCATTTACAACTCGTAAACTTCGCTTTTGACTCACTGCGTTCGCCCTTCGGGCCAGCCTACGGCTGTTACTTCGCTGCGCTGCGTTTCGCCTGTTATTGCCTTGCGCTGGCTGCCTCGCCAACGTTTTTCAACGGCCTGCTTCGCGGACTATGACTCTTCGCGGTTGCGCGTCAGCAGGGCCGGCTTTTCGCCGCGCGGACGTGCGCTCGCCAATTCGTCAAGCTGCTCCGGTGTCGGGAAGCGGTCCAGGCGTGAGCCCTTGTGCACGATCACCGGTTGCTTGTCGCGTGGGCTTTTCACTGCCGCTTCTTGGCGTGGCAGCTCATCGCGGTTCAGCGAGGTGGTGCGTGTATCACGTGGTGGACGTGCACGGCCGGAACCATTACGGCCCTGACCACCTTGGCCGCCACCCCCAGCGCCCTGACGACGGCCTTGCCCGCCAGCATTGGCAGCACCGCCATTGCTGCGCGCAGGCTTGGCTGGGCGAGCCCCCTGGCCGGCGTTCGAACCGTTTGCCGCAGGCGCACCGGGCCGACGGCCACGGTTCTGCTGCTTGTTCTGGTTCGGGCTTACATAATCGGCACGGTTGCCGAAATTGTCGATTTCATCGTCGCGGAACTCGTCCGGCGCGCGGTCCGGAGGCAGGGTCGGCACGGCTGGCGCTGCGGCGCGGCTCGAAGACGAATTGCGCGACTGTTGGTTGCGCCCGCCCTGGGGCTTGCTGCGGTTATTGTCACGGCCGCTGTCCTTACCCTTGTCCTTGCGGCCGCCGCCATGGCGTTCGCCTTCCGGCTTGGCGCCGCGTGGCTGGCGTGGTTTCTGCGGCTCGCGGACTTCCGGGCGCTCAGCCTCGACCTTGCTGGCATCAAAACCGAGCAGATCGCCATCGGCGATGTTCTGCTTGGTCATGCGCTCAATGCCCCTGAGCAACTTCTCTTCATCCGGCGCCACCAGAGAGATCGCTTCACCACTGCGGCCCGCGCGGCCAGTACGGCCGATGCGGTGCACGTAGTCTTCTTCGATGTTTGGCAGCTCGAAGTTGACCACGTGTGGCAGTTGATCGATATCCAGGCCGCGGGCGGCGATATCGGTGGCTACCAGAATGCGTACTTTGTTCGCCTTGAAGTCGGCCAGAGCTTTGGTGCGCGCGTTCTGGCTCTTGTTACCGTGAATCGCCACAGCCGGCAGGCCGTGTTTATCCAGATACTCGGCCAGGCGGTTGGCGCCATGTTTGGTGCGGGTGAACACCAGCACCTGTTCCCAGGCGCCCGCGGTGATCAGGTGAGCGAGCAGGGCGCGCTTGTGGCTGGCCTGGACGCGGAATACCCGCTGTTCGATGCGCTCGACCGTGGTGTTCGGCGGCGTCACTTCGATGCGTTCCGGGTTGTGCAGCAGCTTGCCGGCCAGATCGGTGATGTCTTTCGAGAAGGTCGCCGAGAACAGCAGGTTCTGGCGCTTGGCCGGTAGCTTGGCGAGGACCTTCTTCACGTCATGGATAAAGCCCATGTCGAGCATGCGATCGGCTTCGTCGAGGACGAGGATTTCCACGTGCGACAGGTCGATGGCGCGCTGGTTGGCCAGGTCGAGCAGGCGACCGGGGCAGGCCACCAGGACGTCGACGCCCTTGGCCAGGGCCTGAACCTGCGGGTTCATACCAACGCCGCCGAAGATGCAGGCGCTGACGAATTTTAAATCGCGGGCATACAGCTTGAAGCTGTCATGCACCTGGGCGGCCAGTTCGCGGGTCGGTGTCAGCACCAGTACGCGCGGTTGTTTCGGGCCGTGACGCTGTTCGCGATCCGGGTGACCGTTGGGGAACAGTCGCTCGAGGATCGGCAGGGCAAAACCGCCTGTCTTACCTGTACCCGTCTGGGCCGCCACCATCAGGTCGCGGCCTTGCAACGCGGCGGGAATGGCCCGCTGTTGCACCGGAGTGGGTTGGGTGTAGCCGGCGGATTCGACCGCACGGACTAAAGCCTCGGAGAGACCGAGGGAGGCAAAGGACATGTGTAATCCTGTCTAGTGAGGGCTTGGCCCTATGGGGTGTATTGCCTGGCTTGAATCACGCTTGGGGGGCGCAATCCCGTCCGGTACTGCTGACCTCTGGGGGCTAGCATCCGGGCGCAAGCCTGGCGGGAAGGGCCGAGTATAACAGAGCGGCCGGTCTGTGCGAGTGTCTGCCTGCTCGGTGGTCGGTGCGCCGTTGCCATGCCAGCAACGGCGCG
The DNA here is from genome assembly GCF_963970805.1 of Pseudomonas sp. EA_35y_Pfl2_R5. Lineage (NCBI taxonomy): Bacteria > Pseudomonadati > Pseudomonadota > Gammaproteobacteria > Pseudomonadales > Pseudomonadaceae > Pseudomonas > Pseudomonas sp. EA_35y_Pfl2_R5. Next base: position 142,505 of record NZ_CAXAOW010000001.1, on the reverse strand, counting down.
GGTTCCGCCGATTCAGCTGGTCAACTTGTAGCAGGGCACATAGGCGCTGTTGCCCGGTAGTTTCATCCGGTGCTGATCGACGAAAGCCTGCAGCAATAGATCGAGCTGCAGCATGATCTCGCGCTCGCCGGTGATCTCGTAGGGGCCGTACTGTTCGATCAGGCGGATGCCTTTGTCCTTGACGTTGCCGGCGACAATCCCAGAAAACGCCCGGCGCAGGTTGGCCGCCAGCTCATGCAAGGGCTGTTCGCGGGTCAGCTTGAGGCTGGCCATGTTGGCGTGGGTCGGCTCGAACGGGTGCTGGAAGCTCTCGTCGATTTTTAGCAACCAGTTGAAGTGGAACGCATCGTTGTGCGCACGGCGGTACTGCGTGACCGCCTTGATTCCTTCGGCCATTTCCCGCGCGACCTGCTCGGGGTCATCGATGATGATGCTGTAGCGTTGCTGGGCTGCCTCGCCCAGGGTTGCGCCGATAAACGCGTGCAGCTGTTCGAGGTAGGCGGCGGCGCTGCGTGGTCCCGTCATGATCAGCGGGAAGGGAATGTTCTGGTTATCCGGGTGCATAAGGATGCCGAGGAAATACAGCAGCTCCTCGGCCGTACCGGCGCCGCCAGGGAAGATGATGATGCCGTGACCAACACGGACGAAGGCTTCCAGGCGTTTCTCGATATCCGGCAGGATCACCAGCTCATTGACGATTGGATTGGGCGCTTCGGCGGCGATGATTCCCGGTTCGGTCAGACCCAGGTAGCGGCCTTGCACGTTGCGCTGTTTGGCATGGGAAATGGTCGCGCCTTTCATCGGTCCTTTCATCACCCCAGGACCGCAGCCGGTGCAGATATCCAGGCCGCGCAGGCCCAACTCGTGGCCGACGGTCTTGGTGTATTTGTATTCTCCGGTGCTGATCGAGTGGCCGCCCCAGCACACTACGATCTTCGGTTCGACGCCAGCGCGCAGGGTGCGAGCGTTACGCAGCAGATGGAAGACGTAATCGGTGATGCCCTGAGAGCTGCTGAAATCGATGCGCTGATTCTCCAGCTCGCTCTGCGTGTAGACGATATCGCGCAAGGCGCTGAACAGCATCTCGCGGGTGCTGGCGATCATCTCGCCATCGACGAAGGCGTCGGCGGGCGCGTTGAACAGCTCCAGGCGAATGCCGCGATCCTGCTGCAGGATGCTGATTTCGAAGTCCGGGTAGGCTTCCAGAATGGTCTTGGCGTTATCGCTGTGTGAGCCGGTATTGAGGATCGCCAGGGCGCACTGGCGAAACAGCGCATAAACGCTACCGGAACCGGTTTCGCGCAACTGCTGCACTTCACGCTGCGAGAGGGTTTCCAGGCTGCCCTTGGGCGTCACGGTGGCATTGGTGGTTTTACGTGTGGCCATTGCGGCGCTCCATGTTTGTGATACCGCGTAAGCCCTACATGGCTAGACGCTTGCTGAAAGTATGGTCGTGACTGAGTGCTTTGGGTTATGAGTTAACCGGGTAGTGCGTTGCAAAAGGCTACCGTGGTTTGCCGGGAGAGTGGTGAAAAGGCTGCGGCGCAGGGCCGGATAAAGAGCCCTCAGCATCCGCAGGGTGCGGGTGCTGAGGTTGCTGCCATGGCGCGTTAGCGCGGCAGTTTGAGGTTGTTCCAGATAGCCAGGCTCGGTTCTACCAAGTTCATGCTGTAGAAGTGCAACCCAGGGGCGCCGCCCTGCAGTAGGCGTTCGCACATCTCGCTAACGACCTGCTCGCCGTAGGCGCGGATGCTGTCGCTGTCGTCGCCATAGGCCTCCAGCTGCTTGCGCACCCAGCGCGGAATCTCTGCGCCGCAGGCATCGGAGAAGCGCGCCAACTTGCTGTAGTTGGTGATCGGCATGATGCCCGGCACCACCGGAATATCTACGCCCAGCTTGCGTACGCGCTCGACGAAATAGAAGTAGCTGTCGGCGTTGAAGAAGTACTGGGTGATTGCACTGTTGGCACCGGCCTTGGCCTTGCGTACGAAGTTAGCGATGTCGTCCTCGAAATTGCGCGCCTGCGGATGCATCTCCGGGTAGGCGGCAATTTCGATATGGAAGTGATCGCCGGTCTCGGTGCGGATAAAGCTGACCAGTTCGTTGGCGTAGCGCAGCTCGCCGCTGGCCATGCCCATACCGGAAGGCAGGTCACCGCGCAGGGCGACGATGCGTTTTATTCCAGCATCTTTGTACAGATTGAGCAGTTCGCGCAGCTCGGCCTTGCTGTCACCGACGCAAGACAGGTGCGGCGCAGTGCTCACACCAACATCGTTGTTCAACTGCAACACGGTGTTCAGGGTGCGATCACGGGTCGATCCACCTGCACCGTAGGTGCAGGAGAAGAAATCCGGCTTGTAGGTCGCCAGTTGGCGCGCCACATTCATCAGTTTTTCGTGCCCGGCTTCGGTCTTGGTGGGGAAGAACTCGAAGCTGTAACGGCGTTCTTGGCTCATAGGGTTTCTAGCCTTGCAGACGTAGGGTGGATGGCGTTATTCCATCCACCTTGCAGGAAGTCGGCGGTGGATAAGCCATAGGCTTACCCACCCTACGCATTAGTAGCGGTAGGCGTGCGGCTTGAACGGACCTTCCACGGCTACGCCGATGTAGTCCGCCTGGGTCTTGGTCAGCTGGGTCACCACGCCGCCAAAGCCCTTGACCATTTCCAGGGCGACTTCTTCGTCGAGCTTCTTCGGCAGCACTTCCACGGTCAGGCGCTCGGCCTTCTGTGCCGGCATCAGGTCGGCGAACTTCTGGCCGAACAGGAAGATCTGTGCCAGCACCTGGTTGGCGAACGAGCCGTCCATGATCCGGCTTGGGTGGCCAGTGGCGTTGCCCAGGTTAACCAGACGGCCTTCGGCCAGCAGGATCAGGTAATCGTCGTTGTGCGGATCGAAGCTGCCGGTGCCTGTGCGGTGGATCTTGTGTACCTGCGGCTTCACTTCTTCCCACGCCCAGTTCTTGCGCATGAAAGCGGTGTCGATTTCATTGTCGAAGTGACCGATGTTGCAGACTACGGCGCGTTTTTTCAGAGCTTTGAGCATGTTGGCGTCGCAGACGTTGACGTTACCGGTGGTGGTAACGATCAGGTCGATCTTGCCCAGCAGCTGCGCGTCGATGCTGGCGGCGGTGCCGTCGTTGATGCCGTCCTTGAATGGCGAAACCACTTCGTAGCCGTCCATGCAGGCCTGCATGGCACAGATCGGGTCGACTTCGGTGACCTTGACGATCATGCCTTCCTGGCGCAGCGACTGTGCCGAGCCCTTGCCCACGTCGCCGTAGCCGATAACCAGCGCTTGCTTGCCGGACAGCAGGTGGTCGGTGCCACGCTTGATCGCGTCGCTCAGGCTGTGACGGCAGCCGTATTTATTGTCGTTCTTGCTCTTGGTCACCGAGTCGTTGACGTTGATCGCCGGGATCTTCAGCTCGCCCTTGGCCAGCATGTCCAGCAGGCGGTGTACGCCGGTGGTGGTTTCTTCGGTAACGCCGTGGATGCGCTCCAGCATCTGTGGGTATTTTTTGTGCAGGATTTCGGTCAGGTCGCCGCCGTCGTCGAGGATCATGTTGGCGTCCCACGGCTTGCCATCTTTCAGGATGGTTTGCTCGATGCACCATTCGTATTCTTCTTCGGTTTCACCCTTCCAGGCGAATACCGGGATACCGGCGGCGGCGATGGCGGCAGCGGCCTGATCCTGAGTCGAAAAGATGTTGCACGACGACCAGCGTACTTCGGCACCCAGTGCGGTCAGGGTTTCGATCAGCACGGCGGTCTGGATGGTCATGTGGATGCAACCGATGATCTTCGCGCCTTTCAGCGGCTGCTCACCAGCGTATTTGCGGCGCAGACCCATCAGGGCTGGCATTTCTGATTCGGCGATGATGGTTTCGCGACGGCCCCAGGCAGCCAGGGAAATGTCGGCGACTTTGTAATCGTTAAAAGCGGCGCTCATAAAAAGCTCTCCATTCGTTGTCTGCGAATGGGCGCCGTTGATGCGTATGGTTAACGCCCCATCCGAGCCTGACAAAACTCCGGTATCAGAGTTTGCTGCAGCGCCCCTCGGACGGGTGGCGGGAGCAACCGGAGCGGTGCCGGTTGCGTGAAGCTGGCGAAGTATAGCCAGCCCGGTGCAGAAGCCCAAGGTTTTCTGTCGGGCGAATTGGCTGTTGCGCCGTGCCTTCTGGCCGGTTCAGCCATGGCCTTTGTGTTGTACCTGAGACAGGCTGCAAGCCTCATTTTCCCAACCGCTGGAGCCTCCATGACCCTTGCCTACTGGTGCGTGCTGATCGCTATTGTTCTGCCTTATTTGGCCACTGCCAGCGCCAAGTTCCTTGGTGCTGGCTACGGGCCGCGCGCCAACAGCGACCCGCGCACCTTTCTCTCCGGCCTTGAAGGCTGGCGCAAGCGTGCCAACAACGCCCAGCTCAACGGCTTCGAGGTGACGCCTGCTTTCGCTGCGGCAGTGATCATCGCCCACCAGGCCGGTGGTGCCGCGCAGGGGCTGCTGGATCAGCTGGCAATGGCCTTTGTGCTCAGTCGGGTGCTGTATTTTATCTGCTACCTGGCCGACTGGGGCCCGATCCGTTCGCTGGTGTGGTTCGCCGGTATGGCGCTGATCGTCGCGTTGTTTGTCGTCTCCGCTTAGCGCTTACGCTGCAGCACTCGCGCCGTTCTGGTGTCTGCGGCAAAACACCACGCTTGGCCGGTGGTTGGTCGGTGGCGATACTGTCGCCCGTCATCCATCCGGTTGTTGGTATTGAAGGTGTTATGAAGCGTAAATCCCTGTTTCTGATTGTGCTGACGCTGGCTCTAAGTGGCTGCGGCGGTGTCGACCCCAATTCGCCGCAAGGTCAGCGTCAGAGCATTTTCAAGCAGATGCTCAAGGTCAGCGAAGACCTCGGCGGCATGCTGCGCGGGCGACTGGCGTTCAAGGAGCAGGCATTCGTTGAGGGCGCCGCCAAGCTCGATCAGCTGACGCGCACGCCCTGGCAACACTTTCCCCAGGTGCGTGAAGACGGTGAGGAGAGCCGCGCCAAGGATGACGTCTGGCAGCGCCAGGCGCGTTTTCAGGAATTGGCTCAGGCCATGGAAGCCAGTACCGCTGCACTGGTGGCCGCCACTGCCGCGCAGCCGTTAACGGCGCCGGCACTGGTGGCGCCGATGCAACGTGTCGAAGACAGCTGCAAGGCCTGTCATGAAGAGTTTCGAGCGTTCTGAGCACCGTTCAGAACCCGGATACCTGCGCCTCACGCAGTTGGGTGCGCAGGGCCTGTACTTCCGGATGTTGAAAAAAAGCCTGTAACTGCGCCGCACGCTGCGGACCGATACCGGGTTGACGTTGCCAGTCGGCTACGCTGCGTTGCGCCAGGGTGTCCCAGTCTGCGTCCAACGTCAGATGACTATTGCCCGGCAGGCCGAGGGCGCGCAGCCAATCATGCATAGGCCGTTCGCGGGCCAGGTTGAAGCTCTGCTGCAGAGCGCTGGCGCTGCGTGGGCCCAGGCCCGGAATGCCCTTCAGTTGCTCGGCGGAGAGGTGCAGCCAGTCGAGTAGGCTGTCGAGCTGTTTCGCATGCAACAGTTTTTCCCAGGTGCCGGGGCCTACGCCCGGTAGCGCCAGGCCCTGTTTGCTGCTGAGCCAGGCCAGGCGTGCGCGAAATTGGCTAGCGCAGGCCGGGGTGGCGCGCCAGCAGCTCAGTTCGTGATAGGCCGCTGGGTCGGGTACGCGCAGTGCGACGCGTTGCTGGGTGCGCCAGAGCACGCTGTCGAGCACTGGAATGGTCAGCCCTGAGAGGCGGATCACCACCTGATCACCAGGGCGAATGTCCAGGGCCTGCCAGCGCTGCAGCGAGCCGGCGCTGACATATTCGATGCGCCGGTCATCCAGCTTGACCGGCTGTACGCGCAGTACTGGGGTGATGCGCCCGCTGCGACCGATACGAAAGTCCACTGCCTGCACCACCGCTAATGCCTGTCTGACTGGGTATTTCCAGGCCACCGCCCAATGCGGAGGTTCGGCTTGCCAGCGCGCTGCGGCGGGGCGCTGGCCTTGGCGCAGGACTACACCGTCGGTGGCGAAGGGCAGGGCGCTGTTGTACCAGCGTTCGCGCCATTGGCTGGCCTGTTCGAGGGTGCGAATCGGCTGGCTGAAGCGCTGACTGTCGGCAAAGCCCAGCTCGGCCAATTGCTGCAGACGTTGGGGCATCAGAGCTGGGCCATTGGGCCAATCCCAGACAAACAGGCCGATAGCAGCGGCGTCCTTGCTGGTCAGCTTCTGCCGGTTCAGCAGCCCGGCGACCTTGCTGCGCGCGCCAAGGCCACCGGATTTGTGTTGGATGTGCCCCGGCAGGCGCCAGTACAACTCGCCCTGCAGCACCAGGCTGATTGGCTTTGGCAGTTGTGCGGGTATAGCTTGCAGATGGCGGGCGTGAACGCTCCAGTCCTGTCCCGTGCGGCCATTGCCACGGCTGATCAACTGTTGCAGCTGGCCGTTGTGATAGACCAGGCTGACGGCTACGCCATCGACTTTGGGTTGAATCCACAGGTCTTTGCGGTTGGCGACCCAGGCTTCCACTGCGGCACTATCAGCCAATTTGCGCAGTCCGGTATGTGCAGTTGGATGCGATTGGCGGCCGTTGCTGGTGCTGAGCGGGTCGGTTGTCGCGGCAGAGACATCTGGGAAGCAGGCGCGCCAGCGCTGCAGGTTGGCGCTGGCCTGGTCATAGAGTTCGTCGGCCACTGGTGATTCGCCTTGGCGATGGTAGGCATCGTCCCAGGCTGCCAATTGCTGGCTCAGTGCAGCGATTTCCAGCTCGGCGCGTTGCCTCTGCCAATCCGGGCAGGGTGCGGCCCAGGTGTGTAGGGTCAGGGCGGTGAGTAACAGCGCTAAGGCGGCTTTCATACTGAGCATCCTTGCTCGGAACGGTTTATCCAGCGTAGCAGCTATGCTTAATAGGTCAGCTTAAGCGCGTGTTTGGGGGTGGCAGCTTTATGCCAATGGGATTGCATCGGTGTTGGGGTGTAGGCCTGTGCCTGCTTGTCATGGGTTTTGCGCCATTTGGCGTGGTGCGTGCGGCCGATGCGCTGGTCGAGCAGTGGCGCTTTGTGCATAACGCGCCGGAGACGGCCGATGATCAGCGCTACGCTTATCACTGGCGCGTATTACGCGCTGCGCTGGAGGTAACCCGCGAGCAATACGGCGCCTATCAACTTGAGCCCGGCCAGCCGCTGAGCGAGAAGTTGCAGGTGGTCGAGATGCAGCGCCCGCATGGCAGCCTCAATACCCTGGTGCTGGATGCCACGCAGTCTCTGGAGGAAACCCTGTTGCCGGTGAAGATCCCGGTCGACAAGGGCTTGCTCGGTTACCGGGTATTCCTGATTCAAGCCGCCGATCAGCCGCGCTTTGCCGGCGTACAGTCACTTGAGCAGTTGCGTCAACTGCGATTTGGCCAGCAGCGCGAGTGGTCCGATGTGGCGGTGTATAAGGCGGCTGGCTTGCCGGTGGTCACCGGCAGCAGTTATGAAGGGTTGTTCCATATGCTGATGCTGCGGCGTTTCGATGCCTTTGGCCGGGGTGTCAGCGAGGTAAGCGGCGAGCTGGCGCACTGGCGCAAGCAATACCCACAGATGATCATCGAGAACGAGCTGCTGTTGTATTACCCGTTGCCGGTGTACTTCTGGTTCGCGCGCACTGATGAGGGCCGCCTGCGTGCGCAGCGTGTCGAGGAAGGCATGCGCATGCTGATTGCCGACGGCACTCTGGATCGATTATTCGCTGAGGAATATGCCGCCACCATCAAGCAGCTTGGTCTGGAGCGCCGGCGTACCTTGAAAATTGCCAATCCTCATCTCTCCTCGCTGCATCCGTTCGACAAACCAGAGTATTGGTTTGTGCCAGCCCCCTAACCCTGAAGTGTCATATTGAGACAATAAAAAACCCGCCGTAGCGGGTTTTTTCTGCAGCCGATTGCCCTTACAGGCCGGCGGCGGCGCGCAGGTCGGCGACCTTGTCGGTCTTCTCCCAGGTAAAGGTGGTGAAGGTGTCGTCACCGACGGTCTTCTGCTGCGGGGTGCGGCCGAAGTGGCCATAGGCCGCGGTTTCCTGGTACATCGGGTGCAGCAGGTCGAGCATCTTGGTGATCGCGTACGGACGTAGGTCGAACACCTCGCGCACCAGCTTGATGATCTTGTCCTCGGCGATCTTGTGGGTGCCGAAGGTGTTGATCGAGATGGAGGTCGGCAGGGCCACGCCGATGGCGTAGGACACCTGGATTTCGCAGCGATCAGCGAGGCCGGCGGCGACGATGTTCTTCGCTACGTAGCGCCCGGCGTACGCCGCCGAACGGTCGACCTTGGACGGATCCTTACCGGAGAATGCGCCGCCGCCGTGACGGGCCATGCCGCCGTAGCTGTCGACGATGATCTTGCGGCCGGTCAGGCCGCAGTCGCCCACCGGGCCGCCGATCACGAAGTTGCCGGTCGGGTTGATGTGGAACTGGGTGTCCTTGTGCAGCAGTTCGGCCGGCAGGGCGTGCTTGATGATCAGCTCCATCACCGCTTCGCGCAGGTCCGGCAGCGAGACTTCCGGGTTGTGCTGGGTGGACAGCACTACGGCGTCGATACCGACTACTTTGCCGTTCTCGTACTGGCAGGTGACCTGGGATTTGGCGTCCGGGCGCAGCCACGGCAGCAGGCCGGACTTGCGGGCTTCGGCTTGGCGCTCGACCAAGGCGTGGGAGAAGCGGATCGGCGCAGGCATCAGCACGTCGGTTTCATTGCTGGCATAGCCAAACATCAGGCCCTGGTCGCCGGCGCCCTGGTCTTCCGGCTTGGCGCGATCGACGCCCTGGTTGATGTCCGGGGACTGCTTGCCAATGATGTTCATCACGCCGCAGGTGGCGCCGTCGAAGCCGACGTCGGAGCTGGTGTAGCCGATGTTGCAGATCACATCGCGGACGATCTGTTCCAGGTCGACCCAGGCGCTGGTGGTGACTTCGCCAGCGACGATGGCCACGCCAGTCTTGACCAGGGTTTCCACGGCGACGCGGGCGTGTTTGTCCTGGGTGATGATGGCGTCGAGTACCGCGTCAGAAATCTGATCGGCGATTTTATCGGGATGGCCTTCGGATACGGACTCGGAGGTAAAGAGGGAGTATTCGCTCATCGTGCGGGTTCCTGTTGGTTGCCGGTAATTGCAGCCCGTAGGCCATGAGTTATTGGAGGTTTGGCGAAGTGCCGCACCTGAATCTGAAAACCGTTGCGTAACCCGATATAGAGGCTTTCGCAGGTGTTGAGGTCGGCCGCGATGGCCCAGCGGGCCAGATCATCCTGTTCGAAGCCCAGCCACAGATCACCGCAAGCTTCACGGGCCCAGCTCTGGTTGTGGCTGCACAGCTCGGTGATCAGCAGGCTGCCGCCGGGCTTGAGGCGCTGTGCCAGCTGCTTGAGTGCCTCGGCCGGGGCGGCAAAGTGGTGCAGCACCATATTCAGCACCAGACAATCGGCGGCCGGGTAGTCGTCCTGCAGAGCGTCGGCCAGCTGTAGTTCCACATTGTCCAGGCCTTCCTCTGCGCAGCGCATGCGGGCCAGTTCGAGCATCGCCGCGCTGTTATCCAGGGCCAGCACCTGCTTGAAGCGTCGCGCCAGCTCTGGCAGAAAGCCGCCGTCACCCGGGCCGATTTCCACGGCGCTGGCATCGGTCGCAAAGCCTAGGGAGTCGAGCAGGGCTAGAACGCTGTCGCGGTACTGCGGCAGGCCGGCGATCAGGTCCTGCTGCGCCTGAAAGCTCGCGGCGCTGCGGGCGAAGAACTCCTGGCTGGCAGCGGCACGCTGGCTATGCACGGCGGCAATGCGTTGCTGCACCTCGAGCGGTAGCGACAGCTGATCGACTTCATCAAGCAATGCGGCATGTAGACGGCTGCCCAGCTGTTCGCCCTGAGCCAGAGCGCGGCGATAGAAGATCGCGTTGCCTTCGCGGCGTGTGGCCACGAGCCCCGCTTGAGCCAGCACCTTCAGGTGGTGACTGATGCCGGACTGGCCAGTGGCGAAGATCTGCGCCAGCTCCAGTACGCCGAATGAGTCGTTGGCCAGGGCGCGCAGAATGTTCAGGCGCAGCGCATCACCGCTGGCCTTGCACAGGGCGGAGAGGGCATCGACCGGCTCGAAGGCCAGATGGGAGGCGCGCATATTCATAGGCTGGGCAGTCTAGGCGGTCATTTTTTATCCAGCAAGGGCAATATCAAAAAGTTTTGATATTGCCCTTGCTGGCGCTCAGGCCAGAAAACATTGGCTGCGCGACTATCTGTCATTGCCCCGACAGGCCCCGCTGGGCGAAAATGGCCGCCTTTTTCGACCCCAGTTGCCCAAGCAACCCGTAGGAGATTCAGTGATGCCCAGCCGTCGTGAGCGAGCCAATGCCATTCGTGCCCTGAGCATGGATGCCGTGCAAAAGGCCAACAGCGGCCACCCCGGTGCCCCGATGGGTATGGCGGATATCGCCGAAGTGCTGTGGCGTGATTTCCTCAAGCACAATCCGAGCAACCCGAAATTCGCCGACCGTGACCGCTTTGTACTGTCCAACGGCCACGGTTCGATGCTGATCTACTCGCTGCTGCACCTGACCGGCTACGACCTGTCCATCGAAGACCTGAAGAATTTCCGTCAGCTGCACAGCAAAACTCCGGGTCACCCGGAATACGGTTACGCGCCGGGCGTCGAGACCACCACCGGACCGCTCGGCCAGGGCATCGCCAACGCCGTCGGTTTCGCCCTTGCTGAAAAAGTCATGGCCGCGCAATTCAACCGTGACGGTCACAGCATCGTCGACCACTACACTTACGCCTTCCTCGGTGACGGTTGCATGATGGAAGGCATCAGCCATGAAGTCTGCTCCCTGGCCGGCACCCTTGGCCTGGGCAAGCTGATTGCTTTTTATGACGACAACGGCATTTCCATCGACGGTGAAGTGCATGGCTGGTTCACCGACGACACGCCGAAGCGCTTCGAAGCCTACGGCTGGCAGGTGATCCGCAACGTTGACGGTCACGATGCCGACGAAATCAAGATGGCGATCGAGACCGCGCGCAAGAGCGAGCAGCCGACCCTGATTTGCTGCAAGACCATCATCGGCTTCGGTTCGCCGAACAAGCAGGGTAAGGAAGAGTCCCACGGCGCCGCCTTGGGGCACGACGAAATCGCTCTTACCCGCGCCGCTCTGAACTGGAACCACGCGCCGTTCGAGATCCCGGCTGACATATATGCCGAATGGGACGCCAAGGAAGCCGGCCTGGCTGCCGAAGCTGAATGGGACCAGCGTTTCGCCGCTTATTCCGCCGCCTACCCGGAACTGGCCAACGAGTTTGTCCGCCGCATGGCTGGCGAGCTGCCGGCCGACTTCTCCGCCAAAGCCAGCGAATTCATCCGCGCCGTGGCCGAAAAGGGCGAGACCATCGCCAGCCGCAAAGCCAGCCAGAACTGCCTGAACGCCTTTGGCCCGCTGCTGCCGGAACTGCTCGGTGGCTCTGCGGATCTGGCCGGTTCCAACCTGACTCTGTGGAAGGGCTGTAAGCCAGTGGTTGCCGAAGACGCTTCGGGTAACTACATGTACTACGGCGTGCGCGAGTTCGGCATGAGCGCGATCATGAACGGCGTCGCCCTCCACGGCGGCCTGGTGCCTTATGGCGCGACCTTCCTGATGTTTATGGAATACGCCCGTAATGCTGTGCGCATGTCGGCGCTGATGAGGCAGCGCGTGCTGTACGTGTTCACCCACGATTCCATCGGTCTCGGCGAAGACGGCCCGACCCACCAGCCGGTCGAGCAGCTGACCAGCCTGCGTACCACGCCGAACCTGGACACCTGGCGCCCGGCCGATGCCGTCGAAGCCGCGGTGGCCTGGAAGTTCGCCATCGAGCGCAAGGACGGTCCAAGCGCGCTGATCTTCTCCCGCCAGAACCTACCGCATAACCTGCGTGACCACGAGACCGAGGCGGCCATTGCCCATGGCGGCTACGTGCTCAAGGACTGCACTGGCGAGCCGGAGCTGATCCTTATCGCCACCGGTTCGGAAGTCGGCCTGGCCATCCAGGCGGCCGACAAGCTGGCCGAGCAGGGTCGCCAGGTACGTGTGGTATCTATGCCGTCGACCAACGTCTTCGACCAGCAGGATGCGGGCTACAAGCAGTCGGTACTGCCGCTGCAGGTCACCGCGCGGATCGCCATCGAGGCCGCTCACGCCGACTTCTGGTACAAGTACGTCGGTCTTGAAGGTCGCGTTATCGGTATGGAAACCTACGGCGAGTCGGCCCCGGCCGGCGCGCTGTTCGAGCATTTCGGCTTTACCGTCGAAAACATCCTGGAAACCGCCGCCGAGCTGCTGGACGCCTGATCCGGCGAATGATGGGTGATGCCGCTTTGCGGCTAACCCATCCTACGGTTGCCTATCGAGATCACCATGTCCCAACGCCCCTATCGAATTGCCCTCAACGGCTACGGCCGCATTGGCCGTTGCGTGCTGCGTGCATTGCATGAACGTGGTGCAGGGGCGCAGCTGGAAATCGTCGCGCTGAATGATTTGGCCGACCAGGCCAGCATCGAATACCTGACCCGTTTCGACTCCACCCACGGGCGTTTCCCCGGTGAGGTGAAGGTCGATGGCGATTGCCTGCATATCAATGGCGACTGCGTGAAAGTGCTGCGCCAGGCGTCACCGGAAGGTATCGATTGGGCCGCCCTGGATATCGATCTGCTGCTGGAATGCTCTGGCCAATACACCAGCCGCGCTGATGCCCAGCGTTTTATCGATGCGGGTGCGCCACGGCTGTTGCTGTCGCAACCGATGGCCAGCGAGGCGGATATCGATGCCACGGTGGTCTTCGGGGTCAATCAGGATTGCCTGAGTGGCCGTGAACAGCTGGTGTCGAACGCGTCCTGTACCACCAACTGCGGCGTACCGTTGTTGAAACTTCTCAACGAGGCGGTGGGTCTGGAGTATGTCTCCATCACCACCATCCACTCCGCGATGAACGATCAGCCGGTAATTGACGCTTATCACCACGAAGACCTGCGCCGCACGCGCTCGGCCTTCCAGTCGGTGATTCCGGTGTCCACCGGTCTGGCGCGCGGCATTGAGCGCTTGCTGCCGGAACTCTCTGGGCGCATCCAGGCCAAAGCCATACGTGTGCCGACGGTGAATGTTTCCTGTCTGGATATCACCCTGCAGACCGCTCGCGATACATCGGCGGCCGAGATCAATGCGGTGTTGCGTCAGGCGGCCGAGAGCGGCCCGCTAAAAGGCCTGCTGGCCTACACCGAACTGCCCCACGCCAGCTGTGATTTCAACCACGACCCGCATTCGGCGATTGTCGACGGCAGCCAGACCCGTGTCTCCGGCCCGCGTCTGGTGAATTTGTTGGCCTGGTTCGACAACGAATGGGGTTTTGCCAACCGCATGCTGGATGTCGCCGAACACTTCCTTTTAATAGCCAACCCACAAGTGAGCGAGCTAGAGCGAGACAAGGCAAAAACAGGCGAAGAAGCGCAGTTTACGGGTGGTAAATGAGCATTCTGAGCCTGTTTTTAACGCAGTATCGCCGACGCGCAGCCGCTTGTGGCTTGGCGCAACCAGCCCCCGTGAAGGACTGATATATGACTGTTCTGAAGATGACCGACCTCGACCTCGCCGGTAAGCGCGTGCTGATCCGCGAAGACCTCAACGTGCCGGTAAAAGACGGTGTGGTGAAGAGCGACGCGCGCATCCTCGCCTCCCTGCCGACCATCAAGCTGGCGCTGGAGAAGGGCGCCGCCGTGATGGTCTGCTCGCATCTGGGACGTCCGACTGAAGGCGAGTTCAGCGCAGAGAACAGCCTGGCCCCCGTCGCCGCCTACCTGAGCAAGGCCCTGGGCCGCGACGTACCACTGGTCAAGGACTACCTCGGCGGCGTTGAACTCAAGGCCGGTGAGGTCGTGCTGTTTGAGAACGTGCGCTTCAACAAGGGCGAGAAAAAGAACGCTGATGAGTTGGCCCAGCAATATGCTGCCCTGTGCGACGTGTTTGTCATGGATGCCTTCGGTACGGCTCACCGCGCCGAAGGTTCGACCCACGGCGTGGCCAAATTCGCCAAGGTCGCTGCGGCCGGTCCGTTGCTGGCTGCCGAGCTGGACGCTCTGGGCAAGGCCCTGGGTAACCCGGCCAAGCCAATGGCTGCTATCGTTGCGGGCTCCAAGGTGTCGACCAAGCTCGACGTGCTCAATAGCCTGAGCCAGATCTGCGACCAACTGATCGTTGGCGGCGGCATCGCCAACACCTTCCTCGCGGCTGCCGGTTTCCCGGTCGGCAAATCACTGTACGAAGCCGATCTGGTCGACACCGCCAAGGCCATCGCTGCCAAGGTCAGCGTGCCGTTGCCGGTCGATGTGGTGGTGGCTAAAGCCTTTGCCGAAGACGCCGAAGCCACCGTCAAGCTGGTGGCCGATGTGGCCGAAGACGACATGATTCTGGATATCGGCCCGCAGACCGCCGCGCAGTTCGCCGAGCTGCTGAAGTCGTCGAAGACCATTCTGTGGAACGGCCCGGTTGGCGTGTTCGAGTTCGATCAGTTCGGCAATGGCACCAAAGTGCTGGCCCAGGCCATCGCCGAAAGCCCAGCGTTCTCTATTGCCGGCGGTGGCGACACCCTGGCGGCCATCGATAAGTACGGCGTTGGCGCGCGGATTTCCTATATCTCCACCGGTGGTGGTGCATTCCTTGAGTTCGTCGAGGGCAAAGAGCTGCCGGCTGTGGAAGTGCTTGAAGTCCGCGCCAAGGATTGATGCGCGTAACGGGCTTGTTCGGCGCGTGGTCAGCATGGCCCTGCTAGGGTGAAGGGCGAGTCTCTGTATCTGCACGGGTAACCCCCGGCAGATCGGGTTGTCTGAGTAACCAAGCAAGGAGTGTGACCATGGGCAGGTTTGTCGTATTGGTGGTTATGGGTTTGTTGTTGGTCGGTTGTGCGGATAATGTCCGGGAAGATGCCTGCAAGGTCTTCAGCCCTGCGCAGATCGAGACGCCGAGCAATCAAGATGCCCAGCGTATTGATAGTCAAAGCGGCAGTGGTGCCGACGGCGGAATGCCGGATCAGCGCTGCTGACAAGGGAAACGGATGACGGGAAAAGGATGGATTGGACTGGCCGCCGCGATGCTGTTGCTGGGGGCATGCGCCAGCCAACCGGCACCGAGTGATGAGTGGACCCGTTGGGTCTGCGACAGTCAGGCCGAGGTGCTGTGGCGCTTTACCGATAGCAGCCGTGAAGCGCTCGACCTGCGGCTGGGCGGCGGCGATATCGTCCACCGGCTGGAACTGGAGCCTGCGGGCTCTGGCGCGCTTTACAGCGACGGTATGCTGGCCTTCCACACCAAGGGCGATGAAGGCCTGGTATACCGGGTGGCCAATAACGACCTGATTGGTCGCGGCTGTAAGGCGCAGTAGCGGACAAGATTGATGGCGGGCTCAGGTGGCCCCCCAGGCTTTACCCTCGCGCTCCGTTGGTGTGCGAGACGGGCAGGGCGCAACCCCTGGTCCCAGAAACTTGAACACGGCCCGCCCCTGCGGCAGGCTGGCAACGATTAACGATCCTTTGCGGGAGACAGGAAAACCATGGCACTTATCAGCATGCGTCAGATGCTCGACCACGCCGCCGAATTCGGCTACGGCGTGCCGGCCTTCAACGTCAATAACCTCGAGCAGATGCGCGCGATCATGGAAGCGGCCGACAAGACCGACTCTCCAGTGATCGTTCAAGCGTCTGCTGGCGCGCGTAAATACGCTGGCGCGCCGTTCCTGCGTCACCTGATTCTGGCGGCCATCGAAGAGTTCCCGCATATCCCGGTGTGCATGCACCAGGACCACGGCACCAGCCCTGACGTCTGCCAGCGCTCGATCCAGCTGGGCTTTAGCTCGGTGATGATGGACGGCTCGCTGAAAGAAGACGGCAAAACCCCGGCCGACTACGACTACAACGTCGCCGTAACTCAGCAGACCGTGGCCTTTGCTCACGCCTGCGGCGTGTCGGTAGAAGGTGAGCTGGGTTGCCTGGGCAGCCTGGAAACCGGCATGGCCGGCGAAGAAGACGGCGTTGGCGCCGAAGGCGTGCTGGACCACAGCCAGATGCTAACCGACCCGGAAGAGGCCGCCGACTTCGTCAAGCGCACCCAGGTCGATGCCCTGGCCATTGCCATCGGCACCAGCCACGGTGCGTACAAGTTCACCAAGCCGCCGACCGGCGACATCCTCGCCATCGACCGTATCAAGGCGATCCACGCGCGCATTCCCGACACCCATCTGGTGATGCACGGTTCTTCTTCGGTGCCGCAGGAGTGGCTGGCGATCATCAACCAGTACGGCGGCGACATCAAAGAAACCTACGGTGTGCCGGTTGAGGAAATTGTCGAAGGCATCAAGTACGGCGTGCGCAAGGTCAATATCGATACCGACCTGCGTCTGGCGTCCACCGGTGCCATGCGCCGCCTGATGGCCACCAACCCGAGCGAGTTCGACCCGCGCAAATTCTTCGGCGCCACCGTGACCGCCATGCGCGATATCTGCATCGCCCGTTACGAAGCCTTCGGCACCGCCGGCAACGCCTCGAAGATCAAGCCGATATCCCTGGAAGGCATGTTTCAGCGTTATGCCAAGGGTGAGCTGGCCGCCAAAGTGAATTGATCACTGCAGCGTCAATCGTTCAAGAAAAAGCCCGCTGAATTCAGCGGGCTTTTCTTTTGGCAGCATCCTACGAGGGAGAGCCTACGTGGACCGCACTGCTGCTGTTGTTCGTCCTACTTGGACGCTGGCTCAGTGGTCACATGATCGACCTTCAGCACGTAGAACGTCGCTGCACCGGCTTCGGTTTCATAGCCGCTGTTGTCCTGGGTGTAAACGCCGGCCTTGAAGTACAGAGGCTTGGGCGCCCATGCAGGATCAACATGGGTCGACCATTGCGTGCCCTTGACGTTTACCGCCAGCAGCCCCTTGGGTGTCAGGCGCAGGGAGTAGGTGAAGCGCTGATTCAGCTGGACGCCACTGAGTACGGTGATCACCTGGCCCACCTCATCCAGTGGGTGGGTGCGGACTTTGGCGACGATGTTGGCGGTGCCGGTCTTGGTCTTGTATTGGAACTCCAGCTTCACCATTGGCTTGTTACTGCCGTGCGCGTGAATCTGACCGATCACCACCTTGCCGGTAGAGGGCACCTGAGTAACGGCTACGGCCGCGCGCAGGATGTTGTCGGCGCTGGGGTAAGTCCAGTTGCGCAGTTTGCCGTCGGCATAGGTTTCGCGCAGCTCGCTACGGGGATAGCTGGCATTGCTGGTGGTTGTGCCATTGACGGGGGCCCAGAAAATAATCGAGCCGTCATCTGACTTGAAGTAATAATCCTGATAGCCGCCCGCTAGCAGCGGGGTCTCGATGGTGGTTGCCGGTACACCGACGGGAATGGAGAGGTTCCAGATTGCAAGATCGATCATGACTGAGTTCTCGATAGAGAACTTTCAGTCGGGCATTTCTCATCCGCGAGTTAGTAGCGATGTACTCGGCATTCCGGCCTGTGTGCTCGAACTAAAAGTTAGGCTAGGGAAAGACGGCAGGGGCGCCGCATTGCTTCGACGGCCTGGGCCATCGAGACGGAAGGCTTTATACGCGTGATGACGGAGGTTGTTAATTGATGTTGGCGTTTTTCTTGACGTCAAAAAAATGTTTATTTGGCGCTTGGCTATTATTTTGCCAGTAGAAAATAGACGTGAAAAAAACGTGTATAAATTCACGCCTTGATAACAAAGGAAAGTTTTCTGAGTCAGGCGTCAGTTTTTTGGAAGGCAGGTAGGGGTGGGCGTTTTTCTATGCGCAAATATCCGACGAGTGGATACATAGTGGCTTACCGGCGCTGGGTTTTTAGGGCGTTTGGGGTGGCAATTTTTCCTGCCTTACTGGTTGGTTGTGCAGGGCCTGCACGATTAACACCAGTACCGTTAGCGGCACCCTTGCCGAGCGATCCGCAGGCTTGCCTTACTCGCGCCGAGTGCAGCATCAAACTGTCACGTACGCTGCTCTTTGTCTTCGATTATGCCGCTGCCGGCGCGCCGTTGGTGCAGCGTGAGGGTCGGCTGCTGTTCACTCCAGCCGATGCGCCAGTCACGGACTGGCCGGCGCTGTATTTCCGCCTGGCCGAGACTGAGCAAAGCGCCTTTGCCTTTAATGCGCAGTGCCGGGCAACCGCCTGCCGCCTGACGGTAGAACAGTTGCTGCAGATTTACCGCAGCTACCTGGCTGACAATCCTTGTCCCATCAGCGCGGCGGTGTGCCGTGTCGACTAGTGCCTACGATTTGTCCGGCAAGTTGGCCAGAAACGCCAGAATCGCTGCCTGCACCCGTGGCGTGTCATTCGGCGAAAGGATGTCGCCAGCCAGCACATGGTGCGACGGGTCTTGGGTGTCCTTGAGGGCAATCAACTGTTTGTGCGGCGAACCGAAGCGGGCGAAAGCTGTTTCGATAGCGGCGGCGCTGACCACCTGATCGCCGTTCGAGTAGATGGTCAGCAGCGGCGCCTTGATCTGCTCCAGCGGCTGTTCACGCACGTATTTCACCAGCGCCATCATTGGCAGCAATGCCTGCACCGGATAGCGGTGGCTCCAGTAACGCGCCTGCTGCGGATTATGCGGCTGCCATTGATGCTCAGGCCCCAGCAGCAAGGGTACGAAATGCGTGGCCCAGGGCCAGGTCAGCACGGTAGCTGCCGGGTCTTTGGGGGCGAAATTTGGCGACACCATGATATAGGCCAGCACTTGCGGGCTATCGCCCTGCAGTGCGAGCCAGGTGGCGAGGGTGGCGCCGGTCGAGGTACCGATCACCAGCACTTGTTTTCCCAGGCGCTGACCTATCTGCAGCGCTTCCTGGCTGTCTTGCAACCAGTCGTTCACGCTGGCCTCGGCCATCGCCGCGCCGCTGCGGCCGTGACCGTTCAGGCGGGTGTAGAACAGGTTGGCGCCCAATTGCTGGGCCAGTTGATCGCTGAGCGGCGCGGTTTCCTGGCGGGTGGCTGAGTAGCCGTGCAGGTAGATGATCGCCACATCGGTTTGGCGCTGGTCCGGATGGGCCCAGACGATAGTTTTTTCTGCCCCAGGGGTAATGTCCGGGTGGCGCGCTTCGGTCTCGGCTAGATATCGGTTGAGGTCAGCGGGCAGCTCGACAGGCTTCAGTTGTATGTCGACTGGCGGCACCGGGCCGAGGCCGAATGCCACGGCGAGCAGCGCGAGGGTCAGCGCACAGTAGGACAGGGCTTTTTTCATCGTGCAGTTCTTGTATGGGTTGTTGGCAGGCGGGTTGCTGGCATTGTGCTACAGCAGTCATAACTGCGCCTATCGCCCATTTGTGGGCTTGGTAAAACCATGTAAAACACCTGCCACATACAGTGCACCGTGCTGGTCCATACTCGGGCCACTGTCGTCTCTGGAAGTCCGCCCGCATGCCGAGCAAATTGCGCACTCTGTTGTACTTCTTTATCGCTGTGCTGCTGACGAGTGTGGCGGGCAGCGTACTGCAGACGCAGTTCAATCTGGCCAACCTGCAAGCACTCGGCGCGCCCATGCCGCTTGACGTGCGTGCCTATACCACCTGTCTGGACCTGCTGGGCTTTAGCCCGACTTTCGCGGTGTTGGTACTCCTCGGTTTTCTCTTTGCCTTACCGGCGGCCAGCGTGCTGGCACGCGCCTGGCCAATGTGCCGCTGGCTGCTGTTTACCCTGGCCGGTGCGCTGGCTGTGCTGGCGGCGATGGCGCTGGCCAATGCGTTGCTGCCGATGCCAACGTTGATCGGCGCCAACCGCAGCCTCGCTGGCACTCTCGGGTTGATGGCCTGTGGCAGCCTTGGGGCACTGCTATTTGCCCTGTTGGTGCGGCGTTTTCGCTCCGCGTAACCCTGACTCATTCCTCTGCAAGCAAAAGGCCCGAATCATGTTGAATACTTCCCGCGCCCTGATGTTGCTTGGTCTGCTTGGCAGCAGCTTGTTGGTACACGCCATGGATTACCGCATCGAAACCGTGACCGAAGGCCTGGAGCATCCCTGGTCGCTGGCCTTTTTGCCGGATGGGCGCATGCTGGTGACCGAGCGGGTCGGGCGTCTGCGCATCATCGAGCAGGACGGCAGCCTCAATCCGCAGCCGGTCGGTGGCGTACCCGAGGCTTTTGTCGCCGCTCAGGCCGGGCTGATGGAGGTGTTGCTTGACCCTGAATTCGCCAGCAATAAGCAGCTTTATCTGAGCTACGCCTACGGCACTACCCAGGCCAATAACACCCGTCTGAGCAAGGCGCGGCTGGTCGATGGTCAGTTGCAGGATGTGCAGGTGTTGTTCACCGCGCAGCCGGCCAAGTCCGGTGCCGCGCATTACGGTGGGCGTATGGCCTGGCTGCCGGACAGCAGCCTGGTGCTAACCCTGGGCGACGGTTTCGACTGGCGCGAGCAGGCCCAGGACCCGAGTAGCCACCTCGGCAAGATCGTTCGCCTCAACCGTGATGGCAGCATTCCCAAGGACAACCCGCTGGTGGGCCAGACCGGCGCCGCTGCGGAAATCTACAGCCTGGGCCATCGCAACGTGCAGGGCATCGTCTATGACAACCAGCTGCAGCGCCTCTACAGCCACGAGCACGGCCCGCGCGGCGGCGATGAGTTGAACCTGATCGAGCCCGGCAACAACTATGGCTGGCCGCTGATTACCTTCGGCATCGACTACACCGGTGCGCAGATCTCGCCCTATACCGAACTGCCTGGCCTGCAACAGCCCTTGTTGCAATGGACGCCCTCGGTGGCACCGTCGAGCCTGACCCAGTATCGCGGCGCATTGTTCCCCGAGTGGCAGGGCGATCTGTTTGCCTCGACCCTGGCCGAGCGCAGCGTGCGCCGCATCCGCTTGCAGGATGGCAAGCTGGCCGGTGAGGAAGTGTTGTTTGAAGAGTTGGCCGAACGTATCCGCGATGTGCGCGGCGGGCCGGATGGCGCGCTGTACCTGCTTACTGACAGTGCTGACGGCCGCCTGCTGCGCGTGGTGCCGAGTCAATAACCACGCCACCAAAAGCCGCACCCTGGTGCGTGCGGCTTTTGGCATAATCCACGGCCCTATCGTGCCGCGTCACCTAGACCATGACCCCGTTTAAATACCTGCAAGGCTACCCGGCTCAGCTGCAAGACAAGATTCGCCAGCTGATCGCCGAACAACGTCTGGGCGATTATCTGGCGCGATCCTACAGCGGCAAGCATGCGATCCAGAGTGACAAGGCGCTGTACGCCTATATTCAGGGGCTCAAGCAGGAGCACCTGCGCAATGCGCCGGCCATCGACAAGGTGCTCTACGATAATCGCCTCGACCTGACCCACCGCGCCCTCGGCCTGCACACGGCGATCTCGCGGGTGCAGGGCGGCAAACTCAAGGCGAAGAAGGAAATCCGCGTGGCTTCGTTGTTTCGCGAGGCCGCGCCGGAGTTTCTGCAGATGATCGTGGTGCACGAGCTGGCGCATCTGAAGGAAGCCGAGCACAACAAGGCCTTCTACAAGCTTTGCGAGTACATGCTACCCGGCTACCACCAGTTGGAGTTCGACCTGCGGGTGTATCTGACCTGGCGCGAATTGCCGGGCACGGTTCCCTAGAATCTGTTTACGGTCTCGCGAGCTAGAGCCATGCAAGGCGCTACGCCAGTAACAGCCTTCGGCTGGTCAAAGCGGCGAGGAAGCGGAGTTTACGTGCGGTAAATGAGCATTCCGAGCCTGTTTTTAACGCAGTAGGGCCGAGGCGCAGCAGATCTTAAGCAGGTTCTAGCCCCGCAGCCGTAAATTGAGCTGATCCACCACTTCGGCCCATTCGGCGTCGGCCAGCAGTTGCTGGC
Source organism: Pseudomonas sp. EA_35y_Pfl2_R5 (assembly GCF_963970805.1). Lineage (NCBI taxonomy): Bacteria > Pseudomonadati > Pseudomonadota > Gammaproteobacteria > Pseudomonadales > Pseudomonadaceae > Pseudomonas > Pseudomonas sp. EA_35y_Pfl2_R5. The sequence continues at coordinate 120,608 of NZ_CAXAOW010000001.1, read as the reverse complement.
GGAGGAAGTCTGCCTGGGCCTTGTCCCAGAACGGCGCGTCGGCCAGCAGGCAGTCCTCCGCTAGGGGTGAGTGACGCTTGATAAACAGGTCGATGCTGATCGGGTCATGCTCGAGACCCAGTTGCTGGAACAGTGTTTCGAGTTCTAGAGTGTTGGTTTGCATGAAGATCTCCCCTGAAAGCTATCGGCTGATAGCCCTTTAGTCGACCAATAGATGCGTAAACAGTTGCATGATGATGCATTGCTCCACTTGCGTATCCGATTGACCTGCTAGGCTGGCAAATACCGCCATCCCGTGGCTGAGGCCGCTACTCCATGTGTTCGAACTTTCTGCGCCGGCTGTCGCTGGCGTTTTGCTGTGTGCTGCTGATCGCGCCCCTGTCAGCGCGCGAATTGTTGGCGGTAGGCAGCAACTTTCCTGGCGTGTTCGAGCAGAACGGCAGCGGTTATAGCGGCCTCGCCACCAGCGTATTACGCCAGGCACTGGAGCCGTTGGGCTATCAGGTTCGTTTCGAGCTGCATCCCTGGGCTCGTGCACAGCACATGGTGGCGCGCGGTGAGGGCGATATCCTTATTGGGCCCTACAAAAACGCCGCGCGTGAGCAACTCTTCGCCTTTTCCGCTCGGCCCTTCTACCGCGATCACATCGTTTTTTACCGCCCACGTGGCCGCGGGTTGCGTTGGGATGGCGACTATCAGCAGCTGCTCGGTCGGCGTATTGGTGTGGTGCGTGGGTGGGTCTATGGCGCGCATTTCGACAGCCGGCGAGAGCAGCTCAAGTTAGTCACCGTGCAAGGCGTCGAGAATGGCCTGAAGATGCTCGGCGCCGGCCGCCTGGACCTGCTGGCCAGCAATCAGCGCAATACCCAGCCGGTGCTTGTGGCGTTGGGCTTGGCCGATAAGCTTGAGCAGCTGGAACCGCCGATCGACCTGCAGGATGGTTACTTCGCCTTTCCCCGCAAGGGCCGTTATGGGCCTTTACGTGAGGAGCTCGATCGGGCGCTGCAACAGATGATCGAGCAAGGTCAGTTGGCGCAGTTGGCTGCCGACTGGCAGGTGGATATTCCTTAAACGATCCGCACAATCTCCAGCAGTTGCACGCCACTGGCCACCCGTAGGGTCACTTCGTCGCCGACGGTCTTGCCAAGCAGGATCTGCCCAAGTGGCGCGTGCGGGCCGATCACCTGAACCGTCTGGCCGTCCTGTTGCAGTTTCATGGCTGCACCGTCCGGGCCGAGGAACAGGCATTGGTGGCGATCTTCGTCGTCGCTCAGCTCGATCAGCGCGCCGAGCTGGATGCCCAGTTGAGGGTCAAAAGCGCGTAACACCAGCTGCTTCCAGTTCGCCAGGGTCTGGCGAATAGCGGCTGCGCGGCGTGCCTGCCCGGTGGCCAGGTAGGAAGCCTCCAGGCCGAGGGTGTCGTATTTGTTCTCGGCGATATTTTCTTCGTGGGTCGCCGTTTCATAGGCGGTCAGCGCCGCCTGCTGGGCCTGCAGCAGGTCATCTTCGAGGCGGGCGATAACCTGTTGCAGCAACTGGGATTTGTTCATGCGTGGCTCTTCAGTAGATGTGCGGCCAGGGTGCGCAGCGGCCCGAGCTGGCGGCAGATCAGCGCCAGCTGGGTTTGCACCAGGCGTTGCTGGTCATCCAGGTCGTCGCTGAGTTGTTCAAGCTCGGCCGCCAGTTGCTCTTCGGCGTCACTGTGGATGGCCACCGGGCGCTCTTCGTTCAGGCAGCTAGCAATTTCCTCCAGGCTGGCGGCCAACTGGCTGGCGCTGGCCAGTAGCGGGTTGTCGCTGCCGCTCAGGCTGGTTTCGCCACGGTGCGCGCCGAGTCCCGAGAGGTAACTCAGGAGGGTGTGTGAGAGCACCAGAAAGCGAAAGCCAATATCCGCCTCCTTACGAAAGTGCCCCGGCTCCATCAGCATATTGCCCAGGGTGGTCGACAGCGTGGCGTCGGCGTTGTGCGCGTTGCGTCGGGCCAGGCGATAGGCCAGGTCGTCGCGCTTGCCGTTGGCGTACTGGGCGATGATCTGCTGCAGGTAGCGGCTGTTGCAGCTCAGGGTGCTGGCAAGCAGGCGATTCAGGCGCCGGCCCTGCCAGTCCGGCAGGATCAGCAGCACCGCCAGGCCGGCGATCAGGCTGCCGAGCAGGGTGTCGACCAGGCGTGGAATAAACAGCCCGTAGCCATCGCCGACCTGGTTGAAGCAGAACAGCACCAGCAGGGTGATGGCAGCCGTGGCCAGTGTGTAGCGGCTGCTGCGCAGGGCGAAGAACACCACCCCGGCGACCACCGCGAACAACGCCTGCACCAGCGGGTTGGGGAACAGATCGAACAGCGCCCAGCCAAGTAGCAGGCCGAGCACCGTGCCGCTGATGCGCTGCATCAGCTTGAGCCGGGTCGCGCCGTAGTTCGGCTGACAGACGAACAGCGTGGTCAGCAGAATCCAGTAGCCCTGGGTCGGGTGGATCCAGTGCAGCAGGCCGTAGCCGACGGTCAGGGCGCAGGACAGACGCAGGGCGTGGCGAAACAGCAGCGAGGTCGGCGTCAGCTGTAGGCGCAGGCGTTCCCAGACATCTTTGAGTGACTGCGGCTCGCGGTCGAGCAGGCTGCTATCCTGCTGCTCCGCCATGGCGTCTGGGTTGCTGGCGTTGCCCAGCAGGGTATCCAGGCTGCGCAGGTTGCCAGCCAGGGCGCCGAGGGAGCGCAGCAGGTGACGCCAGGCCGGGTTGCTCTGCACGCGCAGGTGTTCGAGGGAATCGTGCAGGTCGTCCAGCGCCTGGCGGCACAGCTCGCGGTATTCGAACGGCTGGCGCAATTCGATGGCTTGGGCCAGGCGCTGGCAGGCTTCGCCATGCAAGCGCAGCAGGCGCTGGCAGCGAAACAGCACATCGCTGTGGAAGAACGCTTCGGCCAGCTCGTTGTAGGGGTAGTGCGAGGAGCTGGCGCGTTCGTGAATGTCCTGGGCGAGAAAGTACAGTTTCAGGTAGCGGCTGACCTTCGGCCCCGGCCGGCCATTGCCGACGCGGTGCAGGATGATTTCTTTGGCCGCATTCAGCGCGGCCACCACGCGACCGTTCTGTTTGGCCAGGGCCAGGCGGCGCTCTTCCACGTCCAGCTGACGCAGCGGCTCGAACAGCGCCGCCTTGAGCTTGAGGTACTGGCCCAGCTCACGAAACAGCCGCGCCAGGCTGTGCTGCACCGGCTGGTTGGCGAACAGCGTATTCCACAGCACGGACAGCAGGCCATACCAGGCTGCGCCCGCCACCAACAGCAGAGGCTCCTGCCAGAGGCCCGCCGCGCCGCCGCGCTGCTCCACGCCGATCATGCTGTACACCGCGAGAATCAGCGTGGCTGCGCCAAGGGTGGCGTAGCGTTCGCCGAGTGCGCCGAGCATGGTCAGGGCAAAGCTCGACAGCGCCAGGGCGCAGACGAACAGCCAAGGGTAGGGGAACAGAAACTCCACCGCATAGGCCGCCACGCTGAAGCAGCCGAGGGTGACCAGCAGTGCCACCAGGCGGCCTTGCCAGCTGTCGTCGGTTTCCGCCAGGGCGCTGGCGATGACGCCGAGAAACAGTGGAATCAGCGCATGCATCCAGCCCTGCGACCAGCACAGCAGCAACGCCCCGCTGAGGGCGATATACACCCGCAGGCTGTAGCTGAATTTGTCCTGGGCCCAGAGGCGACGAAACGAGTGGCGAAGTGAGGGTGGCGACATCAGGCGGTGGCCTTAGCGTGAAACGTACGCGCAAGACTAAAGCAATAACCCGGGCTACGGCACGCCCTGTTGCCAGGCTTGGGCCGCCAGGCAGTGAAGGCACTTGGCGAGCCCGGTAGGCTCTGCGTTGAGCTGAGCGCTCTGCATCAAAGCGGCCAGACCAGCAGCAACAGCGGTACGCTGATTGCCACCACCAGAATTTCCATTGGTAGGCCCAGGCGCCAGTAATCGCCGAAACGAAAGCCTCCGGGACTAAGAATCAAGGTGTTGTTCTGGTGGCCGATGGGGGTCAGGAATGAACAGGACGCGCCGATGGCCACGGCCATCAGCAAGGCATCCGGGTTGACGCCGAGCTGGCTGGCGGCGCTCAGGGCAATCGGGCACATCACGGCAGCCGTGGCGGCGTTGTTCATAAAGTCCGAGAGGGTCATGGTCACCACCAACAGCAGCGTCAGTACCACCACCGGATTACCCTGGGCTAGGTGCTCCATCAGCAGGCGCGCAAGCAGGTCGGCCGCACCGCTTTCGGACATGGCTCCGGCAATGGGAATCATGGCGCCGAGCAGCACGATCACTGGCCAGTCGATGGACTCATACAGCAGGCGCAACGGCACCACGCGGGCCACCATAAAGACCAGCATCCCGGCGGCGAACGCCACGGCTGCCGACAACACGCCGAACGCCGCCAGCGCCACAGCCAGGAGCATTACGCTAACCGCAAAGCCGGCCTGGGTCGGGTTGGGGATGCTGATGGAGCGGTCAGCCAGTGGTACGCACTCAAAGTCATTGGCGAAGTCGGCGATATCGCCCGCTTCGCCCTGTACCAGCAAGACATCGCCTTGTTCGAGCTGGGTCGACCGCAGTCTCTTGATCGAGCGATGGCTCTGCCGCGAGATCGCCAGCAGGTTGATGCTGTAACGGTGGCGCAAATGAATATCGCTGGCGGTCTGACTGACTAGCCGAGAGTCCCGGCGCACCAGCAATTCTTGCAGCACTCGTTCGTCGTCGCTGCTGTCTTTCTTCTCCTCGGTCTTGGTTTTCTCGGCCGTGCCTGCATCAGCGTCTTCATCGTCCGCTGCCTGCTTGGCCGCTTCGAGCGTCAGTCCCAGGGTGCTGAGGACCTCTCCCAGAGATTCCGGCTCGGCCTCGATCACCAGCACGTCATCAGCCTGAAGGACGCGCCGCGGGTTGGGTGCCGATAAGCGCAACTTGTTACGTACCATGCCCACTACCTGGGCATCGGCCTCCTCCAGCAGTTGTTCAACTTCACGCAGGCTCTTGCCCACGGCGTTGGCATCTTGCTTGACGCGGGCCTCGGTAATGTAAGTGCCGGTGTCGAAACTGGCGACACCGGCCACCTCGCGGCGCGGCACCAGTCGCCAGCCGATCAGGCTAATAAACAGTACGCCGGCCAGGGCCACGGCGACGCCCACCAGGCTGAAGTCAAACATGGCGAACGGCCCTGCGTCAGTCTCGGCCCGGAAGCTTGAGACAATCAGGTTGGGCGGTGTGCCAATCAGGGTGGTCATTCCTCCCAGAATGGTACCGAAGGCCAGTGGCATCAGGAGGCGACCGGGGGGCAGCTCTTGCTTGCTGGCGATTTTCAAGGCAATCGGCATCAGCAGGGCTAGAGCGCCGACGTTGTTCATAAAGGCCGATAGCAAGGCGCCCAGGCTGGTCAATGCAGCGATCGAGAGCATGGGGCCGGCATCAACGGGTAATATTCGCTGAGCCATGGCGTCCACCGCGCCGGTCCTCTGTAAACCGAAGCTGAGTACCAGCACACAGGCCACGGTGATCACTGCGGGGTGGCCAAAGCCGATAAACGCCTGTTGATCCGGCACCAGGCCGGTGATCACGCAAGCCAGCAGGGCGCCGAGCGCGACGATGTCATGACGCCAGCGGCCCCACAGAAACAGGCCCATGGTCGCGACGAGAATGGCGAAGATCAGTCCTTGCTCTTGGGTCATGGCGATACGCTTATTCGATAGAGGTTAAAGATGGCGGTTTAGCTATGCCCGGCCAATAGGCGGCCTACACCACAGTGCTGACAGCGGTTTAGACATAGTGTGCCGCCGCATAGCCCGAGGCCCAGGCCCACTGGAAGTTGAAACCGCCCAGATGGCCAGTGACATCCAGCACCTCGCCGACAAAATACAGCCCCGGCGATTTCAGCGACTCCATGGTCTTCGACGACACCTCGCGGGTATCCACGCCTCCCAAGGTGACCTCGGCGGTGCGGTAGCCCTCGGTGCCGGCTGGCACCAGCTGCCAGTCGCCGAGCTGCTCGGCAATCGCCTTGAGTTCGGCGTGGGTGTACTGCTTCATCGGTTTGGAGGCGAACCAGTTGTCCGCCAGCAGCCCGGCCATCTTTTTGGTAAATAGCTCGGCGAGCAGGGTTTTCAGCTCGCTATTGGGCCGCTCGCGCTGCTGCTCGGCCAGCCACTCGGGCAGATCAATATGCGGCAGTAAGTTGATGCTGATGGCCTCGCCGGGTTGCCAGAATGAGGATATCTGCAGAATCGCCGGGCCGGACAGGCCGCGGTGGGTAAACAGGATATTTTCCTTGAAGCTCTGGCCGTTGCAGCTCACCACGCAGTCTTCCACCGAGGTGCCGGACAGCTCGGTGCACAGCGTCTTGAGTTGCGGGTCGGTAATGGTGAAGGGCACCAGGCCGGCGCGGGTCGGCAGCAGGGTATGGCCGAATTGCTTGGCCACCTGATAGCCGAAGCCGCTGGCGCCGAGGGTCGGAATCGACAGGCCACCGGTGGCGATCACCAGTGACTCGCAGCGCACCAAGCCGGCGCTGGTCTGCAGCTGGTAGCCGCTGTCCAGTTTGCTGATCTCACTGACCGATGTGTCCAGGCGCAGTGTCACGCCGGCTTCATCGCACTCGCTGAGCAACAGACCGAGGATGTCGCTGGCCTTGTTATCGCAGAACAGCTGGCCGAGTTTCTTCTCGTGGTAGGGCACGCCGTGCTTGGCCACCAGGCCGATAAAGTCCCACTGGGTATAGCGCGCCAGGGCGGATTTGCAGAAGTGCGGGTTCTCCGAGAGAAAGTTGCCCGGCTCGCAGTACATATTGGTGAAATTGCAGCGCCCGCCGCCGGACATCAGGATCTTCTTGCCTGCCTTGTTGGCGTGATCCAGCAACAGCACCTGGCGTCCGCGTGCGGCAGCCGTCAATGCGCACATAAGCCCGGCGGCTCCGGCGCCAATAATCACGACCTGGGGTGTAAGCACAGCCATTTCCTCAACCTGCGACACGCGCCAAGGCTGGCGCAGAACAGCGCGCATCTTAACTGCAAGTTGTCGGGTGCGCTTGCGGGCGGGACCTGAGGTTGTAGGTCATTACCTGCATGCCAATATCTAGCAGGTCGGTACTGAATGGAATTTCGCCGCAGGCATGGAAACCGAAGCGTGAGTAGAAGGCTTGTGCCGCGCAACATCCAGCCACAGCCGCTCTTGTTGGCGTGCTGAAGCACGCTCACAGATAACCCTCAGTAACTGCATGCCATAGCCTTTGCCGGTCGCGGACTTGAGCAGATAGATCTTCTGCAGTTCTGCGCCCACTGCGTTATGCAGTGGCATGCGGCTGTTCCAGTTGAGTTTGGCAAAGCCCTGAGTATTGCCGGCCGCGTCCTCGGCCAGTAGCCATAGATGCTGGTCCGTCGCCGCGAGCGAGCTGGCTAGGTTCTCGCTTGAAAAATCAACGGAAAGAAAGCGCTGCATCCCCGCGGGCGTCCAGATTCCACTGAAATGCTCACGGTAGGTATCGCAGCCGATGCGCTGCAACCTTTCTAGATCAGCATCTGCGGCATCGTGAATGCGTAGGGGTTGTTGTGGCGCCATGTGGCGGAACTCCTGTTTGCCGCGGTGGATTGTTGCCTGCACAGAGTAGCTTCCGGGATGTTCGCGGCTATGACTGCGCTGTCAAAAAACGCTGTGGCAGCTAGGATTAGTTTTCCGCTTGCTCTGGAACCGCCGTTGATGAATGGACTGCGTGCCTGCCTGCTGTCGTGGGTGCTGTTGGCACCTATATATGGCCATGCTGCAGAAACCTTGCGGTTGGTGGCCGATCCCTGGCCGCCATTCAATGACCAGTCGCTGCTAAACAACGGCGTGGCATCCGACCTGGTGACCACTGCCCTGACGCGCGCCGGCTACACCACCAGTTACGCTCAGGTACCTTGGGAGCGCGCGGTGCGGGGGTTGCAGCAGGACATCTATGATGTGCTGATCAATGCCTGGTACACCGATGAGCGGGCGGTGTTTGGTCATTACTCGCAGCCTTACTTAATCAACCGCATCCGCTTTCTGCAGCGTAAGGGCAGTCAGATCAGCTTCAAGCAGTTGCCCGATCTGTACCCCTACAGCATTGCCGTGGTGCGCGGTTATGCCTATTCCAATGAGTTTGATCAGGACAGCCGGCTGACCAAGGTCGGCGTGGTCGGCTTTGAGGTGGGCGCACGCATGCTGCAGGCACGGCGGGTGCAGTTGACCCTGGAAGATGAACTGGTAGCGCGTTATCACCTAAGCCGCGGCCTGGTCGGGATTCGCGATCAGCTGGAATTTCTACCGCAGCCGTTAAGCGAGAACGGCCTACATATCCTGGTCAGCCGCAAACATCCGCAGCATCAGCAGATTGCCGATGCCTTCAACAAGGCGATTGAGGAAATGCGTGCCGATGGCAGCTATGCGCAGATCTTTAAGCGTCACGGCTTGTAAAGCGTTGCTGTCAATTCTGGGTCATGTTGCGCTGATCACGGGCGTACATTCTCAAAGCGTTTGCGATACGCACTAGGCGTAAGTCCCACCCGTTGTTTGAACAGGCGCCGAAAGGAGTTGCCGTCGTCATAGCCCACCTGCAGGGTGATCTGGTCAAAGGCTTGCTGGCTGCTTTCCAATAAGAACTTGGCCCGCTCGATACGCAAATTCTGCAAATACTCAATGGGCGTTTGCTCAGTGGCGGCTTTGAACCGGCGGATAAAGTTGCGCATGCTCAAGCAGAACGCCTCAGCCACCTGCTCCATAACAATGCCCTGCGCCAGGCGATGCTCCAGCCAGACCTGGATCTTGAGAATCTCGGCGTCGGTATGGTTTTTCTTGAAGGTGGTGCTGGCGTAGGGGGTTTGGCTGCGCACGGCGACATCGACCAGCAGCTTCTTCGCGCATTCGGCAGCCAGCTGGGGTGAGGAAAATTTGCGGATCAGGTGCAGCAGCAGGTCGCTGCCGCTTGTGGAGCCTCCCGAGCACAGCACCTGGCCGTCATCCGTCACGGTGCGCTCGGGTTGTAACTTCACCTTGGGGAAGCGTCGCGTGAATTGTTCGCTGAACAGCCAGTGCGTGGTGGCGCAGCGCCCATCCAGCAGCCCGGCCTGGGCGGTGACAAACGCACCGGTGCACATGCTGGCGATATAGCTGCCTTGCTGGTGCTGCAGTTGCAGCCATTCGACCATTCTGCCCAGGCCGGGCAGCACGCCGAGAATGTTGAACATAAAGCCGGGCACGATAATCAGCTGCGGGTTGTGTACCTCATCCAGGGCTTTGTCTGGGGTCAGTCGCAGGCCGCCGGTGCAGGCCACGCTGTGGCCATCGATTGACGCGGTTTGCAGGGTGAACAGCGGTGCCTGGCCGAGTTCATGGCTCGCGCTTTTCTCGGTCGCATAGTGGTGCAACACATTGGCGGTTGCGAAGAACTCCAGGGTCGCGGCCACGCTGGTAGAGGAGCAGTGATCGGCCATCAGGACGGTGACGCGCATTGCTACTCTCCGGTCTGCGGGGCGTACTGATAAAAATCGCATGTTATATGTCATTTCTGCCCATAGAGGCAGCCATGCGTGCGCTCTAGTCTGTGCTTATCAGCTTCCGATCATCGATAACACAGGGATTTCCAGCATGAAGAACACGGCATACCGACTGTTCAAAAAGCCTTTCTTCGGCCGCTTTGTGCGGCCCTGGCGCTGGCCGGAAAATGTTGAGCAGAGCCAGTGGCAGCGCCTGACCGTCGATAGCCAGTCGGGTGCGCGCATCTCTGCGCTGCTGGCTGCGGCGCACACCGCGCAGGCCAAAGGCGCAGTGTTGCTGGCGCACCCCATGGGCGTGGCGGCCAAGGGCTTCTGGATAAAGTACGGGCATGCCGAGCTGCTGCGCCAGGCGGGCTATCACGTGATGCTGTTTGACTTGAACGGCTTCGGCGAAAGCACCTCGACCACTATGGATTACCCGCTGGATGTGCTTGCCGCTGGCCAGGCGCTGCAGGTGCAGTACCCGGCGCTACCCGTTGCGGTACTCGGTGCTTCCATGGGCGCGGCCATGAGCCTGTGCGCGTTGGCGCAGCCTGATCATCCGTTCAAGGTGGCGGTGCTGGAATCAGCCTTTCCGACCCTGCTGCACTTCTGGTCGCGTTACCCCATTCCCAAGCTGGGTATCCAGCTGTCCAAGCTGGTGTATCCCGCCGGTGAGCGCAGCTTGCGCCCCACCTACGCCGCGCAGCGCCTGGTGGGCCGCCCCGAGCTGTTGCTGATTTACGGCGAGGCCGATGAGCTTACCCCGGTCAAAGACGGCAAGTTGCTGCTGCAGGCTTTGCAGGGCAAAACCGCCGTGGAGTTCTGGCAGGTGCCGGGGGCCGAGCATACTCATGCCTACGCCGCGCAGCCGCAGAGCTATGCGCAGCGTGTCATCGGGTTTCTGGATAAGCATCTGCAGGCGCAACGCCTGGCGTCTTGATGGCGGAGCAGCGTGGCTTTCTATTGCTGCGTTACTGCCAGCAGTTGCGCCCGCGGCCCTGGTTCTTGGCCTGATACAGGCGCAGGTCGGCCTGGTGCAGCAGGCTTTCCAGGTCGTCCGGGGCGCCATGGTAGATGCCCGCACTGAAGGACAGGGGCGGTGCGCCGATGGCGTATTTCAGATTGGCGCAGTGTGCGCGCAGCTGGTCGAGGGTGTCGCTGAGGGTTGCGGCGTCCTGCTGGCTGACCATGGCAAATTCTTCGCCGCCCAGGCGGCCGAGCAGGGCGTCGGGGAAGGCGGCGGAAAATGCGCGAGAGAAGGCGATCAGCGCTGCGTCGCCGCTGGCGTGGCCATGTTCGTCGTTGATCCGTTTGAAGAAATCCAGGTCGAGCATTGCCACGCTAAGGTCGCGGCCGCCCGAGCGGGCCTGCTGGAACAATTGCTGGCCATGCTCATAAAAGGCGCGGCGATTATTTAGGCCGGTCAGGGCATCGAACTGTGCCGCTTGTTTCAGTGCACGCAGCAGGTCGCGGCGTTCGAGGGTCGACATCACCCGGCAGTTCAGCTCTTCCGGGCAGAAGGGTTTGCGCAGAAAATCATCGGCGCCGTGCTTGATAAATTTGGCGCTGAGCGAGCCCTTTACGTCGGCCGAGAGGCCGAGAATGATCAGTTCGTGGCGCTTCATCTTTTGCCGCAGCAGTTTGACCAGGTCGAAACCGCTCAGCCCCGGCATGCTGTGGTCGACCACCAGCAAGTCGATATCCGGCTGCTCCTTGAGGATGCGCAGGGCGTCGTCGCCGTCGCAGGCTTCAAGAATCTGGTAGCGATGCGGGGTCAGCACGTGGCGGATGTAATGGCGGGTGGCGTCGGAGTCCTCGGCTATGAGGATCTTCACTTCGCTGTTGCTTTCCAGGCGGTGCAGCAGGCGGAAGGCGTACTCGTAGGAGTGCTGGCTTTCCTTGAGCACGTAGTCGACCACGCCCTTGAGCAGCATCTGGTCACGGCGCTGCTCGTTATAGGTGCCACTGAGCACGATGCACGGCAGGTGATAGCCCATCACCACATCGACGATCTCACCATCCGGGGCGTCTGGCAGGTTGAGGTCGACGATGGCGGCGAAGAACAGCTCGGCCGAGGTTTCCAGCATCACCTGGGCTTCGCCCATGGAGGCGCAGAAAATCGGCTGAAAACCGCTCTCCTTGCGAAACAGATGTTCGAGAATTTTCAGCACCAGCGGGCTGTCTTCGATCACCAGAATATTGCGCAAGGGGGCTACTCCTCTGTCGCTGGCCGCGTCAATGCAGCCGTCTATTTAGCTCATGCGGAAACTATAGGGTACGAATACGCAGCGAGCGGCCCTTGATCTTGCCTTCACTGAGGCACTTGAGTGCCTGCATAGCAACAACGCGCTCGACGGCCACATAGGCCTGGAAGTCGAAGATCGCGATCTTACCGACCTGCGCGCCAGGGATGCCCGCAGCGCCAGTCAGTGCGCCGAGAATATCGCCGGGGCGCAGTTTGTCTTTGCGCCCGGCGCCGATGCACAGGGTAATCATTGGCGGCTGTAACGGCGCGCCGCCCTGGTGTTTCAGGCTGCTCAGCGGATGCCAGTTGAGCGGCGCCCTTTGCAGCGTTTCAATGGCTTGGGCGCGATGGCCTTCGGCGGGGGCAACCAGGCTCATGGCCAGGCCCTTTTCACCGGCACGACCGGTACGGCCGACGCGGTGAATATGAATTTCCGAGTCACGCGCCAGTTCGACGTTGATCACCATGTCCAGCGCATCGATATCCAGGCCGCGCGCGGCTACATCGGTGGCCACCAGTACGGACAGGCTGCGGTTGGCAAACATCGCCAGCACTTGATCACGGTCGCGTTGTTCCAGGTCGCCGTTCAGCGCGGCAGCCGAGATGCCTTTGGCGGTCAGGTGGTCGACCACTTCCTGGCACTGCTGCTTGGTAAAGCAGAAGGCCACACAGGATTGCGGTCGGTAGCAGTTGAGCAGCTTGACCACCGCGTCCATGCGCTCTTCCGGGGCGATCTCGTAGAAGCGCTGCTCGATCTGCGTATCGTCGTGCATGGCCTCGGCTTTGACCTGTTGCGGGTCGCGCATAAAGGTCGCGGACAGCTGCTTGATCCCGCTTGGGTAGGTGGCCGAGAACAGCAGGGTCTGCCGGCGCGTCGGGGTCTGGCTGATGATTTCGGCGATGCTGTCATAGAACCCCATGTCGAGCATGCGGTCGGCTTCGTCGAGCACCAGGGTGTTCAGACCGTCGAGCTTCAACGTGCCCTTGCTCAGGTGCTGCTGGATGCGCCCCGGGGTGCCGACGATGATCTGCGCGCCGTGCTCCAACGAGCCGATCTGCGGGCCAAACGGCACGCCGCCGCACAGAGTCAGAATCTTGATGTTGTCGGCGGAGCGCGCCAGGCGACGCAGTTCTTTGGCCACCTGATCGGCCAGCTCACGGGTCGGGCAGATCACCAGCGCTTGGCAACCGAAGAAGCGCGGATTGAGCGGGTTGAGCAGGCCGATACCGAAGGCGGCGGTCTTGCCGCTGCCGGTCTTGGCCTGGGCGATCAGGTCCATGCCCTTGAGCATTACCGGCAGGCTCTGCGCCTGAATCGGGGTCATCTCGGTGTAACCGAGGGACTCGAGGTTCGCCAGCATGGCGGCGGAAAGCGGCAGAGAAGAGAAAGCGGTGTTGGTCACGGTACAGGCCTGCTAAACGAAATGGCGTGCAGTGTAACAGGCTAGCTGGAGCGGCTTAGCTCTAACGGTCAGCCGGTCTTTGCGGGTGGCTAGAACAGATCGATGGGGTCAACATCCAGCGACCAGCGCACGGCGCGGCCGCTGGGCATCTGTTCCAACGCGTACATCCAGGTATTGAGCAGGCGGTGCAGCGGCGCGCGGGCGTTGGCCTGCACCAACAACTGCGCGCGGTAGCGGCCGGCGCGGCGTTCCATCGGCGCGGGCACCGGGCCGAGCAGTTCGATGCCGCTGAGTTTCAGCTCGTTCAATAACAGCTCGGCTTCGCTGCAGGCGTCGTCGAGAAAGCCTTCGGCCTGGCCGGGCTTGTGCGCCTCGGCGCGTAGCAGGGCGAGGTGGCAGAACGGCGGCAGGCCAGCACTGCGCCGTTCGCTGAGGGCCTGTTCGGCGAAGGCGAAGTAGCCCTGTTCGGACAGTTGCACCAATAGAGGATGGTCGGCCAGGTGGCTCTGGATAATCACCTTGCCCGGCTCTTCGGCGCGACCGGCACGTCCGGCGACCTGGACGATCAGCTGAGCCATGCGCTCGCTGGCGCGAAAATCCGCGGAAAACAGCCCGCCATCGGCATCGAGGATCGCCACCAGGGTCACGCGCGGGAAGTGGTGGCCCTTGGCGAGCATCTGTGTGCCGACCAGGATGCACGGTTCGCCGCGTTGCACGGTGTTGAACAGGGTGGTCATGGCCTCCTTGCGCGAGGTGCTGTCGCGGTCGACGCGCAATACCGGTACGCCGGGGAAGAGAATCTCCAGGCGTTCTTCGGCGCGCTCGGTGCCAGCACCGACCGGGCGCAAGTCGACGTTGTTGCACTTCGGGCAGTTGCTCGGCTGGCGCTCGACGTGGCCGCAGTGATGGCAGCGCAGCTCGCGCGAGCGCTGGTGCACGGTCATCCGCGCGTCGCAGCGCGGGCATTCCGACAGCCAGCCGCAGTCGTGACACAGCAGGGTGGGAGCGAAGCCGCGACGGTTAAGGAACACCAGCACCTGCTGGCCGGCCTGCAGGGTTTGCCCGATGGCCTGCTGCATGGGGCCGGAGATGCCGGAGTCCAGCGGCCGGCTTTTTACATCCAGGCGCAGAAAGCGTGGCTGCTTGGCGCCGCCGGCGCGCTCACGCAGGTGCAGCATGGCGTAACGGCCGCTGTGAGCGTTGTGCAGGCTCTCCAGCGAGGGCGTGGCCGATCCCAGGACAATCGGGATGTTCTCCTGATGGGCGCGCACCACCGCCAGATCGCGGGCGTGGTAGCGCAGGCCTTCCTGCTGTTTATAGGAGGCGTCGTGTTCCTCATCGATGATGATCAGGCCCGGCCGCTGCATCGGGGTGAACAGCGCCGAGCGGGTGCCGATGATGATGTCGGCCTCGCCATCACGCGCCGCCAGCCAGGCGTCTAGACGTTCGCGGTCATTCACTGCCGAATGCAGCAGGGCGATACGCGCGTTGAAGCGCTGCTCGAAACGCGCCAGAGTCTGCGGGCCGAGGTTGATCTCGGGGATTAGCACCAGGGCCTGCTTGCCGGCCTCCAGGGTTTCGCGGATCAGCTGCAGGTAGACCTCGGTCTTGCCACTGCCGGTAACGCCAGCGAGAAGAAAAGCCTTGAAACTGTCTGCGCCGGCGCGGATCGTCTCGCTGGCTGCGCGCTGTTCGGCATTCAGTGGCAGTTCCGGCTGCGCCAGCCAGTTGGCGTGGCGCTCGCTTGGCGCATGGCGGCGTACTTCGACCTTGACCAGACCCTTTTCCAGCAGCAGGTCGAGGCTGTCCTTGTTCAGTTGCAGCTTGCTCAACAGCGCATGGGCGACGCCGTGGGGGTGCTGGGCCAGGGTCTTCAGCGCATCACGCTGGCGCGGCGCGCGGCTCAGGCGTGGATCATCGAACTGCGCGCCTTCAGTGACCGACCAGAAGCGCTGTTGACGCACTTCCGCCGGCTCGCCCTGGCGCAGCAACACCGGTAGCGCCCAGCTCAGGGTGTCGCCGAGGCTGTGCTGGTAGTACTGCGCGGTCCACAGGCACAGCTTGAACAGCGCGGGCGGCAGCGGCGACTGGGCGTCGAGCAGTTGCAGGGCGGGCTTGAGTTTGTCCGCCGGCACCTCGCTGCGATCCGTCACCTCGATCAGGATGGCGATCATCTCGCGCCGACCAAACGGCACACGCAGCCGCGCGCCCGGCTGCAATGCGCTGCGCGGCACACCGGGCGGGGCACGGTAGTCGAACAGGCGGCGCAGTGGCGAGGGCAGGGCAAGGCGCAGAATGACGTCGGGCACGCAAGGGCTCCAGCTGGAAGGGCGCGATCTTAGCATGCAGCCAGTCGACGGCCGGCCTTGCGTCGCTGCGGTGCTCTGGTATTATCGCCGGCCTAATTCCGTGCGGTACCTGACAATAGTGTCTGGTGGCGGCACGACAGTCCTGAGGAATCACCATGAAAGCCGATATCCACCCGAACTATGTAGCCATCACCGCCACCTGCAGCTGTGGCAACGTGATCGAAACTCGCTCCACCCTGGCCAAGCCACTGAGCCTGGACGTGTGCAACGAGTGCCACCCGTTCTACACCGGCAAGCAGAAAATGCTGGATACCGGCGGCCGTGTTGATCGCTTCAAGCAGCGTTTCGGCATGTTCGGCGCCAAGCAGTAAGCTTGCGCGCAGCGACGGAGGCCCTGATGGGTTTCCCCGCGCTACTGAAAAAGGCGTCCCTAGTGGGCGCCTTTTTCGTTTTCGGCGTTTATGCCGGCACCGCCCTGGCGTTTTGCCCGGCCCCCGGCAAGTTGCCCAGTGCCAAGGTGCAACGGGTGGTGGATGGCGACACCCTGCGTCTGGTCGATGGGCGCAATGTGCGCTTGATCGGTTTGAACAGTCCGGAAATGGGTCGCCAAGGCCGCTCTGCCGAGCCTTTCGCCGAAGCCGCTCGCAAGCGCTTGCAAGCCCTGGTAGCGGCCAGCGATGAGCGCGTTTCATTGCAGTACGGCAAACAGACCAAGGATCACTACGGACGCACTCTGGCGCATGCCTACGACGACCGTGGTCGCAATCTGGAGGCGCAGTTGCTGGCCGAGGGCTTGGGCTATCTGGTGGCTGTCGCGCCCAATCTGGCGCTGGTGCCGTGTCAGCAAGCCGCCGAGCGCAGTGCGCGGCAGGCACGTGCCGGGCTCTGGCAGCGCTCGCCGGTGCAAGCCGCTGTACAGTTGAATAGCGGCGGTTTTGCCCTGCTGCAGGGCCAGGTCGAACGTGTCGAGCGCAATGGCGGCGGGCTGTGGTTGGAAATGGGTGATTCGCTGGTGCTGCATATCGCCCCGCGTGCGTTGGGCAATTTTGATCTGCGTGCTGTCCAAGGCCTTGAAGGTCGCAAGGTCGAGGCCCGCGGTTGGGTGATCGACCGCTCCAAGCGTGGCGGCTTACGCGCGGGGCAGGCGCGCTGGATGCTGCCGCTGACCGATAAGGCCATGTTGGAGGTGTTGCCATGATCTTGCGCGTAATGACGGTGTTCGTCCTGCTGCTGCAGTTGGTGGGTTGCGCAGTCAACCCGGCCACCGGCCGCAGCAACTTTGTGATGATGAGCGAGCAGCAGGAACTCGACCTCGGCCGCCGCTACAACCAGGAAATCCTCAAGCAGAACCCGCGCTACGCCGACGAGAAGCTGCAGGCCTATGTGCAGCAGGTCGGTGAGCGGGTGGCCAAACACAGCCACCGCAACCAGCTGGCCTATCAGTTCACCGTGGTCGACAGCCCCGATATCAACGCCTTTGCCCTGCCGGGCGGCTACATCTATATCCATCGCGGACTGCTGGCCTACCTCAGCTCGGAAGCCGAACTGGCCGCCGTGCTCGGCCACGAGGTGGGCCACGTTACCGCGCGGCACAGCGTGCAGCAGCAAAGCCAGTCCACCGCCTGGGGCTTGCTGGGCCAGGCCGTGGCGATTGGTACCGGCGTGGGTGCCGCTGCCGATGTCACCGGCGTGCTGGGCAGCGCCTTTGTGCGGGGCTATGGCCGCGATATGGAGCTGGAGGCTGACGGTCTCGGCGCGCAGTATCTGGCCCGCAGCGGCTATGACCCGCAGGCGATGATCGAAGTGGTCAAGGTGCTGAAAAATCAGGAAGACTTCGCCCGCGACCAGGCTGCAGCGAGCGGTGAGGCGCAGCCGGCCGGCGGTTACCACGGGTTGTTCGATACCCATCCGGATAACGACCGGCGTTTGCAGCAGGTACTAGGCCCTGCGCGGGCCTTGGCCACCGGCCAGCAGGAGGTCAATCGCGAGGTCTTTCTCAAGCGACTGGAAGGTTTGCCCTTCGGTGATTCTGCCGAAACTGGCGTGCGTCGTGGCCAGCGCTTCTATCACGCCGATCTGAACTTTACCCTGGCGTTTCCCCAGGGCTGGAGCTTGCTCAATCGCCCGGATGCGCTGATTGGTCACACCGCCGATCAGCAGGCGTTTATTGCCATGACCCTGGAAGATAACCCACAGAACCTGACGCCGGCTGAGCTGCTGCGCCAGCGCGTCGGCGGTCAACGGCTGGTGGCCGGAGTCGAGTTGCAGCAGGCTGGCCTCACGGGTTACAGCGCGGTGATTCCAGGCAATGCCGCCAAGCGCGTGGCGGTTATCCAGCAGGGTGCGCGGGTTTACCTGTTTGTTGGTGCGGTGCGTGGTCGCGCCTCGTTGGAAAGCCACGATGAGCAGTTTCTCAGCGTGATCAAAAGCTTCCGGCCGATGACCAGTGCCGAGTACCAGCAGGCGCAGCCGCTGCGCCTGCAAATGGTCAAGGTCAAGCCGGGGCAGACCATTGAAGCGCTGGCCAAGGGCAGCAAGTTGCCAGGTGACGCGCTGAAGACTCTGCGCCTATTGAATAACCTCTACCCGACAGGTCAGCCGCGTGCTGGCGACTGGCTGAAGGTCGTGCGCTAGGGCCCGCGTGCCCATCCGGACTTGCCAGTCTTGTGCAGCTGTATACAACTTGCGTATCCTCGGCCGCCTGCCTGTTCAACAGCCCAAAGCGGAAATGCCAACATGTCTGATTTGAAAACAGCCGCTCTCGAATATCACGCCAAACCCCGTCCGGGTAAGCTGAGTGTCGAGCTAACCAAGCCCACCGCAACCGCACGCGATCTGTCCTTGGCTTACAGCCCGGGCGTCGCTGAGCCTGTGCGCGAAATCGCGCGTGATCCGGAGCTGGCGTACCGCTACACCGGCAAAGGCAACCTGGTGGCAGTCATTTCCGACGGTACCGCGATTCTCGGTCTCGGCGATCTCGGCCCGCTGGCTTCCAAGCCGGTGATGGAAGGCAAAGGCGTGCTGTTCAAGCGCTTTGCCGGTATCGACGTATTCGATATCGAAGTCGAGTCCGAGAGCCCGCAGGCCTTTATCGACACCGTACGCCGTATCTCGATCACCTTTGGTGGCATCAATCTGGAAGACATCAAAGCACCTGAGTGCTTTGAAATTGAACGCACGCTGATCGAACAGTGCGACATTCCAGTGTTCCACGATGACCAGCATGGCACCGCGATCGTCACCGCCGCCGGCATGCTCAACGCCCTGGAAATCGCCGGCAAGACCTTGCCAGAGGCCAAGATCGTATGCCTGGGTGCTGGCGCTGCAGCAATCTCCTGCATGAAGCTGCTGGTGAGCATGGGCGCCAAGGTCGAGAACATCTTTATGATCGACCGCAAAGGCGTGATCCACGCCGGCCGCGACGATCTGAACCAGTACAAGGCGGTATTCGCCAGCGAAACCGACAAGCGCACCCTGGCTGATGCGCTGGACGGTGCTGACGTATTTGTCGGCCTGTCGGGTGCCAACCTGCTGGCGCCGGAAGACCTCAAGCGCATGGCGCCGAGCCCGATTGTGTTCGCCTGCTCCAACCCTGACCCGGAAATCAAACCGGAGCTGGCCCATGAAGTGCGTAATGACGTGATCATGGCCACCGGTCGTTCCGACTACCCGAACCAGGTCAACAACGTGCTGGGCTTCCCGTTCATCTTTCGTGGTGCCCTGGACGTTCGCGCCACGCGTATCAACGAAGAGATGAAGATCGCTGCAGCCCTGGCCCTGCGTGACTTGGCCAAGCTGCCAGTTCCTCAGGAGGTCTGTGACGCCTACGGCGGCATTGCCCTGTCGTTCGGCCGTGAGTACATCATTCCGAAGCCGATGGACCCGCGTCTGATTACTGTGGTCTGCGATGCTGTGGCCAAGGCTGCGATTGAAAGCGGTGTGGCGACGCTGCCATATCCGAAGCATTACCCGCTGCAGTCGGTAAACGACGTGTTCAACGGCTAAGCGCTTAGCTCAAGAGCAATAAAAAACCCGCTACGGCGGGTTTTTTATTGGCGCTATTTTGGCTATGCCAGGCGTCATGCATCTGCCGCAAGAGGCCTCAAAACAGGTCGATTGGCGCTGCTTCATCGGCAGGCAGCGGGCTGCCCGGGATGTACATGCCAGGCTCAAACTCGCCCATGGGTGGTGGCGAGTCCTCACTCTTGAACAGCTCGAAATAGGCTTCCGGTGTATCGGGTGTTGCTGCACGGCCGCTGTGTGGATCGATGCGCAAGGTCAGCAGGCCTTCGGGTTCGGCCAGTATGTGGCTGGGCTTGTCCTTCAACGCGGCGCCCATGTAGCTCATCCAAATCGGCAGGGCCACTGTGCCGCCGTATTCATTGCGGCCAAGGCTTTCCGGTTGGTCGAATCCGGCCCAGACGGTGGTGATGTAGTCGGCGTTATAGCCGGAGAACCAGCTGTCTTTCGACTCGTTGGTGGTGCCGGTTTTGCCCGCCAGGTCATCGCGGCCCAGGGCCATGGCACGGCGACCAGTGCCGCGCTTGATCACGTCCTGGAGCATGCTGGTCATGATGTACGCGGTGCGCTCATCGATGATCTGTTCGGCAAGCACCGGTTCAGGCGGCAGTGGCTGGTCGCCAACGCTGAGTTGCAAGGCGCTGCTCTGTTCTGCGCGTTGAGCTATGCCGGTGGGGGTTTGCGCGGGGCTTGCATTAAATAGTTGCTTGCCGGTGCGGTCCTCGATTCGTTCGATCAGGTAAGGCTCGGTTTTGTAGCCGCCGCTAGCAAACACACTCCAGCCCTCGGCAATTTCCATTGGTGTGAGGCTCGCGGTGCCCAGCGCCAGAGACAGATTGGGCGGCAGGTCCTTCGTCTCAAAGCCAAAGCGCTCGATATAGCTCAAGGTGTTGGCAATGCCGAGGTCCTGTAATAGGCGAATCGACACCAGGTTACGCGAGCGGTACAGGGCTTCGCGCAGGCGGATCGGGCCGAGGAAGGTGTTGTTGTCATTCTTCGGTCGCCATACCTGCGACAGCGCATCGTCGGCGAACACAATCGGCGCGTCATTCACCAGCGTGGCGGCTGTGTAGCCGTTATCCAGCGCGGCGCTGTACACAAAGGGTTTGAAGCTTGAGCCTGGCTGGCGCTTGGCCTGCGCGGCGCGGTTGTAATTGCTTTGCTCGAAGGAGAAACCACCTACCAGCGCGCGAATGGCGCCGTTGTTCGGGTCCAGCGAGACCAGGGCGCTCTGCGCCGCCGGCAGCTGAACAAAGCGCAAGCTGCCGTCTTCCTGGCTCTGCACGCGGATCAGGTCACCGATCTGGCTGACATCGGCAGGCTGCTGTGGGCGAGGGCCGAGGCTATTGGTATTCAGAAACGGTCGCGCCCATTTCATGCTGTCCCAGGCCACGGCGTGTTCTTCGCCGTTTCGCAGCAGGACCATAATTCCACTTTTTTCTACGGCAGTAACAATGGCTGGCTCCAGGCCGCCGAGAGAGGTTTGCTTGCTCAGCGCGGCTTGCCAGTTCTCCTTGGTCATACCCGGCAAGCGACTTTCCGGCCCGCGATAGCCGTGGCGCTGGTCATAAGCGATCAATCCCTCGCGGACTGCCGAGTTGGCCGCGAGCTGTAGGTCGCTGGATACCGTAGTGGTGACGTTGAAACCATCGGTGTAAGCCTCGCTGCCGTAGCGGCCGACCATTTCTGCGCGTGCCATTTCGGCTATATAGGGTGCTGCCAGTTCCGGTGCCGGCACGTGGTAGCTGACGTTGATGGGTTCAGCCAGGGCTTCTTCATAGCGCTGCTTGTCGATGCGGCCGAGGCCGTACATGCGCCCAAGAATCCAGTCTCGGCGCTCCATTGAGCGTGCTGGATTGGCCAGGGGGTTATAGCGTGATGGGGCTTTCGGTAGGCCGGCAATCATTGCCATTTGTGCAAGGCTGGCCTCACGTATGGATTTGCCGTAATAAACCTGTGACGCTGCTTCGATACCGTAGGCGCGATTGCCTAGGTAAATCTTGTTGACATAAAGCTCAAGGATTTCGTTCTTACTGAGCTCTCGTTCAATCTGTAGGGCCAGAAGTATCTCGTTGATCTTGCGGGTGAAACTTCTTTCGCTGGTCAGAAAGAAGTTCTTCGCCACTTGCATGGTAATGGTGCTGCCGCCGGTTTGAATTTGCCCGCTTTTCAAGATTTGCGTTGCAGCGCGCATCAGGCTGGTAAGGTCGACGCCATAATGGTTGGCAAAGTTGTCGTCTTCGGCTGCCAGCAAAGCGCTGATGAAGTCCGGGGGGATTTCCGCAAAGGCGATTGGCGAGCGGCGCATTTCACCGAATTCAGCAATCAGCTTGGCGTCGCTGCTGTAGACCCGCAGAGGAATCTGCAGCTGGATGCTGCGCAAAGATTCGACGGATGGAAGGCTAGGGCTAAGATAGAGGAAGGCCCCGCTGAAACTGAGTACCAGGCCACAAAAAGCGGCGAGGCAAGACCAGCAAAAAAAACGTAAAAGACGCATCAAGATTTTTGGATTTCCAGATAAAAGAACGGGTTAAGCGAAACACAAGGTTAAAAGAGAAAAACTGATCACATTATAAGCGGTTTTTTTGCTGGGTAGCCATTTGCGCTTCTGTCAAGACTGTTATTTAATGTGAAAAAACATAAATAGTCCGTAAGTCGCGGATGCCAATAGGAAATCGGTCGTGCTAGGGCTCTTCAATAAGAAAGCGAATACGCTACTCGGGATCGATATCAGTTCGACCTCCGTCAAGCTCCTCGAATTGAGCCGCTCCGGAAGCCGCTACAAGGTAGAGGCTTACGCAGTCGAGCCGCTCCCGCCAAACGCGGTGGTTGAAAAAAACATTGCCGAGCTAGAGGGAGTGGGGCAAGCGCTCGCGCGCGTGCTCGCCAAAGCCAAGAGCGGTGTGAAAACCGTCGCGGTGGCGGTGGCGGGTTCTGCAGTGATTACCAAGACCATCGAAATGGAAGCCGGGCTTTCCGATGATGAGCTGGAGAATCAGCTGAAGATCGAGGCCGACCAGTACATCCCTTATCCTCTGGAAGAAGTTGCTATCGATTTTGAAGTGCAGGGCGCCTCTGCGCGCAATGCTGATCGTGTCGAAGTGCTGCTTGCCGCTTGCCGCAAGGAGAACGTTGAAGTCCGCGAAGCCGCTCTGGCGCTCGCCGGGCTTACCGCCAAGGTGGTTGATGTCGAAGCCTATGCACTTGAGCGTGCATACGGTCTGTTGATCGATCAGCTGGGTGGTGGTCGTGATGAGCTGACCGTAGCGGTTGTCGATATTGGTGCGACCATGACCACACTCAGCGTCCTGCACAACGGTCGCACTATCTATACCCGTGAGCAGCTGTTTGGCGGCAAACAATTAACTGAAGAAATTCAGCGCCGCTATGGCCTGTCCGTCGAAGAGGCGGGACTTGCGAAAAAGCAGGGCGGTTTGCCAGACGACTATGACAGCGAAGTGCTGCAGCCATTTAAAGAGGCCGTGGTTCAGCAGGTTGCACGCTCGTTGCAGTTCTTCTTTGCTGCCGGTCAGTTCAATGATGTCGATTACATCCTGTTGGCTGGTGGTACCGCGTCGATTCCCGATCTTGATCGTTTGATTCAGCAAAAAATAGGCACCCAAACATTGGTTGCCAACCCATTCGCTGAAATGGCGCTGAGTGGCAAGGTCAACGCCGGTGCGCTCGCCAGTGATGCGCCGGCCTTGATGATTGCCTGTGGTCTGGCGATGAGGAGTTTCGACTAATGGCGCGGATTAACCTTCTACCCTGGCGCGAGCAACTGCGCGAAGAGCGCAAACAGCGCTTTTTGGTGACGCTTGCGGGCGTGTTTATTGTTGCGGCAGGAACTGTACTTCTTGGCGATCAATACTTTAGTGGGGCGATAGAGCAGCAGAGTGCGCGGAATGAATTTGTACGTAAGGAAATAGCTGTTCTGGATGCGCGTATCAAAGAAATCAGTGAGTTGAAAACTCGTCGCCAGCAGCTTCTAGAGCGAATGAAGATTATTCAAGATTTGCAAGGTAATCGACCGATTATTGGCCGTATCTTCGATCAATTAGTTAGAACCTTACCTGATGGGGTTCATTTCACTGGGGTGAAAATGACCGCAAAAAATATCGCTATTGTTGGCGCTGCTGAGTCTAACAATCGCGTGTCAAACCTGATGCGAAATTTAGACGCGTCGGAATGGTTGACGGCGCCAAACCTTACTGAAGTTAAGTCTGTAACGGCCGGTGCAGTTGATCAGGCTAATGTCTTTCAGTTAAGCGTGCAGCAAACTCAGCCCGGGCTTGTAGAAGAGGAGGCTAAATAATGAGCCTTAACGATTCTTTAGAAAGCCTGCGGAAAATTGATTTAAGTGATCTTGACATTAATAATGTTGGCTCGTGGCCTGCAGCAGTAAAGTTTATTGTGGGTGTCCTCCTGTTAGTTGCAGTCATTGTCTTGGGTTATAGCTTTCACCTTAAAGACTTACAGGTTCAGCTAGAGGGTAAGAAGGCCGAGGAAGTATCTCTCAAGGAGCAGTTTTCAAGTAAAGCTTTTCAGGCTGCAAATCTTGATGCTTATAAAGAGCAAATGCAGGAGATGGAGGTCTCGTTTGGTGCGCTTTTGAAACAGCTGCCAAGTGATACCGAGGTTCCCGGGCTGTTAGAGGATATAACTCGCACGGGGCTGGGTAGTGGTTTGGAGTTTGAAGAAATTAAGCTGCTGCCAGAAGCTGCCCAGCAGTTCTATATAGAGCTTCCAATACAGATTACAGTGGTGGGCGCGTATCACGACTTGGCGACCTTTGTCAGTGGTGTTGCAAGTCTTCCGCGAATTGTAACATTGCATGATTTTAATCTGGTTTCGGCTAATGAAGATAGTTCATCTAAACTGCGAATGAGCATTTTGGCTAAGACTTATCGATATAATGACAAGGGAGGGGCGCAATGATGCTTTCCAGGTCTTTATTGGTTTTCTCGATAGCAGTTTTGTCTGGCTGCGGTGGCGGTGATTTTTCAGACCTTCAAAGTTATATGGATGAGGTGCGCGCCCGCCCCAAGGGTGAAATTGAACCGCTGCCAAAATTTCAGCCTTATGAAAGCTTTACATATAGCGCCTCTGCGCTGAGAAACCCGTTTCAGCCCCCGGTTAAATTGGAAATGGCTGATCGGAAAAAAGGTTCTAAAGATGTAAAGCCTGATGAAACGCGCACAAAGCAGTTTCTTGAAGGTTTTAATATTGAAGCATTTGTAATGGTAGGTACCTTGGCTAACGACTCTGGCGCTTTTGCGCTGGTGAGTGGTGCCGGTGGCGTCCATCGGGTTCGGGTAGGTGATTATCTCGGCCGTAATCATGGTCGGATACTTGCTATAGACGAGTCAAAAATTGATGTGATTGAAATCGTTCCAGATGGCGAAGGCGGCTGGTTGGAGCGGCCGCGCAGCTTATCCCTTAAGGAGCGCTCTTAATCGGAGCGGAATGAATATGAAAATAAATAACCGATCTGCTCAGTGGAATATGATTATGAACACATCCCCTTCGTTTTTGGGGCTTTCTCTTCTTGCTGCACTTTTTGCGCCGGCGCTGATGGCCGCAGACCTTCAGTCGCTTGATGTTGCTTCATTGCCGGGAGATCGTGTCGAGTTGAAATTAACCTTTGATGAGCCTGTGCTCGCTCCTCGAGGGTACACGATCGAGCAACCGGCGCGTATCGCGCTTGACTTGCCGGGCGTATCAAACAAATTAGGTGCCAAGACTAGGGAGTTGGGGGTTGGGAATGCGCGAAGCGTTACCGTTGTTGAGGCAAAAGATCGTACGCGGCTTATAATAAACCTTACGAGCCTTTCTCCATACAGCACTCGTTCCGAGGGTAATAACCTTTTTGTGGTTGTTGGTGAAGGTGTTAGCAGCACAGCTTCAAGCGCTTCCTCGGCAGCACCTGTTGTGTCTGCGCCAATCAAAAAGTATGCGTCTCAAGAAAGTGCAATTAGCAATATAGATTTTCAGCGTGGAGAGCTTGGTGAGGGCAATATTGTAATCACATTGTCTGACTCCTCTGTCAGTCCCGATATTCAAGATCAGGGCGGTAAAATTCGCTTAGAGTTCTCAAAAACACAGCTGCCTGAATCGCTTCGGGTAAAGCTTGATGTGAAGGACTTCGCTACCCCTGTGCAATTTGTTAGCGCCACGGGCTCTGCTGATAAGGCAAGTATTCTTATAGAGCCCTCAGGTATTTATGATTATTTAGCGTATCAGACGGATAACAAGCTTACTGTTAGCGTAAAGCCGTTGACACAGGATGAGGCAGAGCAACGTAAGATTGATAGTTTTTCCTATACCGGTGAGAAGCTATCTCTTAATTTCCAAGATATTGATGTTCGCTCTGTTCTGCAGCTAATTGCAGACTTTACTGATCTGAATTTAGTTGCCAGTGATACGGTGGCTGGAAACATTACACTTCGCCTGCAAAATGTACCGTGGGATCAAGCTTTGGATCTGGTACTGAAAACAAAAGGTTTAGATAAGCGTAAGGTTGGCAATGTCTTGCTAGTAGCGCCAGCTGACGAGATAGCAGCGCGTGAGCGTCAAGAGCTTGAGTCAAAGAAACAGGTTGCAGATTTGGCTCCTTTGCGTCGTGAGCTTATTCAAGTTAATTATGCTAAAGCTTCTGATATGGCCAAACTTTTCCAATCAGTGGCTAGCGCTGATGGTTCTGTCTCCGATCGCGGTTCTATTACTGTGGATGATAGGACTAATAGTATTATTGCTTACCAAACACAGGAACGGCTCGATGAGTTGCGCCGCATTATCGCGCAGCTTGATGTGGCCGTACGCCAAGTAATGATTGAGGCCCGGATTGTCGAGGCGAATGTGGACTATGATAAAGCGCTTGGTGTGCGTTGGGGAGGGGGGGCAAGAAGCGGGCGGTGGGATGTAAGCGGCAAAGATGGGGCGCAAATCTTTGATAAGGATACTGGTCAGCGCATGGTTCTAGGGACTGACAAGATAGGGGATACTACCGTAGATGATGGTTTGGCTTACTTGCCCTTTGTGGATATGGGGGTTGCAAGCAGCACTTCTGGTATTGGGATCGGCTATCTGGGCAGTAATGTCGTTCTTGACTTGCAGTTGTCTGCTATGGAGAAGACTGGTAACGGCGAGATAATTTCTCAGCCTAAGGTTGTCACCTCTGATAAGGAGACTGCAAAGATATTGAAGGGCTCTGAAATTCCCTATCAAGAAGCAAGCTCCAGTGGCGCCAGTACTACCTCATTTAAAGAAGCTGCGTTGTCGTTGGAAGTTACTCCGCAAATTACTCCAGATAATAGAATTATCATGGAGGTTAAAGTCACTAAAGATGCTCCTGATTTTGCGCGGGCAGTTAATGGTGTGCCGCCGATTAACAAAAACGAGGTTAATGCTAAGGTTCTCGTAAGCGACGGCGAGACAATCGTACTTGGTGGGGTTTTCTCAAATACACAGACTAAAGGTGTAGAGAAAGTGCCTTTTCTTGGGGACCTGCCTTATCTAGGGCGGCTGTTCCGCCGCGATATTATTCAGGATAATAAAGCAGAGCTTTTGATTTTCCTTACCCCAAGGATAATGAACACTCAAGCCATTGCGGTGAGCCGTTGACTCAGTGCAAAACTTGATTCTCGTTGGCCCGATGGGCGCTGGTAAAAGCACCATTGGGCGTTTGCTTGCTAAAGAGTTGCGGTTGCCTTTCAAAGACTCCGATAAAGAGATTGAGCAGCGTACGGGTGCAGATATTCCCTGGATCTTTGATGTTGAAGGTGAGCAGGGTTTTCGTGAGCGTGAGCAGGCGGTAATCGCAGAACTTTGTGATGTTGACGGTATGGTCTTGGCTACCGGTGGCGGCGCGGTGATGCGGGCAGAGAACCGTGTTGCTCTAAGGCGCGGTGGTCATGTGGTCTACTTGCATGCCTCTGTTGAGCAGCAGGTTGATCGCACGTCGCGTGATCGTAATCGTCCGTTATTGCGCGCTGCTGATCCAGGTAAGGTTTTGGCTGAGCTGCTGGCGGTTCGTGATCCGCTTTACCGTGAAATCGCTGATGTAGTGATTGAAACCGACGAGCGTCCGCCTCGTCTGGTGGTGCAAGAGATCCTTGAGCGTCTTGAGGCGCTTTCTCCCCGTTAAAGCGCAGGCTGAACTGCGCTATCCTAGGCCCCTTTGTAAACTGGGGGCTTTATGCAAACTCTTCATGTCGATCTTGGTGAACGTAGCTACCCGATCTATATCGGTGCCGAACTGTTGGCTCGTGCTGATTTGTTGGCGGCCCATGTTGTCGGTCGGCAAGTCGCGATAGTGACCAATGAGACAGTTGCCCCCCTTTATCTTGCTGCGCTTGAGCAGTCGCTCGCAGGCTATGCCATTACCTCTGTGATTTTGCCTGATGGCGAGAGTTATAAGACCTGGGAAACCCTGCAGTTGGTTTTTGATGGATTGCTGGGCGCGAGGCATGATCGGCGCACGACGGTGATTGCTTTGGGTGGCGGGGTGATTGGCGATATGGCGGGGTTTGCAGCCTCCTGTTATCAGCGCGGTGTGAACTTTATCCAGGTGCCAACCACGTTGCTGTCGCAAGTTGATTCATCGGTTGGTGGCAAAACCGGTATCAACCATCCGTTGGGCAAGAACATGGTAGGTGCCTTCTACCAGCCGCAAGCAGTGCTGATCGATACCGCTACGCTGGCTACCTTGCCTGCGCGTGAGCTGTCTGCAGGTTTGGCCGAGGTGATCAAGTACGGGCTGATCTGCGATGAGCCATTCCTCTTCTGGCTTGAGGAACATATGTCTGCATTGCGTGCCCTTGATCAGGAGGCGCTGACTGCAGCAATCGCTCATTCCTGTTCCGCCAAGGCTCGCGTTGTCGCGGCCGATGAGCGTGAGTCGGGGGTGCGCGCTACCTTGAATCTTGGTCACACCTTTGGCCATGCCATCGAGACGCATCAGGGTTATGGTGTCTGGCTACATGGTGAGGCGGTGGCGGCTGGCACCGTTATGGCGTTGGATATGTCCGAGCGTTTGGGCTGGATTAGCGCGGCTGAGCGTGAGCGGGTCGTTAGGCTGTTTGTCGCTGCCGGTTTGCCGGTTGTTCCTCCCGCGAATATGACGCCTGAGGATTTTATGGAGCATATGGCGGTCGACAAGAAGGTTCTCGATGGAAAGCTGCGCCTGGTGTTGTTGCGCGGTTTGGGTGAGGCGGTTGTAACCGGTGATTTTCCCCGGGAAATTTTGAATGCCACGCTGAGCGCAGACTATGCGGCGCAGCTGGCTCAGCTTAAAAATTAACGAGTGTCCCATGACAAGTCTGCATGCTGATGAGGCGTTTCTCGATCACTACCAATTCACTCATGACCCCTTCGCTTCGCGGGTTCCGGGGTTCAAATTCTTCCCGGCGCAGCGCAAGCCGGTGCTTGGGCAGTTGCACCATTTGGCGCGCTACAGTCAGCTGTTGCTGGTAGTCAGCGGGCCGGATGGCAGTGGTAAAACCCTGCTGCGCCAGGCGCTGGTAGCGAGCACCAACAAGCAGGCAGTGCAGAGTGTGGTGGTGTCTGCCAAGGGTGCTTCTGATCCTGCCAGTATTCTGCGTCAGGTCGCCCAGGGCTTGCAGGTGCAGCGCCCTGAGCTGCCGGCCATTCTTGCTCAGGTTGGCCAGTTGGCCCTGACCGGGCAGGAGGTCTATGTGCTGGTTGATGATGCTGAGGATCTCAGTGACGCCGCGCTGACCAGTCTGTTGAGCTTGGCGTTGGGTAATGCTGAAGGCCGTCCGCACGTATTTCTGTTTGCCGAGTCGCAGCTGCTGTCGCGCCTTGAAAATGTGGCAGCAGGCGATGAGTGTTTTCATGTCATCGAGCTGCAGCCCTATAGCGAGGAAGAAACCCGTGAGTATCTAGCTCAACGCCTTGAAGGTGCGGCGCAGGGTATTGAGGTTTTGAGCGACGAGCAGGTTGCGGATATTCATGAGCAATCTGCCGGTTGGCCTGGGCTGATTAATCACGCAGCGCGCGAGTCTTTGGTTGAAGCGATGTTGGCTCAGTGCGGTGCGGCGAGCCGTGGTGGTTTTTCTTTCAGTTTGCCGCGCAAGCATTTGCTGGCTCTCTGTGTGGTGGCGATTGGTGTGTTGGCTGCCTGGTTTATGCAGGGGCGAGTGGTTGAGGATGTTGATGCGCCTGTGATTGCACAGTTGCCACTCGGTGAAACTATTCCGCCTGCCGTGGTTGTGGAGCCAGGCACGACAGCTGCTCCTGTGGTTGCACCCGCGATTCAATTCGAAGGCGCCAATCAACCGCTGCCACTGCCTTTGGTTGGAGAAGCGCAGCCGGTTATTCGTGAGCCTTTGGCGCAGGCTGCGGGCTTGAGTGGCGCGGAAGAGGCTGACGCTTCGGGTGCTTCAGGTGAGGCGGATATCGCGCCTGAGCCAGCTGTTTCGCTGAGTGCGCCGGTTGCCCCTGTAGTGACGGGGCCAGCCAAGGTTGCGCCTTCGGTTGCTCCGCCTGCTGCACCAGCGGTCAAGGCCGATGCTCCAGTGGCGGCTGCGGTGTCGCCGCCAGCTAAGCCGCAAGCGCCTGCTGTTGCGGTCAAGCCTGCTGCTGCTGGTGATTGGTATGCCGCGCAGGCTGGCTCGCGTTATACCCTGCAGATCCTAGGGGCTCGGTTGGAAAGTGGTGCGCAGGCTTTTGTAAAAGCTAATGGTGCGGATTATCACTATTTTAAAAAGCAGCATCAGGGCAAGCCGCTGTACGTGGTTACCTATGGCAGCTTTGCCACGCGTGATGCGGCGCAGGCGGCCTTGCGTGCCCTGCCTGCAAAGGTGCAGGCTGGTAAGCCCTGGCCGCGTAATTTTGCCGGCATTCAGCAAGAGATTGCCCTGGCGCGCTAGCTGATACACTTCAGCGCTTGCGCTGACCGGTCGGTCGCTACCACGACCTTCCGGTCTTATCCTTCGTTTTCGCGACATATTTTTTCAAGGCTTCGTCACTAAGATTTGTGACGGCCTAGGTGGGTATGTACAATGACTGCCCTTTCGCCTGCGCAAAGCTGGGGCTTAGTCCTGCGCGCATGGTAAGTGGTTGAATTAGAAAGTAATTGCCTTGTGATAGGCCGTCTGGTGAGAGTCCCTATGAAAGCAGGTTTGTACCGTCCTGATGAGTTCAAGGATAACTGCGGCTTCGGCCTTATCGCCCATATGCAGGGTGAGGCTAGCCATCACCTGCTGCAGACCGCGATTGAAGCCCTGACATGCATGACCCACCGTGGTGGGATCAACGCCGACGGCAAGACCGGCGACGGTTGTGGTCTGCTGATCCAGAAGCCTGATGCTTTCCTGCGGGCCATGGCCCAGCAGCACTTTGCCGTCGAGCTGCCCAAGCAGTATGCCGTGGGCATGGTGTTCCTCAACCAGGACCCGGTGAAAGCCGAAGCTGCCCGCGAAAACATGAATCGCGAGATTCTCGCGGCTGGCCTGAGCCTGGTCGGCTGGCGCAAAGTGCCAATCGATACCAGCGTACTCGGCCGTTTGGCGCTTGAGCGTCTGCCGCAGATCGAGCAAGTGTTTATCGGCGGCGAAGGCCTGTCCGATCAGGAATTTGCGATCAAGTTGTTCAGTGCCCGTCGTCGTTCTTCGGTGGCCAACGCTGCTGACAGCGATCACTACATCTGCAGCTTTTCGCACAAGACCATCATCTACAAAGGCCTGATGATGCCGGCCGATCTGCAGCAGTTCTACCCGGACCTGGGTGACGAGCGCCTGCAGACCGCCATTTGCGTGTTCCACCAGCGCTTCTCCACCAACACCCTGCCGAAGTGGCCGCTGGCTCAGCCGTTCCGCTTCCTCGCGCACAACGGTGAAATCAACACCATCACCGGTAACCGCAACTGGGCGCAGGCGCGTCGCCTGAAGTTCGCCAACGACCAGATTTTCGATCTCGAAGAGCTCGGCCCGTTGGTCAACCGCGTGGGTTCCGACTCCTCGAGCATGGACAACATGCTTGAGCTGATGGTCACCGGCGGCATCGACCTGTTCCGTGGCGTGCGCATGATCATTCCGCCAGCCTGGCAGAACGTCGAAACCATGGACGCCGATCTGCGCGCGTTCTACGAATACAACTCCATGCATATGGAGCCCTGGGATGGTCCGGCCGGTGTGGTACTCACCGATGGCCGCCATGCCGTGTGCCTGCTCGACCGTAACGGTCTGCGTCCGGCGCGCTGGGTCACCACCAAGAACGGCTACATCACCCTGGCCTCGGAAATCGGCGTGTGGAACTACGCACCCGAGGACGTATTGGCCAAGGGCCGCGTAGGCCCAGGGCAAATCCTGGCGGTGGACACCGAAACCGGGCAGATCCTAGGCAGCGACGACATCGACAACCGTCTGAAGTCGCGCCACCCCTACAAGCAGTGGATGCGCAAGAGTGCCCAGCGCATTCAGGCGACCCTGGAAGACCGCGACCACGGCTCGGCGTTCTACGACGTCGACCAGCTCAAGCAGTACATGAAGATGTACCAGGTCACCTTCGAGGAGCGTGACCAGGTGCTGCGTCCGCTGGGCGAACAGGGCCAGGAAGCGGTCGGCTCCATGGGCGACGACACGCCGATGGCCGTACTCAGCCAACGCGTACGCTCGCCGTACGACTACTTCCGTCAGCAGTTCGCCCAGGTCACCAACCCGCCGATCGACCCGCTGCGTGAAGCCATCGTCATGTCGCTGGAGATCTGCCTCGGTGCTGAGCGCAATATCTTCGAAGAGTCGCCAGAGCACGCCGCACGGGTGATTCTCAGCAGCCCGGTGATCTCGCCGGCCAAGTGGCGCGCGTTGATGAACCTGGATCGCC
This sequence comes from Pseudomonas sp. EA_35y_Pfl2_R5, assembly GCF_963970805.1. NCBI lineage: Bacteria > Pseudomonadati > Pseudomonadota > Gammaproteobacteria > Pseudomonadales > Pseudomonadaceae > Pseudomonas > Pseudomonas sp. EA_35y_Pfl2_R5. The sequence continues at coordinate 88,278 of NZ_CAXAOW010000001.1, read as the reverse complement.
CAGGCTTCGAGCGTCAGCTGATCGACATGAACTACGACGAGTCGCTCGGTCTGGAAGCCGCCGTGCGCAATATGGCCGATCAGGCCGAAGAAGCGGTGCGCGCCGGTAAGGTGCTGCTGGTTCTGACTGACCGCCACATTGCCCCAGGCAAGCTGCCGGCCCACGCTTCGCTGGTCACTGGTGCGATTCACCACCGCTTGACCGAAAAAGGCCTGCGTTGCGACTGCAACATCCTGGTCGAGACTGCTACTGCCCGCGATCCGCACCACTACGCGGTGCTGCTCGGCTTCGGCGCGTCGGCGGTCTACCCGTTCCTCGCTTACGAAGTGCTGGGCGATCTGATTCGTACCGGCGAAGTGCTCGGCGACCTCTATGAGGTGTTCAAGCACTACCGCAAAGGCATCTCCAAGGGCCTGCTGAAGATCCTGTCGAAGATGGGCATCTCCACCGTCGCGTCCTACCGTGGTGCGCAGTTGTTTGAAGCGGTCGGCCTGGCCGATGACGTCACCGAGCTGTGCTTCCGTGGTGTGGCCAGCCGCATCAAGGGCGCGCGCTTTGTCGATATCGAAGCCGAGCAGAAGCTGCTCGCGCTTGAGGCCTGGAACGCGCGCAAGACCATCCAGCAAGGCGGCCTGCTCAAGTTCGTCTACGGCGGCGAGTACCACGCCTACAACCCGGATGTGGTCAACACCCTGCAGGCTGCTGTGCAGCAGGGCAGCTACGAGAAGTTCAAGGAATACACCACGCTGGTTGATACCCGTCCGGTGTCGATGCTGCGCGACCTGCTGCAGTTGAAGCTGGCCGATCAGCCTTTGCCGCTGGATCAGGTCGAACCGTTGGAAGGCATCCTCAAGCGCTTCGACTCCGCCGGGATTTCCCTTGGCGCACTGTCGCCAGAGGCGCATGAAGCTATCGCCGAGGCAATGAACCGCCTGGGCGCACGTTCCAACTCCGGCGAGGGCGGTGAAGACCCTGCCCGTTACGGCACCGTGCGCAGCTCGAAAATCAAACAAGTGGCCACTGGCCGTTTTGGTGTGACCCCGGAATACCTGGTCAACGCTGAAGTGCTGCAGATCAAGGTTGCCCAGGGTGCCAAGCCCGGTGAGGGCGGCCAGCTACCAGGCGGCAAGGTCAACGGTCTGATCGCCAAACTGCGTTACGCAGTGCCGGGCGTGACGTTGATTTCGCCACCGCCGCACCACGACATCTATTCCATCGAAGACCTGGCACAGCTGATCTATGACCTCAAACAGGTCAACCCGTCTGCTCTGGTGTCGGTCAAGCTGGTGGCGGAAGCCGGTGTCGGCACCATCGCCGCCGGTGTGGCCAAGGCCTATGCCGACCTGATCACCATCTCGGGTTACGACGGTGGCACCGGTGCATCGCCGCTGACCTCGATCAAGTACGCCGGCGCGCCGTGGGAACTCGGCCTGGCCGAAACCCACCAGACCCTGCGTGGTAATGACCTGCGCGGCAAGGTGCGGGTACAGACCGACGGCGGCCTGAAAACCGGCCTCGACGTGATCAAGGCTGCCATCCTCGGTGCAGAAAGCTTCGGCTTCGGTACTGCGCCGATGATCGCCCTGGGTTGTAAGTACCTGCGTATCTGTCACCTGAACAACTGCGCCACCGGCGTGGCCACGCAGAACGACAAGCTGCGCAAGGATCACTTTATCGGTACCGTCGAAATGGTGATGAATTTCTTCACCTACGTCGCCGAAGAAACCCGCGAATGGCTGGCCAAGCTGGGCGTACGCAGCCTCGAAGAGCTGATCGGGCGTACCGATCTGCTGGAAATGCTGCCGGGCGAAACCGCCAAGCAGGGTCATCTGGACCTGACCCCGCTGCTCGGCAGCGACCACATTCCGGCCGACAAGCCACAGTTCTGTCTGGTTGACCGCAACCCGCCGTTCGATGAAGGCCTGTTGGCTGAGAAGATGGTTGAGCTGGCCAAACCGGCGATCGACGCGGCTAGCGGTGCTGAGTTTGAGCTGGATATCTGTAACTGTGACCGTTCCATTGGTGCCCGTGTCTCCGGCGAAATCGCCCGAGTGCACGGCAACCAAGGTATGGCTAAAGCGCCGGTCACCTTCCGCTTCAAGGGCACTGCGGGCCAGAGCTTCGGTGTGTGGAACGCCGGTGGTCTGAACCTGTACCTGGAAGGCGACGCCAACGACTACGTCGGCAAGGGCATGACCGGCGGCAAGCTGGTGATCACCCCGCCGAAAGGCAGCCCGTTCAAGACCCAGGACAGCGCCATCATCGGCAACACCTGCCTGTACGGCGCAACGGGCGGCAAGCTGTTTGCAGCCGGCACTGCGGGCGAGCGTTTTGCGGTGCGTAACTCCGGTGCGCATACCGTAGTGGAAGGCACGGGCGACCATTGCTGCGAATACATGACCGGCGGCTTTGTCTGCGTGCTGGGCAAGACCGGCTACAACTTCGGTTCCGGTATGACCGGCGGTTTCGCCTACGTGCTCGACCTGGATAACAGCTTCTACGATCGCGTTAACCACGAGCTGGTGGAAATTCAGCGGATCAACAATGAGTCGATGGAGGCTTATCGCAGCCACCTGGAGCGCGTACTCGCCGAGTACGTCCAGGAAACATCGAGTGAGTGGGGCACCAACCTGCTGGAAAACCTGGACGACTACCTGCGCAAGTTCTGGCTGGTCAAACCGAAGGCGGCAAGCCTGAAGTCGTTGCTCTCCAGCACCCGTGCCAACCCGCAATAAGAATGCGCCAGAAGTGGTTTGATGAGGTATTGCAATGACTGAACGTCTGAATAACGACTTCCAGTTCATCGAAGTCGGGCGCAAAGACCCGAAGAAGAAACTGTTGCGTCAGCGTAAGAAAGAGTTCGTCGAGATCTACGACAACTTCAAGCCTGCGCAAGCGGCCGACCAGGCGCATCGTTGCCTGGGCTGCGGTAACCCCTATTGCGAATGGAAGTGCCCGGTGCACAACTTCATTCCCAACTGGCTCAAGCTGGTGTCCGAGGGCAATATCCTCGCCGCCGCCGAACTGTCGCACCAGACCAACACCCTGCCGGAAGTCTGTGGCCGCGTGTGCCCGCAGGACCGTCTATGCGAGGGTGCCTGCACCCTGAACGACGGCTTCGGCGCGGTGACCATCGGCTCGGTGGAGAAGTACATCACCGACACGGCGTTCGCCATGGGCTGGCGTCCGGATATGTCGCGCGTGGTGCCAACCGGCAAGCGCGTCGCGGTGATTGGTGCCGGCCCGGCGGGTCTGGGCTGCGCCGACGTACTGGTGCGCAACGGCGTGACCCCGGTGGTGTTCGACAAGAACCCGGAAATCGGCGGCCTGCTGACCTTCGGTATTCCCGAGTTCAAGCTGGAGAAGAGCGTGCTGAGCAATCGCCGCGAAGTCTTCACCGGCATGGGTGTCGAGTTCCGCCTGAACACCGAGATCGGCACAGACATCACCATGCAGCAGCTGCTGGATGAGTACGATGCCGTGTTTATGGGCATGGGCACCTACACCTATATGAAGGGCGGCTTCCCCGGTGAAGACCTGCCGGGCGTTACCGATGCGTTGGATTTCCTGATCGCCAACGTCAACCGCAACCTCGGTTTCGAGAAAAATGCGGAAGACTTTATCGACATGAAGGGCAAGCGCATCGTCGTCCTCGGCGGCGGCGACACCGCGATGGACTGCAACCGCACCTCGATTCGCCAGGGTGCCAAGTCGGTTACCTGCGCCTATCGCCGCGACGAAGAGAACATGCCGGGCTCGCGCAAGGAAGTGAAGAACGCCAAGGAAGAAGGGGTGAAGTTCCTCTTTAACCGTCAGCCCATCGCCATCGTCGGTGAAGACAAGGTTGAAGGCGTAAAAGTGGTCGAGACCCGTCTCGGCGAGCCGGATGCCCGTGGCCGTCGCAGCCCTGAGCCGATTCCCGGCTCCGAGGAAATCATCCCGGCGGAAGCCGTGCTGATCGCTTTCGGCTTCCGTCCAAGCCCGGCTGCCTGGTTCAGCGATTTCACAATCGAAACCGACAGCCAGGGCCGGGTGGTCGCGCCCGAGCAGAGCCAGTTCAAGCACCAGACCAGCAACCCGAAGATCTTCGCCGGTGGCGATATGGTGCGCGGTTCTGACCTGGTGGTGACGGCAATCTTCGAGGGGCGTAATGCTGCCGAAGGTATCTTGGACTACCTGGGCGTGTAGGTTGGGTTGAGCGCAGCGAAGCCCAACGGCGGCCATGAGGCTCTGCATGTTGGGCTTCGTCGCTGCGCTCCTCAACCCAACCTACGTCCGCGACAAATTGACCCTATAGACAAAAGGCACGGCACTCGTCGTGCCTTTTGTTTTTGGGTCTGCGAAAATACCCGCACTTTTTCTGCGTCACGGTGTGCGATGCGCCTGTGACCCAGGAGCCCGCCCGGAGGAGGGGGACGCCACTGGCCGACTCTCACACAATCCTTCGCCGTGAAGCCTCCCTGCCGAATTTCCAGGAATCCTGCCGATGTCCGTCCTGAAGAACGACCGTTTTCTCCGTGCTCTGCTCAAGCAACCTGTCGACGTCACCCCGGTGTGGATGATGCGCCAGGCCGGTCGTTACCTGCCGGAATACCGCGCCACCCGCGCCAAGGCCGGCAACTTCGTCAACCTGATGAAGAACCCGGAGCTGGCCTGCGAAGTCACCATCCAGCCGCTGGACCGCTACCCGCAGCTGGACGCAGCGATTCTGTTCTCCGACATCCTGACCATCCCCGATGCCATGGGCCAGGGCCTGTATTTCGAAACCGGCGAAGGTCCGCGCTTCAAGAAAGTCATCAGTTCGATGGCCGATATCGAGGCGCTGCCGATCCCCGATCCCGAGCAGGATCTGGGCTATGTGATGGACGCGGTGCGTACCATCCGCCGCGAGCTGAATGGCCGGGTGCCGCTGATCGGTTTCACCGGCAGCCCCTGGACCCTGGCCACCTATATGGTCGAAGGCGGCTCAAGCAAGGACTTCCGCAAGTCCAAGGCGATGCTCTACGACAACCCGCAGGCTATGCACGCGCTGCTCGACAAGCTGGCGCAGTCGGTCACCGCCTACCTCAATGGGCAGATCAAGGCGGGCGCGCAGGCGGTGCAGATTTTCGATTCCTGGGGCGGTTCGCTGTCGGCGGCGGCTTATCAGGAGTTCTCCCTGGCCTATATGCAGAAGATCATCGACGGCCTGATCCGCGAACACGACGGTCGCCGTGTGCCGGTCATCTTGTTCACCAAGGGTGGCGGCCTGTGGCTGGAGTCCATGGCCGAGACCGGTGCCGAGGCTCTGGGCCTGGACTGGACCTGCGATATCGGCAGCGCCCGCGCCCGCGTCGGTAGCAAGGTGGCGCTGCAGGGCAATATGGACCCGAGCGTGCTCTACGCCAACCCGGCGGCTATTCGTGCTGAAGTCGGGCGTATTCTCGCGGCTTACGGGGCTGGCAGCGGTCAGGTGTTCAACCTAGGCCACGGCATCACCCCGGAAGTCGACCCGGCGCATGCCGGTGCGTTCTTCGAAGCGGTGCATGAGTTGTCGGCGCAGTATCACCGCGCCTGAAATTGAAACGCGGCGTTTTGCCTGGTTAGGCTCTGTTCACGCTGATGTTGGTGATGCCGAGCGTTTCAGCCTGCGCCATGATTTCGGCTGGCGCCGCATCGGGCGCTGGCATGACCAGGCTGTTTTCTGCATCGGCGAAATGCAGTTCGATCAGCTGTGAAGCGGCCACGTGAACGGGCAGCGCATTCTCATGTGAGTCAGTGCGATGGCTACGTGGGTCGTTGTTGAAACGGTAGGCGATTTCGAACGAGTGAGCTGATGGCATAGGTTGTCCTCGGGGTCGTCGATGGCAATGCAATTAGGGCTGCATTGCCTTGGTTGACTCCCGGGTCAGCTTGTTGGTTCCGTGCATTTCTATGCCGCCCGTTACAGCCTGCTGCGGCGTCCATGGCAGGCTGTAACGGTGGGTATTACTTGAGGTTGGCCAGGTCACCTTTAAGTGCAACACCCGCCATCACCGCGCCGGCGTGGCATTCGTATTTCTGGCTGTCCTTGTACTCGACGTTCTTGTAGTTGCTGGCCAGGTTGACCACGGCGTTGGCGCCGGCAGCTTTGGCGGCGTTCTGGAAACGGATCAGCGCGGACTGCAGCGCCCAGCTGCAGGCGGCTTCATCACTTTTGTTGAAGGCGTTGGTCTTCTGGCTGGTGGTGACGCCGGATTTGACCACGCTGACGGCACCGGCCGGCTTGTTACCCGCCAGATAGAACTTCACGCTGCCGTCGAGACGGCCGGCATTCAGGGCTTCCTGCACAACCGCGTCGAACGGCAGAAAGTGGGTGGTATCACGGGCCTGGCTAACGGCCGGGAACAGGCTGATGCAGGCTGCTGCGAGAATCCAGGTTTTGGCGTTCATGGGTTGCTCCTTGTTATGAGGCTTTTCTGGGAACTGCTTGTGGGTTGCGCAAAGTTTTTACTGCCGCAGCAAGTGTAATCCAGCGGCTTTTTAGCTCCAGCGTTTGAAGATCAGCGAGGTATTCACCCCGCCAAAGGCGAAATTGTTGTTCATCACGTACTGGTGGCTCATCTGGCGGAATTCACCGCGCAGGTAGTCCAGTTCGCCGCAGGCCGGGTCGATTTCGTCGAGGTTCAGGGTCGGCACATAGCTGTCCGCGTTCATCATTTCGATGCTGAACCAAGACTCCAGTGCGCCGCAAGCCCCCAACGTGTGGCCGAAGTAGCTCTTCTGCGAGCTGATCGGCATCTGGCTGCCGAACAGCTCCTGGGTGGCCAGCGTCTCGGCGACATCACCCTGATCGGTGGCGGTGCCGTGGCCGTTGACGTAACCGATGGCGGAGGGACCTAAGCCGGCATCCTGCAACGCCAACTCCATCGCCCCGCGCATGGTCGCCTGCACCGGCTTGGTGGCATGCTGACCGTCTGAGTTGCAGCCAAAACCGACAATTTCGGCATGGATGGTCGCGCCACGGGCCAAGGCGTGCTCCAGTTCTTCGAGGACCAGAATGCCGGCACCTTCGCCAATCACCAGGCCGTCGCGGCCGCTGTCGTAGGGGCGTGGTGAGGTATGCGGGGCATCGTTTTTCAGGCTGGTGGCGTACAGCGCGTCGAAAACCATCGCCTCGGTCGGACAGAGTTCTTCCGCGCCGCCGGCGAGCATCATCGGCAGACGGCCGAACTTGATCGCTTCATAGGCGTAGCCGATGCCCTGGCTGCCGCTGGTGCAGGCGCTGGAGGTGGGGATCAGGCGGCCCTTGAGGCCGAAGAAGATGCTGATATTGGCCGCTGTAGTGTGCGGCATCATGCGGATATAGGAGTTGGCATTCAGGCCGTCGGCCACCGAGTTGAGCAGCATATTGCCGAACGCCTTGATCTCGTCGGTGCTGCCGGTGGAAGAACCGCAGGCCACGCCCATCCGCCCGTCCTTGATCGACTCATCGCCGAGCAGGCCGGCATGTTCCAGGGCGCGCTCGGCGGCGTACACCACCAGCTTGGATACGCGGCCCATGCTGCGGGTCTGCTTGCGATTCCAGTGCTTGGGTTGTACGAAATCATCCACCGGGCCGCCGAGGCGGGTATTCAGCTCGCTGAACCTGTCCCATTCGTGCATATAGCGAATGCCGCTCTTGCCGGCCTTGAAGTTCGCTTCAATCGTCGGCCAGTCGCTGCCCAGCGAGGTCACCCCGGCCATGCCGGTGACTACAACCCGTTTGCATCCGTTCATCAGCACAACCCACCGTTAACCGCGAGGACCTGGCGGGTAATGTAGGCCGCCTCCTCGGACATCAGAAAATTCACCGCGCCGGCCACTTCTTCCGGGGTGCCCATGCGAGCGGTCGGGACCATCTTGAGGATTTCCTCGATGGGTACATCGGCATCGAGAATCTCAGTATCGATCAGCCCCGGAGCCACGCAGTTGACCGTGATCTTGCGCTTGCCCAGCTCGATCGCCAAGGCCTTGGCCGCACCGATAATGCCGGCCTTGGAGGCGCTGTAGTTGACCTGGCCGCGGTTGCCGATCAGCCCGGATACGGAGGTGATGCAGACAATGCGCCCGGCCTTGCGCCGCCGGATCATCGGCATGGTCAGCGGGTGCAGCACGTTATAAAAACCGTCCAGATTGGTGCGCATGACGATGTCCCAGTCCTCCTCGCTCAGCGCCGGGAAGGCACCGTCGCGGGTCAGGCCGGCATTGCACACCACGCCGTAATAGGCGCCGTGCTGCTCGACATCGGCCTCCAGCGCGGTGCGGCAGGCGGCGCGGTCGGAGACGTCGAACTGCAGAATGCGCGCTTGCTGGCCCAGCTCATGAATCTGCGCCTGCACCGCTTCGGCTTCTTCGCGGCGGGCGCGGCAGTGCAGCACGATGTCGTAGCCGCCCTTGGCCAGACGCAGGGCAATCGCCCGGCCGATGCCACGGCTGGAGCCGGTGACCAGAATGGTTTCGCTTATGGCTGCTTGTTCGCTCACGGCTGCGTTCCTTGAAATTCTTCCTGAAGATAGCTGGCCACCTGGGGCGGACGGAATACGTTAAGGCGGGCCAGGGCCTCGATGCCAGGGCCGCGCAACTGGCATTCGAATACGCCCATGCCGTTGTCATCCTGCAGCGAGCGACTTGCGCGGATATGCAGCTCGGCACCGGCCGGGAAGCGCTCGACATTGCACTCGTACTTGCGCGTGCCGAGCAGAAAGCCCAGCTCCACCGGCTCGCCGCGCAGGCGCGCCTGGCAGCCAGCGTAGGCGGCGACGCTCTGGGCCATCAGCTCAATGCCGACCCAGGCCGGCAGGCTGCCGTCCTCCAGATTAAACAGACCGCCGTCGCGCACGCGCAGTTGGGTCTCGATGTCCTCGTCGCCAAAGCGCAGCACCTGATCAATCAGGATCATATCGGCGGCGTGGGGGATCAGTTCGGCGATTGACCATTGGCTCATGCGGGTTCTCCTGCTTCACCCAGCTCTTCACCCAAGAGCAGGCTGATATTGTTGCCACCAAAGGCGAAGGAGTTGCTCATCAGTCGGCGTGGGCGGTTGTTGTTCAGCGGTGTGCCGGGCGCCACCAGATTCAGCGCCGGCAAGGCCGGATCAGCCTGGCCGTCCCACAGGTGTGGGGGCAGCAGTCGCTCTGGGTTGTATTCGCTTAAGGTCAACCAGCAGAAAGCCGCTTCCAGCGCCCCAGCCGCGCCGAGTGTATGACCGACCATGGGTTTGCTCGATGAACAGGGCACACCATGGGGGAAGACAGCCTGTACGGCCTGGCTTTCCATGGCGTCATTGTGGGTGGTGGCGGTGCCATGCAGGTTAAGGTAGTCGACCTGCTCAGCGCTGATCCCGGCTGTAGCCAGGGCCTTGCGCATGGCGGCCTGGGCGCCGAGGCCGTCGGGCTGGGGGGCGGAAATATGGTGGGCGTCCGAGCAGGCGCCGCCGCCAAGCAGGGCGATTGATACGGCACTCCGTGCTGCACTGCCAGGCAGCGCTTCTCTGGTCATCGGCACTTTAGTCATTAAGAACAGCGCCGCCGCCTCGCCGATATTGATGCCATGGCGATTGACCGAGAACGGGTTGCAGCGCTCGACCGAGACCGCTTCCAAGGCGGAAAAGCCATTCAAGGTCAGACGGCACAGGCTGTCCACGCCGCCGCAGATCACCGCATCGCACAGGCCGAGGTTGAGCAGACGCTGCGCGCTCAGCAGCGCGCGGGCGCCCGAGGTACAGGCGGTGGAAATACTGAAGCACGGCCCGCTGAGGCCCAGCCAGTCACTGAGGAAGTTCGCCGGTTCAGCCAGCTCCTGTTGCGCATAGTGATAATGCGCCGGCAACTCGCCCTCTTTGAGGTAGGTGGCGATGCTCTGGCTGGCTTCTTCGATGCCCGAGGTGCTGGTGCCGAGTACCACGGCTATACGCTCGGCACCGAAGCGGCTGATGGCGGCGCGCAGCTCCGGCTCGATTTCCAGTGCGGCGGCCAGTAGCAGCTGGTTATTGCGGCTCGGCGGATGGCCCGGCAGGTCGGGTAACTCTGGCAGGTTTCCGGGCACCGCTCCGACGGTCAGTGCGCGCTCCGCTACCCAGCCGCTTTGCGCTTGCATGCCGCTGCTGTCGCCGGCAAACAGCGCTGTTGCCACCGTCTGCTTGCCTTGGCCGAGGGCGCAGTTAAGGCCCAGTGCGTTGAGGTAGACCGGCATCAGGGAATCTCTTCGTCGGCGAGGGCATAGACCCGGTAACTCAGTTCCGGGCCCTGGCTCAGGGTGAAATCCAGCGGCGCGTGGTAGTCGATCAGCCAGTGCGGATTAAGCAGGCGCTGACCGTCGGCCAGTTGCTGCCAGGTGTCCGGCGCGTAGCTGGCGGGCAGCTGGTCGATAGGTGTAAGGGCGAACAGCAGGGCGGCGAACAGCTCCTGGGCTTCGCTATTGGGTGGTAGCAGCCCATCGGCGCGCCACTTGCCATCTTCCAGCAGTTGCCGCGCCAGGGGGATGCCAAGGGGATCGAACAGCGACCAGCGCAGTGCCGACTGTTCTGTCTGCACCACCAGCCACCAGGTCTGCTGATCCGCACCTTGCTGGCGTTCGACGCGCAGCGATGCGGGCAGTGGCGTGTCGAAGGTCGGTGCGCTTAGCGGCAGCGGCGTGTGGGCGGCGCAGGCGCTGAGCAGCAGGCCAAGGCCAAGCAGGAGGAGGCGTTTCATGCCGGCGTTGCCTCCAGCGGCTTGCGTGCCACCACGTTGACCAGGGTTTCATTGCGTTGGCCGACTGGCTTGGGCTTCATCAGGCCCCAGCGTTCCAGCAGGCCGAAGTCCTTGGAGCGGCTCCACCACAGGTAGGGGTAGGAGATATTCTCGGCGGCAAACTCGAAGCCCTGGCCGCGCAGCATGGCCAGATAGCCCTCAGCGCTTTTCTGCACATGCATGGGGTGGCGGAACAGCCAGCGGATCACCCAGGTGTCGATGTAGTACTGGGTCGACTCGGCAAACAGCAGGTAACCGCCCGGCTTGAGCACGCGCCAGAACTCGGCCAGGGCCTGCTCCTGCTCGACCAGGTGGTGGAAGGTCTGGTGGCAGAACAGTAGGTCAACGCTGGCATCGGCCAGGTCGATGGCCGCGCAGTCGCTGGTGAGCAGCTGCACCTCCAGGCCCAGGCGCTCGGCCTCGGCGCGTGAGCAGTCGAGGCTGTGTGGGTCGGCGTCCAGGCCAATCATCCGCGCCGGTTTGAACGCCTCGGCGAGCAGGCCGAAGGACTTGCCCTGGCCGCAGCCGGCATCCAGCAGTACCGGCGCGTCCGGCAGCGGAGCGGCGAACAGGTCGCGCAGGTCATTGATCGCCACGCGCAGTACATGGTGCTGCCAGACGTGGCTCTGCAAGAACCAGAAGCCGAAGCGGGTTTCCTCGACGTAGGTGGCGGCCGGGTTGGTCATGATGGTCCTTATCAGTTAGTGGCGCAGAGTTCGGCGAGTACCCGCAGGCGGCGGCGCGGTTCGGCGACATAGGGGTTTTTCTGATCCCAGGCGTAGCCGGCGAGGATCGAGCTGATCATCCGGCGGATTTCCGGTTGGGCTTTCTCGAAATAGATCACGTCCTGGAAGCTACCGTCGTACCAACCCTCGACATACACGCGGAAGGTGTCGACGCCGCGCTTAAGCGGCTTGGCAAAGTCCTGCTCCCAGTCCACCGTCTCGCCGCTGAGCTGGCGGTGCAACAGGCCGGCGGCCATGCTTGCCGAGCGCATGGCGATGGTCACCCCGGAGCTGAACACCGGGTCGAGAAACTCCGCGGCGTTGCCGAGCAGGGCAAAGCCCGGGCCGTGCAGGGTTTTGACGTTGGCCGAGTAGCCGCCGATGGTGCGCGTGGGGGTGTCCCATAAGGCATTTTTTAGCACCTTGTGCAGGCTGGGCGTCTCCTCAATAAACTGCTTGAGGCAGGCGTCCAGGTCGTCTGGGCGGCCCTGGAAGCGGGTGGCATCGGCGACCACGCCTACCGAGCAGCGGCCGTTGCTGAACGGGATGGTCCAGAACCACACATCGCGCAGGGTCGGGTGGGTGGTGATGAGAATCTTCTCGCGGTCGAAGCCGGTGCCCTCGCTGCGGTCTTCAACGTGGGTAAACATCGCCTGGCGCACCGGGAAGCTTGACGGTGTGTCGAGGTCGAGCAGGCGCGGCAGCACGCGACCGTAGCCGCTGCCATCGAGGACGAAGGCGCATTCGATCTGATATTCGTGACCATCGGCCAAGCGGCGTACCGAGAGGCGCGGGCAGTCGCCGCTGCGCACGCCGCTGAAGTCGACGGCGAAGATTTCTTCTTCATAACGGATTTCCACGCCCTGCAACTCGGCCTGATCGGCCAGCAGCTTGTCAAAATCGGCGCGCAGTACCTGATAGGTCGAGCCCTGACCTTTGGTGAAGGTGTCGCGGAAATCGAATTCGGTATAACGCTCGCCCCAGCCAAAGGCCGCACCATGCTTGGTCTGGAAGCCCGCCGCACGCACCGCTTCGAGCATCCCGGCTTCTTCGACGAAGTCCAGGCAATGCGACAGCAGGCTTTCGCCAATCGAGAAGCGTGGGAAGCGCTGGCGCTCCAACACCAACACGTCATGGCCATTGCGCTTGAGCAGCGCGCCGGCAATCGCCCCGGACGGGCCGGCACCTATCACTACGACTTGGCGTTGTTCGACTTCAAGAGACTTCATAGCGGCTTCTTGCCTCAAGTTTAGCGGCGTGTGGGTAAGCACCGGCCAGGGCCGGTAACAGGGTCGAAATCAGGCCCATCAGCATCAGTGCAAAATACAGTGTCGGGCTGATTATCTGCTGTTGCAGCAGCAGATTGAGAAAGATGATTTCAGTCAGGCCACGGGTATTCAACAGCAGGCTTTCGCGCCATTGCCCCGCATAGGCGCGCAGCTGCCCGGCGGCCCAGCTCAGGCCCAGCCAGTTACCGGCCAGTTTGCTGATGATTGGCAGCAGCAACAGCGCGCCGAACTGCCAGGCAGAATACCCCTGCCAGGCGTCGTGCCAGTCGATCTGCAGCAGGCCGAAAGCCAGAATCAGCGGCACCGCTAGCCAGGTTTGCAGCCAGCGCAGCACTCCGGCAGGCAGTGGCAGGCGTAAAGGCAGGCGTAGGGCCGTGAGCAACAGCAGGTAGGCGATGCCAAACACCAGGGCGTTCAGCTGCAGTTGTTGCATCACCAGCAGCAGGGCGAGAAAGCAACTGCCATTGAGCCGCGCCGAGCGCAGCGGAAGCAGCTTCAACAGCAGTGGCAGGCTGGCGGCCAGCAGCGGCCAGAGCAGGGGCGCCGGGTCGCTGCTGCCCTGGGCCAGGCCGAAGATCAGCCAGCAGAGTAAATCCATGATGATCGCCGCCTGCAGCAGCTGGCGAATCTTGGCCACCGGGTAGCCGAGGTGCTGCAGGTAGAGAAACAGCACCGGAATGGCGGTCAGGGCAAACAGCAGGCCCACGGCAAGATCGGCCAGCAGGCCTTGTGCCGGCAGCAACCAGACTGCGCAGGCCAGGCCGCAGAAGAACGGCACAAAGAAACTTGGCAGGGCGATCTGCAGGCTGCCGGGTTCCAGTTGCAGATCGACCACATCACTGAGGATATGCCCGAGCAACAGGCAGAAGGCCACGCCGTACAGAGGCTCCAGCCACACCGGTGCGAGCAGTTCGCTGGGGCCCAAACCCATTGGGGCAGTCCACAGCATCAGCAGCGGCAGGCCCAGGGTGGCCAGCAGCAACTGGCTGACAATCGGGATCAGGCGCAGGCGCTTGCCCAGCCAGGTCGCCAGGGCAAAGAGGGCGAGCAACGCCAGCCAGGCCAGGGCGATGGTCATAGCGTCTGCGCCTGGGTAGCTGTGGCTTGCCGGGTGCCGGCCCAGGGCGCGAGCAGGAAGCAGAACAGCAGGCCAAGGCTGATCGCCAGGCCGAAGTTGGCAATCGCCGGGGTGTCGCTGATCAGCAGCAGGCCGAACGACAGCCAGCTGGTCAGCGCCGACAGCAGGGTGCCGAGCAGGCTAACGGCAGGCCCACCGATGTTTTCGCGCATCAGGATGGCGTAATCGACGCCGATGGCAGTGATCAACAGCAGGCCAAACAGGCTGAACAGCGTCAGCGGCTGGCCCAGCCAACCCAGACAGGCCAGCGCCGCCATGGCCGCCAGCAGCGGCAGGCAGACCACCCGCAATGCGCCGCCGAGGCCGAAGGGCAGGCACAGCAATAACAGGATGGCGACGCTGGAGATAAGTTTCAGCTGGGCGGCGCTAAGTTGGGTGGCGCTAAACAGTGCGTTGAGCTCGCCGATCCGGTCCACCAGTTGCACCCCCGGCAGGCCCTCGACCAGCGGCTTGAGTTCGCTGCTGTTGCTAAGCCCTTGCAGGCTGACCAGCCCGGCCACACCAGCGGCGCCGTTCTTGCTATGAGCGCCCAGCCATAGCGGACGCCAGGCCTCGCCCAACGGGCTGGCCAGGGCTTGCTCAAGGCTGGCCTGATTGTTCTGTTGCAGCTCCTGCAATTCGTCATGCAGCGCGGCCGGCGGGACGCCCAGGTCGAGCAGCGGCTGCCAGTGCTGCGGCAGTGCACCGAGCGCCGCGCGTAGCTCCTGCAGCTGGCTGTCGGGTGCAACCAGTTGGCTGAGGGCGCGGTAGCCACGCAACTGACCGTTGTGTACCGCCTGATCCAGGCGCTGGCCCAGCGCCGCCTGGCGCTCCAGCAACTGTTGCGGATTTGCCGCGCGCACCAGAAAGAACTGGCTGGTGGGCTGTTGGCCGGTCAGCTCGGCAATGCGCTGGGCCTCGGCCAACAGTTGCGGCTCCTGGCCCAGCCACTGGCGCAGATCATTCTGCGTATGCAGCTGCCACAGGCCGCCGGCGCAGAACAGCAGCAGTAACACCAGCAGCGGCGCGCTACCGACTTTGCCCAGCAGACGTTCCTGACCGGCCAGCAGGCCTTGGCTAAAACTCAGCAGCTGCGGCGATGGACTTAGCCGCAGGCCATGTAGCCAGGCCGGCAGCAGGCATACCGAGCAGAGGTAGGCGGCAATCAGCCCGGCGGCGGAGAACAACGCGACCTGGGTCAGCGCCGGAAAGGGGGTAAAGGCCAGCGCTAGGTAGCCGATCAGGTTGGTGCCCAGGCTCAGGCTCAGGCCCGGCAGGGTGGCGTGCAGTGCGCCCCAGCTGGTCCAGCCGTCTGTGCCCTCAGCGTTGTTCCAGCTCTTACTTAAGTAGTGTTGCGGATAGTCGGCGGCCACCCCGACCAGGCTGGCACCCAGTACCAGGGTTAGGGCGTTGATCTGACCAAACACCAACACGCAGGCGGTGCAGCCGGCCAGTAGGGCCATGCCGATGGGCAGCAGGCTGACCAACACCCGCACACGGCGGAAGGCCAGCAGCAACAACAGCAAGGTGCCGAGCGTAGCGCCGCCGCCAATCAGGCTGATCTCGCGTGTGGCCTTGGCCTGCCCGGCGGCGGCATACAACACGCCACCAGCGGCCAGCAGTTGGCCGCCGGCTGTTTCGATCTGCGCGCGGGTGTCGGCGACCTGGGCGGCAATCAGCGGCGGCTCCTGCATATCGAAGGCGCTGCCCTGGGCGCTGGCGCGCAGCAGAGCCCAGGTCATGCCCGGTTGTTCCAGCAGCAGTGCGCCGCTGCTCAGGTCGGCCTGGATACGGCTGCCGGGATTCAGCGCCTGTTGCGCACGAACACCCAGGCCCAGCCAGTCCTGCTCGATGGGCAGCAGGCTGAAGCCGGCGAAGGTGTCGAATAGCTGGGCGGCGCGTTGTTCGATCAGTTGTTGCGGTTGTTCCAGCAGCAGTTGGCGATCTGCGGTCGGCAGCAGGGCCAGACGGTTGCTGCGCAGGTAGTCGCGCAGCGCCGCGAGGTCGCTGTCGACGCTCCACTGCACGTGGGCGAAGCGCCCGCTGCTCCGCCACTGCTCGCCCACCTGCTGCGCGAGGGCAATCGCCTGGTCGCGCTGCGGGTGACCGATCAATAGCAGCAGATCGCGGTTGAGCGGCTCCTGCATACGCTGTTCGGCCTGCTGCACCAGCGCATCGCCGCTGCCTGCGGGCAATAGCGCGAGCATATCTGCCGCTACGGGCGGGCCGTTGCGCCACTGCCAGGCGGCAAGCGCCAGCAGCGCCGCGAGCAGCAGCAGAAAGCCGCGCGGCAGCCAGCGTTCACTGCGCAAAGTCGCGCCGCTCCTGCTCACTCAAGGCATCACCGGCCTGGCTTTCCGGTAAGCGCAGCACGCTGCGGTCGCCCTGGGTTTCATGCAACTCGATACGCTGCACCAGCGCACCGCCATCGATCTGGATGCGGCTGAAGATCTGCTTAAGCAGCTGCGAACGGGGTGTAAGGCGCAGTTGCCAGACCTCGGCCGTGCCGCTTAGTTGCAGCTGGAAGTCTTTGGCAAGGCCGCTGTGGTCGCCCTTGAGCACGGCGAGAAACAGCCGGCTCTGCTGGGCGGCGACATCCTGGCCGGGCTGCTGTTGCCAGCCGCCGGGTGTGCGCTTGGCGATGCCCTGGCCGTCGATGCGGTAATCCTGTTTGAGCGGGCTTTGCAGTTGCCAGAGCAGGCCCAGCTCGCGGCTGAGGACAAACTGGCCGCGGCTGGTCAGCGGCTTTGGCAGGGCGCGCAGGTGTTTTTCCTGGATCAGCGGGCCGCGCACCACGGCAGGTTTGGCCAGCTGGGCGCTGAGTTGGTCGAGGTCGAAGGCGTGAGCCTGGGTGGTTAAGAGCAGTAGACACAATGCGCTTAGTGATCGGCTCATTATCGAGTTGAGCTTACGCTTGGGTTGCGCCCCCTCGGGCGCGTCACTTTTTCTTGCTTGCCCAAGAAAAAGTGACCAAAAAGAAGGGCCCCCCGACATCCGGGTCTCGCTGCGCTCGACTTCCCTCGCTCCATCACCACTCCAGGGGCCGGCGTACAAGGGCCGTCCCTGGCCCTTTACGCCTTTCGCCGCATCCATGCGGCTCATCCCCTTGCGTGGTGATTGCGCTCGGCCTTCTGACGGGGGCTTTCCCCGCTCCAACATCGCCGCTAGGCCGGAGCTGGTGCAGTTGCTTTTGATTTCTCTTTTTTCGAGCCAGCGCATAACTAAAGCTCGAAAGATGCCAGTCGGGCCAGGTTCCGGGGTCCCCTCAGGAGGCCGAGTGGAATCCCTGCGTAAGGGGTTGAGCGGTATGGATGCCGCGAGAGCTGCGATGGGCCAGGGATGGCCCTTCGCAGCGTGCCCCTGGAGCCGGGGTGGAGCGAGGGAAGTCGAGCGCAGCGAGACCCGGATGTGGGGCGCGCTTTCTCTTTGCGCGCGCAAAGAGATACGCAGCGAAGCGGAGTAACAGCCACAGGCTGACCCGAAGGGCGAGCGTAGCGAGTCAAGAACTCGTCCGACAGGACGAAACCGGTCATCGGGCCACGTAGCCCGGAGCCTGCCGAAATAACCGCCCCCAGGAACTCTCACGCCAACACCTTCTCAACTGCCTCGATCAACACCTTGGGCGACACGAACTGCATTTCGCGGGTGGCGATTTCCACCGCCACCTGCACGCTGCTGCCACGGGTCATGCGCTCGCCGGTAACGGCATCAGTGATCAGGTAATTGATCTTCAGGCGGTTCTCCCACTCCACCAAGTCGGCGCGGATAGTGAGCTTCTGGCCGAACTGCGCGCCGCGGATATAGCGCAATTGCAGGTCGATCACCGGCCAGGCGTAGCCGGCGTCGCGCATCTGCACGTAGTTGTGGCCGATCTTGTCGAGCAGGGCGCAGCGCGCTTCTTCGAAGTATTTGACGTAATGGCCGTGCCAGACCACTTCCATCATGTCGACGTCAAAGAACGGCACCTGCAGTTCGATTTCCGCCTGCAATACGCCCTTGCTACGCATAGAGCCTCCAGTGCTGGTCGCGGATGCGCACCAGGCACAGACGCAGCTCGGCTTCCAGGGCGCGGTCTTCGATCACCGGGTGGAAGTCCACGGCTAGTTGTTCGCGCATGGCGGCGACGGGTGCGGGAATATCGATCTTGCCGTCGCGCTGGCGCAGCCACACGCCCTGGTTGGCGGCCAGCAGGGTGGCGGCGGCGACCTGTTCGGTCAGCTCCAGGCTGCGCAGGGCATCGCGGGCGGCGATGGTGCCCATGCTCACCTTGTCCTGGTTGTGGCATTCGGTGGAGCGCGAGAACACGCTGGCCGGCATGGTGTTTTTCAGCGCTTCGGCGGTCCAGGCGCTGGTGCCGATCTGCACCGCCTTGAAGCCGTGGTTGATCATCGCGCTGACGCTCGGCGCGCCGGACAGGTTGCTCGGCAAGCCATGGTTGTAGCGGGTGTCGACCAGCAGGGCGAGCTGGCGGTCGAGCAGGTCGGCGACGTTGCCGACCAGGTTTTTTAGGCTGTCCATGGCGAAGGCGATATGCCCGCCGTAGAAGTGCCCGCCGTGCAGCACGCGTTCTTCTTCGGCGTCGATCAGCGGGTTGTCGTTGGCGCTGTTCAGCTCGGTTTCGATAAATTGGCGCAGCAGGCCCAGGCTGTCGGCCAGCACGCCGAGCACGTGCGGCGCGCAGCGCAGCGAGTAGCGGTCCTGCAGGCGGTGCAGCGGCGCGGTCGGCGCGTCGATGGCCAGGTCCTGGCGCAGCCAGGCGGCAACCTGCATCTGCCCCGGGTGCGGCTTGGCGGCGAACAGGCGCTCGTCGAAGTGCTCGGGGTTGCCTTCCAGCGCCACCACGTTAAGCGCGGTGATGCGCGTGGCCAGCTTGAGCAGGTAATCGGCGCGCGAAAAGGCCTGGCAAGCCAGGGCGGTCATCACCGCGGTGCCATTCATCAGCGCCAGCGCTTCCTTGGGGCGCAATGTTAGCGGCGTCCAGCCGAGTTCCTTATGCACATCTGCTGCGCTGCGGCGTTCGCCTTTAAACATCACCTCGCGCTCACCGCTAAGGGTGGCAGCGACATAGGACAGCGGGGTCAGATCGCCACTGGCGCCGACCGAGCCTTCTTCCGGGATCAGTGGCAGCACATCAAATTCGAGAAACGCCTGCAAGCGTTCGAGCAGCTCCACGCGTACCCCGGAAACGCCGTGGCACAGCGACTGCAAGCGTGCGGCGAGCACGGCACGGGTACTGGCTTCATCCAGGAGCTTGCCCAGGCCACAGCCGTGGAAGGTGTAGAGGTGACGCGGCAGCGCCTCGACTTGGTGCAGCGGCACGGCTACGACGCAGGAGTCGCCGTAGCCGGTGGTAACGCCGTAGATCACGCCTTCCTTGTCCAGCAGGCTGTCGAGAAAGCGCGCGCCCTTGGCAATTTTTTCGCGGTAGGCGGCGTCGTTTTGCAGCTGCGCCGGGGCACTGCGGTTGGCCAGGGCGACAACCTGCTCGATGCTCAAGGGGCGCTCGCCAAACACGATGGGATCAGTCGTCATCTTCATTCCAGAACGGGTAAAAATTGAACCATTGCAGGGGGGCATCCAGGCAGCGTTGCGCGAGCTGGTCGGCGTAGCGCTGGGCCCAGTGGCGAATCACCTCATCCCGTTCGCTGCGCTTCCACTGCAGGCGCTCGGCGAAGGGTTCGATGATCACTTGATAGCGTTCATCGATTTTCAGGCAGTGAATTAGATTGACCGGACATTGCAGCAGCCCGGCCAGCAACCATGGGCCTTGTGGGAAGGCCGCCGGTTTGCCGAGAAAATCCACGCTGACCTTGCGGCTGCCCTTGAGCGGCACGCGGTCGCCGGCAATTGCCAGCCATTCGCCGCGTTCCAGGCGCTCGGACAATTGCAGCATGATCGCCGCGTCCAGCTCACTGACTTGAATCAGACGCAGGTGGGTGGCACCGGCCTCGCCGAGCAGGCGGTTGAACTGTTCGGCGTGTTTGGTGTGCACCAGTACATTCATTGTCACCTGCTCGCCGAGCTCGGCCAGGGCGCGGCAGACCTCCAGATTGCCCAGGTGTGCGGCTACCAGCATCTGCCCACGGCCTTGTCGGTGCAACTGAGCGCAGGCGTTGCTTGGGTCGATCAGGGTCACCTGTTCCAGGCCGAGCTTGCCATTCCACACGTCGAGCTTGTCGAGCAGGGCGTCGGCGAAACTCATAAAGTGGCGCAGCACTGACAGGCGGCTAGGTTGCAGCTCGGCACGGCCGCTCCAGTTGGCCAGATTGCGTTGGTACTGGCGGATGCTGCGCCGCGCCTTGGCGCCGAACAGGTAGAAATACAGCACGATCAGGTACAGCAGCGGGCTGATCAGTCGGCGGCCAAGCAGGCGTGCCAGCCAGGCGGTGAATTTCATCAGGACAAAACTGCCGCGCTCGCGCTGTCTGGCCCAGTGCTGCTGATGACTCATGCGCGCCACCTGTGCCAGAGAATCAGCGGCGCGCGCAGCAACATGCCGAAGAACAGCTTGGCGTGCATCTTCGAGATCAGCGCGTTGTCATGCCACAGGCGAAAGTGCGAGAGGCCGTCGAGCGGGTAGTGCACCTTGGTTGGCAGCCAGTGCATGGGCTGATTGCGCCAGGCCAGGCGCACCAGAATCTCGGTGTCGAAATCCATGCGCTTGCCGATGTTTACCGTGTCGATCAAGGCCAGGGTGGCAGGCAGCGGATAGACGCGAAAGCCGCACATGGAATCGCGGATGCTCAGCGATAGGGTGTTGATCCAAACCCACACGTGGGTCAGGTAGCGCGCGTAGAGGCGGCCTTTCGGCACGCTTTCGTCGTACTGCGGGTAGCCGCAGATCAGCGCCTGGGGTTCCGCTTGTGAGGCCTGGATAAAACGCGGCACGTCGCTGAGATCGTGCTGGCCGTCGGCGTCCACCTGAAGCGCATGGCTGAAACCCAGGCGCGCCGCTTCACGTAGGCCGGCCATGACTGCACCGCCCTTGCCCTGATTGACTGCCAGGCGCACCAGGTAGCAGTCGGGTTGCTCGATAAGCTGATCCATCACCGCCGCACAGGCCGAGCTGGAGGCATCGTCTACCAGCACGCAGGGCAGACCGGCGTTATGCAGAGCAGCAACCACCACGTGCAGCGCGTGCTCGTGGTTGTAGACCGGAATAACCGCGCAGGGCTTATGCACTGGCAGTTCCCAGCAGAATCCGTCCGGACGAGCAGGCTGCTTCGCCATTGCGGAAGGCGAAGTACAGCTTGCCGCGCGCATCGTCGAAACGCAGGGTCAGCTGCAGCTGATCACCGGGGCGCACCAGTTGCTGGAATTTCAGCACTTCCATGCCGCTGAAGCGTGGCGGCAGGTCCTTGATCAGGCGGCGCGCGAGTTGCTGTGCCCAGTCGATCTGTACCACGCCGGGGAGCACCGGGGTCTGTGGGAAGTGGCCGGTAAAGTGCGCCAAATCCAGCGGCACCACTAGCTGCAGCTGCCATTCGCCATCCTGCTCCATGGCAGACAGTGGCTCTACCTGAGTTGGTCGTGATTCGGCCAGCAGCCACTCTACTTCGGCCTGGGCCAATTTGCCCTGACTGTTGTAAGGCAACTGGGCAAGCAGGCGCCAGCGTCGGGGCAGGGCAATCGCTTCGCAATGGCCTGCTAGGTGGCGGCGCAGGGCTTCTGTAACGGTTTTGCGCCCCTGGTTGCGCAGGGCATGTAGCCCCGCCGGGCTCAAGGCGACCAAGGCGCCTAAGTAGGCGCGCCCTTCCTGCACCACGCCGAGGCGCGCGTCGCTGAGCCATTCGTGGCTGCTCAGCGCCTGTTCGAGCATGGGCAGGGAGATTCGTTTTTCTTCCAGTTTGATAATCCGGTCCAGGCGGCCGCACAGGGCAAAGCGGCCATCGGCCTGCAGTTCCACCGCATCGGCGGTCTGCTCGCGGTGGCCGACCGGTAGATACGGCGAGGTCAGGTGCAGGGCACCTTCGGCGTTTTGTCCCAGGTCGATGCCGGCAAACGGCGTCCACAGCTCACCGCCCTGACGCCAGGCGATGCCGCCGGTTTCCGAGCTGCCGTAGATTTCTGTGGGCCATTGGCCAAGCAGCGTGTGCAACTCGGTGGCGGTTTCGGCTGGCAGCGCGCCGCCGGAGGAGAACACCTGACGCACTGCACGCAGCGCTGGCCAATTAAGGTTGTCGCCCATTCTTTTTAGTAGCGCGGGGCTGGCCACCCAGACGAAAGCAGTGCCGGTTGCCAGGCTTTCGCGCTGCAAGTCTTCAGGAAACGGCTGGGCACTGCGCAGAAAAGCGCGGCCGGCACACAGCGGCCAAAGCACGCGAAACAGCAGGCCGTAGATATGTTGGGTGGCGACGCTGCCGAGGATGGTCGCGTCGCCCAGTTGCGCGCCCCATAGCTGCTCCAGGGCGGTGACTTCATTGGCCAGTTGACGCAGGGATTTTTCGATCAGCTTGGCTTCGCCGCTGGAGCCGGAGGTGCACAGAGTCAGCTGGCATTGGTCGAGATCGAGCGGGGCCGGCGGCAGTGCAGCGTTGTTTGTATCAAGCAGGCCGTCAAGCGTAGCGACGCCCGAACTGTCCAGCCACAGGTCGCACTGCGCACTCAGACGCTGGCGGGTGTGCGGCTGGGCATCGGCCGGCAGCAGTACGGCAATCCCGGCGCGCCAGGCGGCCAGCAGGGCGATGGCCAGTTCAGCGGCATCGTCGAGGTACAGCGCCAGGCGTTTTACGCCACGGCTTTGCAACTCAGCCGCCAATTGCAGGGTGTGTTGGCGCAGCTGTGGGTGATCCAGATCCGTGGTTATTGCACGGCCTGGGTGGGCGTCGAGCAGCAGGTGCTCGAGGGGCAGCCAGTTCATTCATGTCTCCTTACACGCTGGCGCACCAGCCACTCTCCGGCAAACAGCAGGCCCATCAGGCCGTAGGCGATCAGCCCGGTATACAGCGTCCACCAGCTCAGCGGCGCCCAGAAATTCAGCGCCACCACCACCAGGCCGTTGGCCAGGAAGAACCAGGCCCAGACCGCGGTAACCAGGCGCGTGTAGCGCACCGCCACCTCCGGTAGCTGTGGTTCAGTCAGACGTGCCAGGCGCTCGATCAGCGGC
Source organism: Pseudomonas sp. EA_35y_Pfl2_R5 (assembly GCF_963970805.1). NCBI lineage: Bacteria > Pseudomonadati > Pseudomonadota > Gammaproteobacteria > Pseudomonadales > Pseudomonadaceae > Pseudomonas > Pseudomonas sp. EA_35y_Pfl2_R5. Next base: position 65,311 of record NZ_CAXAOW010000001.1, on the reverse strand, counting down.
GGGCCGAACTTCAGGCTGAGGCCGAACAGCGCCAGCAGCAGGCCGTTGAGCAGCACCGGATACCAGCGCAACAGTTCTGGCTCACCGGCCACGCCGAGCAGCAGACAGAAGCCCAGGGCCACGGCAGTCATCCAGCGGTTGCCGGGTTTGCCCCATTGGCTTAGCGCACGCACCAGCCACAGGCCGCCGAGCACGGCGGCGAACAGGCGCGGCGACAGGTGCTCCATGCCGTAGTACACGGCAAAGGGGTAGAGCAGCCCGGCCAGCAGCAGGAGCAGGCCAAATAGGCGGCTCATTATTCGCTGGCTGGGGCGTTGACCAGCTGCAGCACCGCCTCGACCACGTCACCGACGGTGCGCACCGCCTTGAACTCTTCGGCGGCGAGCTTCTTGCCGGTCTGACGCTTGATATGGTCGATCAGGTCTACAGCGTCAATGCTATCGATCTCAAGGTCCTGGTAGAGGTTGGCTTGCGGCGTAATGCGCTCGGCATCCAGCTCGAACAGCTCGACCAGCGCATCGCGCAGGGTCTCGAAAATTTCTTCACGGGTTTGCATCGGTGGCTTCCTCAGGCGGTCTGTTGCGATGACACGAATGCCGCCAGGCTGGCTACGTTGGCAAAGTGCTTACGGGTATCTTTGGCTTCGGCGTCGATCTTGATACCAAAGCGTTTCTGGATGGCCAGGCCGAGCTCCAGTGCGTCTACCGAATCCAGGCCCAGGCCTTCACCGAACAGGGTCAGGTCGGCGGCGATGTCTTCGGCAGCCATGTCTTCGAGGCCGAGGGCGTCGATGATCAGGTTCTTAATTTCCAACTGCAAATCGCTCATCTTTGGCGAGCTCCTTCATAAAGTGTTGGTGCAGAAAATCATTGAGTTTGCGTGAGGCTATCGGCGGCGGCCCCATGGCATTGAACTGTTGTGGGTCAATATCCTCGCCTACGCGCAGACGAATGTGAAAACGGCGCGACGGAATGCTGTACCAGGGTTCGGCTTTGGTCAGGGTGGTGGGGCTGACGCTGATCACCACTGGGGTGACGATGCGCGCGCCACGCAGGGCGATGGCCGCTGCGCCACGATGAAATTCCGGATTTTGCCCCGGTTTGGTGCGTGTGCCTTCCGGGAAGATCACCAGGGTCTGCCCGCTTTGCAGGGCACCGGCCGCCTCGTCGAGCATATCCATGCTGCCGCTGTTGCTGATGTAGTGGGCCGCGCGCAGTGGCCCACGCATGCTCGGGTTATCCCATAGGCTCTGTTTGACCACGCAGTTGGCGTCGCGAATAAATGCGATCAGCACCACCACGTCAATCAATGAGGGGTGGTTAGCGATGACCATCTGGCCCGGCTGGCCGAGGCGCTCAATGCCCTCAACCTCATAGGTGAGCACGCCGCTGCGGTACATAAAGCGTACAAACAGGTAGAAGGTCTTGCTCACCACGGCGCGGGCGCGGGTGCGCCGGCTCAGGGCATCACCCGGCAGCAGGGCCAGCAGCGGGAAAATCAGCACGCGCAGCAGCACCCCGCCGATACCGAACAGGCTAAAACTCAGGGCCGTGGCAATCAGCCGCCACCAATAGGGCGCGCTGTGCCGGCTCAGGCCTTGTTGCGAGACCAGGTCCATTCTCGGCTCTTCCAGTGGTGCTGTAAGGAGGGCTGGTCGCTGCACAGGGCACGGACCAGGTTAAGCGTATGGGGCCATGGGCTGCCGGGGCCGTCCCCTCGGCGGAGCTGCAGTTGCCAGTCCGCGCCTGGGGCCAGCAGCAGGCCAACGGCATAGGGGAACGGCACGTCATGAATAAAGGGGGTATAGGGCTGCGGCGGAGTTTCTTCGGCAATCACCAGCAGCACTGCCGGCGCGCCGTCGTGGAGCATGCCGCAGGCTTCCAGTATGGCGTTTTCCAGGCCGTCGCCGGCACCGGCCAGGGCGGTCATTTCGCTGTGATCGCCGCGCTGGATCGACCACAGGCCGATAATCGCGTTGTGCACCGAGAGACTGAACTGGGTCGGTGACAGCGGTTCGCTATGCGCCAGGTCGGTCAGAATGCTCAAGGTGCGCGGGGTTTCGCCGTGTCGGCTGACGAACACCATGGGCAATTGTGGATGCGTTTCGGCCAGCGGCCAGGCGACGTGGAAGGCCATTCGCGCCAGGCGGCTCAGACGTCGGCGTTGCATGGCCGGCAGGGCGCTGACATCCGGTTGTTGGCCAGTATCCTCCAGGCGTGACGGTGCCTGATGCCAGGCGCACCAGTCAGCCGTGCTGTCCAGGCCAGGGGCCCAGGCACGCCATTGTTCGATCCTGAAATGTGTCACGCGGTGCGCGTCCGTGTCGGCTACAGCCAGCCGCAACTAGCGGAGGGCTTGGCAGCAGGTGTGGCGAAGTGCTGGCATTATCCAGACCGCGCAGGCTGTGCGCAAATCCATGGCATAGCGTTCTGACCGGAGGCGCTGGGGTTTTGCCGAATATCTCGCCCTTGTCACGCACTTTGCATAGAATCCAAGCCCGTTTCGGGGCTTATGTGGGATTCAGGAGGGAGTTTTATGCGGCGCGTGATCTTCAATCAGAAGGGCGGAGTGGGTAAGTCCAGTATTGCCTGCAACCTGGCTGCGGTCAGCGCTTCACAGGGCTATCGCACGCTGCTGATCGACCTGGATGCCCAGGCCAACTCGACCCATTACCTCACCGGCCTGACCGGCGAGGACATTCCCATGGGCATCGCCGAGTTCTTCAAGGGCACTCTGTCGTCCACGCCGTTCGGCAAGAAAGGCAGCGTGGATATCTACGAAACGCCGTTCGATAACCTTCATGTGGTCACCGCCACCGCCGAGCTGGCTGATCTGCAGCCTAAGCTTGAGCAGAAGCACAAGATCAACAAGCTGCGCAAACTGCTCGAAGACCTCAGCGAGGATTACGAGCGGATCTACCTGGATACCCCGCCGGCGCTGAACTTTTACACCGTCTCCGCGTTGATTGCCGCCGATCGCGTGCTGATTCCATTCGACTGCGACAGCTTCTCGCGTCAGGCGCTGTATGGCCTGCTACGTGAAATCGAAGAGCTCAAGGAAGACCACAACGAGGGCCTGGAGGTTGAAGGCATTGTGGTCAACCAGTTCCAGCCGCGCGCCAGCCTGCCGCAACAGCTGCTCGACGAACTGATCGCCGAGGGCTTGCCGGTGCTGCCGGTCAACCTGATGAGCTCGGTGAAGATGCGCGAATCACACCAGGCCTGCATCCCGCTGATCTATCTGGATCGCAGCCACAAGCTGACCCAGCAGTTTGTCGAGTTGCATGACCTGCTTAACGCCAACTGAGCGTTAGCCCGTAAATAAAAAAGCTGCCTAGGCAGCTTTTTTATTGGCTGGTTCAGAGTCTATTGAAGATATCGCGAGCTAGAGCCATGCAAGGCGCTACGTTAGTAACAGCCTCCGGCTGGTCAAACAGGTGAGGAAGCGGAGTGTACTTTTGTACATGAGCATTCCGAACCTGTTTTCAACGCAGTAGGGCCGACGCGCAGCAGATCGTCAGCGGACGACGTAGATGTCGCAGGGCGCCTTATGCAGGAAATGCTGCGCCAGGCTGCCGAGCAATGCTTGCGACAGTGCGCTGCGGCCGTGACTACCGAGTACCAGCAGTTCGGTGTTGGTACTTTTCAGGCGGGCTTGCAGGCAGCGCAGGATGCCGCCTTGCTCCACTGAGTGGGTCAGGTTCGGGCCTTCTGCCGGAAGATTTTGCGCTTCATCTTCCAGCAACTGATCGATCAGGGCTTTCTGCGTGGCCAGTTGCGTTTCGATCTGTTTGGGCGTGCCCTTGTCTGGTTCGAACACATGCAGTGCATGCAGTTCGGCGTTTTTCGGCAGCAATCGATAGGCCTGGCCGAGGGCGCTGCAGGCGCAGAGCGAGAAGTCGATGGCAGACAGCGCGCGCTCATACGGGCGCGAGTCGTTACGTGCGACCAGCAACAACGGCACCGGGCAGTTGCGGGCAATGCGGTCGAGGCTGGTGCCGGAAAAGAAGTCATGGCGCTGGTGATGGCCGCCAAGTACCAGCAGGTCGCAGCCAAGCTTATTGAGCTGCTGCAGCACCATTTCCGAAGGCTTGATGCTCGTGCAGATTAACAACTCGCTGCCGGGCGGGGCGTATTGGGTCAGGCTGCGATCCAGCGCCTGTTTGGCCTGCTCGTGTTGCTGGCTGCTTTTGCTCGGGTCGAGCACATGCAGGATGGTCAGTTTGGCGTTGAATTGCTTGGCCAGCTGCGCCGCGCGGCACAGGGCCATGTCGGCAGTGTCGCGCAAGTCGTGGGCGATAAGAATGTGACTGGGCATGGTCGGCGTTCTCCTGCCGATGCATGTCGGCACATTTATTGTGACCTCGAGTCATAGCTGGACTTTTGACCCAGGGCAAGGTCAGGTGTCAGCGTGCGCGTAATTGATACAGGCCGCGACTCTCGACCACTACTTCACCACTCTCATCGGTCAGCTGCAACTGTAAAACATACTCGGCTTTGCCGAGTTCTGTTGCCTGCTTTTGCAACTGCTGGATTTCTTCCGCCGTAAGGCATGCCTCGACCCAGATATCGCCGCTGGCGGGGCGGCGAAAGCGCAGGTTCATTTCCTTAACGATGGGGTAAAAGCGCTGGGCATCGAAGCTGGTGAGAAACAGTGCGCCACCGGGAATTTCCGCCAGGGTGAACAGCGCGCCGGCGTACATGCTGCCGATATGGTTCTGGTTACCCGCCAGCGGCATGCGCAGACGCACATGGCCAGCTTCCAGCACTTCGGCCTTGAGCCCGCTGCGCTGGACAAAGGTGATCTGTTCTTCGGTGAGCTGGCGTACCAGTTCGATAGGCATCGTCATGCTTGGCTCCACACGTCCTGTTGTGCAGCCAGCCTAAAGGTTGGTCGTGAGCGCAGTAATGACCGCAATGCCTATGCGTAATTGACCGATTCGCTCAAATGCCCTGCTGGCGCAACCAGCCAAGCAGTTGCGGCAGGGGCAGCGCGCCACTCTGCCGGGCAACTTCCACACCGCCCTTGAGCAGAATCAGTGTAGGAATTGAGCGAATGCTCATTTCCGCCGACAGCTGTGGGTTGGCTTCGCTGTCCAGCTTGCTCAGGCGGCAGTGACCTTGCAGCTGCGCGGCGGCCTGTGCATAGGTCGGTGCAAAGCTGCGGCAGGGGCCGCACCAGCTGGCCCAGACATCAATCAGCAGCGGCAGGTCGCCCTTGTTCTGCGCATCGAAGTTGGCCTGGGTGAGCTCGAAAGGCGTGCTCGGCAGCACCTCGGCCTTGCAGCGGCCACAACGCGGCGCATCGCCCAGGCGTTCGGCGGGGATACGGTTTAGGCCGTTGCAGTGTGGGCAGGGGATCAGCAGGGGATTGGACATGGGCGACTCCAGAGGCGGTTATGCCTTATCTGGAGTCGCTTGCGCGGATATCAAGGGCGATCAGCCCGCTGCAGCGTCGAGAGCCTGAGCCAAGTCGGCGAGGATGTCGTCGCTGTGCTCGATGCCGATGGACAGGCGCACCATGTCGCGCGGCACGCCGGCGCGCTTCAGCTCTTCGTCATTCAACTGGCGGTGAGTGGTCGAGGCCGGGTGGCAGGCCAGGGATTTGGCATCGCCGATGTTGACCAAACGAACCACTAACTGCAGCGCATCGATAAAGCGCGCGCCGGCTGCCTGTCCGCCGACAATGCCGAAGGAGAGGATCGAGGCCGGTTTGCCGCCGCAGAAACGCTGCGCCAGGGCGTGCTCGGGGTGATCGGGCAGGCCCGCGTATTTCACCCAGGCCACCTGCGGATGATTTTGCAGGTAATGGGCGACCTTCAGCGCATTCTCGCAGTGGCGCTCCATGCGCAGGGCCAGGGTTTCCAGGCCTTGCAGGATGAGGAAGGCATTGAATGGCGACAGCGCCGCGCCGGTGTTGCGTAGTGGCACCACGCGGCAGCGGCCGATAAAGGCGGCCGGGCCGAAGGCCTCGGTGTAAGTCACGCCGTGGTAGGACGGGTCCGGCGTGTTGAGCAGCGGGAAGCGCGTCTGGTTATCCGCCCAGGGGAACTTGCCGGAGTCGACGACGATGCCGCCGATGCTGGTGCCATGGCCGCCGATGTACTTGGTCAGCGAGTGCACGACGATGTCCGCGCCATGCTCGAACGGACGGCAGAGGATCGGCGTGGCCACGGTGTTGTCGACGATCAGCGGCACGCCATGGCGGTGCGCAGCAGCGGCGAGGGCTGCGAGGTCGACGATATTGCCGGCCGGGTTGCCGATGGACTCACAGAACACGGCTTTGGTTTTATCGTCGATCAGCGCTTCCAGTGCGGCGATGTCGTCGTGGGCGGCAAAGCGGGTCTGGATGCCGAAGCGCGGTAGGGTGTGGGCCAGCAGGTTATAGGTGCCGCCGTAGAGTTTGGCCACCGAGACGATGTTGTCACCGGCTTCGGCGACGGTCTGGATCGCATAGGTGATCGCCGCCATGCCGGAGGCCACGGCCAGCGCGCCGACGCCACCTTCCAGTGCCGCCACGCGCTCTTCGAGCACGGCGTTGGTCGGGTTCATGATGCGCGAATAAATGTTGCCGGCGACCTTCAGGTCGAACAGGTCGGCACCGTGCTGGGTGTCATCGAAGGCAAAGGAGCTGGTCTGGTAGATCGGCACCGCCACGGCTTTGGTGGTTGGGTCGGGGCTGTAGCCGGCGTGGATGGCCAGGGTTTCCAATTTCATGCGCGCGTTCCTTCAGGGCAGATTGAAGGTTGGCAGCATGGAGAAAGTAGCAAGGCCCGGTCAATGCGCTAGCGCAATGAAACGGGCCCCAGGAGCCTGTCGGACTTGACACTGTTCTACTGCGGAAAAGCCGGACTTGGACATTTTTGCTGCTTTCCCTCGTTAAATAGCCAGCTATTCGCCTCGGAAAAGCAGAAAAACTGCCTCAAGCCGGGCTTCCCCTCGCTACGAACGGTCATGCCCGACAGGCTCCTAGTCTAGATCGATATATTCGCCGCTTATGCCGTCAAACCGGTGTCAGCGGGAAGAACCAGGGGATGACAAAGCTGGCCACGACCCACAGCAGCAGGTTGAGCGGGATGCCGACTTTCATAAAGTCGGTGAAGCGATAGCCGCCGGCGTTATACACAAAGGTGTTGGTCTGGTAACCGATCGGCGTGGCGAAGCTGGCGCTGGCGGCGAACATCACCGCGACCACAAAGGCGCGCGGGTCTACGCCCAGGTGCTGGGCCATGCCAATGGCAATCGGCGTGACCAGTACCGCCACCGCGTTGTTCGACAGCACCTCGGTGAGGATCGAGGTAAACAGGTAGATAAACGACAGCATCAGCAGCGGCCCGGCCCAGGGCATCAGGTCCATGACATTGCTGACCATCAGGCTGACCAGGCCGACTTTGTCCATGGCGATGCTGATGGCCAGCATGCCGAAGATCAGGCTGAGAATCTTCCAGTCCACCGCCTTGTAAGCGTCTTCCACATCCAGGCAGCGGGTTGCCAGCACGGTCACTGCGCCGATGATCGCCAGGCCTTCGATGGGCATCACACCGAAGGCCGCCAGCAGCATCACCGCCAGGGTGGCGATGATCGCGATCGGCGCTTTGTCGCGTCGGAAGGCGCGCTCCTGCACGGCGTTAAGACTGATCAGTTCGCCGTTGTCGGCAAAGCGCTTGATCTGCGTTGGCGTGCCCTCCACGAGCATCACATCGCCGAACTGCAATTCGAACTCATCCAGGTTGCCCTGGATATTTTCATCCTGACGGTGCACGGCAAGCACGGCGATGCCATAGCGCGCGGTGAGGTCAAGGTCGCGCATGGGGCGGTGACTGTAGCGCGAGTTCCGTCCGACGATGGCCTCGGCGAGGATCACGTCATGGCTGCTGATGGTTTCGAAGGCATCGCTGCGGTTGAAGATCAGGTGGCCGCTTTCGCGCAGCTCCACCACATCCTTGACCTGACCGTGCAAAACCAGCTGGTCGCCGGCAACCAACAGGGTGTCGTGGGCCGGTTCGGTGAGCTCCTGCTCGTCGCGGAAGATCTTCAGCACTTGCAGGCCGCTGCCGCCATTGAGGTTGGCTTCGTGCAGAGATTTTCCGATCACTGGCGAGTTCTGTGGCACCAGCAGCTCGGTCATAAAGGTGCGGTCGAGGTTCGGGCGCAGCTGCTTGGACAGCGTCTCGCGCTCGGGCAGCAGGTGGCGACCTATGGTCAGCAGATAGAGCATGCCCACCGTTGCCAGGATCAGCCCGGCACCGGTGATTTCAAACATGCCAAAGGGCTCAAGGCCAGCCTTGCGTGCTACGCCGTCGACCAGAATGTTGGTCGAGGTGCCGATCATGGTCAGAGTCCCGCCAAGGATGGTGGCGTAGGACAGTGGAATCAGCAGTTTCGAGGGCAGGGTGCCGGCGCGCCGCGCCAGGGAAATTGCCACCGGAGTGAGAATGGCCACCACCGGGGTGTTGTTGAGGAACGCCGAGATCACCAGTGCGGTGATGGTTAGCCCGGTGAGTACGCGAATCGGGCTGGTACCAACCAGATTCCCCAGCCAGTTACCGAGAGCGTCGATGCAACCGGTTCGTTCCAGTGCGGCCGAGAGCACGAACATGCAGGCGATGGTGACTGGCGCCGAGTTGCTCAGCACGCTGAGCACTTCCTTGGGTTCCAGTAGCTGGGTAATCAGCAGCGCCGCCACGGCGATGGCCGCGACAATGTCCGGGCTCCACTTCTCGCGCACAAAGGCGTACAGCACCCAGACCAGCAGGGCACCGACAAACAACAAGGGCAGAGGAAGAGAGTCCCAGAACATGAACATCCTTAGCGTAAGCGGGCGAATCTCGTGTGAGGTATCGGGCACGCCTATTTCAGACGGGGCGGCCACGCAAGGCGGAGAAGATAAGGGTTGCTGCTTAGAGAGTCTAAGAATGTTTGGAAAGGTTTATATGCCTTTTCGATTTAATAGATAAGGCTGTACCGGCTGCTCTAGCGTGGACTGTGTCTGTGCGTTGGAGGGGGCGCGGATTAGGCTCAAGGCTTTAACGAGCAGGAGGTGGTATGCGTCAGTTAGGCATTCTCGGGGGGATGAGCTGGGAGTCCACGGCCAGCTATTACCGGTTACTCAATCAGGGCGTGCGTGAACGTCTCGGTGGTTTGCATTCGGCGCCGTTGCTGCTGCATTCGGTGGACTTTGCCGATATCGCCGAACTGCAGCGGCGCGGCGACTGGCAGGCGGCAGGGCAGGTCCTAGCGCAGGCGTCTCGGGGCCTCGAACAGGCGGGTGCAACGGCCCTGCTGTTGGCCACCAACACCATGCACAAGGTGGCGCCGGCTATTGAAGCGGCAGTGCAGATTCCTTTGCTGCATATCGGCGATGCCGTCGGCCAAACCCTGCAGCGCCAGGGCGTACGCCGTGCCGCTTTGCTCGGTACGCGCTTTACCATGCAGGAGGAGTTCTACCGCCAACGCCTGGCTGAGCGCTTTGCCATTGAAGTAATGACCCCGAACGCGGCGCAGATGACGGAAATCGACCGGGTGATCTTTGCCGAACTGTGCCAGGGCCAGTTTCTGCCGCAGGCGCAGGGGTTCTATCTGGACTGTTTAGGCTCGTTGCAGGGGCAGGGCGCCGAGGTGGCCATCCTGGGCTGCACCGAGATCGGCCTGTTACTGGACGGCCTGGATGCGCCGCTGCCGTTGCTCGACAGCGCCGAGTTGCATGTGGCCATGGGGTTGGAGTGGATGCTGCGGGTGTAGGCGCTCGTAGGGTGGATGGCGCTTTTTTCATCCATCCACCGTTAACGGTTGGTGGATGAAAAAAGCGCCATCCACCCTAGGTTCGGTTCAGGACGAGCAGCTGATTTCCAGATGCTTACCCCACTCGGGCGGGCGCTCGGCGTAGCGTTCGAAACCGGGCTGATCGTCGAAGGGGCGTGACAGCACCTGATGCAGTTCGCGTACTGGGGCGTAGTCGCCCTGTTCGGCGGCCTCGATCACTTGCTGGGCCAGGTAATTACGCAAGATGTACTTGGGGTTGACCGCGTGCATGCGTTCGCGCCGCTGCGCTGGGTTATCGCCATCCTCAGCGCTGCGCGTCAGGTAGTCGGCGGCCCAGGTGTCGAAACCGGCCAGATCGGTAAACTCGTCGCGCAGGCGCGCGACGGCTTGCGCTGCCGGGCTGTCGCCGAGCTCGCGGAAGAACAGCGTGTAATCCACTGCGCTGCTTTGCATCAGTTGCAGCAGACGCTGCACCAGGGCTTCGTCGCCTTCATCGGCACTGAGCAGGCCCAGGCGTTTGCGCATCAGGTCGAGGTAGTGCGCCTGGTACAGCGGCAGAAACAGACCGAGCGTCTCACGAAGCGCGTCGACATCGACCAGCGGCACGAGGGCCTGGCCGAGGGCGGCGAGGTTCCACTGAGCGATCGGTACCTGGTTGCTGAACGAGTAGCGGCCAGTGTCGTCGGAATGGTTGCAGATGTGCTGGGCGTCGAAGTCATCGAGAAAGGCGTAGGGGCCATAATCGAAGGTGATGCCGAGGATCGACATATTGTCGGTGTTCATCACCCCATGACAGAAACCGTAGGCCTGCCAGTAGGCAATCATTGCCGCATTGCGCTCGATGATCGCGTGGAACATCGCCAGGTAGGGCTGCTCCTGCTGCTGGCATTCGGTGTAGTGGTTGTGCAGCACATGTTCGGCCAACTGTTTGAGCTGCTCATGCTGCTGGGTGTAGTAGAAGTATTCGAAGTGACCGAAGCGCACGTGGCTGGGTGCCAGGCGCAGCACCATGGCCGCGCTTTCCTGCTTCTCGCGCCACACAGGGGTGCTGGAGCCGGTCACGCACAGCGCTCGGGAGCTGGGGATGCCGAGGGAGTGCAGGTGTTCGCTGGCGAGAAATTCGCGGATCGATGAACGCAGCACTGCGCGGCCGTCGCCCATGCGTGAATAAGGCGTTTGCCCGGCGCCTTTGAGGTGCAGGTCCCAGTACTCGCCAGCGTCGTTGACTACCTCCCCGAGTAGCAGGCCGCGTCCATCACCTAGACGCGGGTTGTAGCCACCGAACTGGTGTCCGGAATAGACCATGGCGCGTGGCTCGGCGGTGCTCCACAGCTTGTGCCCGGCGAAGATCTGCGCAAACACGTCGCTGTCGGCCTCGCTTGGTTCGAGATCGAGCAGGGCCATGGCCGCCGGGCTAGCGACGACCAAGCGCGGTTCGGCAATCGGTTCAGGCAATACGTGGGTGGAGAACGCGTCGCCGAGGCGGGCGAAACGGTTATCGAATTGCAGCTCGATGAGCGACTTCAAAGTCAGACTCCGGTCGGGCTGGCGCGGCCCGGCGATGATGAGGGTTTAGGCCCGCGGCGGCGGGCGAGTAACAGACTTACAGCGGGTCTACAGAAGGAGCGGGCGGCAGTTGCTCTTGTTTCGCGGCGGCAGCTGCCCCGGCGTTTATGAGCTGTCCGCTGCTTAGGTTGAGCTCCTGACCCTGCAGATTTTTGATCATCACTTCGACCTGGTTGAAGGCCATTTCCACGTTGTGCTCACGGAAGCTCAGGGCTATGCGCGTGAGGATTTCGTCGGTAGCGGCGTTGCGGTCACCGAGTTCACGTACATGGAAGCGCAGCTCGTAATCGAAGGTGCTGGCGCTGATGGTCAGGAAGAACAGCAACGGCGCCGGGTCGCGCAGTACGCGTGGGTTTTCCTCGGCGGCCTGCATCATCAGCTTGCGTGCCAGCGGCAGGTCGGTTTCGTAGGCTACGCCGATCTTCACGATAACCCGGGTAACGGTGTCGTTGAGCGACCAGTTGATCAACTGGTCTGTGACGAAGGTCTTGTTCGGTACGATGATTTCTTTGCGATCGAAGTCGGTGATGGTGGTGGCGCGAATACGGATCTTGCTCACGGTGCCGGACAGGTTGCCAATGGTCACCACGTCGCCAATCCGCACCGGCCGCTCGAACAGGATGATCAGGCCGGAGATAAAGTTGGCGAAGATCTCTTGTAGGCCAAAGCCCAGTCCCACCGACAGGGCGGCGACCAGCCACTGCAACTTGTCCCAGCTGACGCCGAGGGTCGACAGGGTGGTGACAAAGCCAATGGCCACGATCAGGTAGGACAGCAGGGTGGTGGTGGCGTAGGCACTGCCCTGGGCCAGCTTCATCCTTGATAGCACCAACACTTCGAGCAAACCAGGTAGGTTGCGGCCCAGCGCGATGGTGATGCCGACGATGACCAGTGCGCCGAGTACATCACTGAGGCTGATCGGCACCAGGGTGGCGGCATCACCGCTGCCGCTGCTGTACTGGTAGAGGGCGATGTTGTCGAGGTAGGCAAACACCGAGATCAGGTCCGCCCAGACCCAGTACAGACCAGCGATAAAGGTGCCGAGCAAAGCCAGGCGGATCAGTCGCAGCGATTGCTGGTTGACCTGTTCGATATCCAGGGTCGGTTCCTCGACCACGATTTCCGTGCCTTCGCCGCTGTCTTTGCTCTGCGCCTGGCGTTTCGCTGTAGCGCGTTGGTAGGCCAGGCGACGTGCCGCCACGCCCAGGCCACGGACAAAAGTGGCTTCGATAACCAACCAGATCACCAGTAGGTTCAGGGTGTTGATCAGGCGGTCGCTGAGTTTCAGCGCGGTGTAGTAGTAACCGAGGCCGACCGCGATGATCAACGCCAGTGGTAACAGGCTCAGGACTATGCCGATCAGCATACGGAAGGCCGAGGCATGTTCGCGTGCCGGGCCGGTGAGCAGCAGTTTGTGCAGCAGCCAGACCATCAGTGCATAGCAGGTCAACACCACGGTCAGGCCGATCACATCATCGCCCAATCCGGCGGGTTGGTGTTTGGCCACCGTCACTACGGCCACCATGGCCATAACGACCAGGCCCAGGCGGCGCACCTGGCGATGCAGGAAGGCTACCTGCGGACGGCCCCAGCGGAAGTGCAGTTCGGCCACCCCGCCATCGGCGAGGATGCGATACAGGGTGTAGAACACCAGCCAGGCCTGGGCCATCTGGAACAGGGCTTCACCGAGATTGGCGTTCTGTCCGCGGGCATCCATCTGCAGAGCAAAGCCGCACAAGGCCAGAAACAGCGTGCCGGGCAGCGCCAACAGTACGTTGAGCATGATGGCCATGGGCGTGTGCAGCTGGCTGTCGCGCTTGAAGTGGCCGATGTCCTGATGCAGCTCGCTGAGCTTGCGGTACAGGTAACCACGACGCCACAACAGCACGACAATCAGCAGCAGCAGCGGCAAAAACAACAGTGGTCTTTCGGTCAGGCCGGCGCCCAGCTGGCGCACAGTGGAGCCCCAGGGCAGGTCGGCGATCTGTCGCTCCAGTAGGCGCGGTACGGATTTGAACCATTCCAGATTCAGCGGCTTGTTGCTGGGGATCCAGAACATCTGCTCGTCGAGGGTGGTGCGCAGGGTTTCGGCGGTGCTTTTCAGTTGCTTCTGATTCAGTTGCAGGGTGATCGACTCGTTGAGCAGAGCATTCAGCTCGCGGTTCAGGCGGTCTATCAGTTCGCGACGGGTGTTAATGATTTCCAGTAGATCGGTGCGCAGGGCCGCAGTATCGGTCGCGCTATCGGTGAGCAGGCCATCGACATATACGCTGGGGTTGTTGATAGCTTCGCGTTGCTGGTTTAGCTCGAACTGGTACAGGCGCAGGTCGGCGATCTGGTCGGGCAGTGTGCTGTCGAGCTTTAGTGTCGGCAGGGCTTGCTGCTGCTTATAGAGGATGCGCGAGAGCAGCAGGCTGCCTTGCAGCACGCTGATCTGTTCGGCCAGGGCCTGGTCACTCTGGTTCAGGCTGTCGAGCTGCTGCTTGGTCTGTAGGTTCAGGCGGGTCAGTTCATTGAGCCGGTCGGTGGCGCGCAGCAGGTAGTCGGAAAGCTTCAGGTTCAGCGCGCTTTCGCGAGCCAGTACGGTGCCGCTGCCGGCTTTCTCGGCCTCGCGCGATTGTTCTGCGACGGTTTGCTCGGACAGGTTGCGGCGCTTTTCATTGATCAGGTTCTGCAGGTCGAGCAGCTCTTTTTCCAGGCGCTTGATGCGCTCATCGAGCAGGTTGCGGCGGCTGTTTCCGAGGTCCTGGAGCAGGCTGTTGCCAGCCAGCTCCTGGCGGCGCAGCTGGGTTTGCGCTTCGAGTTTGGCCAGTTCGGCATTCAGTTGGTCGCGGCGCTCGTTGCTCAGTGGCTTGCTGCCTTCGCGGCCGCTTTTGAGGATGCTGTTGATTTCCTGATTGCGGGTTTGATTGCCACTGATCTCTGCCTGTGCGCGTTCCGGGCGGGTTTGCGCGGTGATCACCAGGCTGTTGGCTTCGATGATCTGCTTCTGCCACTCGTTGAGTTGCGCGTTGCGCTCAGCCAGCAACTGTTCGAGCTGCTGCAGGGTACTTCTGCCATGGCGCAGGTTCACCGCCGTGGGCGCACTGTTTTTCAGTCGTTCGTAATCGCGTTGCGCCTCGCCAATCAAACGCGGGGCCTGTTGCAGTTGCTTCTCCAGGTCAGCCAGGCGTTTCTTGCTGTCGGCTTGCTCATCGAGCAGCGCCAGGGTTTTTTCCAGTGTCTGCTTGATGGCCTGCTGCTCGGCTTCCGGCAATTTGCGCTCGGCCAGGTTATCCAGGTTGCTTTGTACGTCAGCGCGGTTCGGCGGTACTGCGGCGTGCAGCAGGGGGGCGCTCAGGCACAATCCGAGTAGGGCGACGGCGAGATAAGTACGAAGAGAAGGCATAGTGACGTTCGTTGGCTCGAAAAGAGGCTGAGTTTAACAGGCGTGCGGAGCGGCGCCTGTACCGTCGAAAACGGCTTATTGGGGTGGGTTAGAGGAAGAGCCCAGGGCCGGGACGACTGCCCTCGGGGAATCTGACGCCGACCTTGCGGATCTTGTTCCCTGCCATGGCCGCCACCGTCCAGGTCAGGCCTTGCCATTCCACCTGGTCGCCGATAACCGGCGAGCCGCCAATCTTGTGGGCGATAAAGCGGCCTAGGTGCAGCTGGCCCTCGGCGCCTTCCAGTTGCAGGCCGTAGAGTGCGGCGACGGCGGCCAGTTCGGCATCGCCTTCGAGTACGAAATCACCAAAAAAGCGCAGGTCCTGGCCGCGCGTTGGTGCCTGGCTAAACAGCTTGCCGAGGCCGGGTAGGTCGTGTTCATGGCCGACCACGCAGAGCAGATCGCCGGCTTCCAGGGTGGTGCTGCCGGAGGGGTGCAACAGCTCCTTGCCACGGAACAGCGCGGCGATGCGTGTGCCTTCGGGCATCTTCAACTCACGCAGGGGCGCGCCGATGCACCATTTCTCTGCGCCAAGGCGATAGATAAATAGCTCCCACTGGCTGGTCGGATGAACGTCCAGTCCGGCGCGCGACACGGGTGCCGGCTCCGGCGGTACGGTGACGCGCAGCAGCTTGGCTGCCCAGGGCAGGCTGGTGCCTTGCAGGAGCAGCGAGACCAGCACGATAAAGAACGCCACATTGAAAAACAGTTGGGCATTTGGCAGGCCGGCCATCAGCGGGAACACCGCAAGAATGATCGGCACCGCGCCGCGTAGGCCAACCCAGGCGATAAAGGCGCGTTCGCGGTCATGGAACCCCTTGAAGGGCAGCAGGCCGATGAAAATCGACAGTGGCCGGGCAAACAGGATCATCCACAGCGCCAAGATCAAGGCTGGCAGGGCAATCGGCAGCAGCTCACTGGGGGTGATCAGCAAGCCCAGCACCAAGAACATGCCGATCTGCGCCAACCAGGCCAGGCCGTCGAGCATATGCAAAATGCCATGGCGTGAGCGGATCGGTTTGTAGCCTAGTAGCAGGCCGCACAGGTAGATTGCCAGAATGCCACTGCCGCCAATGGCGTTGGTTACGGCAAAAATAATCAGCCCGCCGCTGACCACCAGCAAAGGGTAGAGGCCGTTGGCCAACTCCATACGGTTGACCAGGTTGAGCAGCAACCAGCCGCCACCCAGGCCGAGCAACGCACCGATGCCGAATTGCAGCAGCAACTGCAGCAGCAGATCCCAGCTCAGCCCTTGTTGGCCGCTGCCGAGCATGGCGATCAGGGTCACGGTAAGAAATACCGCCATCGGGTCGTTGCTGCCGGACTCGATTTCCAGGGTGGCGCTGACCCGCTCATTGAGGCCGCGCCCGCCAAGCAGGGAAAATACCGCCGCGGCATCAGTGGAGCCGACGATGGCGCCGATCAGCAGTCCTTCCATCCAGGTCAGTTTGAACAGCCATGCTGCGGCCACGCCGGTCAGCCCGGCAGTTATCAACACACCAACGGTGGCCAGTGAGAGGGATGGCCACAAGGCCACGCGAAAGCTCGATACCCGGGTGCGCATGCCACCATCGAGGAGGATGATGGCCAGCGCCAGGTTGCCGACCAGGTAGGCCAGCGGGTAGTTGTCGAAGATGATGCCGCCAGGGCCGTCGGTGCCGGCGAGCATGCCCACGCCGAGAAAGATCACCAGAATCGGGATGCCGAAGCGCGAGCCGAACGCGCTGACCAGAATGCTCATTGCCACCAGCAAGCCACCGATCAAAAACAGGTTGTTGATGGTGCTGGCATCCAAGGCGCGAACTCCGTGCGGGTTGGTGAACGTGCCACTACGCATGGCGCGTGCCAGAGATTCTAACCGTTGCCTTCGTGCCTCGCTCAAAAAAACGCCCCGCATTCAGCGGGGCGTCTTGTGATAAGTACAGCGCCGACTGAAGGTTTAGAACCAGGCGTCCTGCATGCCTAGACAGGTGTCATCGCGGGCTTCGAGGATGGCCAGGTCGTGGTGGCAGCTTGGCACTTCCCAGGTCAGAAAATAACGCGCTGCTTGCAGCTTGCCCTGGTAGAACTCGGCATCAGCGGCGGTACCCTCGGTGTTATTGAGTCGGGCCAGGCCTTCCTCTGCGCGGATTGCCTGTTCCAGCCAGCGCCAGCCAATCACCATATGGCCGAAGACCTTGAGGTACAGTGCCGAGTTGGCCAGGCCCTGGTTGACCTTGCCGCTCATCAAATCACCCAGCAGTGCCAGTGTCACCGTCTGCAGGCGCGCCAGCAGTTGCTCTAGCGGCTGGCGCAGGGCGGTCAGCGAGGCATGGGCTTCGGCGCGCTGGCAGGTGCCGTGGATCAGCTTGAGCAACTGCTTGAGCGCTGCGCCGCCATTCATCGAGACCTTGCGCCCGAGCAGGTCGAGGGACTGGATGCCGTGGGTGCCTTCGTGGATCGGGTTGAGGCGGTTGTCGCGGTAGTACTGCTCCACCGGGTAATCGCGGGTATAGCCGTGGCCACCGAGGATCTGGATCGCCAGTTCGTTGGCCTTAAGGCAGAACTCCGACGGCCAGGATTTGACGATCGGGGTCAGCAGATCGAGCAATTCCAGGGCGCTGCGGCGCTCTTCCTCGGTCGCCAGGGTCTGAGTGTCGTCAAATAGGCGCGCGGCATACAGGCCGAGGTCGAAGGAGCCTTCCACGTAGGCTTTCTGGGTCAGCAGCATGCGCCGCACGTCGGCGTGCTCGATGATCGCCACCTGGCTGGAGGCCGGGTCTTTGCCGTCGGGTAGGCGACCTTGCGGGCGCTGGCGGGCGTAGTCCAGCGAGTACAGGTAGCCGGCGTAGCCGAGCATCACCGCACCCATGCCGACGCCAATGCGCGCCTCGTTCATCATCTGGAACATATAGGCCAGACCATGGTGCGGCTTGCCCACCAAGTAGCCGACGCAATCGCCGCTGTCACCGAAATTCAATGCGGTGGAGGTGGTGCCGCGCCAGCCCATCTTGTGGAACAGGCCAGCCAAGACCACGTCATTGCGTTTGCCCAGTGAGCCGTCGTCGTTGACCAGGAACTTGGGCACGATAAACAGCGAGATGCCCTTCACCCCGGGCGGCGCGTCCGGCAGCTTGGCCAGCACCATGTGTACGATGTTTTCCGAGAGGGGATGGTCGCCGCCGGAGATAAAGATCTTGTTGCCCTTGAGTCGGTACGTGCCATCGCCCGCCGGTTCGGCGCGGGTGCGAATATCCGACAGCGAGGAGCCGGCATGCGGTTCGGTCAGCGCCATGGTGCCGAAGAAGCGGCCGTCGATCATCGGTTGCAGAAAGCGCTGTTTCTGCTCATCGCTGCCGAATGCCTCGATCAGGTTGGCCGCGCCCATGGTCAGGAATGGGTAGGAGGTGGTCGCCGCGTTGGCCGACTGGAAGTGCGCGAAGCACGCCTGCGACAGCAGGTTGGGCAGCTGCATGCCGCCGACTTCGAACTCACGGGTGGCATTGAGAAAGCCAGCTTCGAGGAAGGCGTCCACTGCCGGTTTCACCTCGGGGATCAGCACCGCGGCACCGTCGACATACTCCGGCTCATGTTCGTCGTTCTTGCGGTTGTGCGGGGCAAACAGGTTCTCGGCGATGCTGCGGGCGGTGTCGATGGCTGCATCAAAGGTTTCGCGGCTGTGCTCGGCGAAGCGCTCGCGCTGGGTCAGGCCTTCGGCGTCCAGCACTTCATACAGCTCAAAGGCCAGGTTGCGGGAACTGAGCAGGGACTCGGACATGGGTGTGCCTCCGGTGGCGATGCGCCGAGTCTAGAACCTGTCTCGTCTCTGCTGCGCGTCGGCGATACTGCGTTAAAAACAGGCTCGGAATGCTCACTTACAGCTCGTAAACTCCGCTTCCTCGCCTGTTTTTGCCTTGTCTCGCTCTAGCTCGCGAGATCCGAAACAGATTCTAAGCAGCCGCGGGTGCTGCTCCCAGCACTATCAATAAGCGTGATAACTGCGCGTGGGGCCGGAGCGATCGAGTAGGGTGGATGAGGTTATGCAGTCGCGGTCGTGCTTACGGGGTCAAACCTTGAGCCAGCTCACGGGTCAGTTCAGCTGCGCCGATGGGCTTGCAACCACTGACATTCTGCCCGGCCCAGAGTGGTGAGAAGTCGCCGCTGCCCAGGCTTTCCGCTTTGGCCCGCAGCGGTGCAATGGCCGCTGTGGCCAAGGGGAATGCCGGTGCCAGTGGGCTAATTGGCCCCAGTTCGCGCATCACCCGGTTAACGATGCCGCGCGCCGGTCGGCCGCTAAACAGGTTGGTCAGGGCCGTGTGCTGCGCCGCCGGGCTGTGCAGAGCCGCGCGGTGGATGGCGCTGGTGCTGGCCTCATCGCAGCACAGGTAGGCGGTGCCGATCTGCACCCCGGCCGCGCCAAGGGTCATGGCTGCACGCACGCCTTGGGCATCGGCGATACCGCCAGCGGCAATCACTGGCAGGCGCACCGCCTGGACGATCTGCGGCAACAGGGCGAAGGTGCTGAGCTGACTGCTCAACTCGTCGCTGAGAAACATGCCGCGATGGCCGCCGGCTTCCAGGCCCTGGGCGATGATTGCATCGGCACCGTTGTCCTGCAGCCACAGCGCTTCCTCCACCGTGGTCGCCGAACCGAGCACCTTGGCCCCGCAGGCCTTGACCCGCGCCAGCAGTTCGGTCGAGGGCAGGCCGAAGTGAAAACTCACTACCGCCGGGCGAAACTCATCCAGCAAGTCGGCCATCTCTGCACTGAACGGTAGACGGCCAGGGCCACTGGCGATGCTTGCTGGGTCAATGTCCAGCTCGGCGTAGTAGGGGCTCAGCGTCTCGCGCCAGGTGATTGCACGTGCGTTATCAACAGGTGGTGGGGTGTGGCAGAAGAAGTTCAGGTTATAGGGCTTGCGGGTTGCCCCAGTCAGGGCCTGCAGCTCCTTGCGCAAGCCGTCCGCGTCGAGCATGGCGCAGGGCAGTGAGCCAAGCGCGCCGGTATTCGATACGGCTGCAGCCAGCCTGTGGTTCTGTACGCCGGCCATGGGGGCCTGGATCAGGGGCAGCTCGGTACCTAATAGCGCTTGCAATGACATGCCGTTCTCCTTGGCTTGGTCTGGGTGGCGAGACACCCTAACCCTTGCCGAGGCCCTCGGGCAAATGCGGCTGTCGGGCTCAGGGCGGCCTGTTAAACTGTGCGGCCACAGGAGCTCGCCCAAATGAACTACCGTCACGCCTTCCATGCCGGCAACCATGCCGATGTGCTGAAACACTATGTCCTCAGTCGTCTGATTGCCCTGCTGTCACGCAAAGAGGCGCCGTTCGCCTACCTCGACAGCCACGCCGGCATCGGTCTGTATGACCTGCGTGGCGACCAAGCCAGCCGCACCGGCGAGTGGCTGGAGGGCATTGCGCGGTTGTGGCAGGCCACGGATGTGCCGGACCCGCTGCTGGATTATCTGGAAGTGATCCGGGCGATGAACCCGGATGGCGAGTTGCGCCATTACCCAGGCTCGCCCGAGCTTGCGCGCCTGCTGACCCGCGAACAGGACCGCCTGCATCTGAACGAGAAACACCCGGAAGATGGTCGTCTGCTCAAGGAAAATATGCACGGCGACCGCCGCGTTGCGGTGCACTTGGGCGAAGGCTGGTACGTGCCGCGCGCCCTGCTGCCGACCCGCGAGAAGCGCGCGCTGCTGCTGATCGATCCGCCGTTCGAGCAGGTCGATGAGATGGAGCGTTGTGCCCAATCCCTGAGTGAAGCCATCGGCCGCATGCGCCAGGCGGTGGTGGCGATCTGGTACCCGATCAAGGACCTGCGTCAACTGCGCCGTTTCTACAGCGACCTGGAAAAGAGCAAAGCGCCCAAGCTGCTGCGGGTGGAGCTCTATGTGCACTCAACCGATGAGCCGACGCGGCTGAATGGCTCCGGCCTGGTGATCAGCAATCCGCCCTGGGGCCTGGAGGATGAGCTCAAGCAGACCCTGCCGTGGCTGGCCGAGCACCTGGCGCAGAGCCAGAGCGGCTGGCGTATGGATTGGTTGATTGAGGAAAAAGCTGCCTAAGCTCTGCAACTGTAGGTAGGTGCGCTCGCGCCTATTATCACGCTGATGCCGCAGGAGCCTGTATGAGCTTGTCGTTGTTGAATCGCTACGCCTTCTTTGCCTTCTGTGTGTTGTTCACAATCGCTGGTTTACCGTTTGTTACGGGGCATGCCTGGTTATGGGCCGTGTTGCTGATAACCGGGCTGCTCAGTGCGGTGGGGGTGAATGACTTGTTGCAGAGTCGCCATGCGGTGCGGCGCAACTACCCGATCCTCGGTAACATCCGTTATTTGGTTGAGGGGATTCGCCCGGAGATCCGCCAATACTTGCTGGAGTCTGATAGCGAGCGATTGCCGTTTTCGCGGGCACAGCGCTCGCTGGTGTATGCGCGGGCCAAGAACCAGAGTGCGGACAAGGCCTTCGGCACCCTGACTGACGTGTATCAGAGTGGCTTCGAGTTTATCGGTCACTCGATGTTGCCGGCCGCGCATGCTGATCCCTGTGCATTTCGCGTCAGCGTTGGCGGACCGCAGTGCACGCAGCGGTACTCAGCATCGGTCTTCAATATTTCGGCCATGAGCTTTGGCTCGCTCAGCGCCAATGCGATCCGCGCATTGAACCAAGGGGCCAAACTCGGCGGTTTTTATCACGACACCGGTGAGGGCAGCATCAGCCCCTATCACCGTGAACATGGCGGCGATCTGGTCTGGGAGCTGGGCAGCGGTTACTTCGGTTGTCGCCAGGACAATGGCCAGTTTGACCCGCAGCGTTTTGCAGCGCAGGCAGTTAACCCGCAGGTGAAGATGATTGAGGTCAAACTCAGCCAGGGTGCCAAGCCAGGGCACGGTGGGATTCTGCCGAAGCACAAGATCACTGCCGAAATTTCCGAGACTCGCGGCGTGCCCATGGGCCAGGATTGTGTGTCGCCGGCGAGCCACAGTGCGTTTTCCACACCTATTGAGTTACTGCAGTTTGTCGCTCAGTTACGCGAGCTGTCGGCGGGCAAACCTGTGGGTTTCAAGTTCTGTCTGGGCCATCCGTGGGAGTTCATGGGGATTGCCAAGGCCATGCTAGAGACCGGAATTCTACCGGACTTTATCGTCGTCGATGGCAAGGAGGGCGGCACCGGTGCTGCACCAGTGGAATTTACTGACCACATTGGCGTACCGCTGCGAGAAGGGCTGCTGTTTGTGCATAACACCCTGGTTGGCATCGGTTTGCGCGAGCACATCCGTATAGGCGCCAGCGGCAAGATTGTCAGCGCCTTCGATATTGCCAGTGTGATGGCGCTGGGGGCTGATTGGGCCAACTCGGCCCGTGGCTTTATGTTTGCCATCGGCTGTATTCAGAGTCAGTCGTGCCATACCAACAAATGCCCGACTGGCGTGGCCACGCAAGACGCCCTGCGCCAGCGGGCATTAGTGGTGCCGGATAAGGCCGCGCGCGTGCACAGTTTTCATCGCAATACCCTCAAGGCGTTGGCGGAGATGCTCGCCGCCGCCGGCCTTGAGCATCCCTCGCAGGTGGAGGCCAAGCACCTGGTGCGGCGCATGTCAGCGAGTGAGATCAAGCTGTACTCGCAGCTGCATGTATTCCTTAAACCGGGTGAGTTGCTCAGTGGCGAGGTCTCCGGGGAGTTCTATTCGCGGATGTGGCAGATGGCGCAGGTCGGCAGTTTCGCACCGGCGCAGTGAGTGCGGTAAAGCCGTGGGCGGCCCGGAACGGGCGATGCAACGTCGCCTGATGTTGCATGTTGGCGGTAGCCGGGGCTGGTGTCACGGTTGCGCCAAACAGAGCCTATTTGTTGCTGGGCTCGACAAAGTAACTCAGCTGCTGGCGCGGGTTAAGGTATTCCAGCGCCTCGCGTGGTAGCTGGGACGGACGCAGGCAGGCGGCGATGCCCAGGCGCGGTTCCTGTTCCAGATCGATGATCAGGGCCTCGTTCTTGGGCACTGCGGCGTCGTAGACAATCAGCGTCGGCTTCAGTGGTTGGCTCGGATTCATGCCCAGTACCAGGCCGTAGCGCTGGTCGTCCAGTTGCACCAGGCAGCCTGGCGGATAGATGCCCATTACCCGGATAAAGGCCTTTAGCGCCACCGCATCGAAGCGCGCACTGTATTGCTTGAACATCAATGCCAGGGCCTCGTGCGGGCTGAGGCCGTCGCGTGGGTTGAGTGGGTTACAGAGGTTGTCGAACTGGTTGGCAATGCACACCAGGCGACTTAGCCGGCCAATGGCGGCCTCGCGCAGCTGGCGCGGGTAGCCGCTGCCGTCGCAGTACTCGTGGTGCTCGTTGATGATGCGCAGCACTTCGTCGTCGAGCATCAGCTTCTGGCCCATGCGCAGACCGAATTCGCAGTGCAGCTGCAGTAGCTGTTGCTCCGGGCGGGTCAGCGGTTCGCTTTTCAGCAACACCTTGCTCGGTACTTCCAGCTTGCCGACATCGTGCAGCAGTGCGCCTAGGCCGAGGATATGGCAGTCCTCGCTGTCCAGGCCGAGTTGGCGGCCGAGTAGCAGGGCCAGTACCGTGACATTCAGTGAATGGAAGTAGCTGTCTTCGGCGGCCTTGCTGTTGATGCTGTGTAGCACCACGCCGCTGCCGCCGAGCAGGGTTTCGACCATCGCGCCGACTATCTCGCCGGCCTGCTTGACGGCATCTTCCGGGCGGCTGCGCAGGGTCTGGTTAAGCGTTTTGACTTGCTGGCTGGCCTGGACGAATTTGCGATCGACCTCGACCAGGCGCTTGCGCAACGCTTTGAGCTTTTCCGCACGGGCCTGACTGGCCTGTTGTTGCGGGCTGAGCGTTGGCGCAGCTACGGGCTCGGTTGCAACCGGGGCCGCAGTGGCATCCGGCGGCGGGCAATCGCTGCGCGCCGGGTCATAGCGCAGGCGCTCCAGGCCGAGGGCGCGCAGGGCCTTGATCTGCCCCTCGTCCTTGATCTTGAAATTGCTGAAAGCAAAGTTGTGTTCCCACCAGGCCAGTTCGAGCTGGATATATAGGCCGACGCACAGCTGATCGGGGGAGATATAGGCGGAGGTCGCAGGCATGCGGATATCGGCGATGGTGGCTATTGGCTTGCAGTCTAGCGGTTTGCCTATGAGCTGGCAGCAATCGGCAGTGAGTTCTGCGGTGCTTAGCTTTTCCGCAGTTCCTGTTCGACCTCATCGGCCCAGGCCAGCCAGGATTGTTCGCCGAGAATGCCGCGGCGCAAGGTCAGGTAGGGCAGGCGCAGTGCCTTGCGTTGCTCGGTGGGCAGGGCCTGGTAGTCGCGCTCGATGCTCAGCAGGCTGTCCAGGGTCTTGCGGTGCACGGCCACATGCCGACTCATTTCCTCGCGCAGGTTATCCAGCGAGGTATGCGCGCCCGCGTACAACTTCACCAGCAGCGCATCGTTGATCTTGTTCGGCAGCACCGGCTCGCCCAACCAGCGCAGCAGCTCGGCGTGGCCGGCGGGGGTCAGGCGGTAGTTCTTCTTGTCCGGGCGGGTGTCCTGGGCCTGCGCTTCGAACTCCAGCCAGCCGGCTTCACTGAGTTTTTTCAGCTCCAGATAGACCTGCTGGTGCTTGGCGTTCCAGAAGTAGCCGAGGCCATCCTTGAAGCGCTTGAGCAGGTCGTAGCCGCTGCCGGGTTCGCTTTCCAGGAGGATAAGGATGGCGTGCTTGAGCGACATAGGCGGGTTTCACCGGCTGCTATTGAGGTGCGCCGCAGTATACGGATTATGCAAAAAGTTGCACTGACTCCAATCGCTGTCTAGTATGCAAAAAATTGCATAACAAGAATAACGCAGGAGCTTCCCATGAAACGCACCGGTACCCGCTTCCGTCCGCGCCTGGTTCAGGGTGATTACGACGCCATCATCATCGGCTCCGGTATCGGCGGCCTGACCACCGCCGCGCTGCTGGCCAAGCTCGGCAAGCGCGTGTGCGTGCTGGAGCAGCACTACACCGCCGGCGGTTACACCCACAGCTATGAGCGCGAAGGCTACGAGTGGGATGTGGGCGTGCACTATATCGGCGAGGTGCACAAACCCTGGTCGGCGATCCGCCGCATCTTCGATGTGATTTCTGACGGCAAGCTCGAATGGGCGCCGATGAATGCCCACTATGACCGCATCGTCATTGACGATAAGACCTACGACTACGTGGCCGGGCGTGAGGAGTTCAAGGCGGAGATGCTGCGTCACTTCCCCTCTGAAGGCGCGGTGCTTGAGCGTTATGTCGACCTGCTGAGCGAGGTCAGCGCCAAGGTGCCGCGCTTCTTCGCCGGGCAAGCGCTGCCACGTTCACTGGGCATGCTTTACAGCAAGCTGCGTCGGCTGTGGCTGCCGGATTACTTCTTCAAGACCACCCGCGAAGTGCTCGAAGGCCTGACTGATAACCAGGAGCTGATCGGCGTACTCACCGCGCAGTGGGGTGACTACGGTCTGCCACCGGCCGAGGCCGCCTTCGTTATGCACGCCATGGTCGCCAAGCACTACATCACCGGCGGCAACTACCCGGTGGGCGGTGCGATAAAAATTTCCGAAACCATCATCCCGGTGATCGAGGCGGCCGGCGGCCAGGTGTTCACCTATGCCGGGGTCGACAAGATTCTGGTGGAGAAAGGCCGCGCGGTGGGCGTGCGCATGCACAAGGATGGTTTCGAGATTCGCGCCCCGCAGGTCGTCAGCTGCGCCGGCCTGGTGCCGACCTATACCCGTCTGATTGATCATCAGGTTGCGAGCGAATATGGCCTGCTAAAGCAGCTGCCCAAGGTCAAACTGTCGGCCGCCACCCTGTGCCTGTATGCCGGCTTCAAGGGCAGCGCCGCCGAGCTGAAGCTGCCGAAGACCAACTACTGGGTTTACCCAACCCACGATCATGATCACAACGTCAGCAGCTTTATGGCCGGGCAGAACCCGGCGATGCCGCTGATCTACATCAGCTTCCCCTCGGCAAAAGATCCGGCCTGGGATGCGCATTACCCGAACAAGGCCACGGTGGAAATTGTCGCGCCGACCCAGCCACAGTGGTTCGCCCAGTGGAAAGGTACGACCTGGGGCAAGCGCGGCGCTGACTACGAGGCGTTCAAGACGCAGCTCACCGAGCAACTGCTGGAAACCCTCTATCAGCATCAGCCGCAACTGCGCGGTACGCTGGATTTTTGCGAGCTGGGCACGCCGCTGTCCACCGAGTGGTATCAGTGGAACGAGCAGGGCGAGATTTATGGGATCGACCATACGGTGCAACGCTTTGATCAGCACTGGATTCATAGCCAGACGCCGATCAAGGGGCTGTATCTGACCGGTGCCGATACGGTTACTGCTGGGGTTGGCGGTGCGCTGATGGCCGGGGTGCTGACTGCTACGCGCATGCTCGGTTGGCGCGGCTACCGGGTTGCCGGAGTGTTGAAAAACTGGCGGCATAGCGAGCCAGTGCAATCTCAAGAAACCGCCAGCCTGGAGCGCTAGCTGATAGGCACCATTGGCTGGCATTCGTGAAGTTGGATGAGGCTAGACGCTGATATCCACACTGTTACCCAGGTTGGGTGGATTGCTCGGGGCGCTGACCGGGGCGATGCTCTGGAGCATGCTGGCAGCACTCTCGGCTTGCAGCTCCAGGGTTTTTTGCAGGATTAGCAGCGACATCTGTGCCGACGCCTGGCTGGCGTTGGCGGCGGAAACCGCGCTAGCGATTTTACTTAGTTCCATGGGGCAAACTCCCGCAGGTTCGATAAACAATCGACTCGGCTATTACTCTGCGGGTTCCGCTCATATCGGCAGGCACACGCCTGTGCCACCTAACCCGCAGTAACCACCTGGATTCTTTGCCAGATACTGCTGGTGATAAGCCTCGGCGTAATAGAACGGTGGAGCCTCACGTACTTCAGTGGTGATCGGGCCGAAACCGGATTTTTCCAGCTCGACCTGAAACTGCGTTTGGCTGCTTTGCGCTGCGGCCAGTTGCTCTGCCCCGTAACAGTAAATCGCCGAGCGATACTGGCTGCCCGTGTCGTTACCCTGACGCATGCCCTGGGTCGGGTTGTGCGCCTCCCAGAAGACTTTCAGCAGGGCTGCGTAGCTGGTGACCTTTGGGTCGAACACCACCAATACCACTTCGGTGTGACCGGTCAGGCCCGAGCAGGTTTCGTCATAGGTCGGGTTCTGCGTATGGCCGCCGGCATAGCCGACCGCCGTGCTCCACACGCCTGGTTGCTGCCAGAAGCGCCGCTCGGCACCCCAGAAACACCCCATGGCAAACACCGCCTGCTCAAGACCCGCAGGAAATGGTCCCTGCAGCGCGTTGCCATTGACGAAGTGCGCAGCGGGCACTGCCATGGCTTCGGCGCGGCCGGGCAGGGCTTGCTCGGCGCTGGGCAGCTCGAGTTTGTGGGCGAGAATTTGCGAACGCAGAACCATGAGCCATTTCCTCAGCAGAAGCATGTGTGTCATAGACCGTTAAAGCCTAGGCTTGTTACAGCCGGCTAGCCCCAGTTCGGATAGCGCTTGAGGCTTTCCAGCAGGTCGCGGCCGGCGATGGGTTTGTCGAACAGGTAGCCCTGGCCAATATCGCATTGCTGGCGGCGGAGAAAACCCAGCTGCGCGGCGGTTTCGATACCTTCGGCCACTACCTTGAGTTTCAGGTTGTGCGCCATAGCGATCACTGCTGAGGTGATTTCCATGTCGTCCTGATTCTCTGGGATGTCCTTGATAAAGCTGCGATCGATCTTGATCACGTCGATGGGGAATTTCTTCAGATAGCTCAGTGAGGAGTAGCCGGTGCCGAAGTCGTCCATGGCCAGGGTCAGGCCCAGGCTTTTCAGGCGGCTGAGCTGGTGACGGGTGTCGTCGGTGGCTTCCAGCAGCAGGCTTTCGGTCAGTTCCAGTTCGAGCAGGGCTGGATCGAGTTGCTCTTCATGGAGAATGGCGGCGATCTCGCCGACCAGGTCGGGATCGGAGAATTGTTTGGGCGACAGGTTGATGGCCATCTGCAGTGGCGTGTGGCCAATGGAGATCAACTGTTTGCTCATGCGGCATGCCTGGCGGGTAACCCATTTGCCGATGGGGATGATCAGGCCGGTTTCTTCCGCCACGCTGATAAATTTGTCCGGGCTGATCATGCCCTTGTCCGGGTGGTGCCAGCGCAGCAGCGCTTCCAGGCCCAGCAGCCGGCCGCTCTTCAGGCACAGCTTGGGCTGGTAGAAGACTTCCAGTTCGTTCTGCATCAACGCGCGGCGCAAATTGCTCTCGACGAACAGCTTGTAGTGCGCCTCGGCATTCAGTACATCGGTAAACACCTGCAGCTGATTTTTGCCGTTGGCCTTGGCTTTGTGCAAGGCCAGGCCGGTGTGTTTCATCAGGGTCTGCGGGTCGTCGCCATGTTCGGGCGCACAGGCCAGGCCAATGGAGCCGGTGACGCTGATCAGCTGGTTGTCGACAAACAGCGGCTTGTCCAACGTGTGCAGGAGCTTCTGTGCCACCAGCTCGCTGTCGGCCTGGTTGGCGTCGAGCATTACCGCAAATTCATTGCTGGCAAAGCGCGCCAGCACACTGCTGGGGTGCAGGGTATTGCGTAAGCGGCGCGCCAGGCTGACCAGCAGTTTATCGCCAGTTTGATGGCCGAGGCTGTCGTTGATCCGCTTGAAGTTGTCGATGTCCACCAGCAGCAGGCTGATCGGCTTGCCTGAATGTTCGCTGAAGTGGCTCTCCAGCGAGCGGATAAAGGCGTAGCGGTTACCCAGCCCGGTGAGGTTGTCACGAAAGGCCAGACGCTCAATATGCTGCTGCGCCTGCTTGCTCGCGGTAACGTCTTCGTAGATGCCGATGTAATGGGTCAGGTTGCCATCGTCGGCATGCACCTTGGACAGCGACAACTGGCCCCAGTAAGGGTCGAGGTTTTTGCGCCGGCTCTTGAATTCGCCCTGCCAGCTATTGTGTTCGGCCAGGCTGGAGCGGGCGTCGAACAACAGGTCGCTGAGGTTTTCCAGGGCCGGGATTTCGGAGAGGCGGCGGCCCTGCACCTCGTTGGCGCTGTACAGGGTGATGGCGGTAAAGCTCGGATTGACGTATTCCACCAGGCCGTCGCGGTCGAGCAGGATAAAGGCGCTGGAGCTCTGCTCGACGGCGCGCTGAAACAGGTACAGGGCGTTGGTCGCCGAGCGCCGCTGCTGGTTGGCCAGCACCTGGGCATACTGGTCGGCCAGCTCGCCGGCAAAGGCAATCTCATCGGCCTGCCAGATGCGTGGCGCGCCGGTATGTTCCAGGCACAGCACGCCCACCACTTCGCCAGCGATACGGATACTGGCATCGAGCATGGCGCTGATACCCATGGGCTGCAGGTAGCTGCTGCTCAATTCGCAGGTGCGCGGGTCCTGGTGTGCGTCATGGGCATCCAGGGCCCGGCCGCTGTGCAGCGCCTGCAAATAGGCGGGGTAGGGGCTGGCATCGATATCGGCTTGGGCGACATGCTGGCCCTGGTCCTGTTGATAGAGGGCCACCGATTGCAGCATGTGCTGATTGAGGTTCCAGATGCCGACACGGCTGACGCCATACAGCTCACAGGCGCTTTTGCTGATCAGCTCGGCGGCTTCGCGCAAGGGGTCACTGTCGCCGTAGTGATGGCGCGCAAGGGTGACAATCAACTGCTGCTGGGCTTGGGTGCGCCGCTGTTGCGCCTGCAATTCGGCCTGGCTGCGCTGGTACAGCTCGAGGGTATGTGGCGAGGGCGCGCTCTGCTCATTCATCACCAGCAGATAGCCACGCAGCAAATGTCGGCCGCGTTGTTTGAAGGCTTCACCCACTTCCATCAGCGTCAGGCTGCCGCATGGGGTGTGCAGGCGGTACTGCACGCTGTAGTGGCTACGTTCGGTAAGTTGTTGCGCAATGCTGTCGTGCAACTGATGGCGAGCCGCGGGTTCCATCAGGCTGGCATAGGGAGCATCAAGCAGTGAGCAGAGTTCTTGAGCCGGCAGACCAAACTGTTGTTCGCAGCCAGCGTCGAGGTACAGCAGAGTCCAGCTGGCTTCATTCAAGCGCTCGAAACGCAGCAAGCCAAGGCGCGAGGGCACTGGCAACTGCGTCACAACCTCGGCCGCTAAACGACTCGCGGCATCGGGATGGCTTTTCATTCGGAGGCTGGCTTCCAGTATGCTGATCGGAGCGGCAATCGACTCACTTCATATATAGCGTCGGGTAAGGGTGCATCATGCAATTGCGACTGACAAGAAAACTAATATCCGCAGTGCTACTGAGCAGCTGTATGACCACCTCGACGGTATTCGCCGCTGAGCCTGACGCGGGGTTGAGCAGCGCCGAGCAGGGCAATTATCTGCTCGAACTCAAGCGCCTCTACCTGACCCAGAATGACCGTCAGGCGCTGTTGGCGCACTGCAATGATCTGCTGAAAACCTACGCCCTGCGCGCCGCCTATCAGGTCGGCCAAGCGCAGCGTCAGGACTTGATCTATCAGCTGCGTCAGGGCGAGGCCGGCGAGCTGTTGCTGCGTGAAGAAATCCGTGGCCAGCAGGGTACCGATATTGCTGTGCGCAACCAGCGGGTGCCGCTTTTTGGCGTCGATCCTTTCGTGCGTTACGAGTGCCCGGCCAGTGGCATCAGCTGCGTGCTGCACAACCCCAACGACGGCCGCCCAATGCTGACCATCGTGCGTGATCACAAGGGCGCCGCCGAACTGGCCAAGGCCTTGAGCTTTCTGATTCGCAATCTACAGAAAGGCTGATTGCCTCCCACATTATCTGCTGTTGCGGTAAAGCTAAAAAAAACCCCGCCTATTAAGCGGGGTCGAGGATACGAGCGTGGCTGCTCGAAAGTTGATGCGTTACAGCAGCATGGTGCGGATGTCCGTCAGTACGTCACCCAGGCGCTTGGTGAAGCGCGCCGCCGCGGCGCCGTTGATCACCCTGTGGTCATAGGACAGCGACAGCGGCAGCATCAGCTTGGGTTGGAAGGCTTTGCCATCCCAGACCGGCTGGATGGTTGCCTTGCTCACACCGAGAATCGCCACTTCTGGCGCATTGACGATCGGCGTAAAGCCGGTGCCGCCAATGTGGCCGAGGCTGGAGATGGTGAAACAGGCACCCTGCATATCGTCGGCTGACAGCTTCTTGCTGCGCGCTTTCTCAGCCAGTGCAGCCGCTTCCGCAGCCAGCTGCAGCAGGCTCTTCTGATCGACGTTCTTGATCACCGGTACCAGCAGGCCGTCTGGGGTGTCTACGGCAAAGCCGATGTGCACGTATTTCTTGCGGATAATCGCTTTGCCGCTCGGTGCCAGTGAGCTGTTGAAGTCCGGCAGTTCCTTGAGCAGGAAGGCGCAGGCCTTGAGCAGCAGCGGCAGCACGGTGAGCTTGACTCCAGCCTTTTCGGCGACAGCTTTCTGCGCGACGCGGAAGGCTTCCAGCTCGGTAATGTCAGCCGAATCGAACTGGGTCACGTGCGGCACATTGAGCCAGCTGCGATGCAGGTTGTTGGCGCCGACCTGCATCAGGCGGGTCATGGCCACTTCTTCGATTTCACCAAACTTGCTGAAGTCCACCACCGGAATCGGCGGGATGCCGGCACCACCGGCTGCGCCGGCGGCCGGGGCCTCCTTGGCCTTCTGCATCATCGCTTTGACGTATGCCTGCACGTCCTCTTTGAGGATGCGGCCTTTCGGCCCCGTGCCCGATATGACTGACAGCTCGACACCAAACTCACGCGCGAGCAGACGTACAGCCGGGCCCGCATGCACCTTGGCGCCGTCGCGTTTGGGTGCGGCGGCAACGCTGGCGGCGGCGGCTGCCAGAGAGGCAATCGCGCTGACTTCGGCGGCGACCGCCGGATGCGCGCCGGCTGGAACCTTATGCACATCGTTTGCGGTTGCGGCGGTCTGTGCTGGTGCTGGCTTTGCGGCCGCAGCTGGAGCCGCAGCAGCGCCGGCCACCTTCAGCTTGAGGATAAAGTCACCGGTACCGACTTCGTCTTCGAGTTTGACGCTGATGCTTTCCACCACGCCGGCAGCCGGCGAGGGAATTTCCATGCTGGCCTTGTCCGACTCCAAGGTAATCAGCGATTGGTCGACTTCGACCGTATCGCCGGCCTTGACCAGGATTTCGATGACCTTGGCTTTGCCGTCCGAGCCGATATCCGGCACATGCACGTCTTGCACGCTACTGCTGGCCTGCTCGGCAGGTGCAGCAGCTGGTGCGGGCGTTTCAGCTGCAGCGGCTTTGGGCGCGTCAGCAGGTGCTGCCGCTGGAGCCGCGGGTGCTGCTTCGGTAGCGCCTTCTACTTCCAGCTCAAGCAGTTCGTCGCCTTCTTTCAGCGTGTCGCCCAGCTTCACTTTCAGGCTTTTCACCACGCCGGCTTTCGGCGCAGGAATTTCCATACTGGCCTTGTCCGACTCCAGCGTCAGTACGCTCTGGTCGGCTTCGATACGGTCGCCGACTTTCACCATCAGCTCAATTACTTCACCCTCACCGCCACCGATGTCGGGTACGCGAATCAATTCACTCATCGTTTCGCTCCTTAGCAGTCCAGTGGGTTGAGTTTTTCCGGGTTGATACCGAACTTGGCGATGGCTTCGGCCACCACTTTCGGTTCGATATCACCGCGGTCGGCAAGTGCTTCCAGGGCAGCCAGAACTACCCAGTTGCGGTCCACTTCAAAGAAGTGACGGAGCTTCTTGCGGCTGTCGCTGCGACCGAAGCCGTCGGTACCGAGGACTTTGAATTCCTTGCTTGGAACCCACTGGCGAATCTGTTCGGCGAACAGTTTCATGTAGTCGGTCGACGCAATGACCGGACCCTGACGGCCGTTCAGGCACTTTTCCACGTAGGTCTGTTTGGGTTTCTGGCCCGGGTGCAGGCGGTTGCTACGTTCCACGGCCAGGCCGTCACGGCGTAGTTCGTTGAAGCTGGTGACGCTCCACACGTCTGCCGCGACGTTGAACTCGTCACGCAGAATTTTTGCTGCTTCGCGCACTTCACGCAGGATGGTGCCGGAACCCAGGAGCTGTACGTGGTGCGCGGCTTCCTTCTTGTCCTCTTCGAGCAGGTACATGCCCTTGATGATGCCGTCCTCAACGCCCGCCGGCATGGCCGGCTGCTGGTAGGACTCGTTCATCACGGTGATGTAGTAGAAGACGTCCTGCTGCTCTTCGGTCATCTTCTTCATGCCGTCCTGAATGATCACCGCCAGCTCGTAGCCGTAGGTAGGGTCATAGGTGCGGCAGTTGGGGATGGTCGCCGCCAGCATGTGGCTGTGACCGTCCTCGTGCTGCAGGCCTTCGCCGTTCAGTGTGGTGCGCCCGGCGGTGCCGCCGATCAAAAAGCCTCGGGTGCGGCTGTCGCCAGCGGCCCAGGCCAAGTCGCCAATACGCTGGAAGCCGAACATCGAGTAGAAGATGTAGAACGGCAGCATCGGTTGGTTATGGCTGGAGTACGAAGTACCTGCGGCGATGAAGGAGCTCATGGCGCCGGCTTCGTTAATGCCCTCTTCGAGGATCTGGCCCTTCTTGTCCTCGCGGTAGAACATTACCTGGTCTTTATCGACCGGCTCATACAGCTGGCCGACCGAAGAGTAGATACCCAACTGACGGAACATACCTTCCATGCCGAAGGTACGCGCTTCGTCCGGGATGATTGGCACGATGCGCTGTCCAATTTCCTTGTCCTTGACCAGTTGCGCAAGGATGCGCACGAAGGCCATGGTGGTGGAGATTTCACGGTCGCCCGAACCATCGAGGATGGCCTTGAGGGTGTCGAGTGGCGGCGTCGGGATGCTGAAACTCTTAGCCCGGCGCTGCGGTACGAAACCGCCCAGGGCGGCGCGGCGTTCGCTCAGGTAGCGGGCTTCGGCGCTGCCTTCTTCCGGTTTGATGAAGGGCAGGTTTTCCAGCTGTTCATCCTTGACCGGGATGTCGAAGCGGTCACGGAAGTGCTTGAGGCTCTCGGTGTCGACCTTCTTGGTGTTGTGCGCGATGTTTTTCGCTTCACCGGCACCGGTGCCATAACCCTTGACGGTTTTGGCCAGAATGACGGTTGGCTGCTCTTTGTGGTTGACCGCTTGATGGTAGGCCGCATAAACCTTGTACGGGTCATGGCCACCACGGTTGAGCTTCCAGATCTCGTCGTCGGACAGGTCGGCGACCATGGCCTTGAGTTCAGGCGAGTTGAAGAAGTGCTCACGGACGAACGCGCCGTCTTTGGCCTTGTAATTCTGGTACTCGCCGTCGATGACTTCGTCCATGCGGCGTTGCAGGATGCCGTCGACGTCTTTGGCCAGCAGTGGGTCCCAGAAGCGCCCCCAGACTACCTTGTTGACGTTCCAGCCACCGCCACGGAACACGCCTTCGAGTTCCTGAATGATCTTGCCGTTACCGCGTACCGGGCCGTCGAGGCGTTGCAGGTTGCAGTTGATGACGAAGATCAGGTTGTCCAGTTTCTCGCGGCCAGCCAGGGATATCGCGCCGAGGGATTCCGGCTCGTCGCACTCGCCGTCGCCCATAAAGCACCAGACCTTCTGTTTGCCGGCCGGAATAAAGCCGCGCGCTTCCAGGTACTTCATAAAGCGCGCCTGGTAGATCGCCTGAATCGGGCCCAGGCCCATGGAAACAGTCGGGAACTGCCAGAAGTCGGGCATCAGCCACGGGTGCGGATAGGACGAAAGGCCCTTGCCATCCACTTCCTGGCGGAAGTTGTTCATCTGGTCTTCAGTGATGCGGCCTTCCATAAAGGCGCGGGCGTAAACGCCGGGCGATGCGTGGCCCTGGAAGAAAATCAGGTCGCCGCCGTGCTCCTCGGTGGGGGCCTGGAAGAAGTAGTTGAAGCCGATGTCATACAGGGTTGCCGAGGACGCGAAGCTGGAGATGTGGCCGCCCAGGTCCGAGTCTTTCAGGTTGGTGCGCATTACCATGGCCAACGCGTTCCAGCGCACCAGCGAGCGAATGCGGCGTTCCATAAACAGGTCGCCAGGCATGCGTGCTTCGTGGGTCAGTGGAATGGTGTTGCGGTAGGGCGTGGTGATCGCATACGGCAGCTGTGAACCACTGCGGGTGGCCAGCTCGCCCATACGGGTCATCAGGTAATGTGCGCGGTCTTCACCCTCGTTATCGAGGACGGACTCAAGGGCGTCCAGCCATTCCTGGGTTTCGACGGGATCGAGGTCTTGCATGGCTTGCTCCAGGGCGGAAAGGCTTCCAGAATCGGAGGCCAGGTTTCGTGGCCGACTTCGTGAGTGGCCGCGTGAATTCTTGGATTGACCGGGGGTAGGACCGGCTGCGTGTAGTTTTACTACATTCCGACGCCGATTTCAGCCTTTTGGATACAATCTTTGGTAGTAAAACTACAATTATTTTTCTGCCAGTGATTCGACCCGCTCTAGCGTGGGTGGTGCCATTTCCGATCGCTGCACTGGTAGACCGCTAAAAAGGATAGACCATGAGCCTGCCCGCGCTGGCCTCTTTGCCCGCTGCCTTGTCCCCCCTCGCACTGCGTGCCGAACAGTCCCTGCAGCAGGTATTTGCCGGGCTCTCCAGCGAGGCGGCAGCGGCTTTTGCAGGTTGGCCGCGCGAGCGACTGGAGGCGTTGCAGTGGGTGGGCGCTGCCAGTGATTTCGTGGTGCAGCAAGGGCTGCGCGATCCGCAGATGCTGCTCGATCTGGCCGCCAGCGGTGAGTTGGAACGCAGCCTGGGTGCTGGCGAGCTGCGTGGCCAATTGGCTAGTGAGCTGGAGGAGTGCGCAGATGAGGACGAGCTCGGGCGGCGCTTGCGGCGTTACCGCAACCGTCAGCAATTGCGCATCATCTGGCGCGATATCAGTCGCCAGGCTGATCTTATCGAGACCTGTCGCGACCTTTCCGATCTGGCTGATGCCTGTATCGACCTGGCTTATCAGTGGCTCTATCCGCGCCATTGCACGCAGTTCGGCACGCCCATCGGTCGGCGCAGCGGTCAGGCGCAGCATATGGTCATCCTCGGCATGGGCAAGCTGGGCGCCCATGAGCTGAACCTCTCCTCGGACATCGATCTGATCTTCGGCTATCCCGAGGGTGGTGAAACCGAAGGGGTCAAGCGCTCGCTGGATAATCAGGAGTTCTTTATCCGTCTCGGCCAGAAGCTGATCAAGGCGCTGGACGTGATCACCGTCGACGGTTTCGTCTTCCGTACCGATATGCGTCTGCGCCCCTACGGCTCATCCGGTTCGCTGGTGTTCAGCTTTAACGCGCTGGAGCAGTACTACCAGGATCAGGGGCGCGACTGGGAACGTTACGCGATGATCAAGGCACGGGTGGTCGGTGGCGACCAGCTCGCCGGTGCGCAGCTATTGGAGATGCTGCGGCCGTTCGTTTATCGGCGTTATCTGGACTTCTCGGCGATTGAAGCGCTGCGCGCGATGAAACAGCTGATCCAGCAGGAAGTGCGACGCAAGGGCATGGCCGAGAACATCAAACTCGGCGCTGGCGGCATCCGCGAAGTGGAGTTTATTGCCCAGGCTTTCCAGCTGATTCACGGTGGCCGTGACCTCAGTCTGCAGCAGCGCTCGCTGTTCGCCGTGCTCAATACCTTACGCGACCAGGGCTACCTGCCGCCGGCGGTGACCGATGAGCTGCGCGACGGGTATGCCTTTCTGCGTTACGCCGAGCACGCGCTGCAGGCCATTGATGACCGGCAGACGCAGATGCTCCCGGACAACGATCAGGACCGTGCGCGTGTGGCCTTTATCATGGGCTTCGACACTTGGCAGGCTTTTCATGAGCAGCTAATGCACTGGCGCGGTCGGGTGGACTGGCACTTCCGTCAGGTGATTGCCGACCCTGATGAAGAGGAAGGCGGCGAGCCGGTCGAAGAGGCCGTGGGCTGCGAGTGGTTGCCGCTCTGGGAGGATGTGCAGGACGAAGAGGCCGCATGCCGACAGCTGGCCGAGGCCGGCTTTGCCGAGCCGCAATCGGCCTGGCAGCGCCTGGCGGGGCTGCGCAACGGCAATCAGGTGCGCGCCATGCAGCGCCTCGGCCGCGAGCGCCTGGATGCCTTTATTCCGCGCCTGCTGGCGCAAGCGGTGGAACATGAAAATCCGGATCTGGTGCTCGAGCGCGTACTGCCGCTGATCGAAGCCGTGGCGCGGCGTTCGGCTTATCTGGTGCTGCTCACGGAAAACCCCAGCGCGCTGCAACGGCTGCTGACCCTGTGTGCCGCCAGCCCGTGGATTGCCGAGCAGATCACCCGCTTTCCGCTGCTGCTCGATGAGTTACTTAATGAAGGGCGCCTGTTCAAGCCGCCGCTGGCCCCTGAGCTGGCTGCCGAGCTGCGCGAGCGGCTGATGCGTATTCCCGAGGAGGATCTGGAGCAGCAAATGGAGGCGCTGCGTCATTTCAAGCTGGCGCACCGTCTGCGTGTGGCGGCCTCGGAAATTGCCGGCACCCTGCCGCTGATGAAGGTCAGCGACTACCTGACCTGGCTGGCTGAGGCGATTCTCGATCAAGTGCTGGCCCTGGCTTGGCGCCACACCGTGAGCAAATACGGTGCGCCGCGCCGCCCTGACGGCAGTATCTGTGATCCGGATTTCGTCATCGTCGGATACGGCAAGGTCGGCGGCATCGAGCTGGGCCACGGTTCGGACCTCGACCTGGTATTTATCCACGATGGCGATTCGCAGGCGGAGACCGATGGCGAAAAATCCATCGACGGCGCGCAGTTCTTCAACCGCCTGGGTCAGCGCATCATTCATCTGCTGACCACTCAGACCAACTCCGGCCAGCTCTACGAAGTCGATATGCGTCTGCGGCCTTCCGGCTCGGCGGGGCTGCTGGTCAGCTCGCTGGGCGCCTTTGAGCGCTATCAGCAGGGTGAAGCCTGGACCTGGGAGCATCAGGCCCTGGTGCGGGCGCGGGTGTTGGTGGGCTGTGCGCGGGTCGGCAAGGGGTTCGAGTCCGTGCGCGCCGGGGTATTGGGGCGTGAGCGCGACCTGACCACGCTGCGCACTGAGGTCAGTGAAATGCGCACGAAGATGCGCGACAACCTCGGCAGCAAGGCCACGGCGGCCGGTACCGCGGCGAATGCCTTTGAAGCAACGGCGCCGTTCGACCTCAAGCAGGACGCCGGAGGTATCGTCGATATTGAATTTATGGTGCAATACGCGGCCCTGGCCTGGTCGCGCCAGTACCCGGAATTGCTTGAGTTCACTGACAATATTCGCATTCTGGAAGGGCTGGAGCGGGTCGGCTTGCTACCGGGCGAAGATGCCCGCTTGCTGCAGGATATCTACAAGGCTTACCGCTCGGCGGCGCACCGCCAGGCCCTGCAAAAGCAGCCTGGGGTGGTCAGCGGTGAGCAGTTTGCCGAAGAGCGACGCACGGTAATGCGCATCTGGCGTGAGCTGGGGTTGAGCTGAATATGAGATGTCGGACGCGCAGCGGCCGGCCAATGTTGTACCAATCGAGTTTGAGGAGCAGGCAACTATGTCGATGGCCGATCGTGATGGCGTGATCTGGTATGACGGCGAGCTGGTGCCGTGGCGCAACGCGACCACCCACGTGCTGACCCATACCCTGCACTACGGTATGGGCGTGTTCGAGGGCGTGCGCGCCTACAACACCCCGCAAGGCACGGCGATCTTCCGTTTGGAGGCGCACACCGATCGCCTGTTCGACTCGGCCCACATCATGGGCATGAAGATCCCGTTCAGCAAAGACGAAATCAACGAAGCCACCCGCGCCGCCGTGCGTGAGAACAACCTGGAAAGCGCTTACATTCGCCCTATGGTGTTCTACGGATCTGAAGCCATGGGCCTGCGCGCCAGTGGCCTGAAAACCCAGGTGATCGTCGCTGCATGGAGCTGGGGCGCCTATATGGGCGACGAAGCCCTACAGGTAGGTATCAAGGTGCGTACCAGCTCCTTCACCCGTCACCACGTCAATATCTCGATGACCCGCGCCAAGGCGAACGGCAACTACATCAACTCGATGTTGGCCTTGCAGGAAGCCATCTCCGGCGGTGCTGACGAAGCACTGTTGCTGGACCCGGAAGGCTACGTGGCCGAAGGCTCGGGCGAGAACATCTTCTTGGTGCGTAATGGCGTGATCTATACCCCGGAAGTCACTTCCTGTCTGAACGGTATTACTCGTAATACCATTCTGACCCTGGCCGCCGAGCATGGCCTGGAAGTGGTCGAGAAGCGCATCACCCGCGATGAGGTGTATATCGCCGATGAAGCCTTCTTTACCGGCACCGCCGCCGAAGTTACGCCGATTCGTGAAGTCGACGGTCGGCAGATCGGCGCAGGCCGTCGCGGGCCGATCACCGAGAAGCTGCAAACTGCTTATTTTGATCTAGTCACCGGCAAGACCGATGCCCACGCAGAATGGCGTACATTGGTTAAATAAGGCCTGATTTAGGTAAAACGAGGGAGGCGATCAGGCTGTTTGGAAGCGTCGCGAGCGACGGCGAGGCAAGGCAAAAACTGGCGAGCGGCGGAGTTGACCCCAGTCAATGAGCAAACGAGTCAGTTTTTAACGCAGCACCGCCGAGCGCAGTAGCTTCCAAGCAGTCTGATAAGCCTCCCCGGTCGTTTCTGGAAGAGCATGAAAATACTGATCGTAGGCCCCAGCTGGGTGGGCGATATGGTGATGGCGCAGACGCTGTTTCAGTGTCTCAAGCAACGCCAGCCCAATTGCGAGATCGACGTGCTGGCGCCCGAATGGAGCCGGCCGATTCTCGAGCGCATGCCCGAAGTGCGTCAGGCCTTGAGCTTCCCGCTCGGCCATGGCGTGCTTGAGCTGGCGACCCGGCGCAAGATCGGCAAGTCCCTGGCGGGCCAGTATGACCAGGCCATTCTGCTGCCCAACTCGCTGAAATCCGCGCTGGTGCCGTTTTTTGCCGGTATTCCCAAACGCACTGGCTGGAAGGGCGAGCTGCGCTACGGCTTGCTCAACGACATCCGTACTCTGGATAAACAACGCTATCCGCTGATGATCGAGCGCTTTATGGCGCTGGCCTTCGAGCCTGGCGCTGCGCTGCCGCAGCCCTATCCGCGTCCATCTCTACAGATCGATGCGCAGAGTCGCGACGCGGCGCTGGCCAAGTTTGGCCTGAGCCTGGATCGTCCGGTGCTGGCGCTGTGTCCAGGGGCTGAGTTCGGTGAAGCCAAGCGCTGGCCGAGCGAGCATTACGCCAAGGTCGCCGAGCTGAAGATTCGTGCCGGCTGGCAGGTGTGGATTTTCGGTTCGAAGAGCGATCACCCGGTCGGCGAGGATATTCGCAGTCGGTTGATTCCTGGCCTACGCGAAGAGGCCGCTAACTTGGCCGGCGAGACCAGTCTGGCCGAAGCCATCGACCTGCTGTCTTGCGCGGGGGCTGTGGTGTCCAACGACTCCGGCCTGATGCATGTTGCCGCTGCACTGAATCTCCCACTGGTGGCGGTCTACGG
Source organism: Pseudomonas sp. EA_35y_Pfl2_R5 (assembly GCF_963970805.1). Lineage (NCBI taxonomy): Bacteria > Pseudomonadati > Pseudomonadota > Gammaproteobacteria > Pseudomonadales > Pseudomonadaceae > Pseudomonas > Pseudomonas sp. EA_35y_Pfl2_R5. The sequence continues at coordinate 25,135 of NZ_CAXAOW010000001.1, read as the reverse complement.
TTCGACCTCGCCGGGTTTTACCCCGCCGCTGGCCGAGCAGGTGGAAATCGTCCGCCTGGGTATCGAATGCAGCCCGTGCTTTGACCGTACCTGCCGTTTCGGCCACTACAACTGCCTGGGCCAGCTTAAGCCGCGCCCGGTGATCGAGGCGCTGGATCGCCTGGTCAGTGATCCGGTTGAGGTCGAATAGTTTGCGGGTACTGTTGATCAAAACCTCCTCGCTGGGCGATGTGGTGCATACCTTGCCGGCGCTGACCGATGCGGCTCGGGCGATTCCCGGTATCCAGTTTGACTGGGTAGTGGAAGAGGGCTTTGCCGAGATTCCCGCCTGGCATCCGGCGGTGGCGCAGGTGATTCCGGTGGCCATTCGCCGCTGGCGCAAGCACCTCTGGCAGACTTTTAGAAATGGTGAGTGGAGGCGCTTTAAGCAGCGGCTTGGCGAAACCAGGTACGACCTGGTGATTGATGCCCAAGGCCTGCTGAAAAGCGCCTGGCTGACCCGCTACGTCAAGGCGCAGATTGCCGGGCTGGACCGTGATTCGGCCCGCGAGCCACTGGCCAGTCGCTTTTATGATCAAACCTATGCCGTGCCGCGTGAGCAGCATGCGCTGGAGCGCACCCGCCAGCTATTCGCCCAGGCGCTGGGCTATGCGCTGCCAGCAGGCGTCGGCGATTACGGCCTGAACCGCGCGCAGCTGGCCGATCACGCGCCGCAGCCTTACTTGCTGTTTCTGCACGGCACCACCTGGCCAAGCAAGCATTGGCCGGAAGCCGATTGGCGAGCGCTGGCCGAACAGATGAGTGCGCAGGGTTGGGCGGTGCGCCTGCCTTGGGGCAATGAAACCGAGAGAGCGCGCGCCGAACGGATTGCCGCCGGCGTTGAAAACGCCGCGGTGCTGCCCAAATTAAATCTTGCAGGCGTGGCCAAGGTCATCGCTGGGGCCAGCGCCTGCGTGGCGGTGGATACCGGCCTGGGCCATCTGGCCGCTGCGTTGGATGTGCCGAGTATTTCCCTGTACGGGCCAACCTTGCCGGGCCGGGTCGGCGCTTATGGCCGTGGCCAGGTGCACCTGTGCGCCACGGGGCCGAATGCTGGCTCAGGTGATCGCCACAAAGCCTGTTTCGACGGGCTGGATGCGGAGCGTGTCGCCCCACAATTGCAGGCCCTGTTGCTGGCCGAGGACGTTGTCTGATGCAGCTCGCGTTTATCCTCTACAAATACTTCCCGTTCGGCGGCCTGCAGCGCGACTTTATGCGCATCGCCCAGGAGTGCCAGGCGCGCGGCCACTCTATTCGCGTGTACACACCGATCTGGGAAGGTGAAGTGCCGGCTGGTTTCGAGGTGGTGGTGGTGCCGGTCAAGGCGCTGTTCAACCACAAGCGCAATGAAAAGCTCACCGCCTGGGTCGAGGCCGACCTGGCCAAGCGCCCGGTGGATCGGCTGATCGGTTTCAACAAAATGCCGGGGCTGGATGTCTATTACGCCGCCGATGGCTGCTATGAAGACAAGGCACAAACTCTGCGCGCGCCGATTTATAAGCGCTGGGGGCGTTATAAGCACTTCGCCGATTACGAGCGGGCGGTGTTTGCCCCCGAATCGAAGACCGAGATTCTGATGATCTCCGAAGTGCAGCAGCCGCTGTTTATCAAGCATTACCACACCCCGCTGCAGCGCTTTCACCTGCTGCCGCCGGGCATCGCCGCAGACCGCCGCGCGCCGGCTAATGCCGGCGAAATTCGTGCCGAGTTCCGCGCCGAGTTCAAGCTGGCGGATCACCACCTGCTGCTGGTGCAGATCGGTTCTGGCTTCAAGACCAAGGGCCTGGATCGCAGCCTGAAAGCCCTGGCCGCCTTGCCGCGCGAGCTCAAACAACGCACCCGACTGATCGCCATCGGTCAGGACGACCCGCGTTCGTTCCAGCTGCAGGCCAAGGCTTTAGGCGTGTCTGATCAAGTGCAGATTCTCAAGGGGCGCAGTGACATCCCGCGTTTCCTGCTCGGTGCCGATCTGCTGATCCACCCGGCCTACAATGAAAACACTGGCACGGTGCTCTTGGAGGCGCTGGTTTCCGGCCTGCCGGTGTTGGTGACGGACGTCTGCGGCTATGCCCACTACATTGCCGAAGCGGATGCCGGGCGAGTGCTGACCAGCCCGTTTGAGCAAGAGCGGCTGAATCATCTGCTCGCCGATATGCTGGCCGACGATCAGCGCCGCGCTTTCTGGTCACGCAATGGTCTGGCCTATGCCGACAGCGCCGACCTGTATTCCATGCCGCAGCATGCGGCCGACATCATTCTGGCGACACGTCCATGAAACTGGTACTGGCTGAACCCTTTAAAAGCCTGTGGGCCGGACGCGACGCCTTTGCTGCTGTCGAAGTGCTGCAGGGGCAGGTGTACCGCGAGCTGGAAGGCCGCCGCACACTGCGCACCGAAGTCGATGGGCGCGGTTATTTCGTCAAGATCCACCGTGGCATCGGCTGGGGCGAGATCGTCAAAAACCTGCTTGCCGCCAAGCTGCCGGTGCTCGGCGCGCGCCAAGAGTGGCAGGCTATCCAGCGTCTGACCGAGGTCGGCGTGGCGACCATGACCGCTGTGGCCTACGGCGAGCGCGGCAGCAACCCGGCGGCGCAGCATTCGTTTATCGTCACCGAAGAACTGGCGCCAACCACCGACCTCGAACAACTCAGCCTGAACTGGGCGCAGCAACCGCCTGAGCCTCGGCTCAAGTGGGCGCTGATCAAGGAAGTGGCGAACATGGTCGGATCGATGCACCGCGCCGGGGTCAATCATCGTGACTGTTATATCTGCCACTTTCTGTTACACACCGATAAACCGGTAACCGCCGACGATTTTCGCCTGTCGGTGATCGACCTGCACCGCGCTCAGGTGCGCAGCTCCACGCCGTTGCGCTGGCGCAACAAGGACCTGGCTGCGTTGTACTTTTCGGCGCTGAATATTGGTCTGACCCGCCGTGACAAGCTGCGTTTTCTGCGTGGCTATTTTCAACAGCCGTTGCGCCAGACTCTGCGTGATGAGGCGCGCCTGTTGGCGTGGCTGGAGCTCAAGGCTGAGCGTTTGTTGCAGCGTTATGCGCGCAAATATGCACCAGGGGCCGGGCAATGAGTGAGTGGCGGGTAACCGAGCACTGTCCCGCTGCGTTGCGTGATGAACTGGCCGATCTGCAGCGGGTGTTTGCCCTCGAGGGACGGCGGCTGACTCGCGATCCGTTGTCTGAGGTGATACGTATCGAGCGTGATGGCGTTTACTACTACGTCAAGCGCTACTGGGGCGCGGGCAAAGGGTTGCGCCGCTATATTGGTCGGCCACGGGTCAAGGCCGAATGGCAGAACCTCAAGTATTTTGCCAAGTGGGGCATCCCCACCGCCTCCATCGTGGCTTATGGCCTGGAGCGCAAGGCAGGGGCCTTCGCGCGTGGCGCGCTGATCACCCGTGAGTTGCCCCGCACCGAGGATATGGCTCTGCTGGCGCGGCGAAATGATCCGCGTCTGGCTGATCGGACCTGGGTCGATCAGGTCAGTGTGCAGCTGGCCCGCGCCACCCGTACCCTGCATGATCACCACTTCACCCATAACGATTTGAAATGGCGCAATCTGCTGGTCAACGACCGGGCGGATCTGTTCTTTATCGATTGCCCGACCGGAGCGTTCTGGTGGGGGCCGTTGCTCCGTTACCGAATGGTTAAGGACCTTGCTTGCCTGGACAAGGTGGCCAAACACCATCTGAGTCGTACTCAGCGCCTGCGTTTTTATCTGCAATACCGTGGTCGCGAGCGCTTAAGTGCAGCGGACAAGCGCAGGGTGCGTCGCATCGTCAAATTCTTTGAGGGGCGGGAATGAGTGATTTTATTGCGGCCGAGGATCGTGCCGTGCTCGAAGGTCGCAACCTAGCTAGTTTCGAGGCGCTGTGGGCGTTGCAACTGGAAGCTGTGGATGAGCCCAATACTGAACGCGGTGGTTGGAGCAGTGTGTATCGTCTGGAACTCGGCAGCTCGGCCTTTTACCTCAAGCGCCAGAGCAACCACCTCACCCGCAGTTTGCTGCACCCTTTTGGCGAGCCGACCTTCGCTCGCGAATTTCGCAATATCCAGGCATATCGTCGGCTGGGGATCCCTGCGCTGCAGGCGGCTTTCTTCGCCGAGCGACGTCTGCCCGGCGAGCGGCGCGCCATTCTGCTGACTCGCGCACTGGACGGCTGGCACGATCTCGAATATTGGCTGCAGGGCTGGAGCTCTACCCCCAGCACTACTCGCCAGGCCATCCTTCGCGCCTGCGGCGAACTGGCGCGGCAGCTGCACGGCGCAGGGCAGATGCACGGTTGTTTCTACCCAAAGCATATTTTCTTAAAGGCGGACGGCGGAGGGTTTGCCGCGCAACTGATCGACTTAGAGAAGACCCGCCCACTGCTGTTCGGTCAGCGTGACCGAATCAAGGATCTGGAGCCGTTGTTGCGTCGCGCCAGCGTCTGGGCCGAGGCCGAGGTACGTGAGCTGCTGCTGGCCTACCTGGGCGCTGCAGGCGACCTAGAAAGCTGGTGGCAGCAACTGGTTGTACGCCGGCGGCATAAGGAGGCGCGTTGATGCAGCTTGCCCAGCTGGCCCAGGCCGGCCGCGCGCCGGCACTGCCGCTGTGCCTCGAGCTGGCGGGCGAGGTGCTGGAACTGCAACGTCTGTTGCGCGTGCTGCCGGATCAACGCTACGTCGCGCTTGCTCTGTGGCGCGGTCGGCCGGTGCTGGCCAAGTTGCTGGTTGGCGGCAAGGCCGAGCGGCATTTTCAGCGCGAACTGCAAGGTGCTCGCCTTCTTGCTGAGCAAGGTTTACGAACCCCCGAGCTGCTGGCCCAGGGCTGGCAGGCAGGCGAGGGTGGTTGGCTGTTGTTCGACTACCTCGCCGATGCGCAAAGCCTGTGGGATGCCTGGCGAGCGGTGGCGAGCCAGCCGCTGCTGAGCGCTGGGCAGCAGGCTGTGCTGGGCGAAGCTCTAGCCGTGATCGCACAGATGCACGCTAGAGGCCTGTGGCAGTCCGACCTGCACCTGGACAACCTGTTGCGCCATGCCGGCAGCGTGTCGATTATCGATGGTGGCGGGGTGTGCGTCGAAGTCGCTGGCACGCCTCTGTCGCGGATACGGGTGCTGGAAAACCTTGGCATGTTCTTCGCTCAGCTGCCTAACGCAGTGCAGCCCTTTATCGAGGAGCTGCTGGTGCATTACCTGCTGGCCAATGGTGAGCACGCGTTGCCTTTGGAGGGGCTACTGGCGCAGGTGGATAAGGTACGGCGCTGGCGCCTGCGTGACTATATGAAGAAGATTGCCCGCGATTGCAGCCTGTTCAGTGCCAAGATTGGTGCGTTCGGTCTGCGCGTGGTGCGCCGTGAGTGCGCCGACGAGCTTGCGCCATTGCTCGGACAGCCCGACTCAATGCTCGCGCAAGGGCGCGCCTTGAAGCTGGGCGGCTCTGCCACTGTTGCCCAAGTCCGCCAGGCCGACCGTGTGCTGGTGGTCAAACGCTACAACGTGAAGAGCGTTGGCCACTGGCTCAAGCGTTTCTGGCGACCCAGCCGGGCCTGGCACAGTTGGGTTGAAGGTAATCGCCTGCTGCTGTTGGGCATCGCCACCCCGCAGCCATTGGCCGTACTAGAGCAGCGCTGGTGTTGGTTGCGTGGGCGCGCCTACCTGATTACCGAATACTGCGGCGGGCAGGATATAATCGCGCGCTTTAAACCCTACCAAGATGGCACTCCCCCGGAAACCGAGCTGTTGGCGCTGGATTATTTGTTCGCCGCCTTGCTGCGCGAGCGCATCAGTCACGGCGATTTCAAGGGGCATAATCTGTTTTGGGATGAAAGCCTGAGTCGTTGGTCGCTAATCGATCTCGACGCCATGCAGCAGCACCGCAGTGCGCGCAGTTTCGCCAAGGCCTATGCCCGCGATCGCGCCCGTTTCCTGCGTAACTGGCCCGCCGATTCGGCGCTGCACCAGTTGCTCAACCAACGTTTACCGCTGACGCCCGATGTCGGCTCAGCAGACTAGAAGAGGCAAAACCAGTGGCACTGACCATTCTCGGCCTGTCCGGCGCCCTCAGCCATGACCCTTCCGCCGCCCTGTATATCGACGGCAAGCTGATCGCGGCCGTCGAAGAAGAGCGCTTCGTGCGCGACAAGCACGCGAAGAACCGCATGCCCTACGAATCGGCCAAGTTCTGCCTGGAGCAGGCCGGGATCAAGCCGTCTGATGTCGACGTGGTGGCCATCCCGTTTGCACCAATCAGCATCCTCGAAAAGGCCCGCTGGCAGTACGCCAAGCGTTATTGGTACGCACCTGATCGCGCCCTAGACGCGATTCTGATGGGCAACCGCCGCTACAAGCGCTACTACAAGCACATCCAGTGGTGCCTGCAGCAGCTCGGCTTCGATCTGAAGAAGATCAAGATCGAGCCGGTCGAGCACCACCTGGCCCACGCAGCCAGCGCTTATCACTGCTCGGGCTTCACCGAGAAGACAGCGATTCTCGGCATCGACGGCAAGGGTGAGTACGCCACTACCTTCTTCGGCTACGGCGAAAACGGCAAGATCCACAAGATCAAAGAGTTCTTTGATCCGGATTCGCTTGGCGGTCTGTACGGCGCGATCACCGAGTTCCTCGGTTTCGAGATGCTCGACGGTGAGTTCAAGGTCATGGGCATGGCCCCTTACGGCGATGCCAGCAAGTACGATTTCTCCCGTCTGGCCAAGTTCGAGAACGGTGAGCTGATCATCAACACCGAATACGCCAACGTGATCGGCCTGCGCCGCTATAAAGAGAACGGCAAGGGCTTCTACTTCTCCAAGAAGCTGATTGAGTGGCTGGGGCCGAAGCGTCAGGGCGATATCGCCGATGACCCGTACATCCACTACGCCGCCAGCATGCAGGCGTTGTTCGAGAAGCTGGCGCTGCAGATGATGGAGCACTACCTGGGCGACATCATCCGTGAAACCGGCAAGATCGCCTTCGCCGGGGGCTGTGCGCTGAACGTCAAACTCAATCAGAAGATCATTGCCCGCGACGATGTGAAGGAGCTGTTCGTCCAGCCCGCATCCGGCGACGCCGGTACTGCGGTCGGCGCAGCCGCCTACGTCTCACACCAGCGCGGCGTGCCGGTGGAGAAGATGGAACACGTCTACCTCGGCCCGTCTTACACCAACGAAGACGTGATCGCCGCCTGTGGCCGCCACCCAAGCAAGCCGGTGTTCAAGCAGATCGACAATATGCCGCAGCGCATCGCCAAGATCATGGTCGATGCCAACCCTGTGGCCTGGTTCCAGGGCCGTATGGAATTCGGTCCGCGTGCGCTTGGTGGTCGCTCGATCATCGGCTGCCCTAGCGTGGCGGGCGTGGCCGACCGGATCAACGAGCAGATCAAGTTCCGCGAGCGCTGGAGGCCGTTCTGTCCGTCGATGCTCGACACTGTCGGCCCGCAGATGCTCAAGGTCGATCACCCGAGCCCCTTTATGACCTTCACCTTCGAAGTCAACGAAGAGTGGAAGACCCGCGTCGGCGAAGTGGTGCATGAGGACGGTACCTCGCGCGCCCAGGTGCTCAAACGCGAATACAATCCGCGTTACTACGACATGATGCTCGAGCTGGAAAAGCTCACCGGCAACGGCGTGTCGCTCAACACCTCGCTGAACCGCCGTGGCGAGCCAATGATCTGCTCGCCCACCGACGCGCTGAACATGTTCTACGGCTCCGACCTGCAGTACCTGATCATGGAAGACATCTTGGTGGTCAAGGACGGCAAGGGTTGGTATGACAACATCTGAGATTGCTGAGATTGACCGGCCGTGGGTGCTGCAGTTGTGCCACGGCTACGACGGGCCTTTTTTGGACTGTGCTCGCCAATACGCCAGTCTGTTCACTGGCACCCGCTACAAGGTGCTCACGGTGTTTCTGACTGGTGCACCTGATCCGCAGGTGGTGGCCGGTTGCGCCTCCGACGAGGTGATATTTCTCGACTATCGCGCCAAGGATATTGGCGGGCTGAAGCTGCGGGCGATTCGCGACGTGCGCACTATCACGCGCACTCGATCCTTCTCACTGTGCATCGCCCATCGTTTCAAACCGCTTTATATCGCTTGCCTGGCCACGCGTTTGCCGATCATCGGTGTGAGCCACGCGTTCGACGTTTACCAGCGTCGGTCGCGCCGATTATTCGCTCAGACTTTTCGCCGCCGTTTGAGCCTGCTGGGGGTTTCCGAAGCGGTGCGCGATGACATACGCCGTTGCCTGCCAAACTGGCCAGGTGAGCGCATTGAGGCATTGCATAACCGTATCGATGTCGAGCAGTTACAGGCTACGCAGTTGGATCGCCGGACTGCGCGCGAGGCGCTGCAATTGCCGGTCGAAGCCTGGATTGTTGGCAATGTGGGTCGCCTGCACCCCGACAAGGATCAGGCCACATTGATCCGCGGCTTTGCTCATGCATTGCCTCAGCTCCCCGCCGGCAGCGTGTTGGCGCTGCTGGGCAGCGGGCGACTGGATGGCAGCCTTAAAGGGCTTGCCACGGAGCTTGGGGTGAGCCAGCAGGTGCTGTTTCTTGGCCAGGTTCCCGAGGCGCGGCGCTACTTCAAGGCGTTCGATGTATTTGCCCTGAGCTCCGACCACGAGCCATTCGGCATGGTTCTGCTGGAGGCTATGGCTGCTGGCGTTCTATTGATTGCGACGGCCTGTGGCGGCGCTCGCGAAGTGGTCGAGGGCGTCGGTGTGCTGTTCCCTCTGGCCGATGATCGTGTTTTGGCTCAAGGCTTGCTGCATATGGCGCAGTTGGATCCAGCGCAGCGTCTCGCGTGCGCACAGGCCATGCAGGAACGATTGGTAGAGCGTTTTTCGGATGCCGCTATTAGCCGGCGATTCTGGGCCCTGCCGATAATCGCGCCTGTGCTTGGCGGTAATTAACATGACGACCACTAACCAGCCAGATACCCCCGTAGCAGGAGCCTGGGCCGCAAAGGCCAGGGCGCTGGATCGCTACCGTTGGTTGATGTTGCGCGAGCGGCATGGGGTACTTGGCGCTGCTTTTCGTTTTGGCCGGGATGCCTTATTTGATCTGGTCTTTGGTATCCGTGCCTATCTAGCCTTACCTAAAGGCATGGTTATGGCGGAACCCTGCGATTTTTTATTACTGCAGGGTGCTCTTAAAGTCGTTCCGCTGCAGCGCAAGAAGCGGCTAATCGAAACGCTGAGGTCTCGCGGCCATCATTTGGTCGAAAGCGCGCTCGAAGAGCCAAGCAGCATCATTGCAAAGAAGATGCTGTCGCGTCCGCCCCAGCCAGTGCAACTGCGTTATTTCGGCTACGCGGCGTATGCCCAGTGGCTGGTTCAGCGGCATGACCCGCGCTTGCTTATCAATGATCGCAATGGCAGTTTTTTTGCCCCGTTTTTGCGCTTGTCGCTTAATCAGCGGCATCGGCTACTTGTTCAGCTTGCGCATGCCTCGACCGTTGAAAACTCCCGACGGTTAAGCATGAACGACTACGACTATTACCTCTTGTTTGGTAAAAGCTCGGAGGAGGCGTTAAAGAGACGTTCTTTACGATTCGGTACTTCGACCCTGTTACTGGCAGGGTCCCACATGATTGATTCCGCGTTTGATTTGCCTGCTGCGTCGGATGCATTGAAAACAGTACTGGTGTTGGGTGTGGGCCCGGACAAGGAAAAAGAATCCTGTTACTTGAACAATTACCAAATCGTGAGCGATTGGGCAGCAAGTCACACTGATCGCCGTGTTCTAGTCAAAGGGCATCCGCGCAGTCGCATGTCGTTCTGGAAGCAAGCGGCGCAGGAGCGGGAAAACATTGAAGTATTGCCGGCGGATTGCCCGTTGGAGAAAGCACTTGAGCAGTCGGCAATTGCCATCAACTTTATGTCGAATGCCGTCATAGAGGCCGGGTTGGCTCGTCGTCCGGCGATCTACCTCAATACCTGCCAGGAGCGCGAAATCTTTGAACAAGAGCGTTTCTTCGGCTCTGCAGTTAAGAGCGCTGTTGTCTTGCAAGAACGCATTAATCTAATTGAGCAGAATTATCAGGAACATGTCACTCGTTCCGAGGAGTTTTCTTGCTTCCACTTGGCGGGCGGCGTGCAGGGGTTGCAAAGAACTGTGGCAGTTCTTGAGGCTCTTGTTGGCGGAACCGAACTGCCGGTTGATATCGAGCAGTCGGTGCTGGCGATGAGTACCTAGGTAGTTGCCAGCAGGTTTGCTGTCTGGTGTCGCTATTAACTAAAAATATTCTGTTAGCAGTTTGAAATTGGGGAAGGGTATGGGGCTGGTAAGTACTATTCGCATGAATGCCGTGGACGTCGCTCATAAATGGGCTGCAACGGGCTTTCTGGTGTTCTTGGCAAGTTCCTTTTTCTTGGCAAGTAGTCGTCAGAAGACAGTGTTCTATATGCTCGTGGCTGTGCCGTCGCTGTTGTTATTTATCAGATTCAAATCATTACTTAAGGAAAATCTCTGGCCTTTACTCTCGGTTCTAGCTTTTTTGGCCTACTTTTCGGTGAGCTCGCTATGGTCAGGCGTGGCTTCTGAGTCTTTGGAAGATGCTTTGAAGTTCAGTCTGAGCATCCTTTGCTTAATGCTTGGGATTGAAGCCTCCAGCCGGCGATACTCCCCCGAGGTTTTCACCCAATTGATTGCCTGGGTTGGCGGGCTAACTGCTTTTGTATATATCGCCGTGATTCTATGGAAAACCCCCGACTTTGCTACGTTGCTGGCCGATAGAAGTTCATTCAAAGACCTGACGGGGTGGGGCTCAGATAATCCGATTTCTTCGGCGATTTACCTGGGGCTTTCTGTCTTGGCTGCTTGGTGGTTACTGCCAAACAAAGCACGTCATATTCAACTCGGGTTGATAGTGCTGATTGCGGTCAGCATGGTCCTTTTGTTTTTAACCAAGAGCCGCGGGCCAATGCTGGCACTGTTTGCTACGTTGCTGCTGCTTTCGTTGTTCAGGCGCAGCCGGACTGATATCACTCTGCTGCTCGCTGGTGTTCTTGCCGCGCTGGCCATTGTCCTAACCACCGATATTCTCTCGCTAGTCATGCAGCGTGCGAGCGAGCCGAATTATCGTATGGAGATATGGACCGCGGCGCTGGAGCAAATTAAGCAGCACTGGGCGTTCGGCCAGGGTTTTGGCCATGAGGCGAATATTCAAATAAAAGCGGATAAGTTTGTTACGCATGCCCATGCGTCAGTGCTTGAGGTTTTCAGGGTCGGTGGCTTGATCGGCGGCGGGCTGCTGCTGGGAATGCTGTTTCTACTCAGCAGGGGCACCGTTTCTCACCGTGGTGGCATGTTCTTCCTGCTTTGGCTTTTCTATGGCTTGCTTTGCTTGTCCACTAATGGGCGTATGTTGTTGAGCCGGCCGTCTATCGAGTGGTTTGGTTTTTGGACACCGCTGTTCCTTTTGTATTTTTCCACACGCTATGAAGCCGCTAAGTTGGTTGCGCAGGATCAAAGTGCAAGGGGTTTGGCTGATTCACAGTAATACGAGGAAAGTGCATGAGCAGGCAGTGAGGGTCTACTAAATGACTGATTCAATGGCCCTTGAGTCGCGGCTTTCCCCGCTGTGGGATGAGGGGCGAAAGTTCCAGCAGTGCAAGGGGAAGCACTCAGGGGCTGTGATAATTTTTGCGTCCGGCCCATCGGCTGCTCAGTTTCCCCTTGAGCGCTACGCACACGTGCCGTTCATTACTATGAATGGGGCGATTGCGCGCTTCTCCCAGACTTCGGTCCGCCCCTTGTTCTATCTTTGCGATGATCAAGGGTTTGTCCGTGAGCGTTGTCAGTTGGTGTTGGAGGGTATTCGCTTATCCAGCCACGCCGCCCTTGGAGCTAACGCTCTGAAAGTACTGATGCAGGCCTCCCCTGATAGTGTCGAAATGGCTGATCCGTATTTGATGCTACGGGTTAATCGCCCTCTATCAGGTACACCCTTGTCAGATCGCCAGTTCGCTTGGAGTGCGCGCGGTAATGCTGAACTGGAATGCGGTTTCTCTCTATTTCAGCGTAAGCCCAACCGCATCGGCTTTAGTCGAGACATGTCGCTTGGCTATTTTGGCGGCCGAACTATTCCCTATGCAGCGGTTCAGCTTGCCTTCCACTTAGGCTTTGACCGCGTTTTCCTAGTTGGAATGGATCTCAACGCTCAGGCCGGGCGCTTTTATGAGCAAGCCGGTGAGGCTTTGCCTAGCCGCCTTGACGATGACTATCTGGATTACATTCTTCCCAGTTTTCAGTTGATGGCGAAACGCGTTGTTGGGGAAAAATTTCAAGTCTTTAATTTATCAACCGATAGCCGGATGCCTTCGGCAATAGTGCCGAAAATCGATTTGGCTCAGTTTGAAGCGCTTCTCGCGCGCTCGTAATGATCCATCAGCTGGCGCCAGGGGAAATCTTGGACTTTGCGCCGCTGTAGGTAATTGTGCATGTGCTGGAAGTTACGCCGAATCATCCTCGAGCCCAGCGGTTGGCGTTTAAAGCGCATATCCAGAAAATCAATCAAACCGAAGTCTCCGGATGGTGTCAGTAATACATTGCCTAAATGCAGAGAGCGAAAGTAGATGCCTTGCTGGTGCAGGTGGTGGATGTAGCTGGCCAGGCGCGGCAGAACGGTCTCGAACTCCACGCGAGAGTCCTTGAACAGTCGATCGAGCGATGTGCCTTGGAGGGGCGCATACATGCACGCACTTACGCCCTGCTTATGGTCGATCCAATAGCACTCTTTGATCAGGGGAGTGGCAATGCCGAGGGCCTGCAGACGTTGAGCATGTTCAGCGAAGCGCAAGGCGTCTGGGCGCCAGCGGACCAACAGTGGCGCGCGGCGGCTGCGGAATATCTTCAGTATTTCTCCCTGAGGTAAGCGCAACACCTTAGGGCCCTTCGTGTCTTTTTCCAGCACCTCACCGGCACTCAGCCAATCTTGCAATTCGTTCGCTGTTACAATCCGCATCTTGTCTCTCTAGCCAGTCGTACGAGGCCCGCCGCATGGCTAACTCCGCACAGCAATCCAGTTTAAAAGTTTACTTCCGATTGCTGAAATACGTTGCGCCCTATTGGGTTGCATTCGCTGTCAGTATCGTGGGCTTTCTGCTTTTTGCTTCGAGCCAGCCAATGCTTGCGCATATGCTCAAGCTTTTTCTAGATGGTTTGCAACATCCCGAACATGCGACCCTGCTGGGTGTGCCAATGATCTATGGCGTACCGTTGCTGATTGTACTCATAGCACTTTACCAGGGCATAGGCTCTTTCCTCGGCAATTACTATCTGGCCAAAGTAGCACGTGGCGTCGTTCACGATCTGCGCTGTGCCTTGTTCGATAATTTGTTGACTCTGCCGAATCGCTATTTCGACAACCACAACTCCGGGCATTTGATTTCCCGCATCACTTACAACGTGACCATGGTTACGGGGGCCGCCACCGATGCGATTAAGGTGGTCATCCGTGAAGGGTTAACAGTGGTTTTCCTGTTTGGCTACCTGCTGTATTTGAACTGGAAGCTAACCCTGGTGCTGCTCAGCATCCTGCCGATCATCGCGCTGATGGTGGGGTCGGCTAGCCGTAAATTCCGCAAGCAAAGCAAGAAAATCCAAGTGGCTATGGGCGACGTGACCCATGTTGCCTCCGAGACCATCCAGGGCTACAGGGTGGTGCGCAGCTTTGGCGGTGAAACCTATGAACAGCAGCGCTTTCATCGCGCTAGCGCAGACAATATGAACAAGTCGCTAAAAATGACCCGCACCCAGGCGGTTTATACGCCTATGTTGCAGTTGGTGATTTTTAGCGCCATGGCCGTGTTGATGTACTTGGTGCTCTATCTGCGCGGTGATGCCTCGGTTGGCGAATTGGTGGCCTATATCACTGCGGCTGGGTTGCTGCCAAAGCCTATCCGCCAACTTTCCGAAGTCAGTGCCACTGTGCAAAAAGGCTTGGCTGCCGCTGATAGTATTTTTGAGCAGTTGGATGAGGTCCCTGAGGTCGATCACGGTACCTTGGAAAGCGAGCGCGTCAGCGGGCGCCTTGAAGTGCGAGAGTTGAGCTTCACTTATCCTGGGACCGAAAAACCGGTGCTGGATAACATTTCCTTTAGCGCCGAGCCTGGTCAAATGATTGCCTTGGTGGGCCGTTCCGGCAGCGGCAAATCCACGTTGGCAGGCTTGATTCCGCGCTTCTACCACCATGAGCAGGGACAAATTCTACTTGATGGTGTGGACGTCGAGCGCTACAAGCTGAGTAACCTGCGCCGACATATTGCGTTGGTGACCCAGCAGGTCACGTTGTTCAATGATAGCGTGGCCAGCAACGTTGCCTATGGTGATCTCGCCGAGGCACCCCGGGAGGCTATCGAGCAAGCGGTTGAGGCGGCTTATGCCAAGGAGTTCGTCGATAAGCTGCCACGTGGGCTGGATACCGAGGTCGGTGAAAATGGCGTGCTGTTGTCGGGAGGCCAGCGTCAGCGCTTGGCAATTGCCCGGGCATTGCTCAAGGACGCACCGATCTTGGTTCTGGACGAGGCAACGTCGGCCCTTGATACCGAGTCCGAGCGGCATATCCAAGCGGCCTTGGACCGTGTCATGAGCGGACGGACCACGTTGGTCATCGCGCACCGGCTGTCGACCATTGAGAAGGCCGACATGATTCTGGTTATGGAGCAGGGACGTATCGTCGAGCGCGGCACGCACCGTGAGTTGCTCGCGCTTAATGGTTTCTATGCGCGCTTGCATGCCATGGGACTTGATGACAGCGCGCCATTGGATGTCGCCTGATAAACTACGCGTCCGCCACGTTAGGCTTCGGAGTTCACATGAAGTTGTCCATGCCCAGTTTTGACCAAGCCGCCGTTCTGGTAGTGGGCGACGTTATGCTTGACCGTTATTGGCATGGCGGCACCTCGCGGATTTCTCCGGAGGCGCCGGTGCCGGTGGTCAAGGTCGAGCAGATTGAGGATCGTCCGGGCGGTGCGGCTAACGTCGCGCTAAACATCGCCGCTCTTGGCGCGCCAGCTACGTTACTCGGCGTGACCGGTGAGGATGAAGCCGCTGAAAGCCTGCGCAACAGCTTGCGGGCGGTTGGCGTAAAGACCTTTTTTCAGACGATCAAAGATCAACCCACCATCGTCAAGCTGCGGGTGATGAGTCGTCATCAACAGCTGCTGCGCATGGACTTTGAAGAGCCGTTCCGCACTGACAGTGCCGCTCTGGCGGCTAGCGTCGAATCGCAGCTTGAGGGCATCAAGGTGCTTATCCTCTCCGACTACGGCAAAGGCGCGCTGCAGAACCATCAGGCGCTGGTGCAGCTGGCGCGTAGCAAAGGTATTGCGGTTCTGGCCGACCCAAAGGGTAAGGATTTTTCCATCTACCGTGGCGCCAGTCTGATTACCCCCAACTTGCACGAGTTCGAAACCATCGTAGGTTCTTGCCACGATGAGGCCGAGCTGGTGGCCAAGGGCGCGGCGCTAATGGCCGAGCTGGAGCTGGGCGCGCTACTGGTGACCCGTGGCGAGCACGGCATGACCCTGCTGCGCCCCGAACATCCAGCGCTGCACCTGCCGGCGCGCGCGCGTGAAGTGTTCGATGTGACCGGCGCTGGCGATACGGTGATTTCCACCTTGGCCGCCAGCCTGGCTGCGGGCGAAGAACTGCCGCAGGCCGTGGCCCTGGCCAACCTGGCCGCGGGTATTGTGGTTGGCAAACTCGGTACTGCGGCGATCAGTGCGCCTGAACTGCGCCGCGCAATTCAGCGTGAAGCCGGTTCCGAGCGTGGCGTACTGAGCCTCGATCAGTTGTTGCTGGCTATCGAGGATGCCCGCGCCCATGGCGAGAAGATTGTCTTCACCAATGGCTGCTTCGATATTCTGCATGCCGGCCATGTGACGTATCTCGAACAGGCACGCGCTCAGGGCGATCGGCTGGTGCTGGCGGTAAATGACGATGCTTCGGTCAGTCGTCTGAAAGGCCCTGGTCGGCCGATCAACGCGGTGGATCGGCGTATGGCCGTATTGGCCGGTCTGGGCGCGGTGGATTGGGTGGTGAGCTTTAGCGAAGACACCCCAGAAAATCTGCTGCGTGCGGTCAAGCCGGATGTGCTAGTCAAGGGCGGCGACTACGGCATTGAGCAGGTGGTTGGCGCCGATATCGTCAGCGCTTATGGCGGCGAAGTGCGGGTGCTGGGGCTGGTGGAAAACAGTTCCACCACCGCCATCGTCGAGAAGATCCGCAGCAAGTAACCCTCCACACTGACTGGCTGCTTTGCCAGTCAAGCGCGTCGGTGCGGTCATAGGCGCTTGCCCTGACCGCGCGCATGATCCGTGGCATCCCCCGTATGGAGTGAGATGCCATGAGTTCCGACATACAGGGCCGTGCCCTGGCAATGCTCAACCGGGCCGCCCAGGCTGACTGGCCGGACCGCTTAAAGCTGCGCAAACCTTTCGAAAAACTGATCTACACCGGCAGCCGTGCAAGCTTTCGCGCGGCGGCGCAGCGCGCGGGCAAATTGCCGCGCCCGGCTGACCCGGATGCGCTGTTCGACCTGTCCCTGTCTGATGAGCAACAGATGCTGGTGGAGATGCTGGAAGCCTTTGCCAGTGAAGTGCTGCGCCCGCTCGCCCACGATGCCGATGAACAGGCGGCGCTGCCGGCGGCTTTACTCAACCAGGCGCACGAGCTGGGGCTGACTCATTACGCCGTGAGCGAGGCCCAGGGCGGCATGGCCGGTGAACGCACCACCCTGAGTAATGCGCTGATTGCCGAGGCGCTGGGTAAAGGCGATTTATCCCTGGCCGCCGCTTTGCTGGTGCCCTTGTCGGCGGCCAACTGCATCCGCCGCTGGGGCAATGCCGTGCAGCAGGCGCGTTGGCTACCGGCCTTTGTCGCTGAGGAACCCGCGCCCGTGATGGCCATCGCGGTGAATGAACCGACACCGCTGTTCGACCCGCACAAGCTGGCGACCCGTGCGCGTAAACGCGGCAAACACTATGTGCTCAGCGGTGAGAAGAGCCTGGTGTTGCGGGGGTTGGACGCCAGCCACCTGATTGTCGCGGCGCAGGCGGCGGACGGCCCTGCGCTGTTTATCGTCGAAGTCGGCGCCAAAGGTCTACAACGCAGCCCGCAACCGGCCATGGGCCTGAAGGCCGGCAGCACAGCGCGGGTACGGCTCAATGGAGTCAAAGTGCCGGTTGAGGCGCGATTGGCTGCTGAGTCGTTCAACTACCAGTGTTTTCTCGATTATGCCGGGCTGGCCTGGTGTGCCCTGGCTGTGGGCACGACGCAGGCGGTGCTGGATTATGTGGTGCCGTATTGCAACGAGCGCGTGGCCTTTGGTGAGCCGATCAGCCATCGCCAGGGCGTGGCCTTTATGGTCGCCGATATGGCCGTAGAAATTGATGCCATGCGCCTGATGGTCTGGCGTGCCTGTGCGCGGGCCGAGCAGGGTTTGCCGTTTCAGCGTGAAGCCTACCTGGCGCGCCTGCTGTGCAGCGAAAAGGCCATGAAGATCGGCACCGATGCCGTGCAGTTGCTCGGCGGCCACGGTTTTACTAAAGAACATCCAGCCGAGCGCTGGTACCGCGATTTGCGTGCGCTGGCGATTATGGCCGGCGGTCTCCAGCTCTAAGGGCACATCACCATGAACTTGGAAACCCCAAAGAAATTCCGTGGCCTGGTTAATCAGGCTCATCAAGTGGCGGAGAATTATTTCCGGCCGATTTCACGTAAATATGACAAGGCCGAGCACGCCTATCCCAAGGAGTTGGACCTGCTCGCAGCGCTGCTCGATGGGATGAACGCCGGGTCGCCGGACGCCATCGGTGCCACCTCGGCGAGCAAACGTGGCGCAGCCCGTGAGCAGCAGGACGGCATCAAGAATGGCGGCAATCTATCCGCCCTGCTCGGGGTGATGGAGCTGTGCTGGGGTGATGTCGGTTTGCTGCTGGCCATGCCGCGTCAGGGCCTGGGTAATGCGGCGATTGCCGCAGTGGCCAATGATGAGCAACTGGCGCGCTTCGGCGGCACCTGGGCGGCCATGGCGATTACCGAGCCGGGTTGCGGCTCGGACTCGGCGGCGATTCGCACCACGGCGATCAAGGATGGCGATCACTACGTGCTCAACGGCGAGAAGATCTTCGTCACTTCCGGAGAGCGCGCGGATGCCGTAGTGGTCTGGGCCACCCTGGACAAGAGCCTCGGCCGGGCGGCGATCAAGTCCTTTGTGGTTGAACACGGCACGCCGGGCATGAGTGTGACGCGTCTAGAGAAGAAACTCGGGATCAAGGCTTCGGATACGGCCTCGATCAGCTTCAGCGATTGCCGCGTGCCGGCGGCCAACCTGCTCGGCAACCCGGAAATCGATGTGCAGAAGGGCTTTGCCGGGGTGATGGAAACCTTCGACAACACCCGCCCGTTGGTTGCCGGGATGGCGGTGGGCGTGGCCAAGGCCTCGCTGGACCGCACCCGCGAGCTGCTGAAAAAGGTCTGCAAGTTGGATTACCGCACGCCGCTGCTCAGCGTCAGCCATGCCGAGGCGACCCTTTATCGCCTGGAGGCCGAATGGGAGGCCGCGCGACTGTTAACCCTGAAGGCTGCCTGGATGGCCGACAACAAGCAGCCCAACTCCAAGGAAGCCTCCATCGCCAAGGCCAAGGCCGGGCGGGTGGCCAACGAGGTGACGCTCAAGTGCGTTGAACTGGCCGGCGCCTTGGGTTATGGCGAGGATGAGTTGCTGGAGAAGTGGGCGCGCGACTCGAAGATTCTCGACATCTTCGAAGGCACCCAGCAGATCCAGTTGTTGATCGTCGCCAGGCGCCTGCTGGGCAAGAGTTCCAGTGAGTTGAAGTAACCAGCCTGCTCGGCTAACTGCACCCTTTCCCCAGCGAGGGGGGCAGTGTTTTGCGGTTTCTGCCCTGGTAGTCCGGGATGTCATTCGGGACTGCTTGAAAAATCCCTTTTTGCCCTGCCTAGGCGGGGCTTTTTTGCGTGTGCGCCAGCCAATCCTTCCAGCGAATACGTTCATCGCGTACCAGCCAGCCGTCCTGGGGCGCGAAGCTTTCCGCCAGCCACAGGCCGCGGGTGCTAGCAGCTAGCAGTTGACCTTGCTTTAGGGTTAGCAGCTCGGCGGTTGGCCGGCCCTGGTTCAGTGGAATCAGAAACAGATCGGGGCGGGCGCGGTTTAGGCGGGCGATCAGTTGGCCGTCTTCCAAGTGTTCGTCGACATGCAATAGGCTGAGTTGACGCGCTTCCTTGGGCAAATCCAGGCGCAGGTCATACACCAGCTGCAATGAGGCGGTTGGCAGGTGCACGTAGGCGCGCGGGCGTTCGAGCAGCTTGAGGTTGCCACACTGCACCGGTCGCGCCGCGCCGGACAGCGAGCTGAGGCTGAAGTGCGCGGTTTCCCGGTAGCGCAGGCTGCTCTGATAGGGCGTGGGTAGCCAGGTGTCGCCAAAGCGTCCGCTTAGCCAGCCTTCCGGGGTTTCCAGCAGGCATTCTTCGGCCACTTCCTGAATTGCAGTAAGCAGCGGCAGGTTGAGTTCATGGGCCGGCACGTAACCAGAGATCAGCTTGAGCACCACATCACCGCGATCCGCACGGCGCTGGCGCACCAGCACCCAGTATTCGCGGCCTTGCCAGCAGAGGGTCAGGCGCACCGAAACGCCCAGGTTGGCCAGCTCCACGGCAAAACACTGCGTGTCGGCCACGGTTACCGGTTTGCGCTTTTCCAGCACCTGCGCGAAGTTCAGCGGCATGCCCAGGCCCTGATAGCTCAGGCCTTCGGGGCTGGCTTCGACAAACAGCTGCAGGGTCTTGAAGTTGCTGGGGTCTTTGCGGATCAGGGTGCGCGGCATGGCAACTCCTCGCGGGCATGGATACGGCCTGAGAGCTTGGCACAGATGGGCGGGCGTGAACGCTTAGGCAATATCCTGAATTACAGCGCCAGCGGTGGCGACGTTATGGGCCAAATGCTGCGGGTTGATGGTGCCGATAATCGCGCTGCAGGCTGCCGGGTGGCTGAAAATCAGCTCGAAACTCGCGCGTACTGGGTCTGCACCAGGCAGGCAGGCGTGACCGCTGGCCAGGGCCTTTTTGATCAAGATGCCTTTGCCGTGCAGCTCGGCGTAGTCGAGCACGGCCTGCTCACTTTGCTCGTTAAGGTTGTAGGTAAGCATCGCGCAGTCGCCGGTTTCCAGCGCCAGCAGGCCGCCTTCAACGGTTTTTCCGGAGAGGCCGAAGCCGCGAATCTTGCCCTCGCGTTTGAGCTCAGCCAGGGTTTCGTACACGCCACTGTCACGCAGAATCGCCACATCGTTGCCGTCGGAATGCACCAGTACCAGGTCGATAAAGTCGGTTTCCAGGCGTTTGAGGCTGCGCTCCACCGAGAAACGCGTGTGCGCCGGGCTGAAGTCAAAGTGCGATTTGCCGTTCTCGAATTCTTCGCCGACCTTGCTGACAATCACCCACTGCTGGCGCTGGCCACGCAATAACGGGCCGAGGCGGGTTTCGCTGGTGCCATAGGCCGGCGCGGTGTCGATCAGGTTGATGCCCAGATCATGGGCCTGGGCCAGCAGCTCGCGGGCGGCGGCGTCACCGGGGATGGAGAAGCCGTTGGGGTATTTCACCCCCTGATCGCGGCCCAGCTTGACCGTGCCCAGGCCCAGCGGCGAAACCAGTAACTCGGTGGCGCCCAGTGGGCGATGCAGGTTGTGCAGGCTGTGCAGTGGATGCATCAGAACAGTTCCTCCCAGGCGGGTGGGGCGACGCTCGGGCGCGGCAGCGCGGGCAGTGGCGTATGCTGCGTCGGCTGAATGCCGTCCCGGCTGAGCGCCGCCAGCACGCGGTCGGCAAAGTCAGGGGCTAACGCCAGTTTAGTCGGCCAGCCGACCAGCAGTTTGTCCTGCTCATGCAGGAAGGCGTTGTCCGGGCGCACCAGGCCGGATTGCGCCGGCTCGGCGCGCTCCACCCGCAGCGTAGCCCATTGCGCGGCGGACAGATCGATCCAGGGCAGCAGCTCACTCAGCTCTTTTTTGGCCGCCTGGAGCTGCGCCGCTTGATCGCGGGCCACACCATCGGCTTCGGCTAAATCCCCCCCTAAGTACCAGACCCATTGGCCGTCGGCCGCCGGGTGGGTGGTGATGGTTACGCGCGGCTTCGGTCCGCCGCCCAGGCAGTGGGCGTAAAGCGGTTTCAACGTTGGACCTTTGACCAAGACCATATGTAGCGGGCGCAGTTGCTGTGCCGGCTGGCTGAGGTCGAGGGCGCTGAGCAGCTCGGCATTGCCACGCCCTGCGCTAAGAATGATGCGTTGTGCGCGAATCTCACGGCCATCGATGATCAGGCCAGCCAGCACGCCGTTTTCCCGCAGCGGTTCTATGCGCTCGGCTGCCAGCAAACCATCGCCGGCCAGTTCGCTGAGGCGGCTGATCAGGCTGGGCACATCCAGCACCAGTTCGGCCAGGCGGTAGACCTTGCCCTTGAATTTCGGGTGTTGCAGGGCGGGTGGCAGTTGCTCGCCCTTGACCTGATCGACCCGTCCGCGCACCGCCTTGCTGGCGAAGAAACTGGTGATATTGCCGGCCAGGCTGCCGGGCGACCACAGGTAGTGCGCGTCAGAGAGCAGGCGCACGCCGGACAGGTCCAGTTCGCCATTGCCAGCCAGGGCTTCGCGCCAGCGCCGTGGCATATCGGCGATGGCTTCGGAGGCCCCGCTTAGCGCGCCATGCAGGGCGTATTTAGCACCGCCGTGAATAATGCCCTGGGATTTCACACTCTGGCCGCCACCGAGGCGGGCGTTTTCCACCAGCAGGGTGGCGAACCCCTGGCGGCGCAGGCGCGCATTCAGCCAAAGGCCAGCAATGCCGCCGCCCACGATCAAAATATCAGTGCTCAATGCCTGGGACATGCAGGTGTCTCACCGGGAAAACAGGCGCGCAGTATAACCCGCTCGCGCTAGCGCCTTACCTCGGAACCCGCTCAACGTCTCGCGAGCTAGAGCCATGCAAGGCAAAAAAAGGCGAGAAGCGCAGTGAAACGAAGTAACAGCCGTTGGCTGGCCCAAAGGGGGAGCGCAGCGAATCAAGCGGAGTTTACTGGCGTAAATGAGTATTCCGAGACGCCGCGTCCCGGCCTGTTTTAAACGCCGTAGGGCCGAAGCGCAGCAGGCGTTGGGCAGGTTCTCAGTGGCCGACACTCTGCGAGAACAATTGGATCACTACGACGCCGGCGACGATCAAACCCATGCCGAGCATGGCCGGCAGGTCCAGCCGCTGCTGGTAGAGAAACACCGCCGCGATGCTCACCAGCACGATGCCCAGGCCCGCCCATACCGCGTAAGCGACGCCGACCGGGATGGTCTTCACCACCAGGCTGAGCATCCAGAACGAGATGGCGTAACCGACCACTACCAGCAACAGAGGCAAGGGTTTGTTAAAGCCGTCCAGCGCTTTCATCGAGGTGGTGGCGATGACTTCAGCGGTGATGGCAATTGCGAGGTAGAGATAGCCGCCCATGATGTGGCCTCCATAGTGATCTGGCGGCCATTCTAGTGATCTGAAGGATGGGATAAAGTGATTACCTATCTGAATTGGAGATGGGTCATGCAGTGGAGCCTGGAGCAGATTCGCCTGTTTGTCAGTGTCGCCGATGGCCAGTCGTTCTCCGCCGTGGGCCGGCAGATGCAGCGCGCGCAATCGGCGGTGAGCAATGCGATTGCCTTGCTGGAGGCCGACCTCGGCGTGCGCCTGTTCGAGCGCAGCAGCGGCCGTCAGCCGCGACTGACTGATGAAGGCGTAGCCTTGCTGGAGGAGGCGCGCGAGGTGCTGCGCCAATGTCAGCGCCTTGAAGGGCGTGCGCTTGGCCTCGTGCGTGGTGAAGAGGTACGCCTGCGCCTGGCTCAGGATGAAGCCATGCCCTATCAGCCGGTGCTCGACAGCCTGGAGGCGCTGGCCCAGCAATTCCCGTTGCTGGAGGTGCAGCTGGCCAGCGGCGCGCAGGGCGATGTGGCGCGCAAGCTGCTGGAGCACCGCGCCGACCTCGGTCTGTTGTTCCACCATGAACAGATGCCTGACGCCCTGGAGCGCCAGCGCCTGGGCACTATCGAGATGGTCACGGTCTGTGGCGCTGGGCATGCGTTGGCGGGGGCTGGGCATGTTGATCGGCGAGAGCTGGCGCGGCATCGGCAGCTGCTGATGGCGCCGCAGGACAGTCATTACCCCGGCGGTGAGCAGCTCAGCCCGTCGGTCTGGCGGGCCGATAGCTTTTATGCGATGGCCGAGCTGTTGATGCGCAACCTCGGCTGGGCCTGGCTGCCGCGCCATGTGGTGCAGTATCCGACTTACCAGAGCCAGCTGGTTGAGCTGAGCAGCGACTGGACGCCGCCGCCATTGGTGGTCGAGTTGGTCTGCCGCCGTGATGAGGCGCTGGGGCCGGCTGCCTTGTGGTTGGCTGAGTGTTTTGCTCAGCACCTGCAGGCCATCGGCTAGCAGGCCTGCGCCTGACTCGACGGTACTGGCCAAAGTGCATAAGCTGCGCGCCATGAATAGAAGCCTCTATACCCTGTTGTTTCATCTCGGCCTGCCGTTGGTGGCCGGGCGTCTAGCCTGGCGTGCCTGGCAGGCGCCGGCCTATGCCAAACGCATCGGCGAGCGCTTTGCCCTCGGGCTGCCTGTGCTCAAACCGGGCGGCATCTGGCTACATGCGGTGTCGGTGGGCGAGAGCATCGCCGCCGCGCCGTTGGTGCGTGAGCTGCTGGCGCGTTACCCGCAGTTGCCGATCACTATCACGTGCATGACGCCGACCGGTTCGGAGCGTATCCAGGCCATGTTCGGCGGCAGCGAGTACGCCGGACGGGTTCAGCATTGCTACCTGCCCTATGACCTGCCCTGGGCCGCCGCGCGCTTTCTCGATCAGGTGCAGCCACGGCTGGCGGTGATTATGGAAACCGAGCTGTGGCCAAACCATATCCATCAGTGCGCCAAGCGCGGTATTCCCGTGGCGCTGGCCAACGGGCGGCTCTCCGAGCGCTCGGCGCGTGGCTATGCGCGCTTTGCCAACCTTACCGCGCCGATGCTCGCCGAGTTGGATTTGTTGGCCGTGCAGACGGCGCTGGAAGCCGAGCGCTTTCGCAGTCTGGGTGCGCGGCCTGAGTGTGTTGAGGTGACCGGTTCGATCAAATTTGATCTGACGATTGATCCGGCATTGCTGACCCGCGCCGCAGCCTTGCGTGAGCAATGGCAGGCTACGCAGCGCCCGGTGTGGATCGCCGCGAGCACCCATGCCGGCGAGGATGAAATCGTCCTCGCTGCTCACCGTGAGCTGCTCAAGCAGAAGCCTGATGCGCTGTTGATGCTGGTACCGCGCCATCCCGAGCGTTTCAATGCGGTGTTCGAGTTGTGCCAGCGGCAAGGCTTCAACACGCGGCGCCGCTCCACTGGCGAAGCGCTGCTAGCGGCTGATCAGGTGCTGCTCGGCGACACCATGGGCGAGCTGCTGTTTCTCTATGCCCTGGCCGATATCGCCTTTGTCGGCGGCAGCCTGGTGGCCAATGGCGGGCATAACCTGCTGGAGCCTGCGGCGCTGGGCAAGCCAGTGCTGAGCGGGCCGCACCTGTTTAACTTTATGGAGATTGCTACGCAGTTGCGCGCTGCCGGTGCTTTGAGCGAGGTGGTGGATGCCGACGGTCTGGCTCTGCGTGTTGCGCAGCTGTGGCGTGAGCCTGAGGCTGCTCAGGTCATGCGTAATGCTGGATTGGCGGTGATGCAGACCAATCAGGGCGCGCTGGCGCGTTTGCTGGCTGGCCTGGGCCGATTGTTAGCGGGCAAGCCTTAACAGGCTCCTGCAAATGGATGCGCCATAAAAAAGGCTATGTCCCAAGACCGTGTTGCAAGGACTAAGCTTTAAGGCAGACATCCGCTTGTGAGGTCAGCCCACCATGGATACTCAAGCCTTTCAGCGCTGGTTGGCCCAGGTGAGCCAGCTCAGTGCCAAACAGAAATCCGCGCTTCACCAGGCGCTGCAGGAACCACCGGCAACAGAGATTCTTGATAGCTTGCCCTCGCTACAGAGCTGCCCACACTGCCAAGCGAAGGCCGAGCATCTTGC